>JAFPME010000024.1 GCA_017402445.1 Prevotella sp. | reverse complement strand
GCGTGTCCATGTCGAGCTGTGCCTGCTCCGTCTGGTTGTTCAGCCGGTCCTGCTGCATGGCCACTTGGGTGTTGCGCAGCAGGTTTTGCTTCTCGGCCAGCTCGGCCTCAGCATTGAGAATCTGCAGGTCGAGGTTCGAATTCGACAGACGGACTATCACATCGCCCTTCCGCACGTGAGAACCTTCTTCGACTACTTTCTCCATGACGATGCCGCCTTCCTCGGGCGAGATCTGCACCACCTGGATGGGCAACACCTGTCCGTTGGTGCGCACATAGTCCTTAAACTCTGCCCGCCGCACATCGCTGATGGTCAGTTCGTCGCGGACGACTTTCAGCGTCGAAGCATGACTGCCAAACACTAGCCAGCCCAGGACAACCAAGAGCAGGCTGCCTCCTACCGCATACGGCCAATACTTCATCAGCCGCTGCTTTCTTGTCTTTACAATTATTCTGTCCATATTGTTTAACTTCGTTGAACTCACTCGCGACTCGGGATAGCCGGAGTAAACTCCGCTCTCCGCTCGCTGCTCCATATTGTTTCTCCTTGATAATATCTAACCAATTGTTCCTTCACCACGGCCATCAACCGGCATTGCAGCAGTGTGGCCTTCGACGTCAACAGTTGTGTCGATGTGGCATGCAGGTCGATGGCCGTCGACAGTCCTTCCTCAAACTGCCGTCGCGTCAGTTGGTAGGCCAGCGAGTCGGCCGCCACCTTCTTTGCCATCTGTTCAGCCTGCCTCAGGTAGCCCTGCCAGTCGTGCCAGGCTTCGCGAGAGAGTTTCTCCAGCTCCAGCCGCTTCTGCTCGTAGTTCTCGCGGGCAATCCTGTAGTTGTTCTTGGCCTTGCGGACGTTCGTGATGGTCTGCAGGCGGTTAAACAGGGGGATGCTCAGCGTGGCAACAACGTACTCGCCCATGTTGTTCCGGAACTGAGTGGGGAAAGACTGAACCGTGTTGGCATGCAACGTATGGAAATAAGTGGTGTTCAGGCCCGCACTCAAAGAGAGAGAGGGAAAAAACGCAGCGCGGGCCTGACGCCACTCGTGTTCGGCAACTTCCATTTGATATCGGGCAACAGCCTCTTCTCCTACCTCCCTCCCAAGGAGAGGGGAGTGATTACTCCTGCTATCCAGAGTTTCAGCGGAATATGCATTTATTCCCCTCTCCTTTTGGGGAGAGAGGTCGGGGGTAAGGCTCTCATTTAGCGGATACCCCATCGACTTCTTCAGTTCCAGCATGGCCGACGTCAGGAGGTTCTGCTGGCGGGTCAGCTCGTAGTCGGCCTCGGCCTTCTGCGATTCCACCTGAGCCACGTCGGCAGCACTCTTGCGCCCCACCTCTTCCAACAGGCGAGTCTGGCGGAGCAGCAGCGCCGTCTCCTCCACTTTCTCTTCAGCCATCTTGACCATGCCCTCGTAATAGACGGCATCGGTGAAAGCCTGAAGAACGCTGAGGGCTGTCAGACTCTGGCGCTGCTGCAGCGCCGACTGTCCCAACAGCACACCGGCTTTAGCCGCACGCAGCGCATGCACACGACTGAACCCGTCGAACACGGGCAGCGACGCCTGCAGGGAGTAGCCGTTGTAAAAGGTGCTCACATCTGTGTAGCCGTTGGTCTCGGGGTCGATGGCTCGTCCGAAGTTGTACTGTGCGCCGATGCTGGCGTCGACAGCAGGCAGGAACCTGCCGGCTGCCCCCACCTTCTGCGCCTTGTAGTTGTCGAGTTCCAACTCAGCGCGCTTCACCTCATGGTTATGCTCCACAGCGTATCTCATGCACTGCTGCATCGTCCACTGGGTCTGGGCAACTGTTGGAACCGCCGCCAGCGCAAAACAAATGATCAGTATCTGTTTCATACTCATTGTCGATTTCTTTTTCACGTCACAAAGGTATGACTTTCGCCTATAGCCTCCAAGCATTTTAACACTGTCGCATGCAGAATGTCTAAAAATTAGACACTCCTGCGTATGATTTTTAGACAGAATCTTTATATCTTTGCACACAAAAAAGAGATATGAACAAATACGGAACAATATTGGTTGTCGACGACAACACGTCTATCCTGACGGCGATGCGCTATCTGCTGGACAGCATCTTCGAGCATATACTGACGCTCGAGCAGCCTGACAACATCCTGAAGGTGATGGCACAGGAGGATGTAGACATCGTGTTGCTCGACATGAACTTCTCGCTGGGTGTGAACAGCGGACAGGAAGGACTCTTCTGGCTGCGCGCCATCAGCAAGCAGCATCCGCAGACGCCCGTGGTGCTGCTGACCGCCTACGCCGATGTTGCGTTGGCAGTGAAAGGACTGAAAAGCGGTGCTGCCGACTTCATCACCAAGCCATGGGACAACGACGAGCTCATACGCAAGCTGAAGGACGTGCTCGACATGCAGCAGGAGATTGTCAGCCTCGACGAGGTTGAGAAGGAGCACATCCGCCGCACCCTCGACCGCTGCCACGGCAACCTCACTCAGGCTGCCGAACTGCTGGGCATCACCCGCCAGACGTTGTATAACAAAATGAGAAGGCTTTAGTTAGTTCAGAGTTATGATGTGGCCATTTATAATAATAGGTGTTTTGCTGACAGTTGCCATCGTCTGGACGATACGCCGACAGCACTCGCTGAAACTCCGCGCACACCTGATGCAGGAGGCTATTCGCAACCGCGACTTCACGTTTCGTCTGCCCACCGACAGACTGCTGCCCGGCGAGCGAGCCATGCAGCAGACTCTGAACCAGCTGGGCGAGACCATCCGCCAGCAGCTGAACCAAAGCGAAGTGGAGTCGTGGGAACGGCTCACCCGCGTGCTCACCCATGAGATCATGAATGCCACGGCCCCCATCAGCAGCATCAGCCAGTCGATGCTGGGCCGGGCCGACGTGGCGGGCACGCCACTCGAGCCTGGTCTGCAGGCCATCTACGACACCTCGCGCCATCTGAGCGATTTCGTTTCAAACTATCGCAAGATGTCGGAACTGGAGAAGCCCGTTCCTACGGACCAGCCTCTTCGCCCGCTGCTCGACGATGTCTGCAAGGCATATCCCAACCTGACGTGGCAGATCGGCGTGCCCGACGTCACGGTGCGGGCCGACACTGGCATGCTGCGACAGGTGCTGATGAATCTGACCAAGAACGCCTTGGAGGCCGGAGCCAAGAAGATGGTTGTCACACTGACGGAAAACGGAGCCCCGAGTGGCACCGCTACAGAGGTGTCACTCTACGTCGGCAACGACGGCATGCCTATTCCTGCAGAAAATCGACAGTCGCTCTTTGTGCCGTTCTTCACCACAAAGCGCAATGGCAGCGGAATAGGTCTTTCGCTGAGCCGACGCATGATGATTCAGCAAGGAGGCATGCTCGACCTTGCAGAAAAGCAACAGTCTGGGTGCCGGGCTGGTTTCGTCCTCTCCATCTTTGGTTCCCTGACAGGGGAAAACAGACCTTGAAGGAAACTATTCACTACCCATCACTCATCACAAGGGTGTGGCAAAACAGAATACGAAAAATCTTTTGAGACGACAGAGAAACAAAGAACTTACATAAAGCGTCGGATTGCAAAAGAAAGTAATAAAAAGCAAAAAGCCGAGATTTCTCTCGGCTTTTGCGCTTCAGGATGGGCTTGAACCAACGACCCCCTGATTAACAGTCGTAAAAAGTGGATTTTTATGAGTATTTATGAGTATTGTATTTCGTTGAATATCAATGCATTATAAAATTGGCCTCAAATTTTGAGCACGTCTGAATACGTTTAAATAAGGGTACGTGTGTTCCCGTGGTGTTCCCGAATTTCGACCAACGGCCACCTGTTTTTTGATAGAATTCCCAAATTCTGCTTTCAATTTGAAACATCAGTTTATAGTAGGCGATATAT
>JAFPME010000021.1 GCA_017402445.1 Prevotella sp. | reverse complement strand
CTACGTGTTCTGGGGCGGACGCGAGGGCTACATGAGCTTGCTCAACACCGACCAGAAGCGCGAGAAGGAGCACATGGCACAGATGCTGACCATGGCTCGCGACTATGCACGCTCGAAGGGATTCCAGGGCACGTTCCTCATCGAGCCCAAACCCATGGAGCCGTCGAAGCACCAGTACGATGTGGACACAGAGACCGTCATCGGCTTCCTCCGTGCACACAATCTTGACAAGGACTTCAAGGTGAACATCGAGGTGAACCACGCCACGCTCGCCGGACACACATTCGAGCACGAGCTGGCTTGCGCCGTGGATGCTGGCATGCTCGGTAGCATCGACGCTAACCGCGGTGACGCTCAGAACGGTTGGGACACCGACCAGTTCCCCATCGACAACTATGAGCTGACACAGGCCATGATGGAAATCATCCGCAACGGCGGCCTCGGAAACGGCGGTACGAACTTCGACGCAAAGATCCGTCGTAACTCTACCGACCTCGAGGACCTCTTCATCGCTCACATCAGCGGTATGGATGCCATGGCACGTGCACTGGAGAACGCTGCTGCCATCCTCGAAGAGAGCGAGCTGCCCGCTATGAAGAAGGAGCGCTACGCCAGCTTCGACAGCGGAATCGGCAAGGACTTTGAAGACGGAAAGCTCACGCTTGAGCAGGTCTACGAGTACGGTAAGAAGGTGGAAGAGCCGAAGCAGACTTCAGGCAAGCAGGAGAAGTACGAGACCATCGTCGCTCTCTATGCTAAATAATCGGTCTTCGACCGGAGAATAAATACAAGAGGGGCATTTCCACGCAAGGAAATGTCCCTCTTTCTGCATGCCACGGTCATCAGGACCAGCCAGCAGCCCTCGATGACGGGCACAAAAAAAACCGTCAGGTTCACACCTGACGGTCAATAGCTTTTAGCTAAATGCCTTCTTACTCAGCAGCAGCTGTTGAGTCAGCAGGAGCCTCAGTAGCCTCAGCTGCGGTGCTGTCAGCGGGAGCAGCAACCTTAGCCTGCAGGATAGAGTCGAGCTTAACAGCGAAGATAGAGTCCTTAGCTGCGAGACCAGCGGTGTCACCAACTGCTGCCCAAGCTGCTGTAGAATCCTCGAGAGTTGCCTCGGGAGCTGCAACTTCTTCCATGGGCTCCTCAACAACGGGTGCCTCTGCCTTCTTAGAATCGCAAGATGCGAAAGAGATAGCTGCGAAAGCTACTGCTACAAATGCTAATTTTTTCATTTTTTCTTTGCTTTTTAAATCTGTAAAACAATCATTTGTTTATTAAAACGCTGCAAAGGTAAGCATTTTTTTGATACGTTGTTCTTTTTTTTGCATTTTTTTTTAGGGTAAAATGTAACTTTTTGGCAAAGTGCTGATAATCAAACAAATACAAATTGTTAATTACTTTTAATTTTCTAAATCCTCGTTTAGGAATTGAAAATTTCTCGTTTTCGTGTGCGAAAACAACGCGCTTTTTTCGACCCGAAAGACAGCTGTTTGCTGAAAATCGGAACTTTTCCTTCGCCATGAGGAAAAAAAGCTGTAACTTTGTAGCGAAATCAAGGTTGGAGGCGTCTGCGACGCTCAGCGGACAGCTGCTGAATGACGGCGAATGCAGACGCTATATATATTATAATGTATGATCAATACAAGTGTGTTTCAGGGCAAGAAGGCCGCTTTCCTGACATTGGGCTGCAAGCTGAACTTCTCCGAAACGTCCACGTTTGCTCGCATGCTGCACGACATGGGCGTGCTTACGGCTGCCAAGGGTGAGCATGCCGACATCTGTCTGATCAACACTTGCAGTGTGACCGATGTCGCTGACCACAAGTGTCGGCAGGCCATTCGCAAGATGGTGCGCGAGCATCCCGGCGCCTTTGTCGTCGTCACGGGGTGTTATGCGCAGTTGGACAGCGAGCGCGTGAGCCGCATTGATGGCGTCGACCTGGTGCTGGGCAGTAACGAGAAGGCCCAGCTGGTGCACTATCTCTCTGAGGCTTGGACCGAGAAGCTGGCTGCCGACGAGGCTGGCAGGGCAGGGGAGGCGCTCCACAGATTCCATTCTGTCCCGACAAAGGACATCAGCAGCTTCGCACCCAGCTGTTCGCGCGGCAACCGTACGCGCTACTTCCTGAAGGTGCAGGACGGTTGCAGCTACTTCTGCACCTATTGCACCATTCCTTTTGCACGCGGGTTCAGCCGCAACCCGAGCATAGCGTCGCTCGTGGCACAGGCAGAACAGGCAGCAGCCGAGGGTGGCAAGGAGATTGTGCTGACGGGGGTGAACATCGGCGACTTCGGAAAGACCACGGGCGAGAGCATGCTCGACCTCGTAAAGGCACTCGACCGTGTGGAAGGCATTGAGCGTTACCGCATCAGCAGCATAGAACCTGACTTGCTCGACGACCGGCTCATCGAGTTCTGCGCCACCAGCCGTGCCTTCATGCCGCACTTCCACATTCCGCTGCAGAGTGGCAGCGACGAGGTGCTGAGGCTGATGCACCGGCGCTACGACACGGCACTTTTTGAACAGAAAATACAGCTCATCAGGCAATTCATGCCCGACGCATTCATCGGGGTGGACGTGATGGTGGGCACGCGCGGCGAGCGGCCTGAGTACTTCGAGGCGTGTTACGACTTCCTCAGCAGGCTCGACGTGACACAGCTCCACGTGTTTCCCTATAGCGAACGGCCCGGAACGGCTGCCCTGAAGATTCCTTACGTCGTAGACGAGAAGGAGAAGAAGGCGCGAAGCAAGCGGCTGCTCGAACTCTCGGACGCGAAGACCGAGGCCTTTTATGCGCGTCACATCGGGCAGCAGGCTACCGTCTTGTTCGAGAAGGCGGAGCGCGGACGGAGAATGCACGGCTTCACGGAGAACTACATTCGCGTGGAACTGCCTGCCCGCGAGGCCGACGAAAGGCTGGACAACCAGCTCGTCAGTGTGAGGCTCGGGGCAATGAATGCGGACCGGACGGCTCTGATGGTGAAACTGAAAACAGATGATCATGGATAAAGTGGCAATCGTCATCCTGAACTGGAATGGCAGGAAGATGCTGGAACAATACTTACCCAAGTTGTTGGAGAACCTGACGGAGGGGGCGTTCGTCTATGTGGCTGACAATGCCTCTACCGACGATTCCATGGAATGGCTCAGAACGAACTTCCCGCAGGTGCGCCTCATACAGCTGGAACGCAACTGGGGATTCGCCGATGGCTACAACCGGGCGCTACGACAGGTGGAGGCTCGCTACTACGTGCTGCTGAACAGCGACGTGGAGGTGACACCACAGTGGCTCGAACCGCTCACACAATGGCTCGATGCGAACGCGGAGGTGGCGGCTTGCCAGCCAAAGCTCAGGGCCGTCCACGATCACGCGTCGTTTGAATACGCCGGAGCGGCTGGCGGATTCTTGGATAAGTACGGCTATCCGTTCTGCAGGGGACGCATCTTCGACACGGTGGAGACGGACCTCGGACAGTACGACGAGCCGACGGAGGTGCTTTGGGCAACGGGTGCCTGCCTGATGATACGCAGCAAGGACTATTGGGAGGCCGGAGGGCTCGATGCACGCTTCTTTGCGCACAACGAAGAGATTGACTTGTGCTGGCGTCTGTGGCTCCGGGGGCGCAAGGTGGTCTGCCTGCCACAGAGCGTGGTCTACCATGTAGGCGGCGGAACACTGCCCAAGGGCAACCCCATGAAGACGTACCTGAACTTCCGCAACAACCTGACCATGCTCTACAAGAACCTGCCTGAGCGCGAACTGAGGCGGGTGATGTGCATGAGATGGCTGCTCGACTATGTTGCCGCCTTCCAGACGCTGGTTTTCAACCGCAATGTGGGCGACTTCAAGGCAATCTTCCGCGCGCGAAGGGATTTCAGGAAGTGGCTGCCGCAGTTTCGTGACGACCGCCGCCGCATTCAGCAGGAAACGGTCGTCGGTGACGTTCCAACGCGCGTACATTATAGTATATTATATAGATATTATCTGAAAAGGAAAAAATATTACTCAGAGATAAAACAATTGTCATGATGAAGAAAAAGGATGTTTACCGTCTGCTGATGGTATTGCTTGTGGCGGGATGCACACTCAGCGTCCAGGCTCAGCACAAACGCGATTTCCGGGGAGCTTGGATTCAAGCCGTCAACGGACAGTGGATCGGTATGGGAACGGAACAGATGCAGAGGACGCTGAGGTTTCAGCTCGACGAATTGCAGAAAGACGGAGTGAATGCCATCATCTTTCAGGTCAGACCAGAGTGCGATGCCCTCTACCAGAGCAACCTCGAGCCGTGGAGCCGGTTCCTTACCGGCACGCAGGGACTGCCTCCTTCGCCCTTTTGGGATCCGCTCGCATGGATGGTGACAGAGTGCCATAAGCGAGGAATGGAAATTCACGCGTGGATCAATCCGTACAGGGCAAAAACCAAGACCACGAAAGAGCTCGCCAGGACGCATGTCGCCGTGAGGCACCCTGAATGGGTGTTCCAGTACGACGGGCAGTACATCCTGAATCCCGGCATGCCCGAGTGCCGCAACTACATCTGCGACGTAGTGGCTGACATCGTCGGACGCTATGACGTGGACGGGCTTCACATTGACGACTACTTCTATCCGTACCCAGTGGCAGGACAGCCCATCCCCGATGACAACGAGTTCCGGCGCTACAACAATGGATTCGTGCAGAAGGCTGACTGGCGGCGCGACAACGTGAACGTGTTCATCAAGCAACTCTACGAGCGTATACATGCCGTGAAACCGTGGGTGAAGTTCGGTGTTTCGCCCTTCGGCATCTACCGAAACAAGAAAAACTCAACCATCGGCAGTGCCACGAACGGACTGCAGAACTACGACGATCTGTATGCCGACGTGCTCATGTGGGTGAATAACGGATGGGTGGACTACCTCGTGCCGCAACTCTACTGGGAGATTGGGCACAAGGCGGCTGACTACAAGGAGCTGATAGGGTGGTGGAACAACTACGCTTCTGCCAGACATCTGTACATCGGCGAGGATGTGGAGCGCACGGTGAAGCACACGGACCCGCAGAACCCGTCGCAGCACCAGCTGCCGGCGAAGATGCAGCTGCACGAGCAGATGAAGAATGTCAACGGCACCGTACTTTGGTACGCCAAGGCGGCTGTCGACAATGTGGGCAACTACGGTTCGCTGCTGCGCAATCATTACTGGAAATATCCTGCGCTCACGCCGCGGATGGAGTTCATCGACGGCAAGGCTCCGAAGAAAGTGCGGAAGATGAAGGTCGTGGAGACGTCCGACGGACACGTGCTCTTCTGGCAGGCTCCCAAGGGGAAGGACTGGAAAGACGCGGCACGGCGCTATGTCGTCTACCGCTTCGCGAAGGGAGAGAAGGTGAACATTGACGACCCGTCGCACATCGTCGCCATCACATACGACGAGTTCTATAAGCTACCGAACGTGAAACGAAAGGACGTCTACGTCGTGACTGCTCTCGACCGGATGGCTAATGAGAGCAAAGGAAAAAAGAAAAAGTACTGAAAACAATGAAAACTGCCGACTCCAAGAGCCGGCAGTTTTCATGTCCATAGCTTCATTCCCTCGAGAAAAACTCAGCGAATATTTTGCCGTTTCGCAAAGAATCGCTATTTTTTGTAGCGTCTTTCCAGAAATGGAGTGATGACATTGAGGAGAGCTATGTCTCATTTCCGATCGGAGAACCTGGAAACTTCCGCGTACAGAGGAAAAGAAGACAGAAGCCTTTCTCCTGTTTATGTATATATCGCTGACTGTCATTCTTGTGTCGGATCAGCCCAAATATATACCGACAGGTGTGGGTTGAATTCATTCTATATTATGCGGGTATTCCAGGACCTTCCGATTCAAGAATGCGAAGAAGGCTCACACTCCTCGTGTGTGCCGAAGAATCATTAACTCAAAAACCAATAGAAAATGAAACAGTTCTATCAGCTGCTGACCCTCGTCACACTCTCGCTCATGACGTCAGCTAAAGCCATGGCTCAGGAGGCATACGCTGTCTATACTGATGACGGAACCCTAACGTTCTACTATGACAATCAGAAAAGTACGCGCGAAGGAACAGCGTATGAACTAAACACAAGTTATGTTTCTCCCGGTTGGTACACGGACCATGCCGCCGACATCAAAAAAGCCGTCTTCACACCGTCCTTCGCGGATGCTCGACCCACTAGCACGCTTCGTTGGTTCATGGGTGCATTCGACAACAATGAATATAAATATGTTTCGTCACTTTCTGAAATAGAAGGTATCGAGTATTTGAATACCAGCAACGTGACGGACATGGGTTCTATGTTCAATGGTTGCAGTGGCCTAACCACTATTTACTGCGGTGATAATTGGAATACAGATAAAGTCACAGATTCCAATAACATGTTCTATAACTGCACAAACCTTGTCGGCGGCAAGGGCACAGTCTATGATGATGCACATGTGGATGTCTCTTATGCTCATGATGATGAGGGAGAGAGCAATCCGGGTTATCTCACATACAAGGACAAGGACGTTGTCGTGATACTGGATCCGTTTGACAATGGCGAGGAACACACCATCGGCGATGAAATAGACGAAGACACCGATCTGGACGGAACAGTGATTGATAATGTATACTATTCCATTGCGCCCGAAGATGGTGGCTACGATGCTGACGAGAAGTGTGTCGTGCTGAACCGAGAAATGACAGAAGAGGAAATGGACGAGGTCGTCACATTCCTGCTGGGCGAAGACGAGATGAAACAGAAGTTCAGCGGCATCGTTTTCGAGGTTCCTGCAGGAAAGGGACAGGTTTCCGTCACGATGATGGCCAAAGGGAACAGCATCCTGAAGGTGAAGTTCGGAAGCCAGAAACCGTTGGAATTCAGCCTGAGCAATGCCAAGATGACTGCCCGCTTCCCGTACGAACTGACGGAGACAACTTACGTCTACGTGTTCGCCGGGGCCGGAGCGCATGCCGTCGGTGCAAAGCCCTATAGGGCACCTGCCGCCGAGAACTGCTTGAAGATCTACAGCGTCAGCAACACTGTTGACGAGACCAGTGTCCTAACCGTCGTGGACGGCATTTCAGAGCCGGAGAACGGCGAAGTCATCCGCTACGGCCTCGACGGCACTCCGCTGAGCGGCAAGCGCCGTAGCGTGAACCTCGTGCGGATGAAGGACGGTTCGATGAAGAAAGTCATCGTCAAGTGACATACAGGAAAAGACGATTGACAGACGACTGTCATTGACGATGAAAACAAAGCCTGGCACCCCGAAGAGGATGCCGGGCTTTCTTTTCAACCCTAATTGCTTCACTCCTGTTAGTTCTGACTTCTTCATTCAGTGTATATAATATGTATTCAAACTTCGCTGCGCATGCGCTCCGCTTGTTGGAGCATAGGGGTGCTGAGGTTTTGAGGCTTTTAGGAAGCGAAGCATGTCGGTTATGAGGTGAAGAGCGATTTCTTTCCTTGATTTTAATCAATAATACCTAAAAAAAACGCTTTCCGTCGAAAAAAAATCGTCAAAAGTTTTGGCGATTCGGAAAAAAGCCGTACCTTTGCATCCGCTTTCCCGCAAAAACATCTACAGATGTCGCGGTGAGGCAGAAAGAGAAGAGATCTTTGAAAAGATTACATAAGACAGAGAAGTAGTAGTACAAGAAGCGGATGGTCGCGACTTTACTGTCGTTTCCATCCGGGTAATGAACAAACCGTCGATTGTTTTTGATTGAGGTGCTTTTGATTACGGACTTGATACTGAAGGATAGGCGTCCATGAGTACAGAGAACATATCTCACAGGGTTTGGCTTTAAGTATGCCGAAGCCCACGGCGCGGAGTTCGTGTACAACAGCCCCGCCGAGCAGCTGGTGCAGGACGAGTCCGGCGCGGTCCTCGGCGCGATCTGCAAGACCGACGAGGGCTACGTGAAGTACAACGCCAGCAAGGGCGTCGTCCTTGCCACCGGCGACATTTCCTTTGACAAGGAAAT
>JAFPME010000003.1 GCA_017402445.1 Prevotella sp. | reverse complement strand
GGCATCGACATCACCACCGACTACATTCCCGTCAGGCCCGCGGCCCACTACATGTGCGGCGGCATCAAGGTTGACCTGAACGGATGCTCGTCGATAGAACGGCTCTACGCCATCGGCGAATGCTCGTGCACCGGACTGCACGGCGGCAACCGACTGGCCAGCAACTCGCTCATCGAGGCCGTGGTCTATGCCGACGCAGCAGCCAAACACTCGCTGGAACACATCGACCTGTACGACTTCAACGACAAGGTTCCAGAGTGGAACGACGAGGGAACGATGACCAACGAGGAGCAGGTGCTCATCACGCAGTCGGTGAAAGAGGTGGGCGAGATCATGTCCAACTACGTGGGCATCGTGCGCAGCGACCTCCGTCTGAAGCGCGCATGGGTGCGCCTGGACACGCTCTACGAAGAAACAGAACAGCTCTTCAAACGCGTGAAAGCCAGCAAGGACATCTGCGAACTGCGCAACATGATCAACGTGGGCTACCTCATCACGCGCTTCGCCCTGGAGCGCAAGGAGAGCCGCGGCCTGCACTTCACCATCGACTACCCTGTCCACGCCTACGACAAGAAGTAAGGCGGACGACCGCAGAATGCTGAATAATCAGGACAAAAATGTCGATTTTGCCCTCTGAGAATGAAAAATTCTAAAATTAAAATCCGACGGACGCGTACGCGCGAATTATGAGAGTCGTCTAAGACACTGAAAGCGAAGTACTTGTCTTTTCTTTACAAAAAGACAGCTTCCAAAATGGCTCATTTTACACATGAAAATGGCCCGTTTTGCGGCGCAGAATGAATCATTCTGACGAGCAAAACGGGCCATTTCGCAATGTAAAACGGGCCATTTTGAAAAACGGAGAGATTTTTTCTGCAATTTTGTTTGAACTTTTTACCGTCAGAAGAGCAATCGGCTTTCTAAAACGACAAAAAATTCCGACACAATTTTTCGGTAATAATAGTTGACAGAAACGACAACTGTGAAGCTTGCGAAAGGCAAGCGCGAGCGCACTGCTAAGGAGCAGCTGACAGACGGAAAGGAATGCCGACGATGAATTCGGTGATGTCGGCCTTGGCGAAATGGGCATTCACGCTGGCACCGATGCGCAGTCCGGCAAGCCGCGGAAAGGTATAGTAGACGCCGATGCGCTCGTAGTAAGGCTGCTCGATGGCCTTTGCCCCGGCCCCCATCTGTCGGTAGAGATAGAGTCCGAGAGCCATGTTGAGCGACAGGTTGTGGTAGTACACCTCGTGCTTTGCCGAGATTCCCACCGACCAAGGAGAGTGGCTGCACGTCTCTCCGGCAGCTCTGTCGAGATCGCGCACACGCTTGTAGTAGCTGCCATAGTAGACATCGAGTCCCAAGCCCGACGCCCAGCGGCGCGCATAGCGGCACATGAGGCTGGCCTGAAGCGAGTAGGCCGTGTAGAAACGGAAGTGGTCTGTGCGGTAGTCGGGGTCGGACGGGTCGGTCTGGTACTGCGTCTTCTGCCAGTCTTCGAGCAGCGTCTTGCCGCCGAAGCCTAACCGCAGGTCGGCATACCAGTAACGACGGAAAGGCCGCAGCGGACTCGGCGCGCGCTGCGGCAGGTCGAGCTGACGCGGCGCATAGCGCAGTCCGACGACGGGCCCCACGTGGTTCTCGCCCTTGTTCGGCCGGTCGAGGGCCCCGTTGCTGTGGTGCCCGTAGAGAACGCCTGCCGTGAGTGCCCACTGACTGCTGATTCTGCAGCTGGCGAGCAGCCCGGCTCCGAAGAAAATGGTGAAGCGGGAGCCTATCAGTTCGTTGTCGATGTTGTCGGTACGGTTGTAGATGTGCGGTCCGTAGCCCACGCCTGCGCGCAAGCTATAGTCCACCTGCCAGCGGCCGCGGCGCAGCAACGGGCGCGAGAAGGCCCCGTAGAGGGTGAAGATGTCGCCGAGGTGCGAGTCGTAATCCACAGGAACGAGCTTTCCCCACAAGGGATCGGCCGTCCGTCGCATGGTGACACCGTTGTTGAGAGCGAGCTTTGCGCCCAGGCTGAGCGTCGGATAGTTGTAGTCTTCGGCAAAAGCGTCGCTGTCGCAGGGCAAGGCGCCGAAGTGAAGTTCGCCTCCGAAGACGAAAGCCTGCGTATCGCGGAGCCATTTCTTCTCCGGACCGCCGATGGGAAACTGCCATGTGGGATTGGCGTAGGCCGTGAAGCCCACGATGCGTAGGGTGTCGCCACTGGCGGCTTGCACCGCCGCGGCCACCCCCAGGAGTATCAGCAATACGAGATTCCGCACGGTCTGTGGGCTCCGCCGCAACGGCACGGTTGCAGACGGAGCACTGAAGTCTGCCCTACTCCACGACCAGCGACTGCACCACCTGGTCGACTTCCTTGTTGAATGCTGCCTCCTGGTCCTGCGGATAGGTGACGTGGATGATTACGGACACGCCGTTCTTCTGCATTTCGTAGTTGGCACGCAGGCCGAATTCGTCGAGTCCCTTCACCAGGAAGTGGTCGGGCTGGATGTCTTTCGACAGCAGTTTCCCGTTTTCGTCGCTTTCGTAGGCCGAAGCAGCGAACTCGCCCGACTGCTTGATGGACTCTTCGGCCTTGATGTACGTGTAGTCCATCTTACGCGCCGTGACATCAATCATGCAGCCGTCGCGCAGGAAGAGCTTGCCGCCGCGGCTGGCTTCCATCTCGGCGTCGTCGTTCTGCTGCTCGAAACCTGCCGGCAGCTGGACGGAATACTTGAAGTCCTTGTTCTGATAGGTGACGGACTCCTTGGCAGCAGGCGCCTCGGCGGCTGTGGTCTCGGTCGTTTCGGGTTGTTCGGTTGCCGCGGCCTCTGCCTTGTTGGCTGCGCCTCCGCAGGCGCAGAGCATGAACATCGCGCTCAGCGACGCCATCAAAAATGTCGTTTTCTTCATGTTTTTTGTGTGTTAAGGTTGGTTTATTGGGATCAGTCGTTGACCTGTTCGACAGACTTTCCGATGCAGCCCGACGGCATCTGGATGTGAATGAGGTTGCAGATGGTGGGCGCAATGTCGGTGATGTGGACCTCGGCTGCCGTCGAACCGTGCTCTACGTGCCAGCCCATGAGCAGGAACGGGATGTGGCAGTCGTAGGGATTCCAGCATCCGTGGGTCGTACCGCTGTCAATCTGCTTCCACACACCGTAGTAGCCTGGTTTCAGAATAATCTGAATGTCGCCGCTGCGCGCGTGGTTGTAGCCGTTGACGGCCTTCTCGCGGATGAGCGACGGCACGCTGGCATCGTTGATGCGCTCCAGATCGAAGCAGTAGTTCACGCCGGGCCGCTGCTTGAAGTAGTCGATGATGGCCTTTTTCACCTCGTCCTCGTTAATGCCCCACTTCCGGATGTTCTCACGGTCGAGCACCACTTTGTAGTCCATGATGCGCTTCGTCAGGTTGAAGTTGTCATTGGGCAGTGCAGAGTCCAAGCCGAAATGTTCGCGAAGGTAGGCGTTCAGTGCGGGTTCTTCCTTGTCGATGAAGAATCCGTCGGACGGTATCTTGTGCGCCTGGTTCTGCAGGATGCCGTTGGCAGCGCCGTGGTCGGCCGAGAGGAAGACGAGATACTTGCCTTTGCCGACATTGTCGTCGAGATAGCGGAAGAACTCGGCCAGCTGTTTGTCGAGCTCTATGTACTGTGCGTGTGTCTTCTCGTGGTGCGTTCCGTAGCGGTGGCCGGTGATGTCGGGGCAGGAGAAGCTCAGCGTGAGCATGTCGGTTGTCTTGCCCTGGCCTAACCGTTCGTTCTTGATGGCGGCCTTCGCCAAGCCGACAGTGATTTCGTTGCCGTAGGGTTCGTACTGAATGAGGTCGATGACAGGCGTGTCCTTGCCTTTCTTGGCGAGCTGTTTGATTTCGCCGCTGATGCGGTCGTTGTACGTTTTCACCCACTTCGGCAGTTCCTGCATGTAGTACGTGCTGGAAATGAAGCAGAGAGCTTTCTTGTCGAACCAGTAAGCGGCGTCGGCCGAGTGTCCGGCGGGCAGAATGGCGGCCCGGTCCTTGAAGCTCACGCCGATGACCTTCGCCTGCCAGTTGGTGGCGGTCTTCAATTCGTCGCCGATAGTGGTTGCCAGCATGTTGCGCGGAGACATCTGTCCGGCCTTGGTATCGCTGCCTACGGTGCTGACGGTTTTGTCTTCAGTGCAATAAACCATCTGTCCGTCAATCATGAAGTTGTTGCCTGCGATGCCATGGATGCTGGGCACGCTGCCTGTGAAGATTGAAGTGTGGCCGATGGCGGTCACAGAGGGGATGTAGTTAATCTGACAATTCTCGCAGGTGAAGCCTTCGTCGAGCATCCGGCGGAAGCCGCCGGTGGTGTATTCGTCGTAGAAACGGTAGAGATAGTCCCATCTCATCTGGTCAACAGCGATGCCGACGACCAGCTTAGGACGTTCCTGTGCCACGGAGGCCAAGGCGAAGAGTGCGAATGAAAGGGTAAAAAGGATTTTTTTCATGATTCAATTATGATTAGATGATGTTTTCTTTTTGATGTTGAACTGCGTGGGTTGACGTCAGGAAGAAGGAACCGACTGTGACGAAGGTGACGGAAGCGCCGGAAAAGAGACTGCTACGGCGGCGTCAAGGCTCCTCTATCGGGTGAGAGACATCTTCAAGGCAAGGCCGAAGTCCTGCGTGGTCGTGGGATAGGAACTGCTGGAGAGCAGGGGGGTGTTCGTCTGACGGTCGAAGTAGAAGCTCATGGTGATCAGCTTGGAAAGCGTATAGTCGGCTGAGAACGAGAGCTTGAAAGCCTTGTTGCCGCTGCTGGCGGTGCTGGTCATGGAAGCGATGTCGCGCACGATGGATGCCTGATTGCGCAGCGACAGGTCCAGCCGGAGATTCAGGTCGTGGTTGACGTCGTTCTTCTTCGAGCTTGTGGTGGTCGTGGTTTTCTTCTTGTCGTCGTCGTTATTGCCCGCTCCGTTGCTCACTTTCCTACGGCGTCCGCCACCACCGAAGATATTGAAGTTGTTGATCTTATAGCCCAGGCCAATCACCCAGTCGCGACTGATGGCCTCATTGATCTGAACACTGGTCGTGGACAGTCCGAGCACGCGCGTGGTGCGGTATTCCAGCTTGGTATTCAGGTTGTTGTTCAGCGTCACATCAAGACCCAGCAGGGGCATGAAGGATTCGTTGATGCTGACACTGGACACGTTGAACATGGAACTGGGGACGGGAGAATTGGTCTTCACGTCGTTGATAAAGCCCAGTCCGTTCATGTACTCCATGTAAGTGCTGTAGGTGCTGTAGGAACCGACGCTGTAGACGCTCTTGTAAGCATGGGTGATGTTAACGCTCTTGAAGTGCTCGCTGAACCATGGAATCTGACTGAGTCCGCTGAAACGCAGCGACCAGTTGGGCAGCATCTTCATGATGGCGGGGAAGATGCTCAGTCCGCTTCCACCCATACTTGTGTAGTTGGCTAAGAAGGCCGGTATGAGCACGTCGGAGCTGTATTTGTTCACGGCTCCGTTGGCAGCATTGTACTGCTGACCCGCGTAGGCCGTCCCCTCGGGGTACACGGCACCGGCGTACTGGGCTTCCACCCGGTCGCGGAAACCGTCGAGCGACTGGCAGAAGCGCTCGAACGACGGCGAGTAATAGCCGTCGCTGGCATCGCCCATGCCCTCGAAAGCGCTCTTGAGCGAGAGGGTAGACATGGAGAACGTACCTGTCTGCGTGGAGGGCTTGCCCTGATACATATACTGAATGTTGCGAGCTTTCTGCTCTGTCCGGAATGCGTTCAGGTCAATCTTCAGGTTTTTCACCGGTTCGAGGGTCATTCGCAGCTGCAAGTCCCTCGTCGAATTGGTCACGGCAGGCACTACGCTGTCGGTCATGTGGAGCCATCGGTTCTCCACGGCGCGGTCGATGTAGCTGTCGTCAATCATACCGAAGGCGAAATCGAGTCCCGGCGACATCACACCGCCCGTGCGTTGGCCGAACATGTCGCCGATCATGGGTTTGAAACCAGCCAGCGTCATGGAGTACAGGTCGCGATAACTGATGCTGACGTTGCGCACCATCATCAGTCCGCGGGCCACGACCTGCGCCGTCTTGTACCACGACTTCTCTTCGAGCGGCTGCTTGGCAGAGACAGTCACCTTCACCTTGGTGAGCGAATCGACCTGGGACGTAATCTTGATGGTGTTCGGATCGACCACTTTGTACCTGATGCGGAACAGTTTACCGTCGGCGGTCTTGGCCGAAACGATGAGCCGCTTGCTCTTTTTGTTGTGTCTCACAGTGATGGTCGTGTCCGGCCGGAGCTCCACTTCCTTCTCGAAGCTCTGCTTGTTCCTCGGCAGTTTATCTTTCTCTTTCTTGCTGTCCTTGTTCTTCTTGTCGTCCGAATTCTTGTCCTTGCTGCCCTTCGGCTTGTTCATGACGGAGGGACGCTGCGACTTGTTGAACCGGTCATTGGCGCTTTTCAGGAAGGGAATGTGGTTGTAGAGCTTCTCCATGTTCAGCGAAGCATTCAGATTCAGCGTCCGGTTGGTGTTGATGGTGTTGCCGAGCGACGTTCCGTCGTCGAGCTCGGAGCCCCGCTGCCATCCGTATTTGGAATCGAAAGAGGCATCGGAATTGATCCAGTCGAAGATGGGCAGCAAGTTGAGCGGCAACTGATAGGAAGCCTTGAAGTCCTGGTTGTATTCGAGAGGTGATCCGAAATGCAGCAGGCTGGTCTTGACGGAGTCTTTCCAGGCCGTATACTGGTCGGGATAGAGTTCCTTGTTGATAGGTGTGTAAGGCTCTTCTATCTGTGCATTGGTTGCGGAATTGAAGTTCAGGTGGAGGTTTCTCGTCAGATCCCATCGGATGGAGAACTCACGGTTCCAGAGGAACTGCTCGTTGAAGTTCAGCGGCAAGAGCGCATTGTCCTGCGACTGCATGTCACGTCGCTGCAGCTCGTAGTAGTTACGGATGATGTCCGTGTCGAACGACACGTTCTGTGGCAGGTAGTTCAGTCCGAAACGCTTCAGGATGTCGAACCATTTGCTTCTATTCTTGGCCAAGAGCTTCTTGAAAGGCTCGAACGGCTTGTACACCGGCGTGTAGTTATAGCTCATAGAGCCACGCCACTTGTCTTCGTTCTCGTAGACAGTGGTCTCTCCGCGGTTGCTGTTATGCGAGTGGCTGTAGGAGAAAGAGAAGTTACCGGGATCGTAAGGCATGGGGTGACGCTTGGTGACAATGCCCACCCTGACGTTCGTCAGCGAGAAATTGGTACTCGTCTGCTTCGTGACGGCAATGCTCTCGATGCTGTCGCGCTGGCTCTTGCTGGCCGCCGCATCGAGTGCATCCTTCAGTCTCATGTCCGTGTCTAAGGGGTTGTACTTCGGACTCGACTTCTCTTTCGTGACAGTATAGTAGATGGGGGCCGACACTTTGGCCTTGTCGGGGAAGAACTTGCCCAGTTCAAAGTTCAGGGTTGCGCTGTACGAGCTGAAGTTATCAGTACTTCGCTGGTTCACACCCTCTTCCAAGCCGCCGAAACCTTCGGTAGTGTAGCGTCCGGACAGGTCCACGGTACCGACATCGGAGAGCTGCATGTTCAGCGAACCTTGCACGGCCCAGCCGCCATCGTTGTTGTATTCCTTCAGTCGAAGCTCGTTGACCCAGACCTCGCCGCTCTTGACGTCGGGCGAGAGATTGCGCACACCGATGATCATCGTCTTCACTTCTCCGAGCGACGGATTGCCAAGTATGCTGATCTTGTTGTTCGGTTTGTCATCCATGTAGGTGGTGAAGACACGGTTGAACGCCGCGCGACCTTCTGCCTTCGCGATGTTTCGGTCCTTCTTCAGCTGCGTGAACACACTCAGCGGCACGTCGACCATGTTCTCTTCGGGCCATACGGCACGGCAGTCGGCCTGCGAATAGCGGTTGTAATTGCTGCCGGGAGGTGTCAGCCTCAGCGGCACCTCGTATTCATAGTAGTTGCTCTTGTAGTCGCTTCCCAATCGGATGAACAGTGCAAGCTGGTTGTCCTGCAGATTGGTCAAGTTCTGCTGCATCGCATTGGCATGCACAAACATCTGCAGCCGCTTGTACTGTCGCATGTCGACATTCGTGTTCTTATAGACAGCTTTAGCCTCACCGTTGGAGAGATTGGTCACCATGATGTCTAAAGCCTGCTCGTTGGACTCGACCAGCTGGGGCTGCGTGGGATCCTGTTCACGTCTGATACCTGGGGGAAGCACATAGTTCACCGGCTCCTTGTCGTTGTTCTCCTCGATGTTGACAGCACTGACAGCCAGCCGTCCGCTCTCGGTACCGCCCGAAAGATTCTGCTCGTAGATACGCCATTCGCCCCTGACGAGGTCGAGTGAGCCGAAACGAAGTATGATGGGCTGTTCAAATCCGGTGAGGAACATGCGCATGAAGCGTATGCTTGTGAAGCCGTTGATGGACCCTACTTTCTCTTCGAAGTCACGAATAGGTATGCGGAACTGGTACCATGTGGCCTCTTCTTCCGCACCGTTGCGGAGCTCGCGGCGCGTTTCGCGCTTGTCAACGATGAAGTTATGCCCGACAACAAGGTCTTCGGGGCGTATGCTGACATGATACTGGTAGTACTTTTCGTACTCGTTGAGCGTGAAGTCCTGGTTGATGTCCTCCACATCAGGCGTAGACTTATAGGCCGTGCTGTAGCTTTCGGGCGAGTTCTCGTTGTCAGCCGAGTTGCCTTGCGGCATGTTGATACGCTTGTAGCGGCGCAGAATGGGAGCTTCTATCCTGTCGAAGTCGGAACCTCGGTAGTAATGGTAGTCATCGTTGGCAGGGTCGGCCTGAATACTGTCGAAGACTTCAGGTCTCACCTTGCCCTGAATGTTATTGAGGAATTCCTGATAAGCACCGTAGTTCCGCTCTTCTTCATTGTTGAGACCATTGAAACCGACATCCTGCAACGACCGGGATCCAGTAGAAGTATCGAAGGAATAGGTCGCCGATGCCTGTGTGGGCACCTTACCCCACTGCGTCGTGGTGTAGCTTCCGTTGTTGTTGACGGGCATGCCGCTCTCATAGAATTTCTTCCCGTCACGCAAGACATCCTCGCTCATCTCGCCGAGGTTGATGTACAGTTCGCCACCATGCTGCGAAGCTGTGCCGTCGCGGCGGCTGTAGATGAAAGGATCAAGCATCCAGAACTCCACGTATTCGATGTTGGCTGCCTCGAAATCGTTCGTATCGAGCTTGCGCATCATGCCTCCCCAGGTCTGTCTCGGGTTCATCAGTTTTCCTTCCGAATTCAGGTTGGTGTTCAGATTGTACGGTCCACGCTCGTCAGGATAGAAAGCCAGGTTCAGAATGGGCAACGTATTCGTGGCACCGCTATAGCTGTTCTGGTCGCGGTAGGGGTACAGTTCGTTCACGTAAATCTCGCGCACGTACCAGTTAGAGAGCTGATCGAGGTCGCTCTTGATGTGGCTTGGCGTCAGTGACGACGAACGGCGCGTGAAGAGCGGGTCAATGGAGTACCATGCGAGCAGCGAACGGTTGTAGCCACTGCTGACCGACGTCTTGTCCGAGTGCTCGGGGAACATCGAAGGCACGCTGGAGATGATCCAAGAAGAAGGCTGTCCCACGCTGAGCGCATTCTTCGTGTTCTCGAAGTCGTCCAAATAGGAGGCGTTGTCCTGCGTCCCATGGGCTTGTCCGGCTATGAGCTGCGCGAACTCGCCCTTGAACGAGATGCGCGACGGGGCCGTACAGTGCAGTCCGGGCAGCATGTCGAGCATATTGGTGAGCCACTGGCTTTCGCGTTTCCAGTTGATATTCAACCCCCAAAGCGTATTGTTCAGCGGTTCGCTACCCATGGCTACCTTCGTGGTGAGGGCTTGTTCCGACAGGTGTTGCAGTGTTCCGCTGAGCTGGAAGTCTTTCGAAAAGTCGTAGGCCCAGTTCACTCCGAACATGGTTTTCCGCTGCTGTGCAAAGTCAGTGTTACTCTCGAACGTTGCATCGACTTTTGTTCCCGAGTCAAGAATACTCTGATTCAGGACGGTCACTTCACCTGCAGAGTAGTCAACAGTGTAGTCAACACCCTCGACAAGCTCCACGCCTCCGGCTGTCACACGGACGCTTCCGTGGGGTACATTGTAAGCTCCCAATGGGATGACACTGGCGGAAGTACCCCTGAACTGGCCCTCCAGTATGAACTTATCCTTTTCGGCTATCTGCTGTGCTATGGTTTTCGTGGAGTCATATAGTTCGCGGAAGCAGTATTTTTCGGCGTCGGCTGGCGAAAGTCCCTTACTGGTCAGGTAGTTGTAAAGATAATCGCCGAAGGGCTCAGCCTTCGGAAGAAAGACGCGTCCGTTGCTGACCGTGTAACCCTGCACGTAGTCGAAGAATCCGTTAGAGCGCACTTTCAGGTTGTCGTCCAAACGGTCGGCACCCAGCACACGGATAAGCGGCTGGTCCTTTACCTGCGTCTCTGGTATATAACTAAGGTACACACCGGTCGTATCGCTCTGATATTTCACGTCCAACCGGAACTGTTCTTTCTCCACGTTGGTGGCCAAGTAGTAAACGTTCTTCATCATCAGGTCCCAGTTTCCCTGTGTGGGGTGGTTGCTGGTGTTCTTCAATGACTTCACGAAAAGGCACTGACTGACGTCAGAGATATCGGTGGAGAACTCACCGACCTGATACACCTGCCCGCCATGAGTGTACTCGTAAGCGATAGCCAGCACCTGATCGGTCTGGAGCGTCGACTTCAGCGACACGTATCCGAGAGCACTGTTCAGCGTATATTCCGACGAATTGAGCAGTCGTGCACTCTCCAGTTTCTCGTAGTCGCTGCCGCCCACGAACCCTGGGATGGCGTCGAGCACGGTGTTGGTCTGATTGACGTCACGGGCATCGGCGTAGTTGGTGACCATCTCAGAGTACTCCGTGTTGGCATTGTTAGACGGTACGTTCAGTCCGCTCAGGCTCCAGTTGGAGTTGCTCACCTTCGTGTTCTCGCCCAGATCGGTCAGTGCAATGATGTTGCGCGTGTTCGATGCGTTTCCCGACTTGTTCGTTACCCATATCTCAATGCGTTTGATGGTGATACCAGACGTGACGTTGGGCAAGGTCTGCATGGCCGCATCGTAGCGGTCGCGGAAGTAATGTGAGATGAAGAAGTGACGGTTCTCCTCGTAGTTGACAGCATCGAGTTCGAAGGCAGAAGTTGTTTTACCGCCTTTCGACGACACACTCTTCGACGAAGACTTCTTCTGCGAGATAACCGTTTCGAGCTTCAGCTTGCCAAACTGCAGGTCGGTACGGATACCAAAGAGAGAGGAAGCCCCTCGAGCCAACGACGAATTGGCTGGAAACGACACGTTTCCTGCCTCCACAAGCTTGATGATTTCGTCCTCTTTGCCGTCGTATTTCAACTTCAGGTTCTGCGTATCGAAGTCGAAAGTGGCATCGGTGTTGTAGTTCAGGTTCATGTTCACCTTGTCACCCACCTTGCCGTTCACGTTCAGATTGATCTTTTCGTCAAAGTCCATCGTCGTGGTCTTGCGGTTGCGAATGGGCAACGAAGGGTTGTCGATGTCCTTCATGGTGACTCCGAACTTCAGTTCGGCCGTTCCTTGGGTCCTGATGCGTACGCCACCGGGACCGAAAATCTTCTCGGCAGGTCCCAAGTCGAAGTGCATATCGGTGAACGAGAACTTCTCCTTGCCTTGTTCCTTAAAGGTTTCCGAGTTCTTCGAGCGGAAGAAATCCCAGCGCATCTGGCGCTCGCTCCACCGTCTGTACTCCTCGGGCGTCCACATGAAGGGAGCACCTAAGTAGGTGTCGCCCATCTTCGAGCCCATGATGTAACGGTTGAGTGAGTCGTTGTAGACCACTTTCTGCTCGATGTTCTCGGGCAGTTGCAGGTCGGAAGACCCCCGCTGAAGGTCTTCCTCGGTCACTGGTTGCGTGCGTTGTATTTTCCAGCGCGGATGGAGCAACGAGTCTGGAATCTCCTCATCGTCCTGTATAACGGGCTGCGCCTTCACCGAGTCTTTGTTTCTGTTGGCAGGTATCGTGTCACCATTGGGAGTTCTGTTCGCCCGTCTGACGTCCTGAAGCACGGGGGCACCGCTCCAGGCGAGCACGCTCATGCCCACCAGCAGCATCCAGATGATTTGCTTCAGACGTCTCATTGATTCGATGTTTACATATATTAATTAAGGTGGAATGTGCCGAATTAATGTCTAAAAAGACAAGTTAACTCATCATTCTACTCTTCATTTTATCTGTTTCAGCGCCAACTTCACCACCTGTTCAACAGGCAGCTCGGGCTGTTCCTTCAGAATGGCGACTACAACCTTCTGCGAAGGAGCAGGAGCGAAGCCCAGCATGGTGAGTGCTCCGACGGCCTCGTCCTTCACACTGCTGTTCACCAGCATGCCGTCCTGGCCAGCGTTCGAAGGCAGTTCCTGCGCAATGCCACTCGTCACTATTTTGTCTTTCAGGTCTACGATGATACGCTGGGCAGTGCGCAAGCCGATGCCCTTGACGCCCTTCAGCAGCTTTTCGTTGCCCGTGGAGATGACGTTGCAGAGTTCCTGCACCGACATGGACGATAGAATCATTCGAGCCGTGTTCGCTCCGACGCCGCTCACCGTAATGAGCAGCAAGAACATGTCGCGCTCCTGGCGCGTGGAAAACCCGAAAAGCACGTAGGCGTCCTCACGAATAGCCTCATAGACCCACAACCGCGCCTCTTTGTTGCCCTGAATGGCACTGTAGGTGTTCAGTGAAATGTTCATGCCGTAGCCCACTCCATGCGCTTCAATCACAGCGTATGCAGGGGTGACATCGGTCAGTTCACCCTTTACATATTCTATCATAAGTCGTTTTTCTTGTATATATACATCCAATAAAACGCAGGAAGCCGCCTTTTATTGTATTCTCTGGTGTTTTTTGTCGTCGAAGGAGCAAAAGTAAGGAGGTGGAAACGAACGGGGAGGAACTGCCACAAGGCTTCATGCTGCACGGCGAAAAGGCAGTAAAAGACTACGGGAAACCATGAAGGGACTGGACTGAGAGCAAGAAAGCGAAGAAAAAAAAATGCCATTTGTTCTCTAATTCAACGAAAAACATGTAATTTTGCAAGCGAAAACAATACAAACCATATAAAACGTAAGCAAAATGAAGAAAATCAGAGCAGCCGTAGTTGGATACGGAAACATCGGAAAATTCACCGTCGAGGCTCTTGAAGCATCGGAAGACTTCGAGATTGCAGGCATCGTGAGACGCAGCGGAGCCGAAAACAAACCCGCCGAACTGGCAGCCTACGACGTAGTGAAGGACATCAAGGAACTGAAGGACGTCGATGTCGCCATACTGGCAACACCTACTCGTTCATGCGAAGAATTCGCCAAACAAATACTGCCATTAGGAATCAACACGGTGGACAGCTTCGACATCCACACAAACATACGCGGATACCGCGAGCGACTGATGGAACTGAACAAGCAGACCGGCACGGTCAGCGTGATTGCAGCAGGCTGGGATCCGGGGTCGGACAGCATCGTGCGCACGCTGATGCAGAGTCTTGCACCGAAAGGTTTGTCGTACACCAACTTCGGACCGGGCATGTCGATGGGGCATTCGGTCTGCGTACGCTCGAAAGCAGGCGTGAAGAATGCTTTGTCGATGACCATCCCGCTCGGCGAAGGCATCCATCGCCGCATGGTCTACGTTGAACTGGAAGACGGAGCCAAGCTGGAAGACGTCACGGCTGCCATCAAGGCCGACCCCTATTTCGCCAACGACGAGACGCACGTCTTCGCCGTGGAGTCGGTGGATGCCGTGAAGGACATGGGACACGGCGTGAACCTCGTTCGCAAGGGCGTCAGCGGCAAGACGCAGAACCAGCGTCTGGAATTCAACATGAGCATCAACAACCCCGCCCTGACGGCTCAGGTGCTGGTCAACGTAGCTCGCGCCTCAATGCGTCAGCAGCCCGGCTGCTACACAATGGTCGAGATTCCTGTCATCGACATGCTTCCCGGTGAGCGTGCAGACCTCATCGAGCACTTGGTGTAACGAGTACAGATGGCCATGTGACAAGCATCTGCCATCAACAAATCCACACATCCCATACAAAAAACATGCTGGAACCGTCTTCAAAGGAAGACCATTCCAGCATGTTTTTGTTATGCGGTAATTTCCTTATTATTTCTTCACCACTTTCTGCTGTCCTTCAATCACAATGCCGTGATAGCTGTCGGAAGCAGTAGTGCCGTTGAGCTGGTAGGCACGTGTGGCAGGATGCTCGACGATGGTTGCCGACTGTACGCCGTCGGTCTGTCCCGTTTTCGCGGCATACTCAGCCTGCGCCTTCTTCATCTGCTCGATGAACTCGGGGCTGCCCTGCAGGGCACAGAACCCAATGCTGGCTGCCGTGCGGCTGGCATCGACGTCGCTCTGCCAGTGAGCACCCAGTATGACGCGGCTGTTGCAGTAGTCCCACCCACGAACGAAAATCTGTTCGGCGCGCTGAGGAGCTATCTGAGCCAGCAGCAACGAAATGGTCCATCCGCGCAGACTGTGTCCCGATGGGTAGCTTCCTTCGCCGCGCAGCTCGTCCTCTTCGTGCGAGGGCATGGTGTCGTCGAAGCGTTCAAAGGGTCGCTGGCGGTGATAGTAGGCCTTCGTTTCCTTGCGCATAGGGTCGGTAGTGGCCAGACTTGTCTCCATCAGTTTCCATATTTCGGGCGTCTCCGCCTCGTTAATTGCCAGTCCGAAGGCATCTTTCCACTGCAGGAAGAGCTTGGCATGGTCGTCCCACTCGGCATCGGCAATGGCCAGAGCCACGCGATCGGGATCCTGCCGTTGTTGCTTCCCCCATCCGTAGCGCACGATGTCGTTGGCAAACTCAGGGCTCTCGAAAGCCGGCGGTGCGGGCATGATGTTAATCAGCTTGGGCATCTGATCCAGTTGAAAGTACACCTGCGGCGCAACGTCCTGCGCATTGACGCTTTCGGTGGCCATTATGGCGGCTAAGGCCACCATGAAAAACTTTTTCGTCATTATTTTCTTTTTCTGTTTGAAATCCTGTCGGAGTTATCGGATGACGACCTTGCGGCCATTCTTGATGTAGAGACCGGGAGCAGGACGGTCGTTGACACGTCGGCCCTGCAGGTCGTAGACGGCATCGGTTGTGGTGGAGACAAAGTCTACGTTGCGGATGGCAACGGGCATGTCGAGGATGTACTTGATACCGGCGGCGGCATCAATCTTACCGTAGCCCCAGCGACCTTCGGCGTCATCCTGAGTGTATTCGTCGTTGCGCGAAGTTTGGCTCAGCACATTCTTCACGTCATCGAGCTTCATGTCGGGCTTGGCTTGCAGCCACAGAGCCACGATGCCCGACACGACGGGGCATGCCATCGATGTACCGGTCATGGCACCGTAAGGATAGCTGTCCCATTGCATGCCGTCGGCATAAGTTCCCATGTTTTTGAAGTGGTTGAGCGACGATACGATGTTCACGCCGGGTGCGCAGATCAGGGGCTGCTGCACACCGTTGAACGACGTGCCAAAGCTGCTGAACGATGCTATTTCATCCTTTTGGTAGGTTTCTGCATCTTCGCTCTGAGCCACCGATGTGTCGACAACTGTGCCGTCGAGTCTGCGCTCCATCACGTTGGTACAGTAGGCTCCCACGCTGATGACGCGGTCGGTACAGGTCCAGTCGCCGGCCGACATTTCGTTGTCGCCATCAACATACCCCTTGAGTCCGACCATTCTTACGCCGCCGAATCCGACTGAATCATCCCACAGGTCTACCTCGGTGCCATCGCTGCCACTCACGGTGAGCTCCCACATCACAACATTGTCCCATCCGCCTTCGACATGGGCGGCGACAGTGAGCCGTCCGTTTTCGTCTTCCATGGCTCCAACGCCTACTTTACCGTCGAAATTCTTGGCCAGTGTGGCATCTTCTTCGCTCGAAGAAATGAACATCTGCTCCTCGCAGCCAGGTTTGGCGGTGCATTTCTCTGAACTCCAGGCGGTAATGAACCTGCCTGTCATCGGGTTGATGGTCTTCAGAGCCAACTGTATGCTCACCTCGTCCCCCTTACGGACGAAGCCTGTGACATTTGGCAAGTAGAGATACTTATGTCCTTCCTCCTCCTCGTTTTCCATCATGGCGATGAGGAAGGTTTTTACGGAAGGTTGTTCTTCACTGAACTTCTGGTAGAGGTGAATGGGGTAGCCGCCCTCATTGCCTGCCGAGAACACCGGAACGACATGATTCGACAGCTCCTCGAGAGCCTGTGTGACGGTGCTCGTGCCGTCGTGCGGGCCGCTGTGGCTGTTCAAACTTGCGCTGACCACCACGGGCTGCTGGCTCTGGTCGGCGTATGCGGCGATGAACGCAAAGACTGTCTCTATGATTTCGTCTTCACCCATTTCTTCTCCGTCCTCATTTTCCACCTCATTAAGGGGAATCAGCACAATGTCGGCCTCGGGAGCCATTCCGCCGAAGCCCATGGGCGATATGCTTCCGGCTGAAATGCCTGCTGTGTGGCTGCCGTGTTCTTCCATGATGTTGTCGGTGGTCAGCTTGGCAATGAGCTCAGGTGTGTCGTAGACCGAACCGGGAAAGGTGTACTCGCCGATCTCGGGGTCGCCGACGGTGAATTTGTTACCATCATTATCGTTCAACATGTAGACGCACTTGATGCGCGAGCGCCCCTCGGCATCCTTGAAGGCCGGATGCTGGAAGTCGAAACCCACATCGATGAGGCACACGGTGACGCCCTTGCCCGTGTAGGTGGTGGTTCCTGCGGGCAGTGTGGTGCCGTTGAGCTGGGCCACGCCCGTTTCCTCTCGTGCCACGTCGGTCTTCAGCTTGCCCTTGTGGCCGATGTCGATACGCTTCACGCCCTCGATGCGCTGCAGTGCCTCCACGTTGTCGGTGGGCATGCTCACCACCACCTGGCGGCCCAGGCGGGCGCGCACCTCGGCTCCGGCGGCTTTCATCTCGTTGACCGCGGCCGCCATAGCGCCTTCGTCGACGCTCACCACCAGTGTTATGCGTTGCAGTTGCTGGGCCCTGGCGGGCTCAGCTTTCTCCATGCGTTCCATCTTGGCTTTCTGTTCCATTAGCTTCATCTGTGCCTGCATTGTCAGTTTTCCCTGTGCCATCGCGGTGAGGCAGAGGACTGTCAATAATAATAACGTAGTAATTCTTCTCATAATCGATTATGTGTTAAAATGTAATGTTATTCCTTTCATTGAACTGAGCGGCATCCTTGTTTCCTTGAGTGGTAACTGGAACGACGTCTTTCATGCTGAAGACAATTTGCATGCAAAAATACTAAAAAAGTCTATAATTGCAAAATAACGCCCTGATTTTTTGATCGCAAGAGGCCGTAAGACCCATTGTCAAGGTAGCAATGGCCGAAAACAAGACAGGGAAAGTGTTCCTCGTATCACAAAAAAAAGCGCAACCTCTGCCTTCCTGTACACCATTGGTGACAGGTGGTTCAGAGATTTGCGCGAAATATTGTCCTCAATCAGTTGAAGGAGCGGGCTTAGTATTCCATGACGGCGGGCAGTTCGGCTGCCTCGGCCACCATGCGCTCCACCTCCTTCAGAGCGGGAACGCGCCCCACGAGCTTCTTCTCCTCATTGATTTCCACGAGTTTCGGCTGCAAGTTCTCGGGCTTACGGTGCTTCAGTTCCTTCACGGTATCAACGCCGGCAGCCTCAAGCAGTTCGGCAAACTGCGGGCCGATGCCGTTGATACGGATGAGGTCTGCATGGTTGGTCCACGTAAGGATGAGCTTTCCGCTGATGCCTGTCTCCTCTTCCAACGCCTTGCGACCGGCGGGTTTTGCGCACTTTTCCAGAAGGACGTCAGTGTCCTTGATACCTGCTGCGAGTAATTTCTCTGCATACACAGGGCCGATGCCCTCTACGTCAATGATTTTATAAGCTGCCATACTCTTGATAGATTAAATGGTTATACAATAATAATATGAATGCAAATATAGCCGAAAAAAAGATACAGAGCCACTTTCGGCACCATCTTTTACGTTATTTTAAGATTCGGATTCTGCTGTCAGCCTCGCTTGTTCCGTCAGCTCACCACAGGGAGACGACCTGAATGCCCGACCGTTACGAACACACGGGGAAAACAGCAGCGCCTGTCGGGGTTGCAGTAAGCGCCTGTCGGGCATGACGAAAGTACCTGTCCGGATTGCCGAATGAGCCTGTACGGATTACCAAATAAGCCTTTCCGGCTTGACAGACTGCCCGCGAAGTGTTGGCATTTCAGTGATATTGACCAGCAATTTCAGTGATATTGGCCAGCAATTTCAGTGACTTTGCCGAGCAATATCACTGAAATGTCAGCACACTGGCAGTCTTCCGTCAATCCAGAAAGAGCTTCGCGGCAAACCGGAACGCGCAGAACGACAGGACGGGAGCTACCCTATTCGTCCATCTGGAAGAGCGGATCTTCGGGCATCACCATGATTGGCTTCTGCTCGGCCTCGCGAAGCAGCTGCTCGGAGACGTATTTCTTGTCGACCACCAGGCGGAACATGTACTCGCGGAACCAGCGGTCGGTCATGATGAGGCAGCCCTTCTGTCCCCATGAGGCGCCCCACGAGTTCTCCACCTTCCACTTCGTGGCCTTGCCGTCGGCATCCAGATCCACGGCCGTCAGCGTCATGGCATGAGTCGATCCGCTGTCGAAGGTGGCGATGCGCTGCGCCTTGTCCATCTTGAACTCCGTTCCGAAGAGCGAGGCGTAGTCGTAGTTCTCCAGGTCGCAGTAGCCGCGCGTGCGGTCGAGCTGCTTGCCCACGTCGTAGGAGCTGTAGAGTTTGCGCCCGTCGCGGAGCGAGGCGATGGCCAGCTGCTCTATCTCGTCCATCGGCAGGTTGAGGTATTTCCAGTTGGTACCGTCGTAGGTGTGGCGGTCATACTCCACCTCGTAGGTCTTGTGGTATTCGCGTCGCGGATCGTTCATCACCATGATGAAGGTGCCGTTGAGCGGATGGCCCACCACGGTCTGGTAGAACTCCTGCGGCGTATAGCTGCGCGTCTGCCCGAGCGCTTTGCCGCTCTTGTCGCGGAAGGCGTAGGTAAACTGCTTCACAGGCTCACCCAGGGTGAGCGAAAGCATGCGGTAGACCTCGGTGAGCATCTCCGTCTTGCGCTTCTGCAGGTCAGCGGCCTTGCGGCCCTTAGCCACCATGTCGCGCAGTTCGAGGCCCTGCTCGCGCAGCTTGCTCTTCATGATCTGCGCCATCTTCGACGTGTTGTCGGCCGAGAAGGTCTCGGGCATCACCTCTTTGGGCACCAAACCGTACTTGGCAGCGAGGTCGGACACACCGCAGAAGGTGCCGCCGTCGTTGATCGGGGCTTTGAAGAAGAACTGCACGCGCTGGTCGTCGATGGGTTTGCGGCCTGTGTCGATGACTCCCTGCAGGAAGAGGTTGGCCTTCTCCAGCTGGTCGTAGAAGAAGAGATGGTCTTGCGAGAACTCTAACTGCACGTCGTTCGTGCCGGGCACGAAGCCACAGACGGTGTCGAGGCGCTGCGTGAAGTTCGACCGCAGCACGTTCATGCCACTGAACATCCAGCAACGGCCCGACGACTTCTGGTCGGTGATGCTCTGTTTCTCCGTTTCAATGCTGAAAAAGGTGTCGAGCGTGCCCTGGTTGCGGAAATTCTTCGCCAGGTCATCGATTTTGTTGGAAGCAATAGCGTTGAAGATGGCGCGGTTCTGGGGCAGCGAGCCCTGCGCTTTCTCCATCTCGGAAAGCATTTTTTGCGAAATGCCGCCGTCGCGCGTCTGCGCCGTGAGTGACAAGGCTGCCGTCAGCATGCCTGCCGCCATGTAAATTCTGACTTTCATTAGTTTGATGTTTTGTTGTGATTTTGCGCGCTAAGTTACGAAAAAAAACTTGTACCACCGCGAAAAAGCCAATAAAACTGTTCGATGAGGAAAAAATACCGCGTCACGTTTGTCCATTTCGTAGAAATTACCGACATTTGCACTGCTTATTATCAAATATCATCATGAAACGAGTCTTTTTCATCGTGGCCGCCGGAGCCATACTCTTTACCATGTCTGGCTGCACGAATCCGGAAGTCATCACCGACCAGTTGCTCACCTACCCTGCGCGGTCGGCCGATTCGGTGACCGTCGTCGAGCCGGGAATGCCTGCGCCCAAGGGCGCTATCACGCTGGGACGCGTGGCCGTGGTGGACCGCGGCACGTCCGTACACTGCAAATACGACCAGGTGTTGGCGCTGGCCAAGAAGGAAACGGCGCGCATCGGCGGCAATGTGCTGCAGATCGTGGAGCATCGGAGGCCCTCGCTGTGGAACGGGACGTGCCATCAGATGATGGGAAACATGCTCCTCGACGGAAAGATTGACACCGACTCCATCGCCATGGGCAGCTATATGGACGACTTCCAGAACTATCTGGAGTCGGCACTGGCCAACGAGGAGCGCTTCTACAAGCACGAAGTGGCACGGCAGACGCCTGCCAACCGTCTCCGTCTGAGCGGCGGCGTGGCGCTCAATCCCGACAAGCTGAAGACCATCGGCGGCAACTATCGGCAGCACGTCGGTCTGCAACTGCTGGCCAGCTACGCCCACATCATGAAAAACGGCCTCAGTTTCGGACTGACCTACATGCGCACCATGGCCGAATACCGCGGTCTGGGCGACTACCGTCTCGACTGTCTGACGCCCACCCTCGGCCTGGCCCGTCGCTTTGCCAACCATCCTCGGTGGCTCTACGACATCAACGTCGGATTTGGATACGCCCACTACGACATCAAGGACTTCCACCACCGTGGCGGTCTCGGCGTGTTCCTCAGCGGCGGACTGGACTATCTGCTCAGCTCCCGGCTGGCTGTCGGCGCCGAACTGGACATCAACGCGGGCGTGTTCAAGAAACCCGATGAGGTCATTCTCGATGAAAGAGTGAAGGATCTCGGGCTCGGCAACTTCTGTCTGATGACCGGCCTGCGCTACTATTTCTAAGGTTACGAACGACTGCTACAGGCACCCTCAAGACGCTTTGCTACTGTCTGAGCAACCTTCAGAGCGACTTTTTTTTGTCAAGAACGGCTGCTATCTGAAAAATAAATTGTATTTTTGCAAAAAATATAGCGTTGATAAACGTGGACGAAACGAATTATAACCTACTCAACAGCATCAAATGGCCTGCCGACCTGCGCAAACTGAGCGTTGACCAGCTGCCGTTGCTGTGCGACGAACTGCGCAACGACATCGTCAAAGAGGTATCGATGAACCCCGGACATCTGGCTTCGAGCCTCGGCGTGGTGGAGCTCACAGTGGCTCTTCACTATGTGTTCAACACGCCGGACGACCGCATCGTATGGGACGTCGGGCACCAGGCCTACGGACATAAAATTCTGACAGGCCGACGAGAAGCTTTCTGTACGAACCGAAAGCTGGGCGGACTGATGCCGTTCCCCTCGCCTAAGGAGAGCGAATACGACACCTTCACCTGTGGACACGCCTCCAACAGCATCTCGGCTGCTCTCGGCATGGCGGTGGCCGAACGCGTGAAGAGCGAAGCTGAAGCACTGAAAGCAAAGCAACAAGGGGGCGGCAACGACAAGACGGGCGCTGCACGGCATAAGAAAAAGGTGGTGGCCGTCATCGGAGACGGCGCCATGTCGGGCGGTCTGGCCTTCGAGGGTCTGAACAACGTGTCGTCCTCGCCCAACGACCTGCTCATCATCCTCAACGACAACAACATGTCCATCGACCGTTCGGTAGGCGGCATGAAGCAATATCTGCTCAACATCAGCACCAACGAGACCTACAACAAGTACCGTTTCAAGGCGGCACGCTGGCTGCACCGCAAAGGTATGCTGCAGGATGACCGCCGCAACGGCATCATCCGACTGAGCAACGCACTGAAATCGGCCATCAGCCACCAGCAGAACATTTTCGAAGGACTGAACATCCGCTATTTCGGACCATTCGACGGGCACGACGTGAAGGAAATCGTGCGCATCCTGCGACAGCTGAAGGACATGAAGGGCCCCAGACTGCTCCATCTGCACACACAGAAAGGCCACGGTTACGCCCCCGCCGAGAAGGATGTCACCGTCTGGCACGCTCCCGGGAAGTTCGATCCGGAAACGGGTGAGCGCATCAAAGAGGAATGTGACAACAAACCGCCGAAGTTTCAGGATGTATTCGGGCACACCCTGTTGGAGCTGGCACGCCAGAATCCGAGAATCGTCGGCGTCACACCGGCCATGCCGACAGGCTGTTCGATGAACATCATGATGAAAGAACTGCCCAATCGAACCTTCGACGTAGGCATAGCAGAGGGCCATGCCGTCACATTCTCCGGCGGAATGGCGAAGGACGGGCTCATCCCGTTCTGCAACATCTACAGCGCTTTCGCACAACGCGCCTATGACAACATCATACACGACACCGCCATACTCGGGCTGCCGGTCGTTCTCTGCCTCGACAGGGCCGGACTGGTGGGCGAAGACGGGGCTACTCACCACGGAGCCTTCGACATGTCGGCACTCAGACCCATCCCCAACCTGACCATCGCATCGCCTCTCAACGAGCACGAATTGCGCAGACTGATGTACACCGCGCAGCTGCCGGGAAAGGGAACGTTTGTCATTCGCTACCCAAGGGGGCGCGGTTCGATTGTCGATTGGCGCTGTCCGCTGGAGGAAGTGCCCATCGGAACAGGAACCAAGCTGTGCGACGGCGACGATGTGGCCGTGCTGAGCATCGGACCGGTGGGCAACAACGTTACGAAAGCCATCAGACTGCTCGGGACAAAAGAAGGCCATCCCAGCGTAGCCCACTACGACATGCGCTTCCTGAAGCCTCTCGACGAACAGATCCTGCAAGAAGTAGGATGCCGTTTCAGCCGTATCGTCACAGTGGAAGACGGTGTCAGAAACGGCGGGCTGGGCTCTGCCGTCCTCGAATGGATGAACGACCACGGCTATTCACCCCGTGTGGTGCGTCTGGGTCTGCCCGACGAGTTCGTAGAACACGGCACCGTTCAGGAACTTCAGCACATCGTTGGCCTGGACGCTGACAGCATTGCCAGTGCCATCACATCGCTGATGTGACCCGCAAGCATGCAAAACAAACAACAAAAAGAAGAGAGCGAACAACCATGAAGATTATCATCGTAGGCGCGTATGCCATCGGAACCCATTTGGCCAAGCTCCTGTCGAGGAACAACCACGACACGGTGCTCATCGACTCTGACGAGGAACGACTCTCAAGCATCAGCAGCGACTATGACCTGATGACCATCCATGCATCCAATTCGCGCATCAAGACACTGAAAGACGCCGGAGTTGCCGGAGCAGACCTCTTCATCGCCGTGACTCCGGACGAGAATCTGAACATCAATGCCTGCATGCTGGCCAAGGCACTCGGTGCAAAACGCACCGTCGCCAAGGTGGACAACAGTGAATACATTGACCCGAGAATGAACGGAATCTTCGAGAATGTAGGCATTTCCTCACTCATCTATCCCGAGAATCTCGCAGCGCGCGACATCGCAAGCGGGCTGAAAATGTCATGGGTCAGGCAGCGATGGGACGTCCACGGCGGCGCACTTGTCATGCTGGGAATAAAACTTCGGGAGACTTGTGAAATCCTGAATGAACCGCTGAAAGACCTCTGCAAGCCGGAATCGCCGTATCATGTCGTGGCCGTCAAGCGCCATGACGAGACCATCATCCCACGCGGTGACGATGTTCTTCAGCTGCACGACATCGCTTATTTCATGACCACCCGCAACTACATCCCCTACATTCGTAAGATTGTCGGGAAGGAACACTACGTCGATGTGAAGAATGTCATGATCATGGGAGGCGGTGCCACGGCCGTCAGAGCTACGACCATGATGCCCGAATACATGGACGTGAAGATTTTCGAATACGACGAAGCGCGCTGCGAAAAGCTCAACGAGCTGGTGAACACGGACCGGGTGATGGTCATTCACGGCGACGGTCGCGACGTAGGACTGCTCACCGAGGAGGGCATCAAGAACACACAAGCCTTCGTGGCGCTCACAGGTAACGCAGAAACCAACATCCTGGCTTGCCTGACAGCAAAGCGGATGGGCGTCAGGAAAACCGTAGCCATGGTTGAGAACTTCGATTATGTAAGCATGGCCGAAAGCCTTGACATCGGAACCATTATCAACAAGAAAGCGCTGGCAGCCAGTTACATCTATCAGATGATGCTCGATGCCGACGTGAACAACATCCGTTTCCTCATGTCTGCCAACGCCGACGTGGCTGAATTCACGGCGCAACAGGGGTCAAAAGTGACGCGCAAGAAGGTGTTCGAGCTCGGATTGCCCAAAGGAGCAACCATCGGCGGACTGGTACGAAACGGCGAAGGCCAGCTTGTATCAGGCGGAACGCAGATTGAAGCGGGCGATACCGTTGTGGTGTTCTGCCACGACATCAACATGACGAAGATTGAAAAATTCTTCAACTGACCCCACGCCAGTCCCTATACTCTGCCATCCCATACCGAGGAAGAGCAGACACTGACCGTTGCCCATCATCCTTACGACAACCATTATTCTTCAGATGCTGAACTATAAAATCATCTATAAGATCATCGGCACGCTGCTTTTCATCGAAGCGGCGATGATGTCGTGGTGTCTCTGCATGTCAGTTTATTTCGGTGAAGACGATTCTCTGTCATTCGTCATTTCCATCGTCACGACCATTCTGGGAGGAATCGGATTCAAATATGCCGGCCGCGACACCGAAAATTCGCTCGGACGACGCGAAGCCTACTTGCTGGTTACGCTCACCTGGCTCATCTTCAGCCTGTTCGGATCGCTGCCTTTCATGATCAGCGGCTACATCACCAACTTCACCGATGCTTATTTTGAGACCATCTCCGGTTTCACCACGACGGGCTGCAGCATCCTCGACGACGTGGAATGCCTGCCTCACGCGCTCCTTTTCTGGCGCACCATGACGCAGTGGATAGGCGGTCTGGGAATCGTATTCTTCACCATTGCCATCATACCATCGCTCGTAGGCGGCAACGTGAAGGTGTTCTCTGCCGAGGCAACAGGCCCCATCCGCGCAAAGATGCACCCCCGGTTGAGCACCACGGCGAAGTGGATTTGGAGCATATACTTCCTGCTTACCATCGGATGCGGACTGTGCTACTACCTCTCGGGCATGGGGCTTTTCGACTGTCTGAACTATGCCATGACGACAACGGCAACCGGAGGCTTCTCAACCCACAACGCCAGTACGGGCTATTTCCATAATCCCTACATCGACTACACAGCCATTACGTTCATGTTCCTTTCCGGAACCAGCTTCACGCTGCTCTACACGTCGTTGTTTAAAGGCAGGATCAAGCAGTTCTTCAAGAACTCCGAGTTTCGGCTCTACATCATTCTTGTCCTGGTAGGCGCACTGTCCATCTCCATCATTCTGGTCTATGACAACAACTACCACTGGGCCGATGCCATCCGCGTGAGCCTGTTCCAGGTCACATCGTTCATCACGACGACAGGCATTCTTAACGACGATCCTGCCCAGTGGCACCACATCACATGGGTCATTCTCAGCATCTGCATGTTCCTCGGGGCTTGTTCCGGCTCCACCAGCGGCGGATTCAAGTGCATCCGAACGGCCATGGTGCTCACCATTCTGAAGAACGAAATCCGCCGAATCCTCCATCCCAGAGCCGTTCTGCCCGTGAAAGTGAACGACAACACCATCCCTTATTCCGCACAAGTCACGCTGTTGGCCTTTCTCACGGCGTACATGTTCCTGTGTCTTTTCACCTATTTCTGCATGATTGTGATGGGAGTGGACAGCACGAACTCCATCACCATCGCCATCAGCTGCGCCAGCAACGTAGGACCTACACTCGGACTGGAAATCGGACCGACCATGTCGTGGAGCATCCTGCCCGATGTGGTGAAGTGGCTGCTCTCCGCCCTCATGCTGATGGGACGTCTCGAAATCTTCAGCGTCATCGTTCTTTTCACACCCGCTTTCTGGAAAGACAACTGATATTGCTTCATTCCCACGTAAAAACAGCATCGCCCATGAAAACCATCGGCAGCCATGGCATCGGTATTCTGCTCTGTTTCCTGCTCATCACGGCCGGAAGCAAGGCGCAGACCATGCGTTCCGTCTCGCTCATCCAAGCTTCCACACCCACTTATCCGCCTTGTTCACTGCAGCGGGAATCGCCATCGCCTTCCGTTTTCACAAAAAACAACTACCGGACGGCCTCGACCATCGGAGAAACCACCTCGGGCAACACGCTCATTAGGCTCACCGACGACGACGTCCGCACCAGAAGCATCACCGTCAGGAAGGACACACACGTCAGGATTGTCGGTTCCAAAGCCAACGGCAGCAAAACCAGGATCGTAGACGGCCGTTCGGAAGACGGCCGACGCCTGCGCAGCGGCGACACCTACGACAAGCCGGTCAGCGTCCGCGACGTTTTCTTCCGCCAGTCCGACGGCAACCACCTGCAACTGGCGCGCACCGGTTTCTTCCGAATAGTGCATCTGGAAAAAGCCGACGGCAAAAGCGGTTCCAGAATCTACCGGATCGAGCTCCCCGACGACTTCGTGAAGCAATACATCAAGAAGAAAAACACCCGGCTCGACACCGACAACGTCTTCATCAGCTACGGATGGTGGTTCTACCGAAACACGGGCAAGGTTCTTTCCTTCACCAGACGCGGACGCCATTACTATGTCGACTACGAGTGGGACGGATGGTACTACGACCCCGACCAGGCCGGTCAGCAGTGGAGAAACGACAACTACTTCTTCCTGTCGAACTTCGGACCTTTCGACTCACAGGCTGACGGCGAAGGAGTGAAGGTGAAGAACAGGAGAATCTGGTTCAAAGAAGGCACCACCATCACCAAAAGCATGTCGCAAGAGCCCCTGATCACCATCGAACCGGGCGGCACGCTTGAACTGGAAAACGTGGACATCGGCGGAGAAGGACGACGCTGCATACTGAACAAAGGAGAGCTCGTCATGCGGCGAACGGCTATCTCGAACACCACAGGACAGGCCATCGAGCTCATCGGACCCCATTCACGCATCTTCGTCGACGACTGCGACTTCCACGACATCAAGGATTACGGCATCGAAACCGACTCCGAGTGCGCCTACTTGGAAGTGACCAACTCACGGTTCACCAACATCGGCCACTACGGTGCCAACGCCTTCGCCGTACTGAGCAAGCACAAAGGCTACATCGCCAATAACACTTTCACCGACATCAACTACGGAGCCATCTTCGTGGGCGACGTGAAACCCACTTGCAGTCAGCACCTCGTGGAGAACAACATCGTCCGACAGACAGCCGCATGGAAGCCCTGGCAGCGCGTCTTGGGGCTGAAAGACTCAGGCGCCATCTACATCGCCACGAACAACTGCGAAGCCGTGGTACGCTACAACAAGGTGCTCAACTTCGGAGGGACAGGCGGAAACCACGCCATCTACGCTGACGACGGGGCCTACAACGTTCAGATCTACGCCAACGTGATTGCCGATACAGAGTCGGGCTACGACATCTACTCACGCTACGTGCCCGAAGGGGGCAGCGGCGGACGCCAGGTGCTCAAGGGATTCCGCGCAAACATGAACAACTACATTGCCCATAACGTCTGCAACGGCTACCTTTGGCTGGAGTGGAACAGAGACCTGCGCGAACGTTCCAACTGCACCTTCAAGAGCAACGTGCTGGTACGGCGCACCACGAAGAACAACTTCACACCGCCCTCCAGCGAAGTGAACACCACCGACGGGAAGCTCCTGCTGAGCGACCCGTGGGGACACATCGACGAGCAGGGCAACGTCGTCACGTCGCAAGACTATTTCAAGACATGGACAAGGGCGAAAAACGGCAAGCCATAAGGAGAAAGAAGTACTTTAATCACCAAATAACATGCAACTCATCAAATTCAGACCGCTTCTGAAATCGACCATCTGGGGCGGCGAAAAAATCATTCCGTTCAAACAGCTGGACGCCCAGCAGGAACAAGTCGGCGAGAGCTGGGAAATCTCAGGCGTCAAGGACAACGAGACCATCATCGCATCGGGCGAGCACCAAGGCAAACCGCTCAACCAGTTGGTGGCCGAACTGAAAGCCGAACTGGTCGGCAAAGATAACTACGAGCGCTTCGGCAACGAGTTCCCGCTGCTCATCAAGTTCATCGACGCACGACAGGACCTGAGCATCCAGGTGCACCCCACCGACGAAATAGCCCACCGGCAGGGAAAGCCGCGCGGCAAGACCGAGATGTGGTACATCATGGACTGCGACCCGGGAGCAAAGCTCTACTGCGGACTGCGACAGCAGATCACACCCGAACGCTACAAGGAAATGGTGGAGGACGACACCATCTGCGACGCACTCGCGCAGTATGAGGTCAGCGAGGGCGACGTCTTCTTCCTGCCCGCAGGGCGCATCCACGCCATCGGGGCAGGCTGCTTCCTGGCCGAAATACAGCAGACGAGCGACGTCACCTACCGCATCTACGACTTCAAGCGGCGCGACAAGGACGGCAACTACCGCCAGCTGCACACGCACGAAGCCGCCGAAAGCATCAACTACCAAGTGGAGTCCGACTACCGCACGCACTACACGCCGATGAAGAACGAAGGCGTGCAGCTCGTGCAGTGCCCTTACTTCACGACAGCAGTGTACGACCTCGACGAACCCATGACGCTCGACTACTCCGAGCTCGACTCGTTCGTCATACTCATCGGTCTCAGCGGCAGCGCCACCATCACCGACGAAGAGGGCAACCAGACCTCACTGAAGGCCGGCGAGACGCTGCTTGTCCCGGCCACAGCACAGGAACTGAAGGTGGAAGGCACCGTGAAGTTCCTCGAAACCTACGTCTGACGCTCCCGAAACCATTTGTTACGGGCAACCATACAGCATGGGTGAATGGCAAGCCAGCCATTCACCAGCTGTACGACGTCTGTTCCGAGTCGTCGGAAAAGTGTCTCGTGCAGTCTTGAGAGCATTTCTGTGCTGTCTAACAAGAGTCTTTGTGCTGTCAAGTGAGCGTTTCTGTGCTGTCGCGAGAGTGTTTCTGCTATGACATTTCAGTGATATTGCTGCGTAAAATCAGTGAAATTGCTTGGCAATTTCAGTGAGATTGCGCGGCAATTTCAGTGAAATGACAATTCAAGTGCTGCCGTTTGTCACGTTTTCCACGCCCTTCTGACAGGCGTGAAATGACCTGACGCCACTGTTCAGAAAGACGAACGGACACCCGGGCCGCCACGACGCAGGGCACCGTGACACTCACGTTCGACCGCCGGACCGTCGCCGTTCGCTCGTTTCGGCTATGTTGTTGCCGCCTCTTCCACCTGATTTTTCGGCCAGTTCACGAGATACAGTTTCTCCGTAGCGCGCGTGAAGGCAGTGTAAAGCCAGTGAATGTAGTCGGGGGTGAGCATGTCGTCCGTCATGTAGCCCTGGTCCACGTAGACGTGGGCCCACTGTCCGCCCTGCGCTTTGTGGCAAGTCACGGCGTAGGCATACTTCACCTGCAAGGCGTTGAAATAGGCATCTTCCTTCAGTTTGCGCAGGCGTTCGCCCTTCTGCGGAATGTCGGCGTAGTCCTCCATCACTTTCTCAAACAGCGTTTCCTGCTGTTCGCGCGTCAGGGCGGGCGCCTCAGCAGCAAGGGTATCAAGGAGCACGGTGGCCTGCAGCTCGCAGTCGTCGTAGTCGGGAAGCTGTAACACAACATCGGCGAAGCGGAAACCGTAGAGTTCGCGCACGTTGCGCACCCGCAGCACCCGCGCACGGTCGCCATTGGCAAGGAACGACAATCCCCCACCATTTGCCTCCTCCCCTCTCGGGGGAGGCAGGGAGGGGGCTTTCCAATAATAGTTGTTCTTCACCACCATGAGCTGGTCGCCGCGGCAAAGCTCCTCTTCGCGGTCGAGAATGGTGTTACGTATACCTATATTATATATATTGCACCGTTTGTTGCTGCGCGTCACCACAATGGTATCGTCCACGCCGACGGCCGAATAGGACGAGTTGAGCTGCTCGATGAGCTCGTTGCCAGGCACCACGCAGATGTCGGCAAAGCCGGCGAAGCGTATTCGCGGCAGCTGCCCGTCGGCCATGGCACGGATGCGCGTGGCGTTCCAGAGGATGCCCGAGCCCTCGCTCTGCCGCAACACCTTGTCCAGACTGCAGTCGTAGACGCGCAGTCCCATGGCGCGCAACACCGTTGCCGATAGTGCGGGCGACTCTTCCTCGCCCACGGGCGGCAGCTGCGCATGGTCACCGATGAGCATCAGCCGACAGTTGCGCGCCGTGTAGACAAAGCGCACAAGGTCGTCGAGCAGCCGTCCCTCGCCGAACATGCTGTCGGCGAAGCCCGAATTGGCCACCATCGACGCCTCGTCGACGAGGAAGAGCGTGTCGGTGGCGGTGTTGAAGTTCAGGTTGAAGCGGCTCAGGTCGCCCGCCGTGCGCTGCCGGTAGATGCGCCGGTGGATGGTGAACGCGGCGAGTCCGCTGTTCTGCGCAAACACTTTGGCAGCCCGTCCGGTAGGAGCCATGAGCACCACCTTCTGCTTCAGCTGCCTGAGCGTGCGCACCATGGCCGACGCCAACGTGGTCTTTCCCGTTCCGGCCGCGCCTCGCATCACCATGACGGCACGGTCGTTGCGGTCGGCCAGGAAGCGACCGAACACGCTGATGGCCTGCTGCTGGTCGTCCGTGGGCTCGTGTTCCATTTGCTGTCGGACCATCCATGAAATCTCGTCTTCTATCATTGTCGGTTTGTTGGAAACATTTGAGGTGACAAAAATAGCATAAAAAAATGGTTTCTCAAACGCTTCACCGCAGAAATCTTGCTTTTTCACTTTGCATTTCACTCGTTTATTCGTAACTTTGCGATAAAATTCGCGAACTTACTTTCACTCGGAAATGAAAAGAAAAGCAAGCTTTCCTTTTGCATTTCACTCGTTTATTCGTAACTTTGCGATAAAATTCGCGAACTTACTTTCACTCGGAAATGAAAAGAAAAGCAAGCTTTCCTTTTGCATTTCACTCGTTTATTCGTAACTTTGCAGCGAAGAATCACATTGTAACAGGCAAGAAAAAGAGAATGGCAGAAACAGAAAACAGCACCCTGACCGCTCCGACGCAGCACCGTAAGCCCCGCATCACCATCAGAATGGGGCAGTCTACGATGTCGTTCGCACTGTCGGAAGGTCCGAAAAACAGTCAGATTGACTATGAGGAGTACGACATCAACGGCAGCATCTCGCAGGCGGCCAACCTGCGCGAGGCGTTCAAGAACAGCCGTTTGCTCGCCCACCCTGCAACTGACCGGGCGCAGGCCATCGTCGACACGCCCGTGATGATAGTCCCGGTTGAGGAGTTTTCCACGAATCAGGCACCCGTGCTCTACCGGCATACCTTCTCGTCCAGCCTGGAGGGCACGCAGATTGTGTGGTCCGTCATACCGCAACTGAACGCCGTGGCCGTGTTCACCGTGAACAAAGACCTGCGAACCGTGGTGGAGGACCACTTCGACGACGTGAAGTGGAGCCACGTCTGCATACCCGTCTGGACACATCTCTACCGCCGCAGCTTCACGGGCCAGCGCCGGAAAGTCTATGCCTACTTCCACGAACGGCGCATGGACCTGCTGTCGTTTCAGCAGAACCGTTTCCGTTTCGCGAACAGCTACGACGCATCGCACAAGGCCGACGCTGTCTATTTCGTCCTGAACGTGTGGAAACAGCTGGGTTTCAGCCAGCACGACGACGAGCTTTACATGGTCGGCGACATCCCCGACCGCGACCTGTTACAGGACGAGCTGCACCAATATGTGCGCAACGTGTACGTCATCAATCCCTCGGCCGACTTCAACCGTTCCGCAGCAAGCAAGACGCCCGGCATGCCTTACGACCTGATGGCCATGTACTCGACCGTGTAGAAAAGAAGAACAAAAGCAAGAACCGACATGCGTATCATCACAGGAGAATACAAAGGGCGCCACTTCGACATCCCTCGTTCGTTCAAGGCGCGCCCCACCACCGACTTTGCGAAGGAGAACATCTTCAACGTGCTCAACGGTTACATCGACTTTGAAGGTGCCCTTGCGCTCGACCTGTTCTCGGGTACGGGGAGCATATCGCTCGAACTGGTGTCGAGAGGCTGCTCGCAGGTGGTCAGTGTGGAAGCCGACCGCGACCATCATGCCTTCATCAAGCAGTGCCTGAAGAAGCTCGGCACCGACCGTTGCATTGCCATCCGGGGCGATGTGTTCCGTTTTGTCAAGTCGTGCCGCCAGCAGTTCGACTTCATCTTTGCCGATCCGCCTTACGCACTGCCCGAACTGCCGCTCATTCCCGACCTGATACTGGGAACGAAGCCATCGGCCGAAGGCGGTTCGTCAGCCTCGGCCCAGGCGTCTTCACTCCTTACGCCTCGCTCCTCGCTGCTGAAACCAGGCGGCATCCTCGTCTTCGAGCACGGCAAGCGCAACGACTTCACGCAGCATCCCTGCTTTCTGGAACACCGGTCTTACGGCAGTGTGAACTTCTCTCTGTTCAGAGAAGCGGCGCCAACAAGCGAGTAACCGATTCCCACAAGCGGCTGACAAAGGGCCGCTTGCTCAGCGTCTCCGCGTCGGCAAGGAGCACGCTCTGCGCCTGATCCTCCAAGAACACAGCTTTCATCCGCATGGCCAACTGGCGATCGTAGATGAAAGCATTGCCCTCGAAATTGTTTTCAAAACTGCGGAAGTCAATGTTCGACGAGCCGCATGTGCAAAGACTGTCGTCGCAAACGAGCAGTTTCGAGTGGTTGAAGCCTGCGCTGTAGAGGCAAACGGTGACGCCGACCTTCGCTATCTCGTGCACGTAGGGCCTACTGGCCCACTCCACGAGCTTCGCATCGGTGGTTTTCGGAATCATCAGCCGCACGTCGACGCCCGACTCGGCAGCCATTCGCATGGCGAAGAGCACCGTTTCAGTGGGCAGGAAGTAGGGCGTCTCCATGTAGACATAGCTCTTGGCCTGCGACAGAATGCGCACATAGCCCTGCATGATGTCGGGCGACGGAGCAACAGGACTGCTTGTGACAATCTGGATGATGCAGTTGTTCCGCAGCAGTCCGGATGCCGCTCCAGAGCCGTCGCTCCAGATGGCCTCGGGATAATAGCGGCGGCTGGAGATGAGTGTGCGGTCAACGAAATACCAGTCGACGAGGAATGCGCGCTGTATGCCGTAGACGGCACCGCCCTGAATGCGCAGATGCGTGTCGCGCCAGGACTGTCCCACGGTTTCCCCCCCCACCTTTTTCCACTTGCCTTTCACGTAGCGCGTGGCAATGTTCATGCCTCCGATGTAGCCGATGCGACCGTCGATGACACACATCTTGCGGTGGTTGCGGTAGTTCACCTTGCTGGTGAAGGCAGGAAACTTCACGGGCATGAAGGCATGCACTTCCACTCCGCTGTCGCGCATGCGCTCAAAGAAGTCGCCGTTCACGTTCCAACAGCCCACGTCGTCGTAGATGACACGCACCTCCACGCCCTGCCGGGCCTTGTCGATGAGTGCGTCGGCCACCATGTTGCCCAGCGCGTCGTCGTTGAAGATGTAGGTAACAAGATGGATGTGCTCGCGGGCTTGCGCAATGTCGCGCAGCAACAGGTGGAAGAAGTCGTAGCCGTTGGTGAGGATGTCCACCTTGTTGTCCTTGAACGGCAATGCCAGGTTCTGGCTGACAAAGAGGTTGACAAGCGTCCGATAGTCGTCGGGAATCTGAAGGTCGCGCTGTTCGGTGAACTCAGACATGGAGCGTTTGGTCAGCATGTCGAGCGAGTTCTGCGAAATGAGGTGCTCCTTGCGGGTGTTCTGACCGAAGAAGAAGTAGAGAATGATGCCCACGACGGGCAAGAACACGAGCACCAGCATCCAAGCCATGGTCTTGGCCGGTTGCCGGTTGTCCATCAGCACCGTGAGCATCGTACCGAAAATGATCAGTACGTAGACAGTCAGGATGAGCCAATGGACGTAAATCATAGTTGATAAAGATGAGGTGGAAAGCGGAAAATCATTTGAAACCTGCCAGCTTGTGCGTTTGCAGCGACAATCGCCACTGGGGATTGGCCTTGATAAACTCAACGCATGCCTGCATGATGAGGCGGTTACGGGCGTCGTCGCCCGTGTCGCAGGGCTGCAGATAGTAGTAGTCGGCCTCCGTTTGGGGCAGCGTCATGGGCTTCAGCTGGCCGCCGGCTCCGAAAAGGACCTTCAGTTCGTTGCACCGCCTGACGGTGACTTCGCCCTTTGGCGACACGGTGCTCCAGTCAAGATTGGCGGGCAAGGGGTGCGTGCCGTTCGTTTCCATGGCTACGGTGTAGCCCGCCTGGTGGAATTGTTCGATGAGCGTCTCGGTCACTTGCAGCGTCGGTTCGCCTCCGGTCAGCACGACGTAGCGCGCAGGGAAGTCCGAGATGGCGGCCAAGAGCTCCTCGGCCGTCATCTCGCGGTAGCCGCTGAAGTCAGTATCGCAGAAGGGGCAGCTCAGGTTGCAGCCGCTGAAGCGCACGAAGACCGCAGCCCTTCCTGTCTGGCGGCCCTCTCCTTGCAAGGAGTAGAAGATGTCGTTGATACGATATGTCTTTGTCATAACTCTTTTGTTTGTACCTGACAGTTGTCGCTGGCGGTCGTTGTGCGCGTCAGTCGTCTACGACATAGGCAGCCACGTTGCCGTCGCTCTCCTGCACTTCGGCCTTGTAGCAGAGCGGAACCTGCTCGGTGCACCAGCGCGCAATGTTTTCTGCCGTCGGATTGAAAGGCAGCACGTCGTTCAGAACCTGATGGTCGAGCACGCGCTTCACCTTTCGCTTTACCTCGGTGAAGTCGATCACCATTCCGTTCGCGTCCAGTTCCTTCGACCGACAGTAGATGGTGATGATCCAATTGTGCCCGTGCAGCCTGGTGCACTTGCTCTCATAGTCCAGCTCCAGCCTGTGTGCGGCTGAGATTTCGATGGTTTTCTTGATGTAATACACGCTTATACTTGATTTTGTTTTTTATTCTGTACGTGCCGACAATCTGCGCTGTCAGACAATGATGCTGCTGCCCAGCTTCTGTGCCATGTTGTTACGGATGAGCTGCAGGTCCTTGTACTGGCTCATGAGCTCCATCATGCGCCCCATGTCGTCGTGGGCTTGCGATATTTCGCGCTGCAACGACTTCAGCCTGTGCTCAACGTAGTCCATACGGAAGTCGAGGATGAGGTGCTCCACGTGCTGTCGCAGCGAATCTTCGTCTTCTTTCGGCTGCAGGCTCTTGGTCAGCTGAACACGGTCGATGACCATTTCGGATGCGAGTCGGCTGATGTTCACGTCGGGATGGCGCGAGAAGTAGAGGTCGGACCTGAAGTTCTCGTCGGTAGAATGTTCGGTTGCCTCGTCGAGAATGCGGTTGTAGAGAGGATTACTGAAGGTGAGTCCGTCGGCTCCGAGGTCGTAGCTGATGTACTGCGCAACGGTCAGGTTCACCGTTTCGCCGTCTTCTGTCTCCACGTCGCGGTAGAGGATCTCACCACCGTGGCGAATCAGCACCCGCACAATCATGCGCTCCACAGAGCCCGCCTGCTCCATCGGAGTGGCAGGGCGCAAGGGTTCTTGCGGATTGCGCGTAGGGTCGATGGGGCGGAGCGGACCCGGCGATGCTGCTACCATGTGGTCGGCGTCTCCGTCAAGGCCCTCCTGCATGTCGCGCAGCGCTCGCTCACGTTCGCGTTCAGCCTCTTTCTGCCGCTGTTCCTTGTCCCGACGGATCATCTTGTTCATAGAAGAGATGAGCGTGTCCTCGCTGATTCCCAGGCGATGGGAACAGTCGGTGAGATAGGTGGCACGCACAATCTGGTCTGGAATGACGCTCACACTGCGAATGATGGAGTTGACAGCTTCAGCCCGTTTGACGGGGTCGGTGACGCCTTGCATCATGAGTTGCGTCTTGAACTGTATGAAATCGGTCTGATGGGCTTCAATGTACTGCCTGAAATCGTCTGCCGCGTGTTTACGGGCGAACGAATCAGGGTCGTCGCCGTCGGGCAACAGCAATACCTTCACGTTCATTCCCTCCTGCAACAGCATGTCGGTGCCACGCATGGCTGCGTGGATGCCGGCCTCGTCGCCGTCGTAGAGCAGCACAATGTTGGGCGTGAAGCGGTGCAACATGCGTATCTGATGGAAGCTCAGAGCCGTGCCCGAGTTGGCCACCACGTTCTCGATGCCGCACTGATGCATGGCAATGACGTCGGTATAGCCCTCGACCATGTAGACACAATTCTCTTTCGCAATGGCTTTCTTAGCCTGATAGATGCCGTAAAGCTGCTGGTCCTTATGGTAGATGTCGGAATCGGGCGAGTTGACATACTTCTGTTGTACGCCTTTCGTGGCCTGGTCGAGCTTGCGACCGCCGAATCCGACAACCTTGCCGCTCATTCCTATCCACGGGAAAATGACGCGTCCGGCAAACCGGTCCACCGTGCGTCCGTCTTTCTCGCGATGGTAACAGAGTCCGGTAGCGACGAGGTATTCGTCTTTGTAGCCTTTCTTCTGGGCTGTCTCGGGCAGGACATAGCCGTCGCGCAGGTCGTAGCCAAGGCGGAACTTGCGTATGATGTCGTCGCGAATGCCTCGCGAACGGAAGTATTGCATGCCGTAGGCCTGACCGTCGGCGTGCTCGTGAAGCAAGTCTTCGAAGTAGCCGGCAGCCCATTCATTGACGATGAACATCGACTCGCGGCGGTTTTCCTGTTCACGCTCTTCGCTGGTGAGCTCTTTTTCCTTGATTTCGATGTTGTATTTCTTGGCCAGCCAGCGCAGCGCTTCAGGGTATGTCATCTGCTCATGCTCCATGATGAAGTTGACGGCATTGCCGCCCTTGCCGCACGAAAAGCACTTGCAGATGCCGCGCGAGGGCGAAACGTAGAACGACGGCGTGCGCTCGTTGTGGAACGGGCACAGTCCTTTGTAGTTGGCGCCACTCTTCTTGAGCGTCACAAACTCCGATACCACGTCCACAATGTTCGTGGCATCCATGATTCGGTCTACGGTTACGCGGTCTATCATATCTGAATGCAAAGATACGACAAATTGCCCACATGCCAAAATCAAATGTGTTTTTTCTGTGTCAAGGCCGTCAAATCGCATCGGGAAGAAGCTTTCGGAACCTCATGCAGACCGCGCCAAAAGACCATACAGGCTGTCATACTGCTGAACAGCAGTCAACTTTTCGGCTTTTCGCTTGCAGTTTCCATTTATTTTTGCTTATTTTGCATCGCAGAAGACGAAAAACCGGGATTCATGGACATCAGGGAGTTTTTCTATTTTCAGCGCTCAGACCGCAACGTCATCATCGTTCTGACGATACTGGTGATTGTGGCTTGCATCGTGTTCGGCATCATCGGGCACACTCAGCAAGCCACGACGAACGTCAACGCTGACAACAAGCACACACAGACAGATTCGGCTGTCGCAGGCACCACGGCCGCTGCTTCGCCGAAAACGGAGCACCGACTCTTCCCCTTCGACCCGAATACGGCTGACTCGACAGACTTTCTTGAACTGGGACTGCAGCCTTGGCAGGTCAGGAACATCTATCGCTTCAGAGAGAAGGGTGGTGTCTACCGCGAACCGCGCGACTTTGCAAGGCTCTACGGACTCACTGTAGACCAGTTCAAGGCTCTGGAGCCCTACATCCGCATTGCTCCGGGCTTCCGGCCTGCATCGACGCTCTTTGCCGACGAAGGTTACGCTGACCGTTATCCTCGCACGACACGACCGCTGTCAGCCAGTTCGGGTTCTGCGACGACACGCTTATCCGACACTGAAACCGACCGCCCATACCCCGTGCGTGACACTTTGCTCTACCCCCGAAAACTACGAATGGGAGAACAAATAGCGCTGACCACGACCGACACTACGACACTGAAGCGCGTTCCAGGCGTCGGCAGTGGTTTTGCACGGGCCATCGTAGCATACGGCAAACGCCTCGGTGGCTACCACAGTGTGTTGCAGTTGCTCGAGATCAGGAACTTTCCCGAATCGGCTCTCGACTATTTCACACCGCCACAGACGCCAAATCTGCGCAAGCTTAACCTGAACAAGATGTCTGTTGAGCAGATGCGAGCACATCCTTACTTGAATTTCCATCGTGCCAAGGCTATTGCGGATTACAGACGGCTGCATGGACCGCTGCAAAGCCTGCAGGACCTGCGTCTGCTGAAGGACTTTCCTGCCGATGTCATCGAAAAGCTTGAGCCCTATGTGGAATTCTGACCTCCTGACAGAAGCGCTGCATAACAAGGCCTTTCTGCGCACCCATAAGATAACGAGAACAATCTCGACAGGTAATCAGACAGCTTCGACAAAGCCCCCCAATAGTCCTGGATGATGTCTCAAGATGATTTACCGCTAACTAATATAACGTGAGTTCGACGAATTTAAAACAAAGACGGTTGATTCTTCGAACTCACTTTATTTATTGTTTTTGATTGATGTCACCGCCCCTTCTCCTGCCCCCGAGGGGGGGAGTGTGTTTCACCCTGCACGAAGCACTTCCTCCAGTCCAGAATGTTGCGCTGTCACCGCAACCGGAACCGCATGCTTTATAAACATTTTTTACCGAAAAATCC
>JAFPME010000044.1 GCA_017402445.1 Prevotella sp. | reverse complement strand
TTCTGCTACATCATAACCATGTCCACTCCATTTCACCTCTGACAGATCAACATTATCAGGAATACCATAATAATGGAATGGTGTGAGCAAACCCGCATTCAGGGCAGCTGGAAGACGAATTTCTGCCGATATGTGACCATCAAAGAAAACCGTAATATCTTCTTGCTCATTGGTACGTTCCGGTGTTGCCGTCAAGCCTAGCAGTATCTGTGGTTTGAAGCATGTCATCAGTTTAACGTAGGTTGGAGCAACAATATGATGCACTTCGTCCACTATCATGTAATCGTAATAATCCTCCGCCAGTTGAAGATTATCAATACGATTTCGCAAAGTGTCCTTGCTCGCGAACACATGCTGATAGCTGGTTGGCTCATTATTGCCGTCCCAGACGCTACCGAAGTTAGGGTCTTCAAGCACAATGCGGAATGTATGCATCGCTTGCATCAATATCTCCTGTCGATGGGCAATAAAGAGGAAATGACTATCGGGATGTGCCTCACGATAGCGCTTGAAGTCAAATGCAGCTATGACTGTTTTACCCGTACCCGTTGCAGCAACTACCAGATTACGATAATGTCCATGGACGTTGCGTTCTACATCAAGCTTCTCCAGAATCTCCTGCTGATAATCCTTCGCACGCATCAAGTCGAGTGCCGAGAAATCAAGCAAAGGTGTTTCCCAATCAGCACCCAGAGCTTTCTTTAGGCGTTCATCGCTCACGCCAGGAATGAATACCTCAAACGTCTCGTCACACCAATAGGCCTCAAACGAATTACGCACTTCTTCAATAACCTGTGGCAGTTCAAATTGTGTAGCCTTGAAGTTCCATTCTTTACCATCTTTCAATGCATAGCGCGACAGGTTGCTCGAACCAATGTAAGCGGTATGAAAACCTGAGTTACGCAAAAAGATGTAAGACTTGGCGTGCAGACGATCCTGCGTTCCATCATATGAAATCTTTATTTCAGTATTAGGTAAAGTCGCCAATCGAGCAATTGCATCATAATCCGTCGCTCCCGTATAAGTCGTTGTTATAATCCGTAAGCGTTTTCCTTCGGCCGAGAACTTCTTCAAACTATCCCAAAGCAAGTTTAACCCGCTCGTTTTAATGAATGAAACAACCCAACAAATCTCATCAGCACAAAGTATCTCTCGGTTCAACTCACTCTCCATATCTGCAGGTCCTCTGCCTCCGAAGAACAGAGCACTCCGGCTGAGAGTTGTAATAGGTGTAATGGTTCGCAGATGCTCCTCTATGTCGGGGTATTCACAATTGGTGCGGTCAATAACTGCTGTTAAAATACTCTTCTGAGCGTCAATTAAATCAAGTTCCGCATCATCCACATTGAATTCTTTTCCCAATATTTTGATTACGGAATTAATGAAATCCGTATACTTATCAGTTTTCAGATCTTCAGGTGTCCCGATAAATGCTATTTCAATTAGTCGTTGTAGGTATTTGCTCAGTATATGCACGGCATCATCTTTGGTAATTGGTTTCTTACCAATATAGAAACGATTAGCATCCACTTCTTTCAGTTTCAATTGAAAGAGGCGGTTAATGATTTGTTCGTATATACCGGGCTGAATAATGCTATCATTCATAGAGCTTATTGTACTTCTAAAAAGTTTTTTTCTTTAATAGTTGGAATAAATGCCACCACTTTCGTTGATTTCAATATTGTCCACCTTGTCCATCAAACGTTTTGTTTCATACAATTCTTCTTGCAAGAGGCGTACACGTTCAGCCAATTGCTCTTGGCTTAGTAAGGCATCCTACGTCTATCTGCGTCCTTGCTACGACCTTCGAACGACGGCGGATTGCTACTCCTCTGCTATGGTTCTGTATCTCTGCCAGGTATGATTGTTGTCAGTTAAAACGTAGCTCCTAAGACGGTCATTTCTTCTCTATCCTCAACAGTTCGTTTATATCGACTTCGAGGAGTTCTGCAATCTTGACGAATGTCTCCATAGGTGGCTGGCTGGCATTAGTACACCATTTACTCACAGTAGTCGGTGCACACTCCAACTGCTCGGATAACCACTTGTTTGTTCTCTTCTTATCTGCGAGAACTACTTTGATTCTATTTTCCATTCTTATTCAGATGAATTGTACCTTATTATAATTATTACGTGTACAAAATTAGCTATTTCCTCACAAAATAACGAAGGGAAATCACTTTTTCTGCTAAATTCCATCATTTTTATATCTTATTCTTCACTTTCATTCTCTTCAACTTCTTCACTTTTATTCTCTTCAACGAGCAATTTTAGTAACGATTGGAAACGATGGAATCCAGGTCGCCGCCAGCAGGAAGAATGACGGCCTGAATGAGAAGGAACAAGACTTGAAAGCAAGCTCACCACACTTCTGTAATCCCACATTTTCTTTCAAATCTTTGGCCGTTTGAAAGGGAATGCCTATCTTTGCTGCACATAATCATACCACAAAGGAATGAAGATAATAGCTACCAGCGACTGGCACCTCGGAAATATGTTTCACGGAAACGACCGGCTGCCAGAACACAAGCATTTCCTGTCGTGGCTGCTATCGCAGATTGAGGATCAACAGCCCGATGCCCTGCTCGTCGCGGGCGACATCTTCGACAACGGCAACCCATCGGCAGCATCGCAGGCAGCCTACTACGGTTTCCTTGCCGACGCCAGCGAGAAATGTCCCACAATGCAAATCATCATCACTGCGGGCAATCACGATTCTGCCAACCGTCTCGAAGCCCCTCGCGCCCTGCTCACGCGCCATCATGTGGAGGTGCGGGGCGTCATCAGTCGCTCGTGGGTACAGACCGACGACCATGGCGAGTGGCAAACCGACTACGACGACCTTATGTTGTCCATCTGCAGCCGCGAGGGCGAGCAGGCCGTCGTGCTGGCCGTCCCCTACCTGCGCAACGACATTGTCCACAACGCCAGCTATTCTGATGGTGTCAGGCAGTTTCTACGCGAGCTCACGTCGCAGGCACGACAAAGATATCCGGGCCTTCCCCTGATCATGATGGCCCACATGTATGCCAAGGGAGCCGACATTGCTCCCAGGGATGCCAGCGAGAAGATTGTCATCGGCGGCGTCGAGGAGGTGAGCATGGACGGCTGGACCGACCATCCCGACTATCTCACCTGCGGACATATCCATAAGCGCCAGCATATCTGGAACACCGACTGGGCCCGCTACAGCGGCAGCGCGCTGCCCATGTCGTTTGCCGAAGTCGACTATCGTCATGGCGCCGACCTTGTCACCATCCATCCTGACGGAAGACACCAGACGGCATTCCTCGAATACGAACCCCAGCACAAGCTGCTGATTCTTCCGAAGAACGACGAAGAGCTGACTCCGAAGAAACTGAAGAAACTCATCGAAGCGGAATTAGACGACAGAGTCGACGGAAAGCTCGACGACCAATTTGTCTACCTCATGCTAAAGGTCAAGCTCGAAAAAGTCAGCAACGACGAGCTTGCTGCGCTCGAAGAACTCATCGCCACGAAGAACGCCGTGCTGTGCAAGACGCAACGAATCATCCCCTCGCTCGACGTGTCCACCGTCACGGGCAAGGAGCAGATCCGCAGCATCGACGACATCCTGAACCGCAACCCGCTCGACACCATCCGTGAAGTCTTCGCCGCAAAAAACAAAGAACTGAGCGAGCATCAGGAGCAGATGCTCTCCGAACTGCTCCGCTCCATCACCTCAGAATCCGACAACCAATGAAAATCATCCGACTTGAGATTCTCAACCTGGCCTCGCTCGACCGCCCTGGCGGCGAAGTGATCAATTTCGATGAAGGGGCGCTCGGCGACAGCACCATCTTCAGCATCGTGGGACCCATGGGCAGCGGCAAGTCCACCTTGCTCGATGCCATCTGTCTGGCACTCTATGGACGGGCGCCGCGCTATCCTCGCAAGCCGGGCGACCGCAAGCAAGGCATTGTCGTCTATGGCGAGAAAGACAACGACGAGCAGAATCGTCCTGCACCGACCGACAGCGTCAACATCCTGACGCGCGGGAAGAAGAACGGCTACGCCAAACTAACCTTCAAGGCCAACAACGGCAATGTGTATCGCGCCGAATGGCATGTGAGATTCAAGACCAAGGAATACGACAGACCTCAGACTTGCCTCTACCTGCTCACCCGCGAAAACGGACTGTTCAAAGAGGAAGAGGCACGTTGGGAAGACATTCCCTCGATTGTCGGTCTCGAGTACGAGCAGTTCCTGCGCACAGTGCTCATTGCCCAGGGCTCTTTCGCTAATTTCCTCACCGCCAAGGAAGACGAACGCTACCAGCTGCTCGAGAAACTCATCGGCTGCGAGGAGCTCTACACCACCATCGCCTCCAAAATCAAGGAGCAGAAAGAGCGAGCGGCCGAAGCATACAACGCCGTCGCTGCCAACATGTCGGCATTCGAGAAAGACATCATCCCCGACGAAGAGTTGCCTGAGCTCGAAAAACACATCAGCGAACTTGTGGAAGACGAAAAACGGGCAAAGGAAGAATTCGCTAAGGTTGTCGAGTCGTTGGGATGGTATACTGCAGAAGAGCAGTATCTTGAGAATCTCAGCAAATACGAATCCCAGCTCAAGCAGTGTCAGCAGGATTTGGAGGGAATGAAAGCTGATGCCGATTTGCTGAAACTGCACGATGAAACCCTTCCAGCCGTGGATGTCTACCGCGACATTCAGAAAACCCAAAAAGCAATAAGCAGCAAAGAACGGCAACTGAAAGTCCTTGACGGGAAATTAGAGGCAAAACAGGCAGAGATTACAGAAGCAGGCAAGGCCCTTACGTCCCTCAAAGATGCGGCCGCCCGTGCCGAAAAAGCCCTTGACGACCAGAAACCGCATATCAACAAGGCCCGCACCATCAAAGGCGAACTCCTCAATGCCAGAAAGACCTTGTGTGAAAAGGGAAACGCCCGTAAAGAGGCAGAAAAAGCATACGAGAAGGCGAAACAGGCTGTCTGTGACAATGCCAAAGCCATAGAGACAGCGCGGCAGACCTTGAAAAAAGCTGAAACAGAACTGAACAACCTGACGTCGACCATCAGCGAAGAGACGAAGAAGAAAGAAGATGTCGCCAGTCAGGCCTGCAAGGCGTTGGAAACAGAGGAACAGAAGCTTCACGGTCTCGATGCCGAAGAGCTGCAGAAAGCCGACCGTGAGGCCAACCGGCAGAAGGCCGACATCGTCGAGGCCATCAAGACGCGCAGGACAATCAACGAGAATGCCGCGAACATCAAAAAGACGGAAGAAGAAATACGGCAACTCACCCTCCGTTGGCAAGGAATCGAAAAGGAACTCCGACAGCTTGACACCGAAACACTGAAAACAGAGCTCGAGACACTTCAGAAATCCTATACCCTCATGACCAGCGAGGACTGGACCCGCCACCGCACCGGACTCCGCGACGGACAGCCCTGCCCTCTCTGTGGCGCCGTCCATCACCCCTACGTCAGTAACGAGTCTTTTGCACCGGTTGTCAGCGACATGGACGCACTCATCAGGGAGAAGAAGAAACAGCTCGACGGGCTGAACAAACAAAGCCAACAGCTCTCTGAGGAGAAAAACCGAAACCAGGGCACCATCGTCGAAAAGGACAACTCGCTCAGACGTCTGAAAGCCGATCTCGGACAGCAACAGGACTGCTGGACCCTCTTCCGCTCACAGCATCCCGAGTGGCCCGACAACGTGGAACTACTGACGAACCTGCAGCAGAAAATCGACACCCGGACCAAAAACGCACGTCAGGCTTTAGACTCTTATCATGCACTCGACAAGGAAACCAAACGTCTGCGCCAGCTGAAAGAGGACGCCGCCAAAGCACTGAGCAACTATAAGGAGCGGTCAGCTGGCGAACTCAGCAAGGCCCAACTCAGGAAAACCGATGCCGACACCCGGCTGCAGACCGAACAGGCGAAAACGCAAAACCTCAGTGAACAGGAGCAACAGAAAAAACAGGCACTTGAAACTGCCGTCACCCTGTTGCGTGATGCCCAAGCTGACGTCAGCACCAAGGAAAACGCCATCAAGTCGGAAATAGGCGACAAGGATCCCGACGCGTTCGAGAGTGAGCTCGCGGCGGCAAAACACCAGGCCGACGAAGCTGTCAGGAAGCAAGAAGAGGAAATCGGGAAGCTGGAGAAAGAGAAAGAAAGTCTGACAGGCCAAAAAGCAGCCACAGAGGAAGCCAAACGGTCAGAAGCCCAGCATCTCTCAGAAAAGACGACTCAACTCGAAGACTGGCTCAGACACTACAACGAACAAAACATGGCCCCGAACGAACAAACTGCGGCCCCCCTCCAACTCCCCCGAGGGGGAGGGTCCTCCGTCACAGAACAAGAAGTCTCCCCTTTCGACCAACAACAGAAAGTCTCCCCTTTCGACCAACAACAGGAAGCCTCCCCTTTCGGGGGAGGTTTGGAGGGGGCTTTTTCTTCCATCGTCCGCATCAGCGAGTCCGATGCTGACTGGGAATCCATTCGCCGCAAGCACGACAAGCTGACCCAGGCCGCCACCGCTGCTAAGACCACCTACCAGAACGAGCAACGCAACCACGAGGCACATCTGGCCAAGAAGCCTGCCGACGATCGGTCAACACTCACAGTCCGACAAACACAACTCCAGCAGAGGTCCAACGCGGAGCTCGTGGAATGTCAGGCACGCAAGAAGCGCCACGACGACGCAAAGCGCCAGCTGGGCACACTGCACGACGAGATAAAGCAGAAAGCCAAGCAGAAGGAAGAATGGGAGGAGATCGTCAACGCCATCGGCGCCGACGGCAAGACCCTGCGCAAGATAGCACAGTGCTACACCCTCCGCTTCCTCATAGCCCATGCCAACGACGAGATACGCAAGTTCAACAGCCGCTACGAACTGCTGCAAGTGAAGAACTCACTCGGCATCCGAGTCATCGACCACGACCGCGCCGACGACGTGCGCGACACCACCTCGCTCTCGGGCGGCGAGACATTCATCGTCTCCCTCGGACTCGCGCTCGGCCTCTCAGCACTGTCGTCGAAGAACGTATCCTTCGAGAACCTCTTCATCGACGAAGGATTCGGCACGCTCGACCGCGACACGCTCGAGACCGTCATCGACTCACTCGCCATGCTGCAGTCGTCACAGGGCAAGAAGGTGGGCGTCATCAGCCACACCGAGTCCATGTCGCGCATCAACACGCAGATACGCATCATCCGCAACGGCTCCACGGGCAGCAGTCACATCGAAATCTACCCATAGCCCCAAACACCCAAACCACCAAATATGGAAATCGACAACAACAACTACCTCTCCTACACCCACCTCAACATCGTGGCCTTTTCCTTCGCCCACGGAGGAGCCATGGGCGACCCTGGCGGTATCATTATCATCGACGCCGAAGGACAAACCTATCATGCCAACTACGCTTACGGCGACAACCACCTTGACCCCCACCACATCAACGACGTCATCCCCGTCTTCAGCGACATCAAGTTGAGCCTCCTCGGCGGCAGGTCGGAAAACGACGAATGGGAAGTCGTCAACCTTGGCTATGGCAACACCCTTGTGCTGAGAAGAGACCTCAGCCTCCCCTTCCACAAGGCCGCAGAAGATGCCCATTTCGAACACGTCGGCCAGCTCTACCAGCAGTGGGAAAGAATTGTCCTGAGCCTGCTCCGTAAGGGTTGACGAAAGCCGATCGTCGGTGAGAGAAAGCAGCGTCAGCAGAAATGAATTATGTTGACAAAAAGTGCATTTTGGGCCTCTGAGAGTGCCGTTTTTCTGAAAAAAAAGTCGGAAGGACGCGTACACACGAATCTCGCGAAACTTCCAAGAACCTGAAAACAAAGCACTTGTATTTTCTTGACATTTTTTTCGTTTCCAAAACGGCCCATTTTGAGTTTCTAAACGGCTCATTCTGCTCGTCAAGATGAGCCATTCTGAAGAGCAAAATGGCTCTTTTTGTGGTGTAAAACGGCTCTTTTTGGAAAAGCGCCGAGTTTTTTTCGCATTTTTGTTAGGTTCAGTTTTCCGATTTGACGCATTTTGTTTTCGTAGAATGAAAAAAAATCTTGCAGTTTTTTTCGATAAATAATATTGACAAGTATAGCCGAATGTCACAAACGACAAAGTGATGCTTTCATCAAAAATGACCGTTGCAATCGGCCACGGACAATGAAAAAACGAGGTTGTCCCGACATAAAAATCAAAAGACTCACCCTGCCCTAAGGATTAGACACAGAGAGCAAGCTAAAAAGACAGGATAAAGCATGTTGAGGTTATGATTCCAATCTTTGGGGGAGCAAAATGTTCATATTTTTAGGAATAAAGCCTCTAATATCGGAAAAAATGTCTAATTTTGCAATCACATTTAAGTTAGACGACAAGTGATGGAACATTCCCTGGATCTTTACCGTTGAAACAGTAAGAAAAAATACCAATTGTGAAAAACTATTTGCTTATACTTGTCTGTATGATGGCAGCCATACAGAAGGTGGAAGCTCAGGAACCTTTCATTCCCGAGGTTCCGTCGCCTACCCATAGCCTTTTGTCGGCATCGGATTTTGCCCGCCTGTATGTGGGTGCCGTTGAGCCACAGTACGAATCATGGCTTTGGCATGACATTCCATATTATAAAGACAAGACAAACGTTTATGATGGCCGTATCAGCTACCACGGTGTTGTCTATGATCATGTTCAACTCCGTTATGACCAACTGAAGCAGCAGGTTGTTGTCCTTTCTCCTGTAGAGAAAGTCTTCTGCCTGCCAGAGCAAGCTTACGTTGACTGGTTCGAAATGGACGGTCACAGATATGTACACGATCCGGAAGACCCTTCCCGCTATTCGTACGTGCTGTGCGACGGCAGCACGAACGGCATTCAGCTTTTTCATCATGTTTGGAAGGTTTATGACGGCGAACGAGTCTTTGGAAGAGATAAGTACCAGAAGATTCTCAGCACGAAGGATCACTACACGCTTGTAACCACCGACGGAGGACTGCACCACGTGAAGAGTTCGTCGGATGTGGCAAAGCTCTTTCCTGAACAAAAGAAGCAGATCAAGCAGTTTGTGAAGAAGAATCGTCTTTCCTTCTCGAAGAAGGAGCGTGAGCAAAGCCTTGTGAAGCTTGTTGAAAGCGTACAGGCCGTCCCGTCGTCGGGAAAGAGAGCGACCAGTTCTGCAAGCACTCAACGCGACCCGCAATCTGCCGCCGACAATCGCAGACAGGAAGTGAATGACAGTCGTTCTGGACAGGGGACCAGCTCCGAGACATCTGTTGATGACAAGACGCTGATTGCCGGCATTCCTGTTCTTGATGATGATTCTCTTGCTACGACGGCGCAACATGCAAAGACGAGGACGTACATCGTGCCTGGCGTTAAGAAAGCAAGTGCAAGTGTGGCAGACGATCAGGAGCTTGACGAAATCGTCGTTGTCGGCGGCCGACAGTCGGCAGTGAACGACGTGACGATGGGTTCCGAGAAGTTCAAGCCTCAGCTGCTGAAGAACATTCCGTCGGCCTTCGGCGAGTCGGACATCATGAAGATTGTGCTATCGCTGCCTGGTGTCACGACTGTCGGTGAAGCATCGAGCGGATATAATGTGCGCGGAGGTGCCACCGACCAAAACCTGATATTGTTCAATGGCGGCACCGTTTTCAATCCGTCACACCTGTTCGGGTTGTTCACATCGTTCAATTCCGACGCCGTTGAGGACGTTGAGCTGTTCAAGTCGAGCATTCCCGTGGAATATGGCGGCAGGATCAGCAGCGTGCTGAGAGTGGCTTCGAAGGAGGCGAACATGCAGAAGCTGACGGGACAGGCCAGCATCGGTGCACTCACCAGCAAGGCGAACATTGAGATTCCGATTGTCAGGGACCATGTGTCGCTGCTGCTGAACTGCCGTACCACCTACAGCGACTGGATGCTCAAGAAGCTGCCCGAGAAAAGCGGCTACCGCAACGGTACAGCCAATTTCTATGATTATGGCGGTGTTCTGACGTGGAAGCTCAACAGTTTACACCGCCTGAAAATCTATGGTTATTGGAGCAACGACGAGTTCTCGTTCAGCTCGCAGGACAACTACGGCTACCAGAACCGCAACCTCTCTGCCGAGTGGCGTTCTATTCTGAAAGAAAAAATAACGGCCACGCTCTCTTTCGGGCTCGACCATTACGACTATTTCAACGAAGACAGAAGCACGCCCACCATGGCCGGCCGGCTGAGTTTCGGCATCGACCAGCTCTGGGGCAAGCTGCACATTCGTCATCGTCTGACCGAAAACCAGACCCTCTCGTACGGTCTCTCCGTCCAGCATTACGATGTCCAGGCAGGCAAGTATGAACCTGTGGGCAGTGAGTCGCGCATAACGACTAACCAACTGCAAAGAGAGAAGGCTCTGGAAAGTGCAGCCTACATCGACTATGAGCGCTCGCTCACAGAAAAGCTGACGGTTTCTGCCGGCCTGCGCTATTCGGTGTTCAATGCGCTCGGGCCTCGCCAGGTGAACTACTATCACGACGGCGAACTGCCGACAGAGGGCACACTGTCGGAGACACGGCACGAGACAGGTGTCATCAAGACCTATCATGCCCCAGAACTGCGTCTGTCAGCCCGCTATACCCTGAAGGAGAACCTCTCGCTGAAGGTCGGCTTCAACACCATGCACCAGTACATCCATAAGGTATCAAACACTTCCATCATGTCGCCCACTGACATTTGGAAGCTCTCCGACCTGAACATCAAGCCCCAGAATGGCTGGCAATTAGCTGCCGGCATCTACCATGAGACCGATGACAAGAAATACGAGTTCTCCGCAGAGGCATACTACAAGCACATCAGCGATTATCTCAATTATCGCAGTTCTGCCGTGCTGCTGATGAACCACCACCTTGAGACCGACGTAATCCCGACCAAAGGACAAGCATACGGATTAGAGCTCCAGGCGAAGAAGCCCACAGGGAAAGTGAACGGATGGGTGAGCTACACTTTTTCACGCTCTTTGCTCTGTCAGGACGACAAGCGGGTGGCCATGCCTCTGAACGGTGGCGACTGGTATCCGTCTGAGTACGACCGTCCACACGAGGTAAAGGCAGTGCTCAACTACAAGTTTACCGAGCGATATAGCCTGTCAAGCAACTTCAACTATGCCACCGGACGTCCGACGACACTGCCCGTCGGCAAGTATTACGACTCTTATAGTCAGAAATACATGCCGTACTATACAGACCGCAACACTTACCGCATTCCCGACTATATGCGTTTGGACCTTGCGTTTAACATAGAGCCGACGCATAAACTGACAAGCTTCCTCCACACGTCCTTCTCCATTGGTGTATACAATGCCCTTGCCCGCAAGAACGCCTACAATGTTTATTATGTCAACGAAGGTGAAGACATCCAAGGGTACAAGCTGTCTGTGTTCGGCACGGCCATTCCATACGTTTCACTCAACATAAAATTCAACTAAGATATGATGCGACTGAGAACGACACTATATTCTGTGCTATGCCTGACTGTAGGAATATGCTTGCTGTCGGGATGTATTGAAGAATATGAAGCTGACATTTCAGCAGAGGATTCCGGCTTGCTCGTTGTTGAAGGAACGATTTGTTCTGCACAATTGAACAGGTTCTCCCTGTCGCGCACGCAGCCTGTTAATTCTTCCGAAGCGCCTCGAATGGTGACGGGTGCGAATGTTTCTGTTCGTGGAAGCGACGGTTCTGAATATCCTACTCAGGCCGCCGATGGCTATTATACCTGTTGGATTGATCGTCTGGAGCCTGACGTGGAGTACCGTCTGCATATCGAAACAGAGGGAGAGATATTTGAGTCGGACCCTCAAAAACCACTCCGTACCGAGACAATCGCTGACGTGAAGGGCGTCCAAAGCTCACCAGAGAGCAGCATTGACATACTGATTTCGCCTGACGAACCTTTCGAGAGAGAGCATGCAAATTACTATTCGTGGACATACGATGAGACATGGCAAGTCTATCCTGACTACAAGACCGCCATGTATTATGACACTGAGAAGAAAGAACCTGTCTTTAAGGACATCTACAAATTTCCTAAATGCGGATGGATAGATGCAAAGGGGGCCACGGTCACGGTCGGTGCCAGCACCGGTTATGACGACCAGCACATTCGGAACATCAAGATCTACGACATAGACCGCAGCGATGTACGCATGTATCACAGGTACAGCGCAGTGGTACATCAGCGTGCTATCTCGAAAGCAGAGTACGAATATGAGCTTGCACGGCGTCAGGCCAGTTCTGAGATGGGAGGGTTGTTCACCCCCTTGCCATCTGCCCTGCCCACCAATCTTCATTGCCTCACTTCGAGCAAGCATGTGATTGGGTTTGTTGGGTGTTCCTTGAATACGAGCGAATACAGGTTTTTCCTCAATGCCGGTGAATACTCCATCCGCCAACCTTCAGGTTCGGACAACCGCGTTTGGCTCGAGAATCCGTCTGAGGACGAATGCTGCCAGATGGTAGGAAGAGGTATGTACCTGTGCGAATGGCAGGTGGCTGAGATGTCGCCTACCGGCAAGCTGCGGGCAGCATGGGCTTCCTTGCAACAGCTCGACGTCAGATATAAATATAAAGGTGCATACATTGACGAACCTGATTTTTGGTCACAAAGTGAAAATGCAAATGAATAAGATGAAAAACAGAATATTATCACTGACAGTCACTCTTGCTCTCTCTCTGAGTTCCTTTGCGATGAATGTTGAGACAGACCGGGCATGGTATCTCGCAGGAGAGGCAATGAAGGTCAGCGTGACCGACGATGATGCCCTGATCGCCTACGCAGAATTGTGCGATACGCAGGGGATGGCGGCCGGCACCATCATCAGTCTTAAAGCGAATGAGTCTTTCAGCAGGCAAACAAAGCTTGCATACAAGGGAACAGGCACCATAGAACTGCCTCCCGACCTTCATAGCGGGTACTATTTACTGACGGTCTATGCGCGTGGCGACGCTTCTCTGTCTCACAGACTTGTCGCTGTTGTCAATCCACTTCGCAAGAGTGTGGACGACGATATCGAATGGACGGAGAGCGACAGCTGCTGGGTGACGAGGGAAGGAACAGAATATGGCTCCACGGCTTCCCCTCGGGGGCATGGGGAACTGTCGGTAGATTTGTCCGACGAGCGTGAAACGGAAGGCCACATCATCAAGGCTCGCGTCAAGAACGCCTATGGTGGCCATACGTTTAGAGCGTCTCAGATACGTTCTTCGCTGAGCATCGTGGGAAAGCAGATACACTATTTTGAAGGAAAGATGGTGAACGACTCATTGGTTGTTTTCTATACCTACGGCATTCACGGCATACTGCCATTGATAATCTCTGCCACGACGTCCACTGGCGTGAGTCTGCCGGTCGAAATAATTAGTCCTTTCGCAACATTGCTGCCGAAGAAGCTTCCCCATCTCGTGTTTCATTACAAGCGCAGCGAGGTGGAAGCTCGCTCCCTTGACATGCAGCGTCGTCAAAGGCTACGGGTAGGCGAGCTTCAATCGGAAACCAACGGTAGCTGGCCGAAGGGAAAAGCAATGGATTTGGAGGAAACCACCTCCCCCTACGACGATGCTCTGTTTGGCACTAAGCCTGACATCACCTACAATCTCGACGAATACCGCCAATTCCTCACCGTCAGAGAAGTGCTGCTGGAATATGTCACCAGCGTCGAGAGAAAGAAAGTCGATGGAATGACAAAGCTATTTGTCCTTCGAGAGCAGAGATACGACAATAGTGTCCTACCACCATTGGTTCTGATTGACGGCATGCCTGTCTACGACACAGAACAACTGCTCAACTACGACGCACGCCGACTTCATTACATCAACATCTACGAGGGACAGTACACATTCGGGCATGACATTTATAATGGAGTCATTTCGTTTGTAACGCGATCCGGCCGACTAACCAACTACCCGACCGACACTAACGCTCAGTATCTGATATACGAATTCCCTTGAATGCTACGGATAGACGACGGAACGTCGGGAATCCTGCTAAAAGAAAGACTCATCCACGAGACAACTAAAACAAATCCGAAAAATATGAAAAGACTAACAACACTATTTTGCCTTGTAATGCTGAGCACAATCACCGTTTGTGCCCAAATAGGACGCCGCTTTCCGTCCGAGCGTAAAGTAATCAAAGACCCAAAGACTGGAGTGGAACTGGTTTTCCTGACCAGCAAGAGCGGGACAGGCGACTCCAAGATTTACCAAACTCACAACCAGTGGACAGCCGACGGCCGCTGGGTAGTATTCCGTTCCGACCGAGTGCCAGGTGAGGCCATGGCGGTCAACGAAGAAACGGGCGACATCGTGCAGGTCACCGAGGGTGGATATACGGGTATGCTCTGCGTGGCTCGCAAGTCGATGAACCTTTACCACATGCGAGTTGCCAGGGACAAGAAAGGGAAACGCACCGGAATGGAAGTGGTGGAGGTGAATCTTCAGCAGCTCTTTTCCGATTCCGAATCAGGACACCTGAAAAAGAAGAAACACTATGAGCGCATCTGTGGTGTCATACCGGCCGAGATGTGCAGCGAGGGTGACATGGCTCTCGACGGCAGCGAGGACTTTATCTATTTCCGACTTGACAAAGACTACGCCCGCCGCTTCCCCATAGCCGAACCGATAGCAGGCAATTTCGGGCCACGCAACATGGGAGCAGGCCCAGGCGGCATCGGCAAGATGGACCTCAGAACCGGTTTGTCTGAACCCGTCGTCGCCGTTCACTTCAAGGTGGGACACATTCAGGGCAACCCTTGGCATCCCGGAGAAGTTATCTTCTGCTGGGAGACCGGCGGCAAGGCACCGCAGCGGACTTGGATGGTGAATGCGGACGGGACTAACCTTCGCCCCATCTACCGCGAAACAGAATACGACTGGGTGACACACGAGGCGGTCATCAGTGCCGACGAACTGGTAATAGCCATCATCGGGCACCGACCTATCAACAAGGAAGAGAAAAAAGCCATTGATGGACTGGAGTCCTTTGCTACATCCGACGACTGGGGACCCTCGGGTACCAAGGAGTTTGCCACAGGCATTGCAGTGGTGAACATGCGCAACCGCGAGCTGACACTCGAAGGACAGGTGCCTGGCGATAACTTCTGGCATGTGGCCGGATCACAAGACGGCCACTGGGTGGCAGGCGATGACTTCGCCCGCGAGCTCTGGATCATCGACAGACATACAGGTGAGCGCATTCTGCTGACAGCAGGCCACAAGACAACAGCACGTGACCACGTGCATCCCACGTTCAAACCCGACGGAACAGAGATTGAGATACAGTCGGCCATGCTTTCAGAGGACGGCCGGTCGATGAACATCTGCATCGTGCGTCTGCCTGAGCACCTACTAAACCGCTATCAAAAATAGAAACCATAAACCTATGAAGAAATCAGTCCTAACCTTACTGACCGCTGCCGTGCTGGCCTGCGGTTGCACACAAGAAGCGAAAGAAACCACACAGACAGCCCCTCCTCACCTCGAAAAGAGAGGCAACACCACACAGCTCATCGTGCAAGGTGAACCATGGTTGGCCTTGGGATGTGAGCTCGGCAACTCCACTTCGTCGAGCCGAGACTACTTGTTGCCTTACTGGCAGAAGCTGAAGGACGCCGGAGTGAACACCGTACTGGCTGTTGTATCGTGGGAACAGACCGAACCCAGCGAGGGACAATTCGATTTCACGGTGGTAGACAACCTACAGGCCGATGCCCGCGCCAACAACATGAAACTGGTTCTGCTCTGGTTCGGATCGTGGAAAAACGGTATCACCAGCTACACTCCCACGTGGGTGAAGAAGGACACGAAACGATTCCCGCTGGCACAAACACCCGAAGGCAAGCCGCTTCCCATCCTGACCACGCTCGGCGAAGAGGCTTGCAAGGCCGACGGCAAAGCTTTCGCAGCTCTGATGCGCCATCTGAAAGACGTTGACTCACAGCAACAGACTGTCATCATGATCCAAATAGAGAACGAAGTCGGCCTGCATGGGCACCCACGCGACTACTGCCCGCTGGCAGAAACAGCCTACCATGCGCCCGTCCCCAAGGCTCTCACCGACTGGCTGACCGCACATCGCGACCAACTGCTGCCCGAAACACTGAGTGCCTGGCAAGCCAACGGCTTCAAGACATCCGGAACGTGGGAAGAAGTATTCGGAAAGAAAGAACGACCGTACGGCTGAGATTTTCATGGCGTGGAACTACGCTTCCTACATGAACAGCATCGCCGCTGCGGGCAAAGCAGAATATCCACTGCCCACTTTCGTCAATGCCTGGATTGTTCAGCCCGAAGACACGCGGCCAGGCAACTACCCCTCAGGCGGACCGCAGGCCCAGAACCACGACATCTGGCGCGCTGCCGCACCGCACATCGACATCCTGTCGCCAGACATCTATCTGAACGACTTCCCGCAGCAGCTGGCGCTCTACACCCGTGCAGGCAATCCTGTGTTTGTGCCTGAATCGAGATCAGGACAGAACGGAGCAGCCAACGCTGCCTACGCCATCGGAGCCATGGGGGCCATCGGCTATTCGCCATTTGGATTCGAGCGCAACTGCGACGACGACACGAACGCTACGTTCCGCGATTTTTACCATAAAGCCGGCTGCATAGCCGGACAGATCCTGTCAGCACAGGCCGAAGGACGCATCGGGGCTGCCTGGCTGAAAGGTGACAACCCCATGAAGGTGAAAGACGAAATCATTCTCGGCGACGTGCGCATACAGTGCGAGCTGGTATCGAGCGGCATGAGAAACGGCGGAGCACCCCAACTGACGGGCGGTACGTACGATCCGGAAGCCATCGGCTACGTTGTCGCCATCCGGCAGGAAGAGGGATTCCTGTTCCTCGGCTCCAATGTACGCGTCACCTTCCTGCCTGCCGACGGCAAAGGCTACGTCGGTCTGGCAAAAGTCACGGAAGGCGTCTTCGACCAGCAGGGACAGTGGAAAGAAGGTCGCTGGCTGAACGGCGACGAAATACAGCTGCGCTACGATTTGCTCTACGCCGTCGACGAAGGATTCTCCGGACAAGGACTGAACTTCGGTCGGCCTGAACCGGCATTCCTAAAAGTTGAACTCTTCAGATACTGACAGATGAAAAAAAGTCTGACAACACTCATTTTGGGACTGATGAGCATTCTGCCGTCGTACCCACAACAGACGCAAGTACAAGTACAAGAACCAGGCTTCAAGGTGTTCCAGTTTCCGCGGACGGCCATTCCGCGCATCGACGGCGACTTCTCCGACTGGGACATCGTCCCCGACAGCTATGCTGTAGGCATCGACGAGATGTGGGACGACTCGGGCAAGCACCCTTCCGTTGACCGTTCGACGCTCGACATCAAGGTGAAGGTGGGCTGGGTGGCCGGCCTGAACCGGCTCTATTTCCTCTACGAAGCCTACGACGACTTCTGGGACTTCAACCAGTTAGACCTACACAACGACACCTACGAAATAGTCGTGGATGCCGATCTCTCAGGCGGGCCACACATCGACAGGTTCAGGTTGAACCCCGACGTGAAGCCGCGCATAGAGTCTTTCTTCGACTTCCAGAACGTACACGCCCAGAACTACCACATCATGACGCCACCGACAGAGGGGAAATCGTGGACAATGGTGTGGGGACCACAGCAATGGCTGAAATATCTGCCCTATGCCAACTACGCCTACGACTACAATTTCAGTCACGGACAGGAGGGACGGCTGCGCATGGAGTTCTACATCACGCCTTTCGACTACGCCAGCGCGGAAGGACCAGAGAAGTCGGTGGAAAGCCGACTCGTCGAGAACAAGCAGATCGGGCTGTGCTGGGCCGTCATCGACTACGACGGGAAAAAGGAGAACAACGGCTTCTGGAATCTCTCCAAGCATCATCAGATGTATGGCAATGCTTCTATGGAACGCCTCTTCACGCTGATGCCACTGGAGAAACAGTTCAGAAAACCCGTGGAATGCGACTGGACCTTCCACGTTGTGCCTGAAACGCGGACCGTCTGTTTCCGCGACAACAGCTACGGCAACATCACGGCCTGGCACTGGGACTTCGGCGACGGCACCACTTCGGACGAGCAGAACCCCGTCCACACCTACCCCAAAGACTACACGCACTACGTGGTGACGCTTCGTGTCGAAGGGCCCGAAGGCAACGACCTGTGCTGCAAGGTGTGGGAGGTGAACGTACGGGACAGCAAGCACCCCTCGGACACGCCTTACGACTGACCTCCGTCACCCCCTCCGGTATGTTGCCATCTACCCGTCTGGTATGTTGCGGTATCTCCGCAACCAGCCCCCACAGCACCCAACAGAGAGCACATTCCAGTGTCCGGCAGCGTTAAACTTCCCAAAAGCATCGTCTAAGTCAACGATTCTTCGTATTTTTGCACAGGGAAAGCAGTTCTTCGTCGAGAATCATCGCCGAGAGGGGACGGTGGCAACGGACCGCCCGACCATGCTGCATCCCGCCACAGACAAGTGCAAAAGCATTTCAGAACGTTTCAATGACCGATTGGATTAACAGTTTGTTGTTCGAACCATCAGCCACGCAGACCGTCGTCGTATTGTCGATGGTCTGCGCACTGGGGCTTGCAGCCGGAAAGATTCGGGTGTTCGGCATTTCCTTGGGCGTGGCTTTTGTCTTCTTTATCGGTATTCTTGCCGGACATCTCGGACTGACCGTGGACAGCCGGATGCTCGACTACGCCCAAAACTTCGGACTCATACTGTTTGTCTATTGTCTCGGACTGAGCGTGGGACCGGGCTTCTTCGGCTCGTTCGCACACGAAGGACTATCGCTCAACATGTGGAGCATGGCCCTTATCCTGCTGGGAACCCTCATGGCCGTAGCCCTCTGTCCGCTCACAGGCATTACACTACCCGACATGGCAGGACTGCTATGCGGAGCCACCACGAACACACCTGCCTTAGGAGCAGTGCAACAGACGCTGACCCAGATGGGGATTGCTCACGACGGGGCTGCTTTGGGATGTGCCGTCACCTATCCATTGGGCGTCGTGGGAGTCATACTGGCCATCCTGGCCTTGCGCAAGCTGGTGGTAAAGCCCTCGGACCTGCTTCGCCGAGGCGGCAGCAACGAGAACGAAACCTTCATAGCGCGCTTCAACGTGGTGAATCCAGCCCTGCAAAACAAGAATCTGGCCGAGATAGCAGCCATGACCCACCTGCGCTTTATCATCTCGCGCATCTGGAGAAACAACGAAGTGATTGTTCCCAAGTCAGCCACACAGCTGCAGATGAACGACCGGCTGATGGTGGTGACGAAACGAGACGAGGTGGATGCGCTGGAGATTCTCTTCGGCCAACGACTGCAGGAAGAAGACTGGAACCGCGACGAGATAGACTGGAACGCGCTGGATGCGAAAATGGAAAGCAAGGTGGTGGTGCTCACACGACCTATGCTCAACGGAAAACTGCTGGGCAGTCTGCACCTGCGCCAGACCTACCGCGTGAACATCAGCCGCATCACGCGCGGAGACATCAAGCTGCTGGCCACGCCCGACCTTCGGCTGCAGTACGGTGACCGTCTCCACATTGTGGGCGACCCGAAAGCAGTCGAGGCCATCGAAGGATTCTTCGGCAACGCCGTACAGAGTCTGAACGAGCCTAATCTGGCTGCCATCTTCATCGGAATCATTCTGGGCCTCGCTCTGGGAGCCGTTCCTGTCAATCTGCCAGGAATGAGCGTACCGGTGAAAATGGGCATTGCGGGCGGACCCATCATCGTAGGCATACTGATAGGAGCCTTCGGACCACGTTTCCATCTCATTACGTACACCACGCGCAGCGCGTCGCTCATGCTCCGGAAACTGGGTCTGTCGCTCTATTTGGCGTGTCTCGGACTGGACAGCGGAGCCCATTTCTTCGAGACCATCATCCGTCCAGAGGGTCTGCTATGGGTAGGTGTCGGGGGCCTACTGACCGTCATTCCTGTGTTGATTGTCGGGTTTGCCGCCCTGCGCATAGGTAAAATCGACTTCGGAACCATCTGCGGAATCCTTTGCGGAGCCATGGCCAACCCGATGGCGCTGGCCTATGCCAACTCCACAATCGACGGCGACGCCCCCTCTGTGAGCTATGCCACGGTTTATCCGCTGGGCATGTTTATCCGCGTTATCATTGTCCAAGTGATGCTGATGTTCCTTCTCTGAGCGCAGCCCCAACGCTCCATCGAAACCAGAACAGACGTAACATCTGAGCGTTCCCGTCAGCCGGGAAACGGCCCAAGCCCAAGAGAAGGAGGAAAGGGCAATGGATTGTAAACATTTTTACTAAAAAAGCGACTTCACTGTTTTTTCCCGCTTTACGAAGACGAATGCGCTTGTTTGGGTAAAAGAATCGGACAAAAGCAGAAAATTTTTCTTTCCGTTTTTCAAAACGGCCCATATTACATCGTAAAACGGCCCATTCTGCGCGTCGGAATGAATCATTCTGCGCGGCAGAATGGGCCGTTTTCAAGTGTAAAATGAATCATTTTGAAAATCCGAAAAATGTAAAGAAAATACAAGTCGCTTGTTTTTAAAGCCTTATGACATGCTCATAATTCGCGTGTACGCGTCCACCAGTTTTTTATTTTGAAAAAACGCCGTATTTTTGTGAAAATATATTATTTCGTAAACAAAATTCAGCATTTCTGCATTCATGTCAGAACCCTTCGGCCGACGCCGCTTCTCGTGTAACAGGAATGCTCAAATGTGAGACAGTCGGCTGCCTGACTGGGCAACAATGATCCAAAGGAGCCGTACTGAAGAAGCCGATGGTAGGCGACATACCTTTTTTCATGCCACCAAAAACATTGCCTGATGTAACAAACGGACGAACCGAAACGAAAAACGGCCGCGCCCGTTTGGCCGCTTCGGCTAAAAAGACTAATTTTGCAGGAAAGTCAGGGAAAACATCAATCCTACAACCGACATACAATGAAGACATCATTTCTTACAGTTCTGTGTGCGCTCTTCATGAGCTCACCTCTCTTGGCACAGCAAAAGAGTGCCGCCGTCTTTGACTCCTATGAGTGGGACTTCGGGCAGCTGAACGCTGCGTACGGAAGCGTGTGCCACACCTTCAAGATGAAAAACACGTCGAAGACAGGCATCAGCATCGCCAAAGCCGTCAACAGCTGCGAGTGCATCTGGGCCGACTACCCCACCGAAGTGGTCATGCCCGGCGAAGAAGCACGCGTCATGGTGGTGTTCTCGCCTGCCACTTCGCAGGGGAAGACCTTCCGCAGCGTGGAACTGCTCGACGCCAACGGGCGCACGCTGGGCGCACTGACGGTAAAAGCCGAAGTGCACAACATGCCATCGGACGTCAACAAGGCGAAATACCCCTATCTGAACACGGCTCTCAGCTACAAAGAGCGCGTGGAAAACCTGATTTCGCTGCTGACGCCTGAAGAGAAAGTGGGCCTGATGATGAACAAGTCCGTGAGCATCGACCGGCTCGGCATTCCTTCCTACAACTGGTGGAGCGAAGCTTGCCATGGCGTCAGACAGAGCGACTACACCGTGTTCCCCCAGCCCATCGGCATGGCGGCAGCCTTCAATCCGCAACAGGTCTACGACGTCTTCACGGCTGTCAGCGACGAAGCACGCGCCAACTGGAACCGTTCGGACCACAACGTGTTCAACGTTCCGATGGGGGCAACGTACTATCCGGGCAATCCCGAGCTGACTTTCTGGTGCCCGAACGTGAACATCTTCCGCGATCCGAGATGGGGACGCGGACAGGAAACGTGCGGAGAGGACCCATACCTGAACGCCGTGCTGGGCGTGCAGACCGTACTGGGCATGCAAGGCAACGACGACAGATACTACAAGACCCACGCCTGCGCAAAGCATTATGCCGTGCACAGTGGGCCGGAACCGCTGCGCCACACATACAATGCGACCGTATCGATGCGCGATTTGTGGGAAACCTACCTGCCCGCCTTCAAGGCATTGGTCAAGAAAGGCAACGTGCGCGAGGTGATGTGCGCCTACAACCGCTACGAAGGCAAGCCCTGCTGCACGAGCGACCGGCTGCTGGTCGACATCTTGCGGCGCAAGTGGGGCTACGACGGAATCGTGCTGACCGACTGCGACGCCATCAACAACTTCTACACAAAGGGGCAACACGAGACGCACAAAGGACCGCTGGAGGCATCGGTCGACGCTGTGCTCAACGGTACCGACCTTGAATGTGGAAAGGTGTTCATGGTGCTCACTGAGGCACTCGAGAAAGGACTCATCAGCGAAAGCACGCTGGACGGACATCTGCGGAAGACGCTCTTGGGACGGTTTGAGCTGGGAATGTTCGACCCGGCCGACCAACTGCCATGGGCCAACCTGCCGGAATCGGTCATCAGCAGCGAGGCCAACAACGCGCTGGCCACTCAGGCTGCACGCGAATCGATGGTCCTGCTGAAGAACAACGGACTGCTGCCGCTTTCAAAGTCGCTGAAGACCATCGCCGTGGTGGGCCCGAACGCCGACGATGCCGCCCTGCTGAACGGCAACTACGGCGGCACACCCACCAAAGCTCACACGCACTCGTTGCTGCAAGGCATCAAGGCTGCCCTGCCTCAGACTGAAGTGATCTACGAAAAGGGCTGCGAGCTGAACGACGAATACGCCACCGTGCACCACCTGAAAGACTTCAACGAGGGCCGAGGCGTCTTCGTGGAGTTCTTCAACAACAAGACGCTGAGCGGGAATCCCGACAAGACGGGCTACTACAACGAACTGAACTTCTCCACCTTCGGAGCATGGGGCTTTGCCGAAGGCATCAACAACGACAGCCTGTCCGTGCGCCTGTCGGGTAGCTACGTGGCCACCTTCACGGGTGAGATGAAGTACACATTCACCACAGACAACGGCTACCTGCTGAAAGTGAACGGTGAAGTGGTGGAGGATGCAAAGCCGGAAGGACGACGGGGAGGATTCTTCCACCGCGAAACGACATACAAGTCGTTCCCCGTGAAGGCAGGCGAACGCTACGACCTCGTGCTGGAATACAGGAGGGGCAACGGACAATTCGCACTGCTGAGGGGTGACATCTGCGAGCGAAACCTGATTGACTTCGCTCCACTGGCCGAGAAAGTGAAAAGAGCCGACGCCATTATCGTCATCGGAGGCATATCGGCACAGATGGAAGGTGAAGGCGGTGACAAGGCTGACATTGAGCTGCCGCGCGTTCAGCAACGGCTGGTCAGAGCTATGCACGCCACAGGAAAGCCCGTCGTCATGGTGAACTGCTCGGGATCGGCCATTGCTTTCGGGAGCATTGAGGACCAATACGACGCATTGCTGCAGGCATGGTATCCCGGACAGGGCGGCGCGTGTGCGCTGGCCGACATTCTTTTCGGCGACTACAATCCTGGCGGCAAGCTGCCAGTGACCTTCTATCGCAGCAACGATGACCTGCCCGACTTCCTCGACTACAGCATGGAGAACCGCACGTACCGCTATTTCCTCGGCACGCCGCTCTATGCTTTCGGCTACGGACTGTCATACACCACGTTCAAGACAGGCCGGGCCAAGCTGTCAAGGAAATCGATGAAGACCGACGGAAAAGTCACCGTCACCATCCCTGTCACCAACACGGGGAAGCGACAAGGCACGGAGACCGTACAAGTCTACGTGAAATCACTCGACTACGACGATGCGCCCATCAAGTCGCTTCGCGGATTCGAGAAAGTAAGCCTCGCACCGGGACAGACCGTGAAGCTCAACATCACGCTCGACGGAGAGGCTTTCGAGTACTACAATCCGAGCATCGACGAATTGTCCACACGCCCTGGGCGCTACCAGATACTCTACGGGACGTCGTCGATGGACCAAGATTTGCAGTCGCTTGATTTCACTGTCAGATAACAAGCTGGCGACTTCTTTTTTATCTCCATTATCTACGTTTTGCATGTTTTTTTATCGGGAACATGCAAAACGTAGTATTGTTTTTAACGCTTTATAAGATTTAAATAGGGTCTATCGAGAGTTTTACCATGAAAAATGTGTAACTTTGCAACGAATTTTGTAAAGCAAACATCAAGTAACACTCCTTCCGACTCCGCCAACTACCAGAATGAAGGGCAAGTGGGCTGACAAGAACGGAGGAGCTGATTCATACAATATACAACAAGCTATAGGATGAACGAAAAATATTATCAGACACTCAAGTCTGTTGAGACTGAAGACTGGCTCGACTTCCACGTCATCAGGCCGATTTGTTATTATTGCGCAAAGGCGTTTGCCGCACTCCATGTGCATCCAAACACAGTCACGATTCTCTCCATGGTATTCGGGGCAGGAAGCTGTGTCTTCTTCGCACACGGATGCACGTTTTATGAAGGAACGGAAGGACTCGGCTACAATCTGCTGGCCATCCTGCTGCTGATGATTGCAGACATTCTCGACTGTACGGACGGACAGCTGGCACGCATGACAGGGCAGAAAAGCCGACTGGGACGCATTCTCGACGGAGTGGCCGGATTCGTCTGGTTCACTCCCATCTACGCGGCTCTCGTCTATCGCTTCTACATCCACCACGAACTGGAGTTCACCCTGCTGGGCATCGAGGAAACGCAACAGAACGTTTGGATTGCCACGGCCGTGGTATTCGTGCTCGCACTGGTGTCGGGGGCAGTATGTATGGCAGGCCAGACGCGCCTGGCCGACTACTACATACAGGTGCACCTCTTCTTCCTGAAAGGCGAAAAGGGCAGCGAGCTCGACAATTCGGCCCGACAGCAAGAATTATACGACAAGATGTCCTGGAAGGGACACATCGCCGAGAAGCTCTTCCAGTACTCATACGTGGGCTACACCAAGAAACAGGAAGCAGCCACACCGCAGTTCCAACGGCTGATGAACAGCCTGCGGGAGAAGTTCGGATCGGCAGACAGAATGCCAAGTCACATCCGTGAGACTTTTCACAAGCGGTCTCGCATGCTCATGTTCTGGAACGGACTGCTGACATTCAACTTCAGGTCGTTCTGGATGTTCTTGTTCTGCCTGTTTGATGTTCCGGTATTCAACTTTCTCTTCGAAATCATCGTCATGGGGCTACTGGCCAAGTATGTCAATTCGTGCTACGAATCGTTAAGCAAGAAACTGGCAGACACCGTGGACAATGAAGCTTGAAAATGTTGAAAAGGAATAAACATTTATGTATAGAAAAGGGGAAAAATAAACTATAGATATGAATTATTTAGATAGAAACGAATTTAATTTTGAACCGAGCCAGAAAGTGATTGATGCCATCAAGAACTTCGACCCGAAGACTTTGTGCTTCTATACCCGTATCTACGATCAGGGAAAGAAGAGCGTCATCAGTGTTCGTCTCAGCGAAATCTACGGTGTGCCTGAAGAAAGGGTTCTGCTGAGCTACGGCGGTGAGGACATGTTGAAGAACGTTGTCCACTACTTCCTGATGAAGGGTGACAACAAGATGATTCTCATTCCTCAGTTCTCATGGTGGTACTACAACCGCATTGCAAGCGAATGTGGGGGAGATTTCACCATGTACCCGCTGCACGAGACCGACGACACTTTTGCATACGACGTGGACGAGGTCATCGAATACACCAACCGCATCCATCCGCGCATGCTCCTGCTGGCATCACCCAACAATCCTACGGGTAACGGACTGCTGCCCGACGAGATAGGACAAATCATGGAGAACATTCCTGATGACACCATGGTGCTCATCGACGAAGCTTACGCCAGCTTCATTTCAACCGATACAGACTACATTGCACCGCTGGTGAACAAGTACGACAACCTCATCATATCGAGGACACTTTCCAAGTTCTATGGGCTGCCTGGCCTGCGTGTGGGCTTCGGATTCATCGGCAAAGGGCACGAACAGTTCATCAGCTACGCCAACAAGTACCTCGGCTACAACCGTTTCTCTGAAGCCGTGGCACTGGCAGCACTCGACAGCGACGAACACTACCGCCAAGTGGCCGACGACATGGAATGGGGACGCCAGCTGTACAAGAAGGAACTGGGCCATCTGCCAGGCTTCAAGGTATACAAATCGGTGGCAAACTTCATTCTCATCAAGTACCCGATAGAAATCAAAGAGGCCCTGCAGAAAGCACTGGCCATTGAAGACTACAAGATAAAATTCATGGGCGACAAAGGGCTGGAGTCCTGCCTGCGCATCACGTTGGGCCGCAAGGAACAGACACAGACCGTTTGCGACACCATCTTAAAGTTGGTGAAGCCATGACGGGCGTCATTCTCGCGGCAGGCATGGCCAAACGGCTGCGCCCCCTAACCGAATCGAAGCCCAAGTGCCTGCTGGCCGTCGGTCAGCGCACTTTGCTTGAACGGACCGTCGATGCCATGCTACAGGCAGGTGTGAACGATTTCGTCGTGGTGACAGGCTATCTGGGAGAAATGATACGCGACTTCCTCACCTCTCACTATCCCGACCACACTTTCCGTTTCATCCACAACGCCGACTATGAGCACAACAACAACATCTACTCTCTGTGGATGTCGGGACAGGTTGTGCGCGGAAAAGAGTTCCTGCTGATGGACAGTGACATCCTGTGCGATCCGGCTGCCGTTGTACTCATAGCTCGACAAGAGGAGCCGGCGCTGGCTTTGAACCGCCATGAACTGGGCGAAGAGGAAATGAAAGTTGTCGTTGACAGCGACATGCGCATCACGGAAATCAGCAAGACATGCAGCCCTGAAGAGGCCATCGGCGAATCGGTGGGCATTGAGAAGATCACAGCAGACTACAGCGCAGCCCTGTTCGACGAACTCGACCAAATGATTCTGCAGGAAAAACAGATTGACATCTTCTACGAAAAGGCGTTTGAAAGGCTCATTCCGCAAGGTCACACTTTCCGAGTCATCGATACAACCAGTTATTTCTCATACGAACTCGACACGCCCGAGGATTTCCAACGGGCTCAGGAGCTGATGCCCAAAGGGCTCTGAAGAAAGCTTCTGCATAACAAACCGAAAGAGGCGCAGTGTCATGATGAACACTGCGCCTCTTTCGTATATATGCTGTCAGGGAGATTACTTGACCACCATCTTGCGTCCATTCACGATGTACACGCCCTTCGGCAGACCAGCCACGCTTCCACCAGGGACAAGCGTGCCGTCAAGACGGCGAATCACAAGCTTACCACCATCGGCTTCGACACCATCGATGGCACTGACACCTGCAATAGTCAGCAGTCCGCTGACGTACTTGAACTCGTAACAGTCATCTTCACCGCCGCTTACCGTAAGCTCATACGTGCCTTCAGGACTGTCTTTCTTTGCAGTCGAAACGACAACAGGCTTCGTGTCGAGGACACTGGCATCCTCGTTGTTCTTGAAACCAGTATAGGTAATGGTAAAGACGGGGTCTTCGTCGTAGCGGGCGCGCGTTGCGTCGTCTACAGTAGCTGTGAGTTCAGCCTTCTGCACGATCAGGAAACCGTCCTCATAGTCAACGGAACTGTCGGTAATGCTACCCGGCAAGACCTTGATTGGATAACGTCCGGCGGGAGATTTCTCGTCGGCTTCACAGACGATCTCTGGCGTTCCTTCCACCAAATCACCCGAAATCTGGTAGCCGAAGACCGGAGTGGGATCGCCATATACGCGAACAGCATTGCGCGCCTTGATGGTTGTGCCGAACTCATAAATGTTATCGAAATAGTCTTCGTATGCGAAATCAGACCACTGGTTAGCCTGAGCGTACTTATTCTTCATGCCATTGCGCACATAGAGGTCGCATTCCATCACGAAGACGTTGCTGAACACAGAGTTACCCAGTGTGGGTATGCTCTTCGAGGCAACGCGCAGTTCCTTCATGTGTGTGCAGTGAGCCATCGACTCGTTGCCGAACGTCTTGAGGCTGGCAGGCAAAGCGACATACTCCAGCTGCTCGCATTCCCTCATAGCATCAGTTCCCAAGGTAGTCACGCCGTCTGCAACAATCAGCGAATCGCGCAGACCTGCCGTTGCATAGACGATTTCGGTCATATCCTTATTATATATAATGCCGTCTTTCATCACGAAGTCCTTGTCTGCGGCACCTTCCACGTTCAGTTCGTCCAACATGAAACAACCTTTGAAAGCAGATGGAGCAATTCGCTTCAGACCCTTCGGCAATGTCAGGCTGCGCAGCGTGAGACAGTTATAGAAAGCATATTTACCCAGTACATCGTCCTCCGTAACGTAGGGAGCTTCGCTACTAATGGGCGACGAAACGAAATACTCGTCACCACCAGCCACAATGCGAGCCTCGCTGAGGTCTAACTGCTGCAGCCAACCGCCGGTGCGCTCACCAGTCAGGTCGCTACCCGCCAGTTTGCGCAGCTGAAGCAGGTCGGACGAGTTGATGTTACCCTTCACTTTCAGCGAACCTACCACACCGATAAGGTCATCGGGCACCAGACTGCTCAGTGTTCCGGGCGTATTGACGCTGACAGTCATTTCCTCAAATTCCGTCGGCTGGGGATAAACACCGATAATCATGTCTTGTCCTTCGCTGAAACGATAGAACCCTGGGTTCAGAAGAGCGATGTCATAATAGCCATCATCATCGCCGCTCCAGCCCCAGTTCACATAAACCAAGCCTGCAGCGTTGTAACCATGAAGCACAAAGGCGTGACCGCCAGAGCTTCTGCTCGAACCACCGTAATAGACCGGACGATTATTGCTCAGCTCATTGTACACAAGACGCATCCAATCCTTTTCAGAATGTTGCTCGCGGTAGACACACTCGGCATCCACCATGCCAAAATAGGTGCGCAAACCAGTTGCAGCATTTTCACTATAAGCACCGCTACCGCCTGCAGAACTCGTGCCGTACTGCATGTTGGCAGCAACGCCACAGTCGCGCATCAGCTCAGCCACGGCGTGTGCTTCCTCGTCACTATAGCTGACGAAGCGGTATTTATCGAGCATATGGTCCCAGTCGTAGTAGTGCTCTTCAAACTCTGCCTTCACCTTCTGACCGTTCTTACTGCGATAAGGATAGGTGATGGTACGCTGTCCGCGCCCCTTGACTGGCGACTTGAAGTAGTTCAACACCTGAGCCATGGCTGTGGCTACGCACCCGGTGAGGCACCGGGAACTTGGGGTTTGCGGCGCATAATTATTATAAGGTGTCGACTGATCCCACTCGGATGTCAACATTGGAGCCACGGACTCAGGGAAATCCAAGTCTGTTGGCGGGGTGGCCGTCAGCGTTACGTTGTTCTCCACGACATATCTGACGGCTTCGTCAGCCAATTTCAACCACCACTTGAAGTTTTCGTTCTCCTCGTTGTAGGCTTTTTCTGACACACCAATGACGGCTGGCGCCAAATCGTCGGACGTTATGATGGCGTAGCCACCGTCTTCGCGAGCAAAAACCGTGTAGTTGTCTGTCGATTGCATGGCTGTCACCTTGATGACAGCGGGTGCTTGACGGCGGTTAGAAGACAAACTGGCAAATGCTTCCTTGGCTGCCTCTTCCATCTGCTGGAAGGTTCGCGGCTTAGCATCGGCGTTGCAAGTGCAGGCAAAAGCAGCCAACAGCAGACAAGTGTTGCGGAATGTTCTTTTCATGTTCATCGTTTTTCCTTGATTATCTGATCAAAATGGTTTTACCATTCACGATATAAGTACCCATCTTCAGGCCTTCGAGCGTAGTGGCAGCCTTGCGGACCACCTGACCATCGAGCGTGTAGACATCGAATTTATTGTCATTGCCGAAAAGTACGGCATCGATGGCCGTCGGGGTATCGGTAATTTCCAGGGTACCGTTCACGTAGTCGAGCGTGTAATTCTCTGCCTTTCCGCCGCTGACGACCAGTTCATAGAAGCCGATAGGCGACGTTTTCGTAGCCGTCGTGGTGACGATAGGCTTTTCAATCAGCACATCTTCCGCCTCATTATTCTTGAATCCTTCATATTCCACTTTGAAAACAGGATTCTCCTGGCCTGGCTTGCGGTCGGTACTGACAGCCTTTGCTGTCAACGGAGCCTGCATGACGACCAGTATTCCGTCGACACAGTCCACGACTTCGGGGTCCAGGGTTCCGTGCAGCACCTTCACCACATATCGACCTACAGGCGATTTCTCGTCAGCTTCACAAATGATGATGGGCTCACCGCCTTCTTCCAGATCTTCACCTTCGATGCTATAGGGGAACTTCGGATTCGGCTCGCCATACTTTCTCACCATGTTTCGGATTTTCACCACTGTTCCGAACTCCTCCACATTACCAGCACTGAAGAAGTCCTTCCAACCGATCAGATTCTTGTAAGCCGAGCTGCTGCCACGCGGAACGAACAGTTTGCAGAAAGAAACGATGCGACGGAAACAATCATCGCCTACCACGGGAGGCGTACGACTCTTCAAACGCAGCTCAGTAATGTCGCAACCAGCGAAAGCACAATCACCGATGGAGTCCACCGACGAAGTGAGTTCAACAGTAGTCATGCGTGCGCAACCAGCCAAAGCATAGCCGTGAATCTTCTTCACCGACTTCGGAGCAGTGAAAGAGCCGCGCTTGCTGGGCACAACGGAGATGACCTCAGTGGTGTCGGGTGTGTAGAACACATCGTCAATGAAGACAAAATTCTCGGTCTTATCATTCGCAACGGTGACTTCGCTCAAATGCGAGCAACCGGCGAAAGCACCGTCGCCCACTGCTACCAACCCCTTCGGGAGCACCAGTTTCGACAGTTTGCGGCAGTCCTTGAATGCAAACATTGGCAGCTCATCAGCCTTCTTCACCAGATAGTCTTTTCCATCGACCTTCAAGAAAGCGTCGCCACCCACCACAATGCGGGCTTCGCTCAGGTCCAGCTCAGCAAGCGAGCCGCGAGAACTCTTGCCATTGACCTTGCTACCAGCCATGAAACGGATGGTCTGAAGGTCAGTCGAGTTGATGTCGCCCTTCAGTTTCAGCTTACTGACATTTTCGAGCGCAGTGTCATCATTCATCATTTCGGCCAGGACACCCGGCTTCTCCAGCGTCACGTCCAGCTCTGTTTTCACCCTTTCAGGACCGCTGATACCGATGATCATGTCCTGCTGTGCAGAGAAAGACATATCTTCAGGGTTGAGCAGCGAAATGTTATAGTAACCGTTGTCACTTCCATCCCATCCCCAGTTTACGTGAACAAGGCCGTCGGAATTGTAGCCGTCGAGCACGAAAGCATGTCCGGCGCGAATACTCATGTCTGCTCCTGTGTAATAGACAGGCCGATTCTCGTTGATTTCTTTGTAGACTACATTCATCACTTCGGACTCAGTCATCTGGTCGCTGCCCCAAACACCGCTTCGCACGAGGCATTTTACAGTGTCAGGAGAGAAGCCGAAGTTGCGGACCAATCCATTTACCGCATTCTCCGAAAAGGTACCAGAGCCATCGGTGGCATAGTCCATGTCGGAAGCAACGCCGACGAAATAGACGAGCTGAGCCACTGCACGCCCTTCTTCTTCTGTATATTCACCCTCGGGATATTCGTCGAGCATGTTCTCCCAGTCGAAGTCAGCGGCAGCATCGTAGTCTACGGTGTACTTTTTCGAGTGGCCCTGTCCCTGCTTGACATCGACCGAATGCGTTCCGCGGCCACGGACAGGATACTGATGATAGTAGAGAATCTGCGACAAGGCCGTAGCCACGCAGCCAGTCACGCAGCGACCCTCGCCACCGCCATAGTCCTGCCACTCAGAAGTACCGCTGTTGACGCCGTACGGGCACATGTTGTTGTACGGAGCTTCCTGTCCCCAGAGCGAAGTGAGCAGCGTGGGAACAGCGTCGGCATAGACAGTAGTATCAGGTTTGGTGACGTTTCGTGGCTGCCCTTTCCTCACAACGTTTGCAGTCACGTCGTCCATCATGCGGAGCCACCACATGAAGTTAGCGTTTGTATTGTTGGCATGATAGCTGGTCTCGCTGATTCCGAGAATCTCGGGCAGCAAGTCGTCAGACGATACGATGACATAGCCACCTTTTTCATAACCAAAGACAGAATACGTCGGAGTTGCGGCAAACTGCTTCAACGTCCCATTGACAGGAGCGGCATGTCCTCCTTTGTTCGTGAGAGCCGCTACGGCTGCATTTTCCATAGCAGCCTTTGTTCTTGGCTTGGCCTGGATGGTGACGACACCAGCGAAAAGACAAGCAAGAACGAGTGCATAACAGTAGTTTCGATGCATGAGTTGCAAAATAAATAAGATTCTTAAGATTCTGCTGCAAAGGTACAAATAATCTGCTTTAATCATGTATAAAAATGTGATTTTCTTTGCCAAAGCCCCCTATTAAAGTAATGTACGCGTACATAGAATATACTATTGAGCTGGGAAAGCCGGCAAGAAAGCCGACCAAACGGGCAGACATTTGCATCAGTGGCGAATGCTGACAGACAGAAAGGCGAAGATTTAAAAAAAAAAGAACCGCGCCCCACATGACGGAGCGCGGTCCCTTATTTAGAGATTATCAGTTGATTCGTCTGCTTATTTGATCACTACCTTCTGGTTGTTGATCACATAAACACCAGCCTTCAGGCCCTCAACGTTGGTAACGTTCCTGCGAACAGCCACACCGTCAACAGTGTAAACGTCGAACGGCTCGCCCTTAGCAACGATGCTCTCGATAGCTGTCGGAGCATTGTTGACAGTAGCAGTAACAGATACCGGCTTGGTTTCCTTACCGTTAGCGAGGACACCAGATACTGAGAACTCGTGAGTTCCGTTGGTCAGGTACTCAGGATATACGTAACCCCTGACGTCAGCAGGCAGACCAGCGACGAGCACGCGGTCAACATATACCTTGTAACCCTTCAGGTCAACACCACCGGAAGTAGTGAACTTCACGTCGTCAAGCATCAGACCGAAGATATCACGTGAAGTGTGACGGATTGCGAAGTGAGTTGTACCAGCAGGCAGAGTAACCTCAACAGTCTCATACTCGGTGCTTGTGGTAGAGAGTGCCTTCACGAGAGTAAACTCTGACGGAGCAACACCACCCTTAGAAGCGAGAACTTCGAAGGTCTCAGCGCCATATTGTGTGGTGAGTTCACGAACACTGAAGCTAATGGTCTGCTCGCCACCAGGCAGCTCGGGTGAAATGAGCCAGTGGTCAGTAGCCATGATAGGAGTACCGTCAGATACGCAGAACGACATCAGGTACTGCTCACCAGTAGCAGCTCCGTAAGATTCAGCGAGCTGTGCAGAAAGCTGAGCAGGATTGATGACCTTGAATGCCATCGGAGAGAAGGCACCATCGTAGCTGATGCCCTTCCAGCTGTAGGTTGCAGCACCAGTTGCATCGTAGAGCGACCAGTTGCCGAACGAACCGTAATGGTTATCTGCTGTGATACCACCTGCACTGAGCGGCTTGAAGACTTCCTGATCCTCGAAGCTTTCAGTTACCTCAGAGACGGTGTTTTCGGGAACCGTCCAAGAAACGTGTACACCGTTGTCCTTAGCAGCAGCAGCGACATTCTCCGGACCGTTGAGCGAAGCAGTGTTCACCTTGACCGAAGTCTCAGCCACGTTGTTGTCGGGATCGAGGTCGACGTTGTAGTCAACGACAGCCTTCAGCGTTACGTTCTTAGCGTCGGAGAAGATATCCTCACGGAAGTTAGCAGTGAAGACAGCAGTCTCGAGCGACTTGATTTCGTTGAACTCAGCTCCGTCGAGAGCCAGCTCCTCGTCACCAGCGTAAACGTGTACGGTGTAACCCTTAGCGGCGTTCTCACCGAGGTTGCGAACCTTCACGGTCACCTTAGCAGTCTGACCAGCCTCAACAGCCTTCGGAGCCTCCACAGAAGCAACGAGGTCGTACTCGAGCATGTCGAAGATCATGATGTTGTCAATCAGCATGCTGCCCGGCTCCACGAAGTTACCGCCGATGTAAGGCACGACGTAGCGCTCGTTAGCGTAGTTCTTCAGAGAAACCTTACCAGTCTGCCATCCCTTGCCCTTCGGCATGTCGAAGACATCCTTCTTACCGTTCTGCAGGTCAACGACGACATAAGCGTTGTTAGCATCATTGTCGGTCTGGTAGTCGAAGATGACAACGGGGTTCACAGCGCCGTTGGCAGCAGAGAACTTACCGTAAGCCATGCGGATCCAAGAGTTAGCATCGATAGTCTGCATCATAACACTTGCTCCGTCGTTATCGGAAGACTCCTTCGAGAAGTACATGCCAGAATTATTGGAGTTCGTATTGTCAGAGAAGAAGTATGTCAACGGACCTGCGAGGGTGTTACCAGTGAAGCTCTCGACGAACGGCAGCGTGAAGGGCTTACCGACATACATAGAACCAGCAGCACCATTCTGATCCTCACCACCAGCGTTACCCGGGAAGACAAACCAGTAGTCGAGAATGTTCTCACCCGTCTCGGTAGCGTAAGCGAACTCAGTGCTTGTCTCTGCATAGACAGAGTCAATCTGGTCAACAAGTTCCAGTCTTTGGGCATCTTCATTATAGATAGTGCTGTAAACCTTATAGTAGGTCTTCTCGGGAAGAACGAGTCCACCGTTCACACCCTCTGTAGCCTCAGTCCACTTCATGCTCACCTTGTTGGCAGCCGGGTTCAGTGTCTCGGTCACATCAACAGGAGCAGGAACGTCGAAGCCGATGAATGCAGAAACGGTCTTACTCTTCACACCGCGGTTCTCACCGACGAACGGAATCACCTGATAGACGTGAATACCGTTGGTCAGGCCCTCAGCGTCAACGAACGAAGCCTCAGCACCGGGAGCAACAGTAACCTCGCCGACAACAACCTTGTCGCGGAGCACCTGTGCCTTCACATCGCCCTCGATGTTCTCACCGCTCATGTTCTTGGTAGGAGCAACGAACGAAACGGTAGCCTTTGCCTCACCCTGTGCATCGGGAGTGACGGTCAGGTTCTCTACAGCCAGCGGAGATGTGGGCTCGAGACCAGCATCAACAGAGATGTAAGAAACCTCGATAGTGTACATGTCAGCATCACTGATAGCGTGGATACCGAAGTAGTACTCGCCAGTCTCCTCGACGCGGATGATCTCATTTCCGTACTCTTCTTCAGTGTTGGTCAGGTCGGTCGGCTCAACGATGGTCGTCGTCATAGCCTCTGCAGTAGCAGCAGTACCCATCTTCACTTCCATTCTCTCAGGACCCCAGAATTCAGATCCGTTTTTAGCAATGGTAGTGAATGCATAGCTCTTGCCAGCCTCCAGGCGAATCGGAGGAGTGATGAGCCAGTCGTCAGCAACGTTGGTAGAATGCCACCTGCTCTTGAACAAGTTGTAAGAAGTATCGAAGCTCCATGTGCTGCCGTCTTCGTTAGCATCAATGATGGTGAACAGCTTAGAAGAGGTTGAAGTCATCGGAGCCACGTAAGGAACCTCGAATGCATTACCGTATACTACACCTGTGGATGTAACGGTTGCACCCGTGTACTTTTCGTTCTGACCCTCCACGGCATAGCAGTAATAGTTCAAGCCGCCCTCGGGAATAGCCTCAGAGTATGTGCACTCCTTGAGACCTTCGGCCACCTTGACTGGCTTTTCATCACCGACGATACGGTAGACGTTGAAGCTCATATCGCCCTGGAAACCACCGTGAACACCAGCCTCAGGAGCAGTCCATGTGACGGTTGCATTGCCATTCTCGATTACAGCTTCCACATCTGTTGCAGCACCAGGAACGTCAATACCGACCCATGCACCAACAGTAGCAGGAGCCGACTTGCCGGCAGCATTGCTCAGGACCACTGAGAGGAACTGCTGACCCTCTGCGTTGGCAGTGAAGGGAGCAGAAACGGTCTCACCGGCAGCTGAAGTACCCTCGGCAACAACCTGCAGGTTCTCCAGAACCTGATAGCTAACAGCGCCGCTCAGCTCGCCGCCGCCCTGTGTGGCAGTAGGAATGGTGAAAGAGACGACACCAGCTGTGGTGGCACCATCCATCACGACGCCCACTTCCTGAGCCTTGGCAGGAGCATTGGCATCGATGCCAGAGCCCGGAGCCAACATCAAGCCGAGGACCTCACCCACGTCGTAGCCCACGCGTGTGGCAGCACCTGTCTCAAGATCAACGGTATAAAGGCCGGTATCGTCAGTCATACCGTCCATGCCATTGATATAGAAGGTATTGTCAGTCGGGTCGATGTCACCGCTCATTAAATAAACCTGTCCCTCGGCATTCTTAAAGTTCAGGCCGGTAGCGCCAATGAGTGTCTCTTCGCCAGTGGTTAAGTTGATCTTGTAGAGGTTAGCATCGGCATCGACACCGAAGAGCTCGCTCTTGTTCGAGATACCCATTGCGACGTAACTGTGCTCCAGGGGAGCAATGTCTGTTCTGGTCCATGTAGGATAGTCCATGAGTGACAGCATGAAACCATCACCTTCCTCATTGAAGAACTCACCATAGACAAGACCTGTATTAGGATCGGTAGCAGTCTCCTGAGCATAGTCGGGCATATCGCCAGAATCTACGCTGATGAGTTCCCATGTGTTCGTGTCGATAGAGATTCTGTCGAAGAATATCAAGCCAAAGAAAGACCAATATGAGCTACCGTAGAGCACACCGTCAACGATGGCACTACCACCGCTCAGAGAACCTACCTCACTGAACGACATCAGCATTTCAGTATTCTCGAAGGTCGGATTGAAAGAATACCAACCGGCATCGAGGTTTGCATTCAGGGGATCATAAACCCAGTTACCCCACAGGACCGTGTTGCCTGCGGTGAGCGTGGTGTGTCCGTTCCTACGTTGTGCCTTCATCTTCCTCACCGGACCCTTGTTGGCTGAGGCAAAGGGAGAGTTACGCCGCTGCGTCTGCTGGTACATCATGCGCTTGGCGAGCAGCGGATTCACTGCCTTTGCAGACTGCGCTTTCTGCATTGTTGCAGCTGTAGCACGCGAGAACTGAGAGGCAACCTGTGCGGTGCCCTTCATCGGCAATGCCAACAGTGCAGCTGTAGCAATAGCCGACAAACATGTTAATGTTTTACTCATACTACTTTACTTTTAGTTAATAAATAATATATAAAAAATAAGAAATTTCCGATAAAAATCTGTTTACGTAAAATGATATCGAATGCAAAATTATAGAATCTTTTTTAAATATGCAAATATTTTAAACGAAATATTATCGCAACTCGCTTTTTTATTTCTTTTTGTTGGCAGAAGTACACTTATAGTTTCAATGTCTGAGTTATCGTTGCCGGACAGCTCTTTTCTGTTATCTGCTTTTCCCTACCTTATTATATATAAAAAGCCTGATTTCCGCATTCCGCAGGGGCGCGAAACGCTCAGGTTGAAGGCTCAAACGACATGCCTGACAGACGGGTCAGGACGAGGACGAGATGCTGGAAAGACGCTGAATTTTTCGGACAAAAAGTGCGAAAATGTCGTTCGTGAGTGCCATCGTTCTGAAATTAAAATCCGACGGACGCGTACACGCGAAATATGAGGATGTCCTAATCGTCTGAAACGAAAGCACTTGTATTTTCTTTACATTTTCTGCGCTTTCAAAATGACTCATTTTACATTTCAAAATGGGCCGTTTCCGCGCGCAGAATGATTCATTTTGGTGAGCAAAATGGGCCTTTTTGCAAAGTAAAACGGCTCATTTTGAAAAACGGGAAGAATTTTTTCGCGATTTTGTCAGGTTCTTTTACCAACCGAACGGCTTCCGTTCACGTAGAATGAAAAAATACGTGGACACGTTTTTTTGGTAGAAAATGTTTACAATATCCATCCTTCTGCACTGCCATGCTGAAAGGAACTTTTAGTAAGTTTGTCGAACTCGGCATAAAAAACAAACAAGTTTATTTTGTTCTGCGCTCGTTTTTCCGTAACTTTGGAAGAAATCGCAGAATTTCTTTGTATAAAGGCAGTCTGGAGGATTGAGGAAAAAATGGGTTACGAATTGGCGACCGTACTCAATTCTTCGTTCTGCTATAAATTGCACTCAATGAACACCCGATGATGAGC
>JAFPME010000043.1 GCA_017402445.1 Prevotella sp. | reverse complement strand
ACTATCTGAACCTGCATACTTTCTTCAATCAGCCAGATGCCGACCTGAAAAACATGCTGGCCGAAGCATCTGAAGCACCTCCAAAGGATGAAGGGAAAGACTGAGGGGGCTTGTACATGAATGTAAAAACGCCCAACTTCTAACGGTCAAGAAGTTGGGCTATGCGGATTATGGTTTAGCGGACAGTAATAATTGGTTTTCAGGAACAAGAAACAGAAGAAAAAGAAAAACGGAAGGAAATCATTTCCTTCCGAAGTCTGCGGGAATCTCACCCCATTGTGAGGTCTCCCATTTAATAATAGGTACACGAAAGGCGTGGGTGCGGAGCCACGTCTCGGCGCGCGCGATGATCTGATGCAGCTGTTCGGTCTGCGGCGTGTGCTCGAGCGTGGTCTTGCAGCGCCCTTTCTGAATCCAGATGATGGCGTTGCGGCTGTCGCTGTAGATGGTTTTCCGCACGCCCGTCTTCTCCATCAGGGCCAGTGCATGCACGATGGCGAGGAACTCGCCGATGTTGTTCGTGCCATGAACGGGTCCGAAGTGGAAGACGCGATACCCCGTGGCGAGGTCGATGCCCTGATATTCCATGCGTCCGGGATTGCCCGAGCAGGCCGCATCCACCGCCCACGCGTCGGCCGTCACTTCCATCGGAAGGGGCAGCACCGTGTCGTGGCGGTAGTCGGGAGGGGAAACAGCCTCATTGTTCATAGTTCACAGTTCATAGTTCACAGTTTACTTTCTCTGTCCCGTCAGTTGCCGTATCACGGCAACAAGGGAAAAACTGGTCACTGTTCACAGTTTACATTCTTTCCGGAACTTCAATGCCGAGGAGTGACATGCCTGTCTTGATGACCTTGGCCACGTTGCGGGCCAGCACCAGACGCGTCATGCGCACCTGCTCGTCGTCGGCTCCCAGGATGCTGTAGTCGTGGTACCACTGGTTGAACTCCTTTGTCAGTTCGTAGCAGTAGTTGGCGATGCCGCTGGGCGAATAGTCCTTGCCGGCCTGCTCCACGGCAGCTCCGAAGTCGTTGAGCTTCTGTATGAGGAGCACTTCCTTCTCGTTCAGGCGGCCCTTCTCCACGTCGAGCGTCTCGGGCAGCGCGATGCCTTGGGCTTCCGCTTTGCGCAGGATGCTGCGTATGCGAGCGTGGGTGTATTGTATGAAAGGTCCGGTGTTGCCGTTGAAGTCGATCGACTCTTCGGGATTGAAGAGCATGTTCTTGCGCGCATCCACCTTCAGGATGAAGTATTTCAGCGCACCCATGCCCACGATGCGTGCTATCTGTTCCTTCTCTTCGGGCGTGATGTCGGTGAGCTTGTTCACTTTGTCCTCGCTCAGCTGGCGTGCGTCGTCAATCATCTGAGCCACCAGTTCGTCGGCATCGACCACCGTTCCCTCTCTCGACTTCATCTTTCCGTTGGGCAGTTCCACCATGCCGTAGCTGAAGTGCACCAGCTCGCGGCCCCACTTGAAGCCCAGACGGTCGAGCAGGATGCTGAGCACCTGGAAGTGGTAGTTCTGTTCGTTGCCCACCACGTAGATCATCTTGTCGATGGGGTAGTCCTCGTAGCGCATCTCGGCCGTGCCGATGTCCTGCGTCATGTACACGCTGGTGCCGTCGGAGCGCAGCAGCAGTTTCTTGTCGAGGCCCTCATCGGTGAGGTCGGCCCACACGCTGTTGTCGTCGTGGCGCTCGAAGAGACCTTTCTCCAGTCCTTCTTCCACCTTCGCCTTGCCTTTCAGATAGGTCTGGCTTTCGTAGTATATCTTGTCGAAGCTGACGCCCAGTGCCTTGTAGGTTTCGTCGAAACCGGCGTACACCCACGAGTTCATCTTCTCCCACAGCGCGCGCACCTCGGCATCGCCCTGTTCCCACTTCACCAGCATGGCGTGTGCCTCCTTGATGAGCGGAGCCTCGGCCTTGGCTTTCTCCTCAGCCTGCTCGTCGGTCATGCCTTCGGCAACGAATTGCGCCTTCAGCTGTTTCACTTCCTCGCGATAATGCTTGTCGAAGGCCACGTAGTAGTCGCCGATGAGATGGTCGCCCTTCTTTCCGCTCGATTCGGGCGTCTCGCCGTTGCCGTATTTCAGCCATGCGAGCATCGACTTGCAGATGTGTATGCCGCGGTCGTTCACGATGTTGGTCTTCACCACGCGGTAACCGTTGGCCTGCATGATCTGCGCCAAGCTCCATCCCAGCAGGTTGTTGCGCACATGACCGAGGTGGAGGGGCTTGTTCGTGTTGGGCGACGAGTATTCTATCATCACCAGCGGGCTCTCGTCGGTGGCTTTCCGCGTGCCGAAAGCCGGATCGGCGTCGATGTCGGCCAGCAACTTCACGAAGGCTTTCTCGGCGATGACCAGGTTGAGGAAGCCGCCCACGGCATTGTAGCGGTCGACGACATCCGTCTGTTCCACCATCCACTGCCCCATTTCGGCAGCTGTCAGGTCGGGTTTCTTCTTTGAAATCTTCAGGAAGGGGAACACCACGAGAGTCAGGTTACCCTCGAATCCTGCTTTCGTCTTCTGCAGCTGCACCATCTTTTCGGGCACGTCCTGCCCGTACAGCTCTTTCACGGCCTTCTGCGCCGCCATCACAATCTGTTGTTCTATATTCATATCCACTTGTTGATTTTCGCTGCAAAATTACGAATTTAATCCCGTTCAGCCAAAGAAAAGGCTGAAAAGACAACGCAGGCCTTGATAAAAAGCCTGCGTGCCTGCCTTTTCACATACTGTCCTTGTTGTGGTTGCCCGTTCGTTTTATTTCGACGGCACAACCCGATATGCGTCGATGGTACGACGGTCAGTTCTTCACCACGACCTTCTTGCCGTCGTTGATATACACTCCCTTCTTCGTGGGCTTCCCGCTCATCTTCCTGCCGTCGAGCGAATACCACTCGCCAGCTTTGTCATTTATCGTTTCCCCTTTATCATTTATCATTTCTCCTTTATCATTTAGAAGCGCAGCTTCGCCAATTCCCGTTGTCGGCATAGTTGCAGTCCACCAAATCGAACGAAGTCAGGCCTGTCACCGGATTCACGCTGCCGTTGACTGTTTCTGCCCTCAACCGCGAGTTGTTCACCTCCACCTTGCAGTTCTTGTCCTTGCCGGCACCACCGATGGGCTTGTAGGCGCTGCTCGTCTCCACGTCGGTGTCCTGCAACGTCAGCTTCGTGTCGGCAGCGAGAAAGATGCCTGCATCAGAGGGAGCATAGAGAATCAGCTTGCCGCCCTTGACCGTGCAGCTGCGCCATACTGGGTCAGACCTACAAAATCTGTGCTCTCCACTTCGTTCGTTCCGTTGCACACAATCTTGAAGTCGAGCATGCCCTCCATGCTTGCCGTTCCGCTTAAGATGCCGTCATCACGATCGGCATAGACATACACGTTGTTGAGCGTCAGCGTTTGCGTGCTGGGGTCGAACGATGCTGTGCCTTCGTTCACGCCGATGTTGTCCTTGTTCTTCGACGTCACGCGATTGCCGCCATCCACGTGGGCATACGCGGCATCAGTATGGTTAGGATCGTATGTTGTTCCCTGTCCACCCTTTATCTTTTTGCAATCAAGAAACATCGAAGAAGAGTTTCCCCTGAATCCGCAACTTTGCATTCTGATTACCGATTTGCCATCTAAGGGTATTTTTGACCTCTCTTGTGCTATGACATGCGGACAAAGGCGATTAAAATGTCTTTTCAGTGTATAAATTCCCCTTTCCCCATCAGGCATTAAAGGGGCTTTATGCTGATTGTGGACCCTTGATGTAATATGTTCATCCATCCGTAATTGCAAATATTACTGTCCGCTAAACATTTCCCTCATGGAAAAATTTAGGGCTGACACTTTTGAGTGGTGACAGCCCTAATTCTTGTCTGATGGCTCAATGTTTAGCGGACAGTAATAAAAAAACGATCTGGAGGATACATCACTGCAGACTCCTGACTCACGCTTACGAAAGACAAAAAGAGAAGGCCCGTCACAGACGAGTCTTCTCTTCGTTTCCGGCACCGGTGCCCTTGTATTTCGAGCGGGTGGCGTTGAAATTGTAGTTCAGGGTCACCCCCACGCACTGTGTATAAGTATAGACATCCTGGGCCGTCTTGCCGATAGCATAGTAAGTGGTCACCTTTGTCCTGGCTGTGCGGAAAATATCGTTGACATACAAAGTTCCTGTCAGTCGTCCTTGCAGGAAACTCTTTTGCAGTCGGGCATTCACCTCGAAGTTGCTGCCCCGATGCATGAACGCCCAATGGTTGCTGCCGGTGTAACTGACCTGCAGCAGTGCTTTCGTCGTCTCTCCAAAGACGAACCAGGATTTCAGGTCGAAACTGAATTCAGGCTTGTTCAGTTTCTTCGGCGCACCATACTTCTCGGCATCGAACATCTGCTGATAATAGTGCAGCGTGGCAGATGGTTGCCAGAATCCCAACTTTGGTGAGGCGACGAGTGTGGCATAGACACGGTTCTGGTGGTCGAAGTTGTCGGGCTGGAAAATGCCTATTTCTTTCTCCTCGTCATATACATTGCCGACATGTGTGAAGATGTCGTTCTCGCGGGTGAAACCTGCCATGAAGTTGAGCCACGAATAGGTGAGGTTGAAGTCGATGCTCTGGCGAACCGAGGGACGCAGCAGCGGATTACCACCTTCGTAAAGCATACGGCTGTCGTAAATCACGATAGAGCTCAACATATTATATGGTGGTCGGGTGATGCGCTTGCCATAACTCAGTTGCGCCCCCCACTTGCCCTTCTGCCATACGACTGAGAGGTTGGGAAACCAGTCGTTATAGGTACGGCTGGGCTCAGGCTGCTTGATGCCAAACGAACTGTAATCCGTCGACACATGCTCATAGCGCAGGCCTGCATTCAAGCGCCATTGTCCCAGTTGCAACTCGTATTGGGCGAAGCCGGCGATATTCTTTTCGTCCATCTCGTTGTCGGCTGTGGGAATGATTTGCTCGTCGTTTTGGTTACGTCCATGGCTCTCCGTACTTGTTATCTCCGAGCCGCCGCTCAGCATACCTTTCCAGATGGGATAAGTCAGCACCAACTTGCCTGCCACCATCCTTCGATCTTCATTGCTATGGGTAGTGATGGTTCGGTCGCCCAATTCCTTACTCGTCTCATGTCCGATGATATGGTCTTCCGATTCTCGTCGCAGCATGGTGGCATTCAGGTCAACACCCAGTTTCCCCACCTTGCCCACATAGTATGCGTTCAGTTCCCAGACGGGTTTGTCTTTTTCGTTAATATCCGTTTTAAGATGCACGTCGCCATAAAAGGCACCGTTTTTCAGATAATGTTGCCTCATATCTGAGAAGTAACGATTATCAAGCAAATACTGCGACGAGAAACTCAGTCCTAAGGAATGGTCGGTGTTGAAGTCATAACTTATGCCTGCATTGTACAGAAAGTTCGTCCAGCAACTTCTCAACAGCACGTCCGCATTGCAATTGAACATATCCTTGCTGATGTGCAACTCTTGGTCGAGGTCCTGATCGTTGCTGTAATGACCGTTGTCGAGTGCCACGTTGGCGAATGCCTCCAGTCCTCCCTGGCGGTATTTCACGGTCAGGTCGTCGTAGTTGCTCAACTTGTTGTTCTGCCTTGTATCCATGGTGGCCATCACACTCAGTCCGTCGCCCTGTGTCTTGAGCGTCTTGATACGGATGACGGCATTCACCTCGGCGTTGTACTGTGCCCCCGGGGCGGTGATGATGTCCACACTCTTGATGTCCAAGGACTTCAACTGCTTCAGTTCCTGGGCGTTGTTCACCTTCTTGTTGTTGATGTAGATTTCCGGCTCCCCTTTGGCCAGCACCTCGAACTTGCCATCGCGCCCCTGCACCATGGGCATCATCGAGAGCACGTCGTCGGCAGTGCCGATGTCGTGGAGCAGTGAGTGCTGCACCTCGACGGTCATGCCACCCGAGGTCATTTTGTATTGCGGGACCTCGCCCTTGACGGTGACCCCTTGCATCAAATAAGACTCCGGCTGCATGGCGATGGTGCCGAGACGTCCCACCTTTGCGTTCCTTGTCACGGTCTTATAGCCGATATAGGTGAGTTTGACAATGAGTTGCCGTGGTTGGCAAGGGATGACGAAGTCGCCGTTCTCGTTGCTCACGCCTCCGGTAATGAAGGCGGAGTCCTTTGGTGCGAGGAGCGACACATTGACGTAAGGCAGTGGCTTTCCGTGTTCATCGACGACGCGTCCTGTCAACTTGGTCTCTGCCTTCTGCACGCATTCCACATATATGTCTCTGTCCTCTGAGGTCACACGCATGGGATAGAAGCCCACTACCTGTCTGACGGCATCCTTGACCGAAGCGTTTCTCAGCGATGTGGTGACGGTGAAATCCTCCAGTTCGTCGAAGATGAATTTGATTTTGTAACTGCTTTGCGCTTTGTCAATCCAGATGAGCGCCTCGGAGAGTGAGGTGTTCCTGAAATCGTGAGTGAGATGCTGCGCCCCTGCCGTCGTGGCGGCGAGGCACAATATGATGATGAAAAAATGTCTCATGATGATGGTCTATTCGATGGTGATGGTTTCCTCGGAAAGCGTGAGGTGCACTTTCTCGAAATGGTTGATGCGGTTGAGGATGTCCTGGATAGAGTCGTTGGCCTCCCATTTCAGGTAGAATCGTAGTGTGCGTGTGGCTTCGTTCTTGAACACCACCCTCACTCCGTAGTCACGGCTGAGTTGCTGCATGATTTGTTGCAGTTCCACATTGTTGAACTGCTGGTCTTTCCTGACGGAGTCATTCCTTACCACAATCGGTGCCACGTCGTATTCGGTCCCTTGTTGTTCCATCTCCTGCACTTCCGGCTTTTGTTGGGATGCTGCGGTAGGCATATTCTCCTTCACGTCGTTTGTCTTCGCGAAATGCTGGATGGCAGCGTAGGTGATACCAGAGAGCGCAGCCACGGTGACGATGATGGCGGCCCGCCGCATCATTGGGTTTTGGCGTCGGTGGCGCTGGTGTCTCGCCTTGAATTGTTGCCACTCCTCCTCCACATCGGGGACGGGGATGGAAGTCTCGTCGAGCATCTGGTCGAGTTGCTCGTCGGTGTATTGCTCCGGGTGGAGCAGCATTCGGATTCGGTCTTTGTTCTTCATACTTCTCGTTGATTGAATTGTTGACGCAGTTTCCTCAGTCCTTGCACGATGTGTTTGTTGACGGCAGAGAGGCTGATGCCGAGGGAATGAGAGATGTCGTTGTATGACTTCTCGTCGTCGAAGCGCATGCGGATGACGCGTCCTGTCTGCGGTGTGAGCCTTTCGTCGATGTATTGTTGCACCATCGTTGTCAGTTCTTCGTCAGACTTGTCCTGCCATGTCTCCGTGCAGTCCTCAGCGGGTTCTGTCGCGAGTTTCGTCGTGGTTTCCAGTTGTCTTTGCCGTTGTGCAATGATGTTGAGGCAGCGGTTTCTGACGCAGGTAAGCAGGAACGCCCTTTGCGACTCCTCACGAAGAGTCACGCTGCCATCCCAGAGTCGTGCGAACACGTCCTGTACGGCATCCTTGGCATCGTTGTCATCGCCCAGCAAGATGTGGGCCGCCCTGTACATCCTGCCGTATTCCGAATGGAATAGTCGTTCAAACTGTCGTTCTCTGTCTTGCATCTTTTGTTCGCTGTTTTATCCTATATACAGCCGAGTATGAAGAATCATCACCCCTGAAAAGCATTTTTTAAGAAGAATGCTTCAATGTTATGCAAAATTAGCCTAAAATCCGCAACTTTGCATTCTGATTACCGATTTGCCATCTAAGGGTATTTTTGACCTCTCTTGTGCTATGACATGCGGACAAAGGCGATTAAAATGTCTTTTCAGTGTGTAAATTCCCCTTTCCCCATCAGGCATTAAAGGGGCTTTATGCTGTTTGTGGACCCTTGATGTAATATGTTCATCCATCCGTAATTGCAAAAGCGTTTTTGTATGCATGGTTGCTGGTATAGATGTTCAGTTCGTAGTGTCTGGATGTTCTTATCCATTTTGCTGGCACGCTGATGAACTTGAAGACGAAGGCCTT
>JAFPME010000002.1 GCA_017402445.1 Prevotella sp. | reverse complement strand
TCGGCAGCAGCAACAGGTCCTCCCCCGATCGGCGGCACTCTTATCTTAGCACTTGTCATGCTTCTTCGCTTACTTGAGAATTTGCTGATTTTGATAATCAGCAAATTTTTCAGTCTGTTATCTTTCGTCGAACTCACGTTAATTTACCATGTGAAGCGGATGCCAAGAGGCAACGAGAATGTGAACGGATATTCTGTGCGGTAGGTCTCTATGCTGCTACCTGTTGGGATGTAGTATTGCAGACTTGGCTCAGCAAAGAATCCGACATTCGGCGTAAGGTCGTACTGCAAGCCAAGACCTGCACCTACCGACCACTGAAGTGGAGCATGGGGCCTGAATTTCTCTTCCAGTTCTCTCGTCCCGTTAACGTAATAGTCTGTGTTGAGCTGAACATAGACAGGAATCTCCAATTTCGCGCCAAGACTTCCATATATATTCCATTGCCTTACATTATATATATTATAGGAACCCTTCAACGGTATGCCGAGGTAATGGATAGTCTGCTGTTCGCTGATGGCGTTCCCGCTTGTACCTATTTCAGATTCTGACTTCAGACGGCTATAGCTCAATCCTGTTTCAAGGCTAAAACGGTTGTTTAAACTATACTTCAATGCCAAAGAGAAGGTAATAGGCATGTAGTGGTGCATCCTGCGCTCTATCTTGTCCATGTCTGGCTGTGCAGCATTGTTTTGGGCTATCTTCATCAGAATCTGCTGTATCTTCCAGTCACCGTCAAAGATTCCACTCTGCAGGGCTTCGGCATAGTCGCTCCATTTGTCGAAAGAACGGATACGTGGAGCCTCTGATGTGTCGTCTGTCATCTCTGTTTCAGTGAACATGAACGGACTATTTCCATGATGTTCATTCATACTGCCTGTAAATGCTAAATCTACAGACCACTTTTGCTGCTTATCCTTTACTTCTGTAGGCTTTTCAAAGAACAGATCAGCAGTGTGTGTGTCTTTATCAGGACGCAGTTCAGGCTGTGGCTTGTTGTCGTGTAAGTTGGTCGTTGTGTCGGTGTGCTCTTTTCCTTCGCCGATGTGCTGAACCGTATCGGCAGGAGTAAAAATATCTACGCGAACATCTTTGACGTGAACAATGGTTGTTTTCTGAGTGATAATTCGGGGAATGGCCGAAGCGCCTTGCTCTATTGCCGGCGTTCTTTCGTCATTATGCTTCGTGTCAGATGCTGTTTGTTTTTGTTGGTTCACTACAGGTTGCTGTACACTAACAGTCCTTCCTGTCTTGTAAAGATATGTGGCCAAAGGCAATAAAATCGGCAGAAGCCATAGCCACCAGTACTGGGCAAGTGACTTCTGCAACATTCTCTTTGCCCTTGATAGTTGTGACGATGAAGAGTGGGCTGCAATTCCAAGGATTTCTGCAATTTCCTTATGCGACATTTTTTGGATTACGGCTAACTTGAATACCTGTCCGTAACCATTGGGCAGCGCATCTACGGCCGCCATCAGTTCGTCCATTGTTGGCAATGACTTACTTTCTGTCGGATTATGTTCTTGTGGCAGTTCTTTTTCTGATAGCGTGGAAAGTGAAAGAATCGTTGGTTCATGGTGTTGCCGCACATAGCGTCGGGCCACATTGGCTGTGATGCTTGTCAGCCATGCCTCGAAGTGTTGCGGGTTGCGTAGTTGATCCATCTTGGCAAAAGCCAACAGGAATGCATCATGAGCCAATTCCTCTGCTACCTGACGATTGTCAACGATGCGTTGACATATCCCCGTCATTTGTCGGTGATATGTCCTATATAGGTGTTCAAGAGCAGCTGCATCGCCTTGACGCCCAAGCTCTATGAGTTGTTCTGTGTCCATTAGATACACTCCGTCTCTATTGTCATAGATACCACTTCACCAAAAGGACTGCACGGAAATCACATTTTTTTTTCAAACAATTGGAGATCATTTCAATGGCATCTTCAAAAAGGTCGGGATTGGTTCGGGTTGGGCCATGGTGGATGATAATGGTTTGCATAGAAGTCTTCACTTCGCATCTTTTCAAACTTATGTTTTCATATATATAGTCTTACTGTTTATTTGATAGTCCTTGTCGGTCGCTTCTGTTAATTCCAAGTCGTTTGGTCGTTACCGTTGACTTGTTCTGCAAGTGTCGGGCTTTCCGATGTTTGGTATGCAAATGTAGGCAGAAAACGTGGATTGCGCAAATCTTTCGTGGGAAAACGGGTGTTTGCTTGCGTTTCGTGAGGACGGTTCCTAAAGGCCGGTGGTCCGTGGGGGGGGCTTTCTTGCTTAGCAACCCTCGGTGGCGGTGGCTATTCAAAAAACGGTCATGCTGCTTGCCGAAAGGGTATGAAAGGGGGCTGAAACGTGAATTGTTTTTAAACGAATCGGTCGGAGGTTATTAATTTTTGTGAACGTGCACAGTTGACTTTTTTCTTCAAGCGTTTTCTGCTAACCGCCTGCTGCGTTGCGCGTAAGGGGTGAGGGGGATGGCGGAAAACGGCGGTTAAGGAATATCGAAAAAGATGTAAACGTGTTTTCGGGGGTGCTTGGTTTTTCGTAACTTTGCATCGCAAATGTTTACCAATCATCATCAATCATCCGATTATTCATGAGAAAAAAGATATATCTTTGCGTTGCCGTGCTGATGCTGGCGATGGTGGCTCCCACCACGGCCGGGCCCAAGAAGGGCAAGAAGCAGGACAGGACGGAGGAGAGATACCAGGAGATAGACAACTACGACTTCCTGTATACAGGCGGCGAGTACGACTTCGACAGCAACTACAGCTACAATTTCGATGCCGTGAGCATGGACAACGTGATGGACGAGGCCTTCTCGCATCTGGGTGCCCGCTACCGCCACGGGGCGCGCGGCCCGTACGCCTTCGACTGCTCGGGTTTCACGAGCTACGTCTATCGCCAGATAGGGGTGCAGCTGAGCCCCTCGTCGCGCGACCAGTATGCCAGCAACATGCCCATCAGTAACCGCGAGCTGCAGCGCGGCGACCTGGTCTTCTTCACCGGCCGCAGCGGCCGTGGCGGCGTGGGCCATGTGGGCATCGTGGTGGACGTTGACGAGCGCACGGGTTCGTTCAACTTCATCCATGCCAGCGTGAGCCGCGGCGTGATGGTGAACAACTCCGAGGAGTCCTACTACCGCAGCCGCTACGTGGGTGCGCGGCGCGTGAAATAAGAGAGAGAGAGTTTTTTGAATACATTTTAGAATCGCCCAAGCGCGGTTCCCGTTCGCGGGAGCCGTGCTTTTTTTTTCTTGTGCGCGAGGCTCACTGGTCGGGGTTCTCGACGTAGCCCTGGTGACGGGGCTCGAGGGCCGACATGATGGTCTGGTAGCTCTCGTCGGCGGTGCGCCTGATGTTGTCCGCACCTTGTCCGTGGGGCCGGATGGGGCGGTGGATGGTGAGCGTCAGGGGGTGCCAGCAGACGAAGCGGTAGTCGCGCATGCGGGGCATGACGTCGAACGACCCGTTGATGGTGAGCGGCACGACGGGCAGCTGCAGCTCGTCGGCGAGCATGAAGGCGCCGCGGCGGAAGAGCCCCATGTGGCCGGTGAAGGTGCGTGCGCCCTCGGGGAAGACGCAGAGCGACATGCCTCCCTGCAGTATGCTGCGGGCTTCGTCGTAGGTCTTCTTGATCTTGCTGGCTCCGCGCTTGTCGACGAAGATCTGGTGGGAGCGCTCGCAGGCGAAGCCGATGAAGGGCATCTTGCGCAGCTGGTGCTTCATCATCCACTTGAACTGCCGTCCGAGGTGGCCGAAGATGAGGAAGATGTCGAACATGCCCTGATGGTTGCTGACGAAGACGTACGACTCGCCCTCGCGCAGGTGCTCGCGGCCCTCAACGCGGACGGGCAGGAGGAAGAGCTTCAGCGTGAGCCATCCCCATGCCTTGCCGGGGTAGTAGCCGAACCAATGGCCTCCGCCGAGCGTGCAGCCGATGATGACGGTGAGCGAGATGAAGACCGTCCACACGATGAACAGTGGGACGGCTATGAAGAGCTGATAGAGCTTGTAGAGTGTTTTCATGCAGACGGGTGTGTGTCAGGGTTGAACGTCGTTGTCTGTTCTCTCAGCTTTCGGGTAAGAAAACCAAGAGTTCTGATCTATGAACTGATCTTGGGGTAGCGGCGCGTCCATCCGTCCCAGCGCAGGCGCATCACGCCGAAGAAAGCTTCGCCGAAGATGCCGCCCGACATCTTGCTCGTGCCCTCGCGCCGGTTGACGAAGATGACGGGAACCTCCTTGATGCGGAAGCCTATCTTATGGGCCGTGTACTTCATTTCAATCTGGAAGCCGTAGCCCTTGAAGCGTATCTTGTCGAGCTCCATGGTGCTGAGCACGCGGCGGCGGTAGCAGACGAAGCCTGCCGTGGTGTCGTGGACCTTGAATCCGGTGACGATCCTGACATATTTCGATGCGAAATAGGACATGAGCACGCGGCCGATGGGCCAGTTCACCACGTTCACGCCGCTGACGTAGCGCGAGCCGATGGCCACGTCGTTGCCCTCGTCGGCGCACGCTGCGTAGAGCCGGGGCAGGTCGTTGGGGTCATGACTGAAGTCGGCGTCCATCTCGAAGATGTATTGGTAGTTGCGCTCCAACGCCCATTTGAAACCGGCGATGTAGGCGGTGCCCAGTCCGAGCTTCCCCTGTCGCTCATGGATGAACAGTCGGTCGCTGAACTCTGCTGCCATGAGCCGCTTCACGATGGCTGCGGTGCCGTCGGGCGACCCGTCGTCGATGACCAATATATGGAAACATTTCTCCAGCCCGAAGACGGCCCGGATGATTTTCTCGATGTTCTCCTTCTCGTTGTAGGTGGGTATGATTACGATGCTGTCACTCGTGTTCATAGCTGTTCTGCTGTCGAGGTTATACGGTTTTGCGTCTGCGAAATTACGAATAAAATCTGAAACGGCGCGCTCTTTCTCCGGTTTTTTTAGCTTTGCGGGCTGTTTTTGTCATGTTCGGACGACGCTCTTCGACTCCAGGTACTTGTAGAAGGCGTCTTTGTAGGCGTCTGTGATGTGGATGATCTCGTCGCCGATGTAGATGCAGTCGTTGCGGTCGACGGAGCGGATGTGTGCCAGGGCGACGATGAACGAGCGGTGCACGCGCATGAAGCGCTGCGGCGGCAGCATGTCTTCCACGGCTTTCATGGTGAGGTGGCTGACGAGTCCCTTGCGCTCGCCGTCAATGCGGAAGACGACGTAGTCCTTCATTCCGTTGACGTAGAGAATGCGGTCGAGGGGTATCTGGCGCAGTTCGCCGTCCACCTTGATGAAGATGGTGGAGGCTTCGGCCGTCCAACCGACGGTGGCGGCAGGCGGCGTGGGGGCGTTTTCCGTGCTTGCTGTCTGCGCGTTTGCTGCGAAGGTCCACTTTCTGGCTTTCTCCACGGCAGCGAGGAACTTGTTGTAGCGGATGGGTTTGAGCAGGAAGTCGAGCGCCGACACCTCGTAGCTCTCGAAGGCATACTCCTTGAAAGCCGTCGTGAAGACGACGCGTGTGTCCTCGGGCACCATGCGGGCCAGCTCCATACCGTCGAGGTCGGGCATCTGTATGTCGAGAAAGAGCAGGTCAACGTGTCGGCTCCTCACGGCAGCGATGGCCTCCACCGAGTCGGTGTACGACGCCACGAGCTCCAGGCCGGGCGTCTTGGCGACGAACGACTCGAGCAACTTGACAGCCAGGGGCTCGTCGTCGACGATGATGCAAGTGAGTATTGGATTCATAGTCAGGATTTGATTCGTAGTGAAATGGCGATATGATAGATGCCGTCCTCCACCGTCTGCTGCCACGTGTAGCTGTCGGGGTACATCAGTTCGAGCCGCCGCCGCGTGTTCTCGAGTCCGATGCCCGACCCGCTGCGGTCGTTGTCGCTCTTGGGGAAGTTGGTGTTGTCGCACGCGAAGGTCAGTACGTCGTCGGCCAGCCGCATGCTGATGCTGATGCTCGAGGGGCGGTTGGTGCTGGTGCCGTGCTTGAAGGCGTTCTCGATGAGCGAGATGAAGAGCAGCGGAGCGATCTGCGCGTGGCCGTCGCCGACGTCGAAGCGGTAGTCGATCTGCGTGCGGTCGTTGCAGCGAAGGCGCATCAGCTCGATGTAGTTGCGCATGAAGTCCACCTCGCCGCCGATAGCCACGAGCGTCTTGTTCGTCTCGTACATCGCATAGCGCAGCAGGTCGCTCAGTTGCGCGATGGCGTCCTGGGCGGCATCGGCATCGATCTGTGTCAGACTGGAGATGTTGTTGAGCGTGTTGAAGAGGAAGTGTGGGTTGATCTGGTTCTTCAGCCAGGCCAGCTCGGCCTCGATGTTTTTATGGCGCTCTTCTTCCAACTGCTGTTTCAGCTGCCGTACGCGGATGAAGTGACGGATGCCGATGGCTACAGCCGCCATGACAAGATTGAGCAGGAAGAACATGAAGGCGCCCGAGAAGAAACCCATCCATGCATTTGGAGGCATGTTGAGCCCGTTGTTTCTGATTGCAAAATAGCCGTACACGAAGCCGTAGTTCACGCCCGTGATGAGCAGGATGTTGCAAAGGGCGAACCACCAGAACCTACGCTTGAAGAACAGGTAGGGCCCGAAGATGTAGAAATTGGCAAAATAGACGACCAGCGGGGCCCGCAGCAGTTGCCATACCATGAGCAGCGACGTGGATGTAGACTCCCAGTTGCGGGTGCTGAGGAAAATAGCCAGCGGCAACAGAAGCAGCATGAGCATCCATACTGCTGCCTGAGCCGCAAAAAGCCAGATATCTTTTTTTGCAATTCTCTTCATTGTGTGCAAATTTACGAATTGTTTTTGATATGTCAAAATCTCTCCTGCACGAATGTGATGCAGGAGAGATGATTTCGTTCCGCGCGTCTCGTTACGGCATCACGGTGCCTGTGCCGCCGCCATTGCCTGTGCCGCTGCCCACGGTGTTGAGCATCTCGCCCTGCGACTGCTGCTCGATGTAGTCGTTCTGCACGCGGCTGACGTGCTGTCGGGGCTGCTTCTTCAAGTTTCCGAAGGTGTAGCTGACGCTGAAGGTAACGCCGCTCATGGGCACCTTGATGTCCTGGTGGCTGAGGAAATTCTTGCCCTGGCTGTAGCTTTCCATCTTCAGGTTGCCGCCGTCGGAGAGTCCCATCATGCCTTGGAGGCTGAGGTTGAGCTTGTCGTTGAAGAACGACTTCGAGATGTTAGCCGTCAGCAGGTTGAATCCGCTGCTCCATCCCTGCAGTGTGTAGCTCTTCGTCGATGTGATGAGGAAGGCTCCGAGCTTCAGGTCCCACGGCAGTGTCTGCTGCAGACCGAACATTGCGTTGGCCGTCCATCCGCTGTTTTTCAGGTCGAGTGCCGAGCTGCGCATGTCGGTGTAGTTCAGTCCGCCGTTGAGCATGATGCGTGTCTTCGGTGCTGCCAGCCAGTTGGCGTAGACGTTGGCACCTGTCTGGTGGCGCTTCACGATGTTGCCGTAGGTGGTGTTGAGCAGTGTTCCGTCGAAGAAGCTGTACTGCTCGATGGCGTTGTCGGTGAAGTTGTGGTGCAGGTTGACGTTCATCATCAGCTTCGGTGTGAACATGTTGTAGACCAGGGCGATGTTGTGCGACTTCTCCACGTCGAGATCGGTGTTACCATAGCTGAGCGAATTGGGGTCGGCGCGGTTCACGTAGGGGTTCAGGTAGCTGATGCCGGGTCGCGAGATGCGCATGTTGTAGGTCAGTCCGATGTTGCTGCCCTGCGAGAGCGTGTAGGAGAGGCTTGCACTGGGCACCAGCGAGCCGTAGTTGGTGGAGAAGTCCTGACCCTGTCCCAGACGGTATTCCACGTTCTGCCATGTCTGCTCGTAGCGCAGGCCGGCCTTCGTTCCCACCTTTCCGAACTGTCCTGCATACTCGGCATAGCCAGCGAGGATGGTGTTCTTGAACAGATAGTCCATGCTGGAACGCTCGTCGTAGACGTCTGCCAGGTAGTATTTCGCATCCGACGTGGCGCGGCGCATCATCAGTTTCGAGCCTAAGCTCAGCGTCTGTCCTGCTCCTATGGGAGTGGTAAAGTCAGCCTGGAACGTGTGGTCGGTGGTGTGTTCCTTGTTGATGGAATTGCGGTCGGTGAGGTCGATGGCTGCGATGCCGTCTGTCAGGAAGTTGTTGTCCTGCTCTGTTTTCGACGGACTGTAGGCCAACTGGTAGGTGAGGACGATGGATTGCGTGCGTTCCTTGTTGAAGAAACGCTGGTAGTCCACGTTACCGCTGAACGATGTCCGTCCGTTGCGCATCTTCATGTTCGTGTCATAGCCGAAGCCCTGACCGTAGGCACCGCCCGTCTGGCGTGTCGAAGTGGTTCCGTTGTTTTTCATGTTGAAGCCTGTGAGCGAGAAGGTGGCATTCAGACTGCTCATGTCGTCGAGCTCGTAGCCGAGACTGAAGTTCCCCATCGTGAAGGGCAGCTTCACCGTCGTGCCCACCGTCGAGAGGATGCTTCCGTCGCCGTTCTGCTGCTCCATCACCACGTCGGTGGTGCCGGGCTTCGAGTAGTTCACCATGGCATTGGCACTGTAAGAGAGCTTTCCCTGCTGGCCGCTGACGAAGACGCCGCCGCCCAAGCTTCTGTTACCGGCCGAGGCGCGCACCGTTCCGTTCACTCCGTTGAGCGACTGCATGGCCATCGGGTCCTGGCGGTTCATCACAATGTTCAGCACGCCGCCTGCTCCCTCGGCATCATAGCGTGCACCGGGATTGGTCACCACCTCGATATTCTTCACAGCCGAGGCGGGCATGCTCTTGAACACCATTGAAGGATTGTTTGAAAACATCACGCTGGGCTTGCCGTCAACGTACACCTTGAACGAAGAAGAACCGTTCACCGAGATGTTGTCCTGACCGTCGACCGTCACCATGGGAACCTTGCGCAGCATGTCGAGCACCGTGCTCGACTTCGAGTCGGCGTCGTCGGCCACGTTGTAGGTCATCTTGTCGACCTCCATTTTCACCAAAGGCTTCTGTGCCACCACCTCAACACCTTTCAGAACGGTGGCATTCTCTTTTATATATACAGTGTCAAGGTTGAGCACCTCCGTCTCGCCGAGACGTACACTCTTCTTCAGGTCTTCCTTTCCGACGCTGCTGAACACGATGTCGAAGAGGCCCTTGCCGCTCACTTCGTGGCTGAACTTGCCGTCAACGTCGGTCAGGAACATGGCCGACGGCTTCTCCGTCTTTCCCGACTTGAACACACGAATCGTGGCGAAAGGCTCGCTCTCGCCTGTTGCTTCGTCCACCAACACACCCTTGACCGTGGTCTTCTGGGCCATTACCACAGCTGAGATCATCAGCATCATCACTGCGAAAAGGAATCTTGCTTTTTTCATATCTTTTGTTCTTTTATATTGTTCTCTTGTTTCTTTCTGATGCAAAGGTACGCCAAGACGGGCAACTGGCAATCTGTTTTTCGACAACTTCCTGCATTCTTTTCGACGAAATGAAGCGAATCAGTCTATAAAGGTGCATTGTCGGCGAGTTTTTCTTCTGCAAAGTGGAAAGAAAGTCATTTTTTTCCTGTACTTTTGCAGGTGAAAACCATGCCGGATGAAACCGACCCCGTCGGCAAACCCGCCGCGCGTGCGCTACATATTGTATGAAGATACAGGATTTGTTGGTTCTTTACGGCCAGAGCCCTCAGTCGAAGGCCCTGGCAAAAGTGCTGGAAGACAAGTCGGCGACGACCGTTTTCCTGCAGGGACTCGTGGCTTCCGCCGCGCCGTTGCTGTTTGCCTCAGTGGCCCACGAGGCTGCCCGTCCGATGCTTTTCGTGCTGAACGACGCCGAAGAGGCAGGCTATTTCTATCACGACCTGACGCAGATGCTGGGCACCGAGCAGGTGCTTTTCCTGCCGTCCAGCTTCAGGAGGTCGGTGAAATACGGGCAGCGCGACGCTGCCAACGAGATTCTGCGCACCGAGGTGCTCAGCCGGCTGGCCACGTTCCGCCCTTCGGCCGTAGCCGGAACACCGGACGCGCAGCCTTCGCCGGCCCCGTTCCTCTTCATCGTGACGCATCCTGAAGCCCTGAGCGAGCTGGTCGTCTCGAAGAAAATGCTCGACGAACGCTCGAAGACCTTGCATGTCGGCGACCTGCAAGACATCAAGCAGATGGGGAAAGAGCTCTACGAACTGGGCTTCCAGCTCGTGGATTACGTCTACGAACCGGGCCAGTATGCCGTTCGTGGCAGCATTCTCGACGTCTTTTCCTACAGCTCTGAGTACCCGTTCCGCATCGATTTCTTCGGCGACGAGGTGGACAGCATCCGCACATTTGAAGTACAAAGCCAGCTGTCGCGCGACAGAAAGCAGTCGGTGGAAATCGTTCCCGAGCTGAAGTCAGCCGAGGACCGCGTGCCCTTCCTCAGCTTCCTGCCCCCCGAAACGGTCGTCTGCATGAAAGACGTGCTCTTCGTGCGCGACATCGTCGACCGTACCTACGAAGAAGGTTTCTCCAGACAGGCACTGACCGAGCGTCTCGAGGGGCTGACGGAGATGGAGCAGCAGGACGTGCTGGAGCAAATCAAGTCGGAACGGCAGTTTGTCACAGGCCGACAGTTCACCGACGAGCTGACCCGTTTCCGCCGCATAGAGTTCGGAACGAAGCCCACCGGCGTGCCGCAGGCCACCATTCGCTACCAGACGACGGCCCAACCGCTGTTCCACAAGAACTTCGACCTGCTCTCAAAGACGCTTGCCGACTATCATCGCAACGGCTACCTTATATATATATTGGCCGACTCACAGAAGCAGCAAGAGCGGCTGCACGACATCTTTGAAAGCCTTTCCAGCCAGAACGGCTCCCTGCCGGCAGATGAAAAAGGCTCCCAACAGGCAGCACTCGCCTTCACGCCCATCGACAAGACCATCCACGGAGGATTCGTGGACCAGCAGCTGAAGCTCTGCCTCTTCACCGATCACCAGATTTTCGACCGCTTCCACAAGTACAACCTGCGCTCCGACTCGGCCCGCAGCGGCAAGGTAGCGCTCACCATGAAAGAGCTTCAGGAGATGGAAGTGGGCGACTACGTGGTGCATGTGGACTTCGGCATCGGCAAGTTCGCTGGTCTGGTGCGCGTGCCCATACCTCCGAAGCCCGACAGCCACGGCCACATGAAGTCGGCCGGCGAGAGCTACCAGGAGGTCATCCGCATCATCTACGCCAACAATGACAAGGTGGACGTGAGCATCCACTCGCTCTACAAGATATCGAAATACAAGCGCAAGGACGCTGAGACGCCCCCGCGGCTCTCCACCCTGGGCACCGGTGCCTGGGAACGGCTGAAGGAAAAGACGAAGAAAAAGATCAAGGACATCGCCCGCGACCTCATCAAGCTCTACGCTGCACGCCGACGGGAGAAGGGATTCGCCTACAGTCCCGACGGCTACATGCAGCACGAGCTGGAGGCCAGCTTCATGTACGAGGACACACCCGACCAGCTGCGCGCCACGAACGAGGTGAAGGCCGACATGGAACAGGCGCGGCCCATGGACCGACTGGTGTGCGGCGACGTCGGCTTCGGCAAGACCGAGGTGGCCATCCGCGCTGCTTTCAAGGCTGCCTGCGACGGCAAGCAGGTGGCCGTGATGGTTCCGACCACCGTCCTGGCCTACCAGCACTACCAGACCTTCCGTTCGCGACTGAAGGACATGCCCGTTCAGGTGGACTACCTGTCGCGGGCGCGCAGTGCCAAGCAGGTGAAGAGTGTCCTGGCCGACCTGGAAAGCGGCAAGACCGACATCATCATCGGCACCCATAAGCTCATCGGAAAGCAAGTGAAGTTCCGCGACCTCGGCCTCCTCATCATCGACGAGGAGCAGAAGTTCGGCGTGGCGGTGAAGGAAAAGCTGCGGCAGATGAAGGTGAACGTTGACACGCTCACCATGACGGCCACGCCCATACCGCGCACACTGCAGTTCTCGCTCATGGGGGCGCGCGACATGAGCATCATCAAGACGCCGCCGCCCAACCGATACCCTATACAGACCGAGGTGCACGCCTTCGGAAGCGAGATCATAGCAGAGGCCATCAACTTTGAAATGAGCCGCAACGGACAGGTGTTCTTCGTCAACGACCGCATATCGAACCTGCCCGAGCTGGCACTCCTCATCAAGAAACACGTGCCCGACGCGCGCGTCGCCGTGGGTCACGGGCAGATGAAGCCCGAGGAACTGGAGAAAATCATCATGGGATTCATCAACTACGACTACGACGTGCTGCTCTCGACGACCATCGTGGAGAACGGTGTTGACATTCCGAACGCCAACACCATCATCGTCAACGACGCCCATCACTTCGGACTTTCGGACCTTCACCAGATGCGCGGACGCGTGGGACGCTCCAACCGAAAGGCGTTCTGCTACCTGCTGGCACCGCCGAAGGCCAACATCACGCGCGAGGCGCAGAAGCGCCTGGAGGCGCTGGAGACCTTCTCAGAGCTGGGCAGCGGCTTCAATCTCTCCATGCAGGACCTCGACATACGCGGTGCGGGCAACCTCTTGGGGGCCGAGCAGAGCGGATTCATGGAAGACCTGGGCTACGAGACGTACCAGAAAATCCTCTCGCAGGCCGTCACCGAACTGAAGAACGACGAGTTTGCCGAGCTCTACACCGACCCCACACCTCGCACCACAAAGCTCTCCCCCTCTCGTGGGGAGTCGGAGGGGGGCTCCGCACCTCACACCTCAAACCTCTCCCCCTCTCGGGGGGAGCCGGAGGGGGGCTTCTTTGTCGACGACTGCGGCATCGAGAGCGACCTGGAAATGTATTTCCCCGAGCTCTACGTGCCCAGCAGCGCTGAGCGAATGCTGCTCTACCGCGAACTCGAGACCATACAGAACGACCGCGACCTCGAAGCCTACAAGGGGCGGCTGCGCGACCGCTTCGGCCCCATACCCCACGAGGGCGAGGAATTGCTGCAGGTGGTGGTGCTGCGCCGATTGGGCAAACGGTTAGGATGCGAGAAAATCATGCTGAAGCAGCAGCAGATGATGCTCTACTTCGTCAGCAATCCGAGCAGTGCCTACTACCAGAGCCGCGCTTTCGACAGCGTCATCAACTACCTGACCATGCACCCACGGCAGTGCAACCTGCGCGAAGTCAAGGGTAAGCGCAGCATGGTGGTGAAGGATGTGCGCACGGTGAGCGAGGCGGTGGCGCTGCTGCGCAACATCCTGAACTGACGGTGTGCGGTTGCAAGGCACGCTTCAGGCCATGACCGGATGCGCGGACTGCAGCTGTGAAAAATGCGGACAAAAAGTCGGAAAAAGGCTTCTGAGAATCGATTATTTGAAAATAAAAATCCGACGGGCGCGTATGCGCGAATTATGAGAAAGTCCTAACTCGCTGAAACGAAAGAACTTGTATTTTCTTTACATTTGATCGGCCTTTTAAAATGGCCCATTTTACACTTCAAAACGGCCCTTTCTGCACGACAGAATGAATCATTCTGAACGCCGGAATGGGCCGTTTTGCGATGTAAAATGGGCCGTTTTGAAAAACGACTCGGATTTTTCTCCTGTTTTGTCTGGACTTTTTACTGTTTCAAGCGCATTCGCTCTTCTAAAACGAACAAAAATCCTTGCAAGTTTTTTCGGTAAAAAATATCAACTCTCAAGCGTCAGGAAAACCGACCGAGGCTGCATTACAGCACCTTCGGAACATCCTGCAGGAAACGCGTGATGTCCTCGTCGGTGACGGAGTAGTTGCGCAGGTCGCCGTTGATGTAGCTGTCGTACGACGGCATGTCGATGAGTCCGTGGCCTGAAAGGTTGAAGAGAATGACCTTCTCTTCGCCGCTTTCCTTGCACTTCTGAGCTTCGCGGATGGTGGCAGCGATGGCGTGGCAGCTCTCGGGAGCAGGAATGATGCCCTCGGTGCGCGCGAAGAGAATGCCGGCATCGAACGATTCGAGCTGCGGAATGTCAACGCCTTTCATCAGTCCGTCCTTGAGCAGCTGGCTGACGATGGTGCCGGCGCCGTGGTAGCGCAGTCCGCCTGCATGGATGTTCGCAGGCTTGAAGTCGTGTCCCAGCGTGTACATGGGCAGCAGCGGCGTGTAGCCGGAAGCGTCGCCGAAGTCGTAGGCAAACTTGCCGCGCGTCAGCTTCGGACAGCTGTTGGGCTCGGCCGCGATGAACTCTGTGTTCTTTCCTTCGAGAATCTTGTGGCGCATGAAGGGGAAGGCCAGTCCGCCGAAGTTGGAACCGCCGCCGAAGCAGGCAATCACCGTGTCGGGATATTCGCCTGCCATGGCCATCTGCTTCTCTGCTTCCAGGCCGATGATGGTCTGGTGAAGGCTCACGTGGCTGAGCACAGAGCCCAGGGTGTACTTGCAGTTCGGCGTGGTCATGGCCAGCTCGATGGCCTCGGAGATGGCTGTTCCGAGCGAACCGGGATGCGTGGGATCACGCGTGATGATGTCCTTTCCGGCACGAGTCGACATGGAGGGTGAGCCTTCGACGGTGGCACCGAAGGTGCGCATGATGCTGCTTCGGTAGGGCTTCTGATGCATGGTGATTTTCACCTGGTAGACGGCGCACTCCAGTCCGAACACGCGGGCGGCGTAGGAGAGGGCGGCTCCCCACTGTCCGGCGCCCGTTTCGGTGGTGACGTTCGTCACGCCCTGTTGCTTGCAGTAGTAGCACTGGGGCAGGGCCGAGTTCACTTTGTGCGACCCGAGCGGGTTCGTACTCTCGTTCTTGAAGTAGATATGAGCGGGTGTGCCGATGGCTTCCTCCAGTCCGTAGGCGCGGACGAGCGGTGTGGAGCGGTAGTTCTTGTACTTGTCGAGCACCTCTTCGGGTATGTCGATCCACGGATGCTCCATGTCAAGCTCCTGGCGTGCGCACTCTTCGGCGAAGATGGGGAATAAATCTTCGGCCTTCAGCGGCTCGTGTGTGCCTGGATTCAGCGGTGGCAACGGTTTGTTCACCATGTCCGCCTGGATGTTGTACCACTGTGTCGGAATCTCATTCTCCTGCAGGATGAATTTCTTTTGTCTGCTCATAATTCGTATTATAATTGTTTGTGTAATTCCATTTTGGCACAAATGTACGCTTTTTCTGCCAATGCAGCAAGAAAAAACAAAGAAAGATGGACAGTAAGGCCGCAGGAAGGGCCTTTTTACTAAATTTTTGATACATTTGGACGACAAATTACTTTCAACATGAAAGCTGACGCAGGTCGGCGCGGACCTGCTTGACAGGTTTGTACAAGACCTTCAAGTGGCGAAACGAAACATTTTCCAAAAGCTTTTTTTTGTACTCCCACCGAATTGTATTACCTTTGCACCCGAATTTCAAAAAACAGAAGGTAAAAAAACAGGATATGCAAGAAAACAGCAACCGTTCGCAGGAACAAATGGCCAATCTGAGAAACATTGCAATCATTGCACACGTGGACCATGGCAAGACAACGCTCGTAGACAAAATGATGCTGGCAGGAAATCTCTTCCGCGAGGGACAGAACCTGAGCAGCCAGGTGCTTGACTCGAACGACTTGGAGCGCGAACGGGGCATCACTATTCTTTCAAAAAACGTCTCCATACATTATAAAGGTGTAAAAATCAACATCATCGACACACCGGGACACTCTGACTTCGGCGGAGAGGTGGAGCGCGTGCTCAACATGGCAGACGGCTGCCTGCTGCTCGTCGACGCCTTTGAAGGCCCCATGCCGCAGACGCGCTTCGTGCTGCAGAAAGCGCTGCAGATCGGACTGAAGCCCATTGTGGTGGTGAACAAAGTGGATAAACCCAACTGCAGGCCCGAGGAAGTGTACGAGATGGTGTTCGACCTGATGTTCGCCCTGAATGCTACGGAAGACCAACTCGATTTCCCCGTGGTCTATGGCTCAGCCAAAAATGGATGGATGGGCGAAGACTATAAGACGCCGACAGGCGATATTACATACCTGCTTGACAAAATCGTGGAGGTGATACCTGCACCGAAGCAGCTGGTAGGCACGCCGCAGATGCTCATCACATCGCTCGACTACAGCAGCTACACGGGACGTATCGCCGTAGGACGCGTGCATCGCGGGACGCTGACCAACGGAATGAACATCACCATTGCGCATCGCGACGGCACGATGGAGAAGACAAAGATCAAGGAACTGCACACCTTCGAGGGCATGGGGCACGTGAAGACCGACCGAGTCAGCTCGGGTGACATTTGTGCCGTCATCGGTCTGGACAGGTTCGAGATCGGCGATACTATCTGCGACTACGAAAATCCGGAGCCCATGCCGCCGATTGCCATCGACGAACCGACCATGTCGATGCTCTTCACCATCAACGACTCGCCCTTCTTTGGCAAGGAAGGAAAGTACTGTACGTCGCGACACATACAGGAACGGCTCAACCGCGAGCTGGAGAAGAACCTCGCACTGCGCGTGGATCCCTTTGAAGACTCCACGGACAAGTGGATCGTGTCGGGAAGAGGCGTGCTCCATCTGTCCGTACTCATCGAGACGATGCGCCGCGAGGGCTACGAACTGCAGGTGGGTCAGCCGCAGGTCATCTACAAAGAAATTGAAGGTAAGCGGTCGGAGCCCATCGAAGAGCTCACTATCAACGTGCCTGAGGAGTTCTCTTCAAAGATGATCGACATGGTGACGCGCCGCAAGGGCGAGATGGTCAGCATGGAAACGCAGGGCGACCGCGTGAACATTGAGTTCGACATCCCCTCGCGCGGCATCATCGGACTGCGTACCAACGTGCTCACTGCCAGTCAGGGAGAGGCCATCATGGCGCACAGATACAAAGAATACCAACCCTACAAGGGTGAGATTACACGACGGGTGAACGGCTCGATGATTTCGCAGGAGACGGGAACGGCTTTTGCCTATGCCATCGACAAACTGCAGGATCGCGGAAAGTTCTTCATCGATCCGGGTGAAGAGGTCTACTACGGACAGGTGGTGGGCGAGCATGTACACGACAACGACCTTGTCATCAATGTCTGCAAGGCAAAGCAGCTCACCAATGTGCGCGCTTCGGGAACCGACGACAAGGCTCGCATCATTCCGAAGACTGTCATGTCGCTCGAGGAGTGCCTTGAATACATCAAGGAAGACGAGTACGTGGAGGTGACACCGAAATCCATGCGCATGCGCAAAGTCATTCTCGACCATCTTGAGCGCAAGCGTGCGGCCAAGGACTAAGCAACTCGGCGCGGACGGCCGTAGGCTGTTTACTGCCGTCAGCGAGGATTTTTCATCGGCCAATGACAGACTTTTAGACAAGGTCGTCAAATGGCGATAACCATACAGTAAGGGGGCACACCGTGTTCGGTGCGCCCCCTTTTCCTGTCTTCATGGCTACAGACTGTTCGGCAAAGGGTGTCCGTCGGTGGACTGTAGCGATGAATTGCAAGTCGTGCGCGGAAGACTACACGAGGGCTTTCAGGATGTCTGCCTGTTCGCCTTCAATGAAGATGACGTCGGTGGCAGCATGATACTTGAAATCGTAGAAGCTGAAAAGCTGGGCAGCAGCAAACTGGTGGTCGCGCGAAAGGCACAGTTCCAGCCGCATGTTGCTGATGTTAGCCTTTGGCAGCGGACCTGCCTGTCTGATGGCTTCGGCCATCTTGTCAACCGGAGTCTTCAGTATGCGTTCTATTTTCGCTCCCGTCTCAGCCGTGTAGTCCTGAATATAGCAGTCGATGAGGCTCTGCGTGGGTTGATAGACAATGTTCGTGCGCATTCCGAGGAATGACTTTTCTATTTGCACATGAATGTGCTTGGAGATGGCGTCAGCCATTTCCATCTTCTTAAAACTTGGCATTTTTCCTGTTTTTCTTTCTTTGTTTGTACTTAATGAGATGTAATGATGCTGCCGGGGGCAGCTTTGAAGGGAAAAACAGGGTTCTAACACAGAATGTGTCTCAGCGCAATGACGTAATAGTAGCGCGAGACACAGCGGCGAACAGAAGTCTTGACAGGCTGACTTATGCTGCCGAAAAACACTTTTAAGGGGTTCCTGACAAGCTGTGAATACATCAGTTTGCCCGGCGTGCGAGGTGGCTTCTGCCCGTTTGTAGGCGTCAGTCGCTGCGAACGCGTGCAGTTGATGCGGTAAAGATTCTGCGTGTCGGACAGCAAAGCTTCCTTTTGGCAGAATGGCTTTGCCGTGGCATCTGAGAGTTTGTCGCGGTCTTCGCGCCGAACCTCGGCATGCACGTCCATCGTCCCGGCACCGACAATGGTGAGGGTCAGCAGGAGTAAAAAGCGTAACAGCGTTGTCATCGATGTGCAAAGGTACGGCAAAAAACTGGAAAAAGCCTTGCTGATTCCGATTTTTTTGCCGTTTGTCCTGTCTTTCCGCGTTTTTGTGAATGGTCTTTTGTGCTTTTCCGCTTCGCTCGTTTCCGGCAAATGTCAGGCTTGCTGGGTTCTTCTCGAAAAAAGGATGGCTGTCGAACTTCTGTGTTGTCTGCCGATTATGGCCCCGTCATGGGGCCGGACGATGCGCTCAAGGTCGGTTTCACGTTGTTCATTGGTGTGGAGTGAATGGAAAGCAGGGTAAAACAGGAACAATGTATTGCAGAGATATGGCAAATCTTTGGGTCGGAAAATCAAATTACACAGGATGATTCTGCGAGATTTTTTGTATTTTTGCAGCATCAAAAAAACATCAAACTACACAATATGCAAAAGAATAAGTATTTCTTCGCGGTTGACTTGGGTGCAACCAGCGGCAGAACCATTCTTGGAACGCTCGCACAGGGCAAGGTTGAACTGGAGGAAATCACACGCTTCCCCAACAATCTGATTGAACAGGGCGGACATTTCTACTGGGATATCTATGCGCTTTACTTCGAGATCATCAAAGGTCTGAAGAGCGTGGCGCAGCGAAACGTTGAGATTACAAGCATCGGTATCGACACATGGGGCGTAGATTTCGTTTTCATCGGCGACGATGGAGCCATCCTTCGCAATCCGCGCGCATACCGCGATCCCATCACCTTCGATGCCATGGACGACTATCTGAAGCATGTCATATCAAAGAAAGAAGTGTACGACGTGACTGGAATTCAGTTCCTGAACTTCAACAGCATCTTCCAACTTTACGCCATGAAGCGCGAAGGAAATGCTGCTTTCAGAAACGCTGCGAAGATTCTTTTCGTGCCCGATGCGCTCAGCTGGATGCTCACGGGCAACGAAGTATGCGAATATACGATTGCTTCTACATCGCAGCTGCTCGATCCTCGCACCAAACAGCTTGACGAACGGCTTTTGAACAGCATCGGACTGACTCGCTCGAAGTTCGGGAAAATGGTGCAGCCAGGCGAGCTCATCGGCTGTCTTACGGAGGAAGTGCGACGCATGACGGGCCTCGGACCGGTTCCAGTGATTGCTGTTGCCGGACACGATACGGGTTCTGCAGTAGCTGCCGTACCTGCCAAGGACGAGAAATTCGCCTATCTGTCGAGCGGAACATGGAGCTTGATGGGCATCGAGACGAAAGATGCCATCATCAACGACATGAGCTACGAGCGCAATTTCACCAACGAGGGCGGCATTGAGGGCACAACGCGTTTCCTGAAAAACATCTGTGGCATGTGGTTGCTCGAGCGTTGTCGTAAAGAATGGACCGATGCGCCCGAAGATTACGGTACGCTCATCGCCGATGCGGTGAAGGTTCCTGCCTTCCAGAGCATTATCAATCCCGACGATGCGATGTTTGCCAATCCGTCGAACATGCAAGAGGCCATTTGCAGCTACTGTAAGCAAACCGAACAGCACGTGCCTTCGAACTATGCTGAGACCACTCGGTGCATCTTCGACTCGCTGGCTCTGCGCTACAAGCAGGTGTTCAACTACCTGGAAGAGATGGCTTCGTTCCCCATCGAGACGCTTCACATCATCGGTGGCGGCTCGCGAAATGCCCATCTGAACCAGTTCACTGCCAATTCCACAGGTGCCGAAGTGCTGGCTGGACCCACCGAGGGAACCGCCTTGGGCAATATCATGGTGCAGGCGAAGTCGGTCGGTGCGGTGAAAGACATTTGGGACATGCGTCGTATCATTGCGAACAGCATCGAACTGAAGCGCTTCTCGCCTGAGAACAAAGCAGAGTGGGACGCTGCATTCAAGAAATATTTGGAGATTGTGGCCCGCAAGGGGTGAGAACGACACTGCCTGTCCTGGCGAGAAGCAGTGTCCCCATTCTTTAGGCGGCCCGTCAGAGAAAGCAGAAGGCATCGCTTTCCTCCGCAGGAAACATATTTTCTGAAAACAATAACAACAAACAATATCTACAAACCTAAAAAACAAAAGACAAATGAAAGAAGAACTGATTTTAAAATCTTACGAAATTGCAAAAGAGCGCTACGCTGCGCTGGGCGTTGACACAGACAAAGCTATCGAGACTTTGGAGAAAACTCCGATTTCGCTGCACTGCTGGCAGACCGACGACGTGGTGGGTTACGAGCGTAACGAGGCTCTCAGTGGCGGTATCCAGACCACAGGTAACTATCCGGGACGCGCACGTAACATCGACGAAACACGTCAGGACATCGAATTCGTGAAGACTCTGCTCGCCGGTAACCACCGTCTGAACCTTCATGAGACGTATGGCGACTTCGGCGGACAGTTCGTTGACCGCGACCAAGTGGAGCCGAAGCACTTCCAAAGCTGGATTGACTGGGCCAAAGAGAACAACATGAAGCTCGACTTCAACTCTACTTCGTTCTCACATCCGAAGAGTGGAGACCTCACATTGTCTAATCCTGATCCCGCAATCCGCGAATTCTGGATTGAACATACAAAGCGTTGCCGCCGCATTGCCAACGCAATGGGTGAGGCACAGGGCGATCCTTGCATCATGAACATCTGGGTTCACGACGGTTCGAAGGACCTCACAGTGGAGCGCAAGCGCTATCGTGAAATCTTCGCAGAGAGCCTTGACGAGATTCTCAAGGAAGAACTGCCGCACATGAAGGCTTGTCTGGAGGCCAAGCTCTTCGGTATCGGCCTCGAGAGCTACACTGTCGGCTCGCACGACTTCGTGGCTGGCTACTGTGCTACGCGTAAACTGATGTACACACTCGACACCGGTCACTACGAACAGACCGAGAATGTGAGCGATATGGTGGCTTCGCTGCTGCTCTTCGTGCCCGAACTGATGCTCCACGTGAGCCGTCCTGTTCGCTGGGACAGCGACCATGTGACCATCATGAACGACCAGACGCTCGATCTTTTCAAGGAACTTATCCGTGCTGACGCTCTCAATCGCGCTCACATCGGCCTTGACTACTTCGATGCTGCCATCAACCGCATAGGTGCATACATCGTCGGAACGCGTGCTACGCAGAAATGCGTGCTCTCCGCACTGCTCGAACCGCTGAAGAAGCTGCGTGAATACGAGGACAACGGGCAGTACTTCGAGCGCCTCGCTCTGCTTGAGGAAGCCAAGACACTGCCGTTCGGCGCTGTGTTCGACTACTTCAACCTGAAGAACAACGTGCCCGTGGGCGAAGATTTCATCCCCTGCATCCAGCAGTACGAGAAGGACGTCACTTCAAAGCGCGTTTAATCAATCCGTCTGACCTCCCCCGTTCTGGGGGAGGCTTTTCTGTTTTAGGAACATACCCCCATGCCTCCGTTCGGGTATCCTTTCCATTTGGAAGGGCTTACGGGGAGGTTTTTTATGGAAATCATTATTGGACTTTTAATTATTGCCATCGGTGCTTTCTGCCAGTCGAGCTGCTATGTACCCATCAACAAGATCAAAGACTGGTCGTGGGAGTCGTATTGGATTGTGCAGGGCGTGTTCGCATGGCTCATACTGCCGTTCCTCGGAGCCTTGTTGGCAGTGCCCGCAGGCCATTCGTTGGGCGAACTTTTCACGGCAGACCAGTCGTTCAACATCTGGATGACCATCTTCTTCGGAGTGCTCTGGGGTGTGGGAGGCCTGACCTTCGGGCTTTCCATGCGCTATCTTGGCGTGGCCCTGGGCCAGTCAATCGCCCTCGGCACCTGTGCCGGACTGGGTACCATCATGGGTCCGGTGCTGCTTAACATCTTCTTTCCGGAGCAAAAGCCGCTGGAGTCGCTGACGTTTGCCGTCATTCTCGGCGTCGTTGTGACGCTTCTCGGCATCGCTATTATCGGTGTGGCCGGCAGCATGAAGGCCAATTCGCTTTCTGAAGAAGAGAAGAAAGCAGCCGTCAAGGACTTCAATTTCCCGAAAGGTCTGGCCATTGCGTTGCTTGCCGGTTTCATGAGCGGCTGCTTCAACGTTGGTCTGGAATTCGGCAAGAGCATCAACTTCGGTGAACTGACCGACCCGATGTTCCGCACATTGCCCGCCACTTTCCTCGTAACGCTCGGCGGATTCGTCACCAATGCCATCTACTGCTTCTATCAGAACCAGAAGAACCAGACGTGGGGCGACTACAAGAAGACTGCTGTCTGGGGGAACAACCTGCTGTTCTGTGCCCTCGCAGGTGCGCTGTGGTACAGTCAGTTCTTCGGCCTGTCGTTAGGTAAAGGCTTCCTCACTTCATCACCCACGTTGATGACGCTGTCGTTCTGCATCCTGATGGCGCTGAATGTGGTGTTCTCGAACGTGTGGGGAATCATTCTCAAGGAGTGGAAAGGCTGTTCGCAGAAGACGATTGCTGTGCTCATCGTGGGCATCATCGTACTGATTATCAGTTCATTCCTGCCTCAGTTTATCTGATGCGGAGGCTTTTTGAATCAGAGATTGCGTAATATCGTTATTACGTTATAACGTTATATCGTTATTACGGAATATTGAGCATACGCGATTACGAGAGTTCGGATCCTCGAACTCTCGTAATAAAAAGGAAAACAGAACTGATGGAAACGAAAGAACGGACGGAGATATTCCGCCCGTTCTTTTGTTTTGACTATCGTTCAGATATTAAAGTTTCTTAGCCAGTTTCTCAGCTTTTTTGCGAGCCTTCAGGGCTTTCTGCTGAGCCTTGGCTGCCTTCTCCTGAGCCTTAGCAGCCTTCATGGGGTCGCCACCAACAGCGTCTGCTGCCTTGCGAGCTGCTTCTTGAGCTTCTTCTTCTGCTTCTTCAGCATCCTCTTTGGCTTCCTTGGCTTTCTCGATGGCCTTTTCGCGCTTCTTTGCTTCCTTTGCAGCCTTCTTGGCTTCCTTTTCGGCCTTGGCCTGAGCCTTCAGTGCCTTCTGCTGCTCTTTGGCAGCCTTTTCCTGAGCCTTAGCCTTTTCAATGGCGAGGGCCGGATCCACATCCTGAACAACGGCCTGAGCGTTGACACCAAGGCTGATGACGAACATCACGGCAATTGCAAGCAATCTTAAAACACTCTTTTTCATACGTTTTTTTTATTAATGTTAGTAATTGTTCTCTTCTGAGAGAATCTGTTTGCTGTCATTTATTTAGGCAGGTTGAACGCGCGCGTCATCTCCTGCATCTGTTCCTGGCTCATGCCTTCGGGTACGAATCCCATGGCTCGGGCGTTGATATAGATCTTTGCAGCTTTCGAGAGCACGTCAATCTGGTCGAAGGCGTCCATCACGTCGAGTCCCTGTGCGAACACGCCATGCTTTTCCCACATCACCACGTCGTAGTCGTCGAGCTCTTTCAGCGTGGCATCGGCCAGTTCAACGCTGCCCGGCAGTTTGTAAGGAATGATGCCGAGTCCTAACGGGCAGAAAGCCTTCGTCTCGGGAATCATCGACCAGAGGATGTTTGTCAGCACGTCCTTGCCCAGCATTTCGCGGTTGTGGCTCATGGCAACCAGCTCGATGGGGTGTGTATGCACGGTGGCATTGTAGGTGCTTCCCTTCTCGATGAGGTGGTTGTGCACGGTCAGGTGGCTGGGCAGCTCGCTCGTTGGCTGCACTGGATTGTCGGCAATGATGACGTAGCTGGCACAGTCGTCGAGAATACGGATCACCGACCCGTTGTCCATCGGCCACCGGGCCAGATCGCGCATGCGCTTGCCTGTTCCCTTGCAATAGAAGTAGCAGCCTTTCAGTTGCGGCAAGACCACACCTATTTGCTTCACCTCGCTGATGGCAGGTAGCTTGCGGATTTCGTCGTCCACAAACTTTGTGATGTTCACCGTAATGTTTCCGCCGTTGCGCTCGGCCCATCCGTTTTGCCACAGGTAACCGGCAACTTCAGCTATTTTCTCAATTTCAGCCCGCAGGGCAGGTCTTCCTTCCAGTATACTTTTCATTCTGATGTTGTTTTAGTTCATTATCAGCAGGCAAAGATACAAAAAAAAACGGAACGAAAAAGTTTTCAAGCATTAAAATATGGTAATTCGTGACTTTCAGAATGGAAATAAGGCAGATTTGGCTACAGTTTCCTTGTTTGACAGGTGCGCAATGCTTCGTCGTGAATCTTGTTCCGGGCTTCATCGCAACAACCGGGAGCGAGCTCCGGAACGTCGGTCGGACCGAGCCTGCAACCTTTTTAACGTCACCTGAAATGTTCGTCAGTCAACGGCTTCTGAGTTGACGAATAGTGGCCCAAGGGTGATGAACTGTCAATTAAAATGACTGAAAAATTGTGCAAGGATTTTTGTCCATTTTAGAAGAGCGAATGCGCTTGAAACGGTAAAAAGTCCAGACAAAACAGGAGAAAAATCCGAGTCGTTTTTCAAAACGGCCCATTTTACTTCGCAAAACGGCCCATTTCGGCGTTCAGAATGATTCATTTTGTCGAGCAGAAAGGGCCGTTTTGAAGTGTAAAATGGGCCATTTTAAAAGGCTGAAAAATGTAAAGAAAATACAAGTACTTTCGTTTCAGCAAGTTAGGACTTCCTCATAATTCGCGCGTACGCGTCCGTCGGATTTTTATTTCAGAACGATGGCCTTCACAGAGGCTTATTTTGAGCTTTTTGTCAATTTGTTTCAAAACATGATCCGTTCCCTAAGGGCACAAAAAAAGAGACCTTCGCCCAGCAGGCAATGTCTCTTCTTTGTCCTTTTGCAAGAGGGTAATTCTTAGTCCTTCTTGATTGCTGTGCGCTTCTCGGCGATACGAGCTTTCTTACCGGTGAGCTTGCGCAGATAGTACAGCTTGGCGCGGCGGACTTTACCAACCTTGTTCACCTCGATGCTGTCGATGTTCGGGCTCTCGATGGGGAAGATACGCTCCACACCTACGGTGCCAGACATCTTGCGAACGGTGAAGCGCTTCTTCTCGCCATGGCCGCAAATCTTGATAACGACACCACGGTAGAGCTGGATACGCTCCTTGTTACCCTCAATGATTTTGTAAGCAACGGTGATTGTGTCGCCCGACTTGAACTCGGGGAACTTTTTTCCGGTTGCAAATGCTTCTTCAGCAACTTTGATCAAATCCATTTTCTAAGAATGATTTTTGTAAATTTGTAATAAGTTTCCGCGCAACATAGACAGGCTACTCTTCTTCCTTCCATCGGTTACGTCGAAAAAGCGGTGCAAAGGTACGACATTTTTTTGATATACAGCGCATTCGGCATCGTTTATTTTTCGTTTTTGCACAAATTCAGTGCTGTTTTGACGCTTTCCTTTATGTCTTGACGGGTCTCTGTCTCCGTTTCTTGGGTTCAGGGAGTGCCTTGCAGGTAGCTCGGACCAGAGCCGACAGATAGTCACGGTCGTCTGTGTCGGCAATGTAGAAGTAATCCTTTGCACCGTCGTAGGGCGGACGCAGTTCTTCCTTTCTGAGCAGTGCCCGCCCTGCTTCTGTTGGTTTCAGAAAGAAACGGTCGTCGCAGATGAGCCCGAAAATCTTGCCGTCGCAATAGATTCCGTAGTCACCAAACATCTTCTTAGCCACAATCTCACCCGCTCCGCTGCATTGGTCGGAAACGTACTGTACAAAATCCTGATTAGAAGCCATGTTACTCAATTTTTGTTTTCGGCGACGAAGGTACGAATATTTTCCGAAAACGCACCGTTTTCGTCCGTGTTTTGTTTCCGTTTTTACAGTCGTCTTCAAGATTAAACACTACGATTCTTCTGCTTTTGTTTGTTGATTCCAATTATTATTCGTATCTTTGTCGCATGCAAAAGATAAAAATGACAATCGGAGGACTGATGATCCTCGCACTGATGGGCACGTCGTGCAAGTCGCACTACGAGATGAGCGGCATCAGCAGGACGCGCATCCTGATAGACAAACGCTACGACGCGCAGCCCGATGCAGGAGCTTCGGCGTTCATGGTTCCTTACAAGCACGACGTTGACAGCATCATGTCGCCCGTTGTGGGGCAGATAGCCCGCTACATGGCGGCCAAGAAGCCGGAGAGTGAGCTGTCGAACCTGCTTGCCGACATACTGATGTGGGCAGGTAAGCTCTACCAAGAGAAGCCTGATTTCAGTGTTTACAACATGGGAGGCATTCGTGCTGCGTTCGCCCAGGGTGAAGTGACTTACGGCGATGTGCTTGATGTGGCACCGTTTGAGAACAAGATTGCCTTTGTGACGCTCAGCGGCGAAAAGGTGCTGGAACTGTTTCGCCAGATGGCGATGACCGGCGGCGAGGCTGTGAGCCATGGCGTTCAGATGGTGATAACGTCGGACGGTAAGTTGAAGTCAGTCCGCATTAACGGCGAAGAAGTCAATCCGCAGGCAAGCTATCGGGTGGCATCCATTGACTATCTGATTCAGGGCAACGACCGACTGGAAGCGTTTAAGGCGAAGACAGACGTGAATTCGCCGCAGGAGGTGAGCAACAACCTGCGCTTCATCATCATGGACTACTTCCGCGAGCAGGCTGCCAAGGGCATCGTCGTGGACAGTCGGATTGAAGGCCGCTGCGTCGTTGAGGATTAAGATGCTCTGTCTGATTCCGTGTCAAACTAAAACTACAGAAGAATGAAAAAGGTTACTATATATAATAAGGTGGCGACGGCAATCTTCTCGGGACTGCTTGTCGGGGTGTTTGCCATGATGCCGCAGTCTGCTTCCGCGCAGGAGAAGCAGCTCGTGGTGCTCCATACGAACGATACGCACAGTACCATCTACCCGCTGAGTGTGAATCTGGCAGATACAATGTTGGCCGGACGAGGCGGATTCCTCAGGCGCATCGCCATGCTGAAAGAAGAACGGAAGAAGAATCCCGACCTGTTGCTCTTTGACAGTGGTGACTTTTGCCAGGGCTCGCCCTATTTCACGATGTATAAAGGCGACGTGGAAGTGGAGCTCATGAATCGCATGCACTATGATGCCGGCACCATCGGGAACCATGAGTTCGACTTCGGGTTGGAGAATATGGCGCGCCTTTTCCGCAATTTGAATTTCCCGATTGTCTGTGCCAACTACGACTTCACGGGAACCGTGGCCGAGGGGACCACGAAGGACTATGTCATCCTGAAGCGAAACGGGCTGAAAATTGGTGTCTTCGGACTGTCGCCGAAGCTTTCCGGACTGGTTTCCGACACGTACTGCGAAGGTGTGAAGTTTGAAGACCCCGTGGCCGCTGCCACCCGCACGGTTGCCTTGCTGAAGAAAAAGAAATGCGACGTCGTCATCTGTATCTCCCACTTAGGTTGGTCGTCGCTCAACGGCGTTGACGACCAGCAGCTCATCGCCCGGACACGCGGCATCGATCTCGTGCTTGGCGGCCATTCGCATACTTACTTCGATGAGTTGCGGTACGTGAAGAACCTCGACGGCAAGGAAATCCCCGTCGACCAGAACGGCAAGCATGCGCTGTTTGTGGGGCGCATGGTGCTCGATTTCAAAAAACGATAAGGCTTTTCTGACTGTCGTAACAGCCGTCGGACTTCATTCGAAATAGAGTGTCAGGGCGATGATTTTCGTCTGGGCTCTGTTCACCGAGTTGCTGTACATCATCATGTTGCGGTCCTTCAAGTTCTTCGTGTGGTCGGTGTCTAACGCATTGGTAAGGCTATAGGTGAACTTCAGCTCCGGACGGAACTTGAAGAAAGGCAGGTAGAAGTCGCAACCAATGCCGACTTCCACAAAAAAATCGTACCTTTTCAGCTTGATAATATCTTCGTCCTTGCCTGAAAGATTGAGCATCGGCATGATGCCGGCCATCAGGTAAGGACGATGGTTGTTGAAGCGTTCGGCACTGAAAATGAGGTCTATGGGTGCGGAAAGGTAGATGGTCTTCATGTCCTGACGCTGTTCCTGGGGCTTGCCATCCTCTGTCTGGTCGCTGAAGTTATGGAATGTCAGGTGGCGGTTGCCGAAATAGAGCGATGGGGCGACGCGAAGTGAAAAATGCTTGTGCAGTCGTGCCTCGCCAAGCACGCCCACGGTGAATCCCGGATCCCAGCGGTCTTGGTCGCAGGTGATCAGTTTCTCCACTTGAGTGCCGTCAGCGTTGGTAACCAGTTGCGGTCCGATGTTGTCGAATTCGATGTCCTGCAGGTGAGTTCCGACGAGTATTCCGAAGTGGAACGGCCGCAGGTCGGTGTAAGGACGGTTCTGCACAACTTTCTCCTGTGCCGACACCATAGTGACTGCACATACAAAAAGTAGGTATGTGAAGAATAGTTTTCTCATTTGTTCTATAACGGGAGAAAGGCTGCTTTATTGTGTGACGGACCGAAAAGCTGTGCGTGCCCGGTGCTTTGGGGACCATACTGATACTGCAAAATGGTGAAAGAAAGTTAATGGTCGCGTTTTTCCTACCTAAAAGTAGGTATGAATCAAAATTAATTTTTATCTTTGCATCATCAAAAGTGATTATTAACATTATTAACAATAAACAAAAGAACATTATGGCATACGTAATTGGTGAAGACTGCATTGCTTGTGGAACATGTATTGATGAGTGCCCCGTTGGCGCAATTTCTGAGGGCGAACGTTATTCTATCGACCCGGATGCTTGCACAGAGTGCGGTACTTGCGCTGGTGTTTGCCCCTCTGAGGCAATCTCTCTGCCCGAGTAATACATCGAAATCAAGCGAGTTTTAGGCGACTTTCTCTGAAGGTCGCCTTTTTTCGTGCCTCATCATTTCTTGGTATGCCTGTGCCGACGGTGTCCCGATGGTAGTCAGCGAGCCGAATCAACGGCTGACAGCATGTTACGAAAAGGTAGTCTAAGTCCTCACCAGATTGCGTCCGGCATCGATTCGCAGGAAGATGAACAGCAGAATGGTGAATCCCCACAACGAAGAACCGCCGTAACTGAAGAAGGGTAGGGGAATGCCTATCACTGGTGTCAGGCCAAGCACCATTCCCACATTGATAAACAAGTGAAAGAGAAAGACGCTCAGTACGCAATAGCCGTAGACACGTCCGAAGCGGAATGGTTGTCGTTCGGCAAGATGAATCAGCCGGAGAATGAGCGCAAGGAACAGTCCCAGTACAATGGCGCAGCCCAAGAATCCTTCTTCTTCGCCTACGGTGCAGAAGATGAAGTCGGTGTCTTGCTCGGGAACATATTTCAGTTTTGTCTGTGTTCCGTTGAGGAAACCTTTGCCCATGAGCCCACCCGAGCCAATGGCAATCTCGCTTTGGTGCACATTGTAGCCTGCTTTCTTTATGTCGTTGTCCAATCCAAGCAGCACGTTGATGCGGGTGCGCTGGTGTTCTTGCAGCACATTGTTCATGACGTAGTCGGCGGCATTGAAGAATACCACCGAACCGAGGGCGAACAAGGCAATGTAGAAATAGTTGCGAAAGCGGCTGATCATGCCCTCGTAGACCAGATAGCCTATCAGGGCGGCTGTCAACGCCATCTGAAGCCACACGATGTCGAACGGAATGACGAACTTGGAGAAGAGCAACGCCAGCAGTGTGATGCCGAAACATGCGACAAGTATGCGCCGGAATTTCTTCAGGTCGTCGCAGTAAGTGAGCACCATGAAGGCCGTGAATGTCTGCACCAGCACCAGTACGGTGAATTTTCCCACTGAGGTCGGCGTGTCCCAAAGAACAACATCTTCGAAACGGATGCCGATGACGAAGTAGATAATCATGGCAACGCCCGTGAACAGGATGCTGCCTGTCATGCCTTCGCGATAGAGCATCAGGAAGAACGAGAGGTAGACCAGCGCCGAACCAGTCTCCTTCTGAAGCACGATGCAGCACATCGGCAGCAGGATGATGGCGCAGGTGATGGCAAAGTCCTTCAGTTTATGGATGCTGTAGCCATAGGTGCTCATGAATTTCGAGATGCAGAGGGCCGTGGCGAACTTCGCGAACTCTGCTGGTTGCAGCCGGAGAGGTCCCAGTACGAGCCAGGAACGGGAGCCCTTGATTTCGTGAGGGTTGAAGATGGTGGCTATTAGCAGCAGGACGAAGCCGCCGTAGAGCACGTACGAGAACGTGTCGTAGAAGCGGTCGTCGAGCAGCAGCAGAACCAGACCCAGCACAATGGCGGTTCCTATCCATATCAGCTGCTTTCCTGAGTTGCTGTCGAATCCGAAGATGTTGGTTTCTCCGAACGTGTAAGTGGCACCGCAGACGCTGATCCATCCGAAGGCCAGCAGCATCAGATAGATGGCAATGGTCCACCAGTCGAGAGAGCGCAGCACGCCCGGTTGTTGATTATCGTTCGCCTGAACCATACGAAATCCTCCTGTGTTGAAATTCCGAGGCTCTTCGTTCTGAACCTGCGGAGAGTTTGCCATGTATGTATTGCTCTATCATCAGCCCGCCGATAGGAACAGCGTAGGTGGCACCGAAGCCTCCGTTCTCAACATAGACGGCGATGGCAATCTTCGGGTTGTCCATCGGCGCGAATCCCATGAAGACTGAATGGTCATGTCCACGGTTCTGAGCCGTTCCCGTCTTTCCGCACATGATGATGTCGCTGCGATTGAGCGCGTGACACGTTCCGCCCATGACCGAGGCACGCATGCCTTTCACCACCCAGTCGTAGGCTTCGCGGCTCGCTTTGGTGTAGTGTCGCTCGGTGAAAGTCTTGGGCAGTGGCGTGTCCTTTATGCTTCGCACCACGTGGGGCGTGTAGAAGAAACCGCGATTGGCGATGGTTGCTCCCAGATTGGCTATCTGCAGCGGCGTCAGATTCACTTCTCCCTGTCCGATGGAGATGCTGATGACGGTCAGTCCGCTCCAGTCGCTCTTGTACGCGTTGTCATAGAACTGCGCATTCGGAATCAATCCGCGCTTCTCACCGGGCAGATCGATGCCCAGCTTGTAGCCGAATCCCATGCTGACCATGTAGTCGCGCCACGTGTTCATCGCCTTCTGCACGGTGCCGTACTTTGCTTTGTTGCCGAGCATGTGGTAGAGACCCCAGCAGAAATAGCCGTTGCACGACGTGCTCAGTGCCGGAACGAGCGACAACGGCGACCCGTGTCCGTGGCATCCCACGCGCAGTCCCTTGAAAATGAAGCCTCGATGGCAGGGGTAGGCGGTGTGTTCTGGGTCGATGATTCCTTCTGTGAGGAACGTAAGACCCTGCGACGTCTTGAACGTGGAGCCAGGCGGATACTGTCCCATGATGCTACGGTTGAGCAGAGGCTTCATCGGATTCATTTGCAGTTCGCGATGCCGTTTGCCTCGCAGTCGGCCTATCATCGTGCGCGGATCGTAAGTCGGCGAGGACACCATGCACAGCACTTCGCCCGTGGAAGGCTCTATGGCCACGATGCTGCCTATCTTTCCTTCCATCAGTCTCTCGCCGAGTGCCTGCAGTTTCAGGTCGATGCTCAGCTGAAGGTCCTTTCCCGGTCGCGGTTTGCGGTCGAGTTCACCGTTCATGTATCGCCCTTTGATGCGTCCATGTGCATCGCGCAGCAGGATTTGGACACCCTTTTCCCCACGGAGTTCCTTCTCGTAGGAGCGTTCGATGCCCTGTTTTCCGATGTAGTCGCCCGACTGATAATAGTCATCCTCCTCGATGTCGGAAGGCGAAACCTCAGCCACGTCCCCCAGGACGTGTGCCGCGTAGGGGTAAGCATACTGCCGGAGGCTGCGCCGCTGGATGTAGAAGCCGGGAAAACGATACATCTTCTCCTGGAAGACGCGGAAGTCTTTCTCCGAGAGCTGGTTCATGAACATCTGCTGGGTGTAGGGTGAATAGCCCGGATTCTTGGCTCTGTTCTTGATGTCGTCCATGCGCTTGATGAAGAAATCCTTCTTGATGCCCAGAGCCTGGCAGAATTCTGCAGTGTCGAGACGCCCTTTCTCTTCGTTCATCACCACCATCAGATCGTAGGAATTCTGGTTGAACACCATCAGCTGACCCGTGCGGTCGGTAATGGAACCGCGCGCTGGGAACTCGATTTTCTTCAGAAAAGCGTTGCTGTCGGCGTTTTTCTTGTAGTCGTCGCTCATGATCTGCAGCGTGAAAAGGCGGATGAGATAGACGATAACGACTACGATGGCCACACCCCCAATCACGAACTGACGTCTTTCAAGTTCATAATCTCCTTTCATTTCCTGAATAAATTCTCAACAACCAATACAAACACGACGGTGAGCACAAAGCTTCCGCCAACGGTCAGAAGCCATTGTTCCCAGTTGAAGAAGCTGAATGCTTCGAGTGCGAAGAATGCCAGCGTGTAGATGACGACACAGACAATGACGTAGTAGATGAACTTAGCCACACCCAACGTGTGCATGGACGGTTGCAAGTCGTCTGTGCTGTCGCGCGGAATGAAAGGGGCAAGCAGGTAGGGTTGCAGCAGTCCGAGCAGCGTCAAGGCGCCAGATGTGACGCCGGGCGTGTTGGAGAAGATGTCAATGCACAGTCCGAGCAGGAAGCACCACACGAGGATGCCCCATTTGGGGTAGTTCCGGCGGAAACTGACCGCGAAGTCTACGTAGAGCAGCGGCGTGGCATAGCCCAGCAGGTGAATGTGGTTGAGAACCAACACCTGCACCAGACAGTATACCACGAACGCCAGCGCTCGCTTAAAGAAATCGGTTGTCATGAGAACGTATTGCTCGGATTGCTTGTTCTTATACCTTAATATAATAAGAGGAAGAGAGTGACGTCAGTTCGATGGCGGCTTGATGGAGTCCTCGGCAGCACGCATCAGCTCGAGCCGTTCCTTCATCCGCGTGTCGTCGATGACACAGACGTCGCGCAGATTGCCGAAGTCGGTGGACAGCTTCAGCTTCAGCCGGTACGACAGCGCGTCGCTTGAGTTGTAGACATTGGTAATCGTTCCGACCAGAATGCCCGGCGGGAAGATGCTGCTGTAGCCGCTCGTCACCACTTCGTTGCCCTTGGCAAAGCGTGCATGGCGAGGAATGTCGTCCACGAAAGCCGCATCGGCCGAACCGCCGAACCATCGCAGGTAGCCGAAGTATTCGCTTCCCCGGATAGCCACGCTGATGTTGGAGTGGCTGTTGAGCACGGGTATCACCACACTGTAGTGACTTGACACCAAATAGACCATGCCTACGACACCATTGCCGCAGGCCACGCCCATGTCTCTTCTCACTCCGTCAGCGCTTCCTTTGTCGATGGTGATGAGATTGTCCTTTTTACTCACCGAGTTCGTCACCACTTTGGCCGGTATCAGCCTGTAGTCGGCCAGCAGTCGGAGCTGGCTGTTCTTGCTGATGTTGCTGTCTCGGGTGAGCTCGGTGAGCTGTTTCTGCATCTCGTTCACCTGCCGTTCCAGGTAGATGTTGCGCTGTGTCAGCTGCTCGTTGATCTTGGTCAGGCTGAAGAAGGTCTCCACCTGCGAGTCCAGCTCATAGATGCTGCCGGCCATCTCGTTCGCCGACGAAAACCAGACGCTGCCCTGATAGCTGTTGTTGCGGAAGAGCAGCACGGCACTGACGACCTCGAGGATGACAAAGAGAAACCAGTGGTGATACTTTACAAGGAAAGCCCACAGATTCCGCATAGCCTTCTGATTCTACGTTAACGCATGAGGAACGAGAAACGGTCGACGTTCTCCAGGGCAATGCCGGCTCCCTTGGCCACGCAGTGGAGTGGGTCCTCGGCGATGTGGAACTGGATGTTGATCTTGTCTTTCAGACGCTTGTCGAGACCGCGGAGCAGTGCACCGCCTCCCGTCAGGTAGATGCCGTTCTTCACAATGTCGGCATAGAGCTCCGGCGGAGTGCTCTCCAGCGCGTTCAGCACGGCTGTCTCGATGCGGGCCACCGTCTTGTCGAGGCAGTGGGCTATCTCCTGATAGCACACAGGCACCTCCATGGGCAGAGCCGTGATGCGGTTCGGGCCGTGAACCACATAGTCTTCGGGGGCTTCGTCGCCCAGGTCGGTCAGCGCGGAGCCCACGTTGATCTTGATGCGCTCGGCCATGCGCTCGCTCACCTTCACGTTGTGCTGGCGGCTCATATAGTCTTGGATGTCGGCTGTCAGGTCGTCGCCGGCCACCTTGATGGAGTTGTTGGCCACGATACCGCCCAGCGAGATGACGGCAATCTCAGTCGTTCCGCCACCTATGTCGACAATCATGTTTCCTTCCGGGGCCTCAACGTCGAGGCCAATGCCGATGGCGGCTGCCATCGGTTCGAAGATCAGGTACACGTCGCGACCGTCGGCATGCTCGGCCGAATCGCGTACGGCGCGCAGTTCCACCTCGGTGCTGCCCGAAGGCACGCCGATCACCATGCGCAGTGACGGCGAGAACAGGTGTGTTCCCGTATGTACCATCTTGATAAGGCCGCGCATCATCTGCTCGCAGGCCGTGAAGTCGGCAATCACACCGTCGCGCAGCGGGCGGATGGTACGAATGCCTGGATGCTCCTTTTCATACATCATCTTGGCCTTTTCGCCCACGGCAATCATCTTGTCCGTGCGGCGGTCCAGTGCAACCACTGAAGGCTCATCCACCACGATGTTGTCATCACTGATAATGATGGTGTTGGCCGTACCAAGGTCCATTGCAATTTCCTGTCTGAATGAAAAAAATCCCATGTTCTTTCTTAATCTTTTACTTCGTCTAAACTACTAATCTTCGTTCTCTTTCAAATGATGTTGCTTCGTCGTTTCGTTGTCTCAGCTCTTGGTGAACCAAGAGTGTATGGCTGTGTCATAGTGGCTGCTCACGCCAAAGGCGCGGGCTGCCAGGTCGCGACGCTGTTCCAGCGTGGTCTCGGCGCCTTGTTTCTTCAGAATGTCAAGCAGAACGCCGTATTCGGCCTTCGATGGCACGATGACGACGTCGTTGAAGTTCTTGGCTCCGGCGCGAATCAGCGAGATGCCGCCGATGTCTATCTTTTCGATGATGTCCTGTTCGCCGGCACCGCTGGCTACGGTCTGCTCGAACGGATAGAGGTCCACGATGACAAGGTCGATTTCGGGAATGGCGTATTCTGCCATCTGCTCGCGGTCGCCAGCGTTGTCGCGGCGGCCCAGTATGCCTCCGAACACTTTCGGGTGGAGCGTCTTGACGCGTCCGCCGAGGATGGAAGGATAGGTGGTGACGCTTTCCACCGTCTGACATTCGTAACCCAGGCTTTCAATGAACTTCTGTGTGCCACCCGTCGAGAGGAACTTCACGCCCTCTTCGTTCAGCTTTGCCAACAGCTCGTCGAGCCCATCCTTGTGAAATACCGACACCAATGCGGTCTTTATTTTTTTTGTACCAGCCATAAAACTTTTTGATTTTGAGATTTGGAGTGCAAAAATACAAAATTAATGCGAAGTGGCCGAATGTTTTTCCTAAAAAATTTTGCCTTTACCTCTTTTATTATTTCAAATCAATCGGGATGCTTTCCGGACATGAAATCGCAGTTTTTGAAACGGGTTAGAAATATTTTTACATCCGTACGATTTTTCTTGACGGCATACTCTTTCCTCTTTGTGACGAAATCTTATGCTTCCATACAAGCACCTTCTGAGGAAAGTGAGGAAAGACAGGATCTGCAAATGGGGGAGAGTGGGCATGGGAAAAGCGTTTGTCTATTTGAAATCAGGACATTTCGCGGTCGCTTCTGCAACGAGAAGGCTCTTGGTCCGTCACCACGGCAGAGCATCTTGCAGGCAGTTGTCGTATTCTCGACAAACGAAACTGTGCGGACTTGTACCTGTATTAGTAAAAATATTTACATTTTGGTATGAATGAAACCTGAAAACAGTAGTGGGCGGCATGTGAAACCGAAGAATGTCGGGTGCATTCCGGTCGGTGAAACGGCTGTGTTTTGGCCTGTCTGTATCGGATGGCGCGGCACTGTTGGTGGCTGCGTTGCGCTTTCCTCAAAAAAGCGGTAGCCCTGCTTCTTTGGCAGAAAGCTTCCGGTGGGATGTCAGATGAGCCCCGTTGGTTTGTCAGATGGTGGCTTCAGAGATGGCATTTCAGTGAAATTGCACAGTAATATCACTGAAATTGCAGGGCAATCTCACTGATTTTGCTCAGCAATTTCACTGAAATTGTAAAATCTTCTCTAACTATCTGATTTTCAGCGACTTCAACATTTCAAAGAATATCCGTTATTGGCTTGCGTTCTTTTCTTAACTCTTCGCAAATGTACTAATAAAAGCCGACCCCTGCAAATCTTTAACTTTAGTTTAGCTTTGGTTATGGCACAAAAAAAGAGGACACAACGTTAATACGTGCATCCCCTTATTATATAATCAATAATAATGTTATACTATCTTCTTTTTCAGTTCTTCCATTTGCTTTTCAAGTTCTGCCATTTTTGCTAAAACCTTTTCGTTTTTCTTCTCTTTGATTTTCTTTTCGATTTCTTCGACGATGGTTTCAACTGATAGACCGACACCCTTTGCCGTAATGAAGAGTTCAATTATTTTCTTTTCCTCTTCTTTTTGTTGTGCTTTCTTTTCTTTCCTCTTCTTTTCATTCTCTTTTCGTTTATCGTACTCCGTGACTTTCTTGCTTAAATAGTCTTTTATTTCGGACGCTGTGCCGTCCATCTCTTCTTTTCTGTGCAAATTTCTTTGCATGAGGAAATAAGCCCTTGCACGCTCTTTTTGTGCGTTTGTAAGCCCTTTGATTTCCAATACTTCTTTTTCCGTCATGACTTATAAATTTAAATGAAACATAGGTTAATAAACACGCTGCAAATGTACAAATAATTTTTTAATATGAGTGAAAAAGAAATAATATTTTCAGAAACAGAATGATATTTATTTATATATATTTTTTTTCCTATACAACCAATATAAAACCTTGTTCGTGTTCGTCTCAGATGGGCACGGACTTTCTTTTTTGGGTACATCCCCCCCCTATGGTCAAAGTTGAAAAAAAATCGCTTAAACCCCACCACGACCCTTCTTCACACGCACGGCATGTTTTTGTAGGGGGTAGGCTGAAACGCTTATTTTTATTTATGGGAGGGATGAACGAAACGCAAACAAGATGATATTTATATTAAGGTTTGCGTAAAGTATATTGTCAATAAATTTTGGTCAATAACGTAGGGGCGTGAAGGTGTATAATTACATTTTCACGCCTTTTTATTCAATATCTTTATAAGCTCATTTGTTTGCATTTTTGAATTGATTTTTTGTTGTAAGAATAGAATAAACGCAATATAATTTATACCTTTTAGATATGCCGCTTTCTGTTGTGCGGTGTCACCATTTGCGCATACTATCATTTTTATAATATCATGTTTTTTCAGGGTGTCGTAGTAGGCGTTAAAATCGAAATGTTTTATTTCTTCTTCTGTTTTCAACGCTTGTACCTTGAGCATCAAATCGTTGTACTCCGTATCTTCATTATTTGGTGTTTCTTCTGCTCTCTCTGCGCTTGTTTGTTGTTGTGTGGGCATTTGCTCAACGCTTACATGTTCAACGCTCACAACGCTTTTATTTGCACGTTCAACTTCATCATATATAGGTGTTTCCTTTGCGTTTTCTTCGCTTGTTTCTTCTTTCATGGGCATTTGTTCAACACTTCCATTTATGGGCATTTCATTTGCTCTCTCTGCGCTTGTTTCTGTCGTTTCAATAACTTCATTATCTTTTTGCATTTGGTCGCTTGTAGGGCGTTTATTATAGGTTTTCGATAATCCCATTTCTTTTTTATATTGTTTGTACGTGCGGAGTGATATATTTACCCCATTTTCTGCTAATAACTGAAGGTTTTGGGTGTCCGATATATTTGGATTATATAGCGTTTTAATTTGCTCCATATTGTTTTGTTTGGTGGTGGCTTTCTTTTCATTTATAATCTTTATCGCTTGTGCCTTTTTGCTTATTCCATGTTTGGCGCAATATAAGCCGTTAATTATGTACTTTCTTTTTTCTTGTACCTTTGTCATCCTATCTTCTGCAAAAAAGGCATTAACGGCTATTTGTGCGATTTGTTGTTTCGTTATTTTATCGTTTACGTCGCTGTTGTCGATAAAATAGTGCACTTCGTAAACAGCGTTTAAAAGCAAATGACAAAACGATATTTGCGGTAAAATCCTTTTCCGTATCAGCAAATTTTTGAATAACAAATTACGTCTGCCTTCTCCATTTCTTGTTTTATGTACATTTCCCAAATTATACGTTTGTCCGTTATCTTTTTCAACTTCTTCTAAATACCATCGGCGTTTAATTTCCGTATAGTCGGAGGGGAGAGTAATTATTTCCGTTGTATCGTCGTAGTCAATTTGCGTACATTCAATAGATGGATAAGTACGTATATATTCATGGATAAGGTCAGAAAATGATAAATTATAGTAGTCTTGAATAAATCGTTCTTCCTCTTCTGAAAAAGTGCAGGACGATTGAATAATACTTTTCCTTTCTTTTTTTATATTGTATCGTGTTGCACTTTGGAATTCGTTGAGTTTTCGTCTGAAATAGTCCGTTATATAGGTATGTTTACCCCCATCTTGTGGTGTCTCCTCATCCTTATTATTGTTTCGTGTTGCACTTTGCATCTCCTTATCCTTATTATTGTTTCGTGTTGCACTTTGCGGTGTTGTGTTCTTCCCCTTATTATTGGTTCGTTTGTCACTTTTCTTCTTATTATTGTTTCGTTTGTCATTTCCGTTATCGGCTGAAATGCCGTATCTTTCCATTAACCATGTAAGAGAGTAAATGTTTTCGTCCGTTGTTATCGTTGTACCTTTGCACCCTGCGAAGAAATGAGAAATGTTATTGTCCGTGTTGTCATTGAAAATATTTTTGTCCTCAGTAATTATCCGTACTTCGTCCTTTATGGCCATGTGTAAATCTTTATAAAGAGTATCGTCGTAAATCGGCATATCTATAACGTATATAGCTCTATACCTATTATTGTATTCTTCGTCCTTGTTCGGCTTAAAATATCCGTTGTTCTGCGTGGTGTATACAATATTCGGCATAATTTCTGTTTGCTCCATGAGCGTAACAAACTCATGATATGGATATTTCACCGCATCCAAATCCAAACAAATAAGATTTGCCGATTTTACATTTTCGTCGTTTTTTAGTTTGTTTGAGAACGTCGTGCACTCTTCATGGTAAAAGCAATTACAATATGCGAAACCTTCAGAAATATAGTCCGATAACGTTGTTATATCACCATTTGTTTCGTACCATTTTAAAAATGCTGCGTTATCTTTGTTTCTATCGTATGGACGTGTAGAAACGGAAAAATTAAAATAAAAATCTTTGTTCATATTTAGTAGTTTTAAATAATTATTCTTCATTCAAATGTTAGCCGTTTTTAAAAATATAAAAGGCTGCAAATAAAAGGTGTAAACTACTAACTAAAATCACCGATTAACCGCTTGTGCACTGCGTCAGCCTTTTAATAAATATCTTATCTTTTCATTTGGTTTTTTCTTTGACGTTGAAATGTTAAAAAGGTTTAAAATTCCGTCAAAACTTTTTTCATTTTTCTATATATCATAATTTCATTTGCTTTTCTTCCATTTCGTCTAAAATGCTTTTAAGTTCACTTATCTTTTCATTAAATTTTTTTCTGATTTCATTTTTTTCATTAATGCCGTTTCGTCTCTTTTCTCTTTGTTCTTCACTTTCATTTGCGAAATATTTTCTCATTGATAGACTTATTTTCTTATTGTGTTCTTCTGTTCTCTTCATATCTTAAATATATATTTCATCATTATTTAATAATAAATAGTCCGTTATTATGAAAAAGTAAAGAAAAACCCTACAAAAAATTTTTTCTTTTACAAATACTTGATTTATAGGCACTTGCGTATATATAATAAAAATATTTCAATATTTTTGAAAACTTTTCAGAAGTAGCCTATATTTATATATAAAAGGTACATAAATAACACCTTCATTCGCAAATATAGTGCAAATCAAGCAAACGACAAAAAGAAAATAATAATAAATAAATAAGAAAATATATGGTACAATACGATGGAAAAAACCTAAAAAGTTGGATGGAGAACGCCACAAGCGATTATAAATCATGGCTTAAAAACTCCAACGAAAACGAAAGAAAATTAATAGTGGCCACACTGCTGCATATTCAGGAACTTGCAGAACTTATGAGCCACTACGTCAAAAATGAAGAAGAACTAAAAAAAATTGAGAACGCAGTAAATAACATACATAAATCAATGCTCAATCAATAACCCCACAATGAAAAAGAAAAGGTACAACAAGCCCCAAACAATAACGATAAATTGCACAACAAATAATATATGCACAACTTCCACGTATACCGAAAATGATGGTGAAACGGAGACATCGGACGCAATGGCAAAAGAAAATATATGGGGCGATATATGGGCGGACAATACCGAAGAAAATAATGAAGAAACAACAAACGATATATGGTCATAACACTTTTACTAATATTGATTTCATTTGGCATAATGGACTATTGGGCATCTGTTGAGAGTGCAAAAAGACATCTTAAAAACGACTTCAAAAATACGTTGAAATATTCAAAAACAATAAAAAGATAAAAAACAAATAAAAATGAATTTATATATATGGTTAATAATCGCAATAGTAATATATTTTGCAAATGAATGGGCAAACATAAAATATATAAACAATAAGATTCGACAAGCCAAAAATGAAATAATACAAACAATAAATGAATTAAAAACAACACTTCAAAATGGCACAAAAATTCAAAAATAAGGCACAAAAAACAATTGACGAAATAACGGCATATTTAGTAAAAAACGATGTGGATATAAGTCCACCTATTACAATAAAATTAAACCTTCTTCAATCCTTAATAATCGACTATTTAAACGCCGAAGAATATTTGCAGAAAAACGGCTACATAACGACTTTTAATCGTGGCACGTCCATAGGACTAAATCCCATCATAAAGTTGAAATACGAAAACATAAAGCAAATAAGAAAACTTTTAAAAGAAATAACACCAAAAGAAGAAGCTGAAAACGTTGAGGACTTTATACGGAGTTTGACAGAACAATAAAATTAAAAATAAAATATATCATGGATAACAAACAAACAACATTGAAAAACAAATTAAAAGAAGCGCAAACGCAAGCGATTCAAAACATAACTAATGTAAAAGTTGAACCCTCAAAAAACGACAAAGTTTTTTTCAAATGGAAAGGACATAAAGTAAATTAAAAATAAAAAATAAATAAAACAAATGGAAACGAAAAAATTAAACATGGTGGACGTGATTAATCGTATCACCGCCAAACAAAACCTTACAATCGAAGAAAAAAATATAAACGATAAATGCTCCAAACAACTGAAAGAAAAAGGTATTTCACACAATGGGCAATTTAACTTTGAAATGAGGAATATTATTAAAGTAGCTGAGCCTTATTTTGTCGGTAATAAGAAAACGGAAACATTTGTGTTGAAAAACGACGCTGCCGAACTTATTCAGAAGGTAAACTACTTTGAGAATAATGTAAACGATTTAAACGTACCTTATGTTTCAAGTGCGAACGTTGCATGGGGTGGAGAAGTAGCAAAAGTTCTTGATTCAAACCCACAACTTGAGAGTAAGAAATTAAAACCACATCGTCTCAGTACCTACGTGGATTATTCAAAAGCATTTCTTAATTGTACGGATGACGAAGTAAGCCAAAAAGTAAATGAAAGTATTGTTAATGCGATTTATAACAAATTATTTCAAACCATTTTTTCAGACGTAGAGGAAAGCGATGCCCATCCCAAAGGTTTATTTAACGGCATAACACCTTCCACAATCACAACAACTGAAGACCTTACAAACATGCAGTATGCAATTGATAAGAAGCACAATGGTAATGTATGGGTAATTAGCCCACAAGCGAAACAAAAATTACTTAAAATGGGCACGAATTATCCGCTATTGCAGAATAACGAATTATTGAATAACCCTGCAATTTGTACGAACCTTTGCGACGATGGATATATTTGTTACTTGCCTTTGGATTTACTTGTTATCGCTCAATGGGGCGTTATGTCCTTAAATGTAGATAATTATAGTTTGGCCACAAGCGGTAAAGTAAGAGTATATATCGACGCTTGGTTTGATTTCGATTTGCTTGGAAACGAAAATATCGCAGTGGGCCATTTCGGAACAGAATAAAAAACAATGATACAACGTTTCTTTTCTTATCATATTAAATTGTTTAAATTCTTTTATTGTATCATGTTTTGAGAGTGACGTTTTAACGTTGCTCTCTTTTTGTTTTATTCCCTTTTCCGTGCGTTCTGAGCCACTGAAATGCCAAAACCTTATAAATGTACGACCATACAAAAACAAGTCCTTAAAACGTCTATATCATTCAATCATTTGGAGACAAAAAAAGGGATAACGGCATTAACACCATTATCCCCCTTATATTTACTTCCAAATATAATAATTCAAATATCTCAACTATACCAAATATCATTTAAAATTTCAATCACCATACGCATATAAATTTATAATCTTATTTTCTTATTTCATTTATAAATAGTATGGTTTTTATTTAAAACTAATATTATAATTTTCGTCTGCTATCATGTTTAAAGCGTTTAAACGTTCATTTAATACGTCCAATATACTTGCTCCATGCGCTATCAGATTTCTTTCCTTGCGATTTGGAAAACTCTCTATATCTTCAACCATATTTTTAAATTTGGGTTCTGCAAACCTTTTTCCTATAATATCATATATTTCTTTTTCCTTTTTCTCTTTTATTTCATCATTTCCGTTTTTCTGATTCTTGTTATTTTCTTCAATATTTCTGTTTGTCTGATTTATACGCTTGTATTCTTTTACTACCTTTTGCACTTTATCGTTCTGCGTGATATGGGCATATACTTTTCGTATCATTTCATCATCGGCATGTCCTGTTGCATAACACAAATAATCGCAATTCCATCCTTCTCTTACTTTATTTGTAATAAACGTATGCCTTGCGAAATGGTTCGTTATAATATCGCACAAACGCTCTTCTTTTTCAATTTTTCGACCTGCGATATCGGATATATATATATGTGTTTGTGTCATCCCTGACTTTTCAAAAATAGACTTCAAAGTCTTATTGTATTTGGTTTCTTTCAGCGCAAATGGTAGTCCGTTTATATATTTCTGTTGTAATTTGGCAATTGTGTCATTTACCACAATAACGGCCGTTATACCTTCTTTTTGTGTTTTAACGACTTCCGTTTTCACGCCATCCGAAAATTCAACACTATAATCATTATTAAAGAGCTTATTTAAATCGCTGAAACGAACGCCACTCTCAAGCTGCATGGTAAATATTTCCCTATAAATTTTTTCTTCGTCTGTTAAAGTGTTGCACACCATAACGTCATTAACTTCTTTATCGGATAATGCCCTTCTCTTCTTCTCTTCTTTATCTTCAATCGTTCTGTTTGAGAAACACTTCAATTCTTTTAAGCCATACTTATCGTATTTGTCGGTTCGTGCCAATTCATTTATAATACGTATAATAACGTTGCAGCGGTTTGCGATATTATTTGCACGACCTTTTTGTTCTTCCTCTGCTTTTTTCTCCAAATATGATTTATAAGCATTTATTCCTTTTTGGCTCAAAGTAGAAACACTATCATATACGCCTTCCGTGTCTTTTACATAATTTATAAAAGCATTTTTTGAAATCTGCATGTTCTTATATGTACCTTCAGCGCATTTGCGTTTCTCTATTGTTTCACCATATAAAAGCGAAAAGCCTTCATTTATAAGACGTGTTGCGGTTATTGTCCGTTTGGGTATAATAGGATTTTTATTTGCCATATCGGTATTATTTTTAAACTCTTTGAACTCTTCTTTCATGACGTTTTCGACCATATCGGCGTTTACGTCATCGACCATGCAAAGGTACGAAATAATTTGCATATACTTCTTTTTAACGTCCCATATCTTTTCGTTTATCCAAATATTTTTTGCACGCTCTTCCTCTGACATCGTAGGACTTACTTTTACTTCTTGTTTGCGTTTGTCCCACGTCCACGGATATACATTTATACATAACGGCATTTTCATTTGCTTGCCGTCTATCTTCACAACGGCATAAACATTTGTCGTGCCACTCATCTTTTTCGGCTCTCTTAAATTAAGATTCAGCGAAACATTTACATTTTTTAAAACTTCCATATCCCCAAAGGCTTTTTAATGATACATTTTGCAGCCGTTTGGACGTTCTTTTTTATTGTTCTTTTCTTTCCTTTTTTGAAAAGGTTCTTTTCGCTAAGTGTTTAATTATCAGTTAGTTGTAGTTTTATTCAGCAATTTCACTGAGATGGCAACACCACGACAATGGTCAGGCAATGAAAAAACGTCGGTTCGACAAGTCGTGTCGGCAGCTGTGGCAGCGCAGGCGGATTGCCGTCGGCGCCAAGTCGGGAAACAAAAATGCGGAAGAACAGGAGCTCTTCCGCATCTTCGGTAGCGAGGGTGGGTCACGATCCCACGACCTCCGGATTATGAATCCGACGCTCTAACCAGCTGAGCTACCTCGCCATCATTTTCGTTTTGCGGGTGCAAAGGTATATAAAAACTTTTAATGGCCAAAATAAATTTGTGATTATTTTTTGATGTTTGAGGAAATAAACGTAATTTTGCGCCAAAATGTAAAAGAATCTTCCCTATGCAAACCGTGTGACCGATGAAAAAAAACAGAATCCACATAGAAAAAGAACTGAAATGTAAAAGCAGCAACATCATCTGGCCATTGCTGAGCACTCCTGAAGGACTGAAGAAATGGATTGCAGATGAGGTGACACGTGAGGAAAACCTGATGACTTTCAGATGGGGACCGCTTTGGGGCAACCATGAAATACGTACGGCCGACATCAGGAATGAGGTGCGCGGCGAGTCGATATGCTTCGTATGGACCGACGATGACGACGACGATGCCTACTGGGAGCTGAAGCTGGAGCAGAGCGACATTACGGGCGACTTCATTCTCCTTATCACCGACTTTGCCTACAGTGAGGATCTGGAGGCCCTGCAAGACATTTGGGACCAGAATCTGGAACAGTTACACGCGAACACGGGCCTGTAGCGCGACGCGCGCGCTCACGTGAAAAGCAAATAAATACTAATTTATTTTGAAGTACGCGCGATTTGCATTACCTTTGCACGTCGGTTGCGCACTGTGACGCGTCCGACGGACTTTCAAAATGTTTAGAATCAAGAAACTCGACATATTCATTGCACGCCAGTTCCTGTTGTTGCTGGTAGCAACGTTCTTCGTCTGTTTGTTCGTGCTCATGATGCAATTCCTTTGGCGTTACGTCGACACGCTGATCGGCAAAGGTCTTTCCATGGAGGTACTCGGTAAATTCTTCTGGTACATGAGTCTCATTCTCATGCCCCAGGCCTTTCCGCTGTCCATCCTGCTCGCATCGCTCATCACGTTCGGTAACCTCGGAGAAAGCTCGGAACTGACGGCCATCAAGGCTGCGGGCATTTCGCTGATGAAGGCATTCAGGCCGCTCATCGTCATCACCGTGGGCATCATGATGTTGTCGTTCTACTTCCAGAACGTCGTGGCGCCGAATGCCGACAACTCGTTCACGCAGCTGCTACTCTCCATGAAGCAGAAAAGTCCGGAGATGGAGATTCCCGAAGGCATCTTCTACGATGGCATACCGCAGACGAGCCTGTACGTTCAGAAGAAGGATATGCGCACGGGTATGCTCTACGGCATGATGATCTACCGGCTGTCGGGCAGTTACGAGGATGCTGCCATCATCCTGGCCGACTCGGGCATGATACAGTCGACGGCGGAGAAGAAGCACCTGGTGCTGACACTCTACAACGGCGAGTGGTTCGAGAACATGCGTAGCCAGGACGTGGCCGGCAGCGCGGCCGTTCCTTATCGGCGCGAGACATTCGTGAACAAGAAGATCGTGCTCGACTTCGACGCTGACTTCAGCCTGGCGGATGCCAGTGCGCTGGCAAACAATGCGCGCGGCAAGGGCCTGGACCGCCTGCGTCACGACGTGGATTCGCTGCATCATGAGTTCGACAGCATCGGTCATCAGTACTACGCGGACGTCAAGCGCACCTATTTCCACAGTGTGCCTATTCAGAAACGCGACTCGGTCAGGGCCGTGAAGATGGCGGGCACGAAGGCGTTCAACATCGACTCCGTGTTCAGCCGCCTGCCTGCCGAGGACAAGCAGCGCGCCATGGCAAAGGCCGTGCAGGCAACGCAGTCGGGATTGAGCGACTTGGAGTTCAAGTCGCTGGTCACTTCCGACGCCGACAGGCTGATCCGCATCCACTACATCGAGGCCATCAACAAGTTCACCTTGTCGCTTTCGTGCCTCATATTCTTCTTTATCGGCGCTCCGCTCGGCGCCATCATCCGCAAGGGCGGACTGGGCATCCCGGTCATTGTGTCCGTGCTGGTGTTCATCGTCTATTACATCTTCGACAATACAGGCTACCGTATGTCGCGAAACGGCATGTGGGCCATCTGGTTCGGAAAGGGCATCTCCACGGCTGTGCTTGCCCCGCTGGCAGTCTTCTTCACCTACAAGGCCAACAACGACTCCGTGGTGTTCAACATCGACCTTTACCGCAACTTCTTCATGAAGCTGTTGGGACTCCGGCTGAAGCGGCATGTGTTTGCCAAGGAGGTCATCATCTACGACCCCAACTATGCTGAGGATGCAAGGAAACTGGCTGTCATCACCGATGAGGTGACGCACTATGCGCACGAGCACAAGCTGGTGAGTCCGCCCAACGTCGTCAAGGTGTTCTTCAAGTACGAGCCCGACCACGAGATAGAGCGCATCGTGCCGGAACTGGAAGAGGTCATCGACGACCTGTCGAACGTGAACGTGAACAAACGCCTGCATAACAAGGAGAAAAAACGCATTCTGACGGCGCTGAACCACTACCCCGTAGTGTCGGTGAAGGCTCACACGCGGCCTTTCGAGCGTCGCTGGCTTAATGTGCTGGCTGCCGTCATCGTGCCGGTGGGCATCTGTCTGTATGTCAGGATGTGGATGTTCCGTCTGCGTCTCTACCGCGACCTGAAGACCATCAAGCAGTCCAACGGAGAGATTATCTCTGCCATCAGGAGCATGGGATACGCTGAGACGCAGGCCGACGAGGCTGTTCATGACTATAATATATAATAAGGTATAAAGGAAACGAATTATGGTAAACTATCAACTCAGCACTATCGATGAAGCCGTCAAGGATTTCAGGGATGGAAAGTTTGTCATCGTAGTTGACGATGAAGACCGCGAAAATGAAGGCGACTTGATCTGTGCTGCTGAGAAAATAACCCCCGACATGGTGAACTTCATGTTGAAGAACGCACGCGGACTGCTCTGCGCGCCGCTCACCATGAGCCGTTGCGAGGAGCTGGGGCTGGCACATCAGGTGGCAGACAACACCTCGCTGCTGGGTACTCCCTTCACGGTGACTGTCGACAAGCTCGAAGGATGCACCACGGGTGTGTCTGCTCACGACAGGGCCGCCACCATACGGGCGCTGGCCGACCCCACTTCGCTGCCCCAGACCTTCGGACGTCCGGGACACATCAATCCGCTCTATGCTCAGGAAAACGGAGTCCTGAAGCGCAGCGGGCACACCGAGGCCGCCATCGACCTGTGCCGTCTGGCCGGTCTGCAGCCAGCCGGTGCGCTCATTGAAATCATGAACGAGGACGGAACCATGGCCCGCATGCCGCAGCTGATGGCTTTCGCGCAGGAGCACGGGTTGAAGCTCATCACAATCAAGGACCTCATTGCCTATCGGCTGAAGAAGGATTCGCTTGTGGAAATGGGCCAGGAGGTGGACATGCCGACGGCTTATGGACACTTCCATCTGATACCTTTCCGTCAGGTAAGCAACGGTCTGGAGCACTTCGCACTGCGGAAAGGCGAGTGGGAAGAGAACGAACCCATCATGGTGCGCGTGCATTCGTCGTGTGCAACAGGTGACATTCTGGGAAGCTTGCGCTGCGATTGCGGCGAACAGCTGCACAAAGCCATGCAGATGATCGACAAGGAAGGCAAAGGAGTTGTCGTGTACATTCAGCAGGAAGGCCGCGGCATCGGTCTGATGAACAAGATTGCCGCGTATAAACTGCAGGAGGAAGGACTCGACACGGTGGAGGCCAACGTTCATTTAGGGTTCAAACCCGACGAGCGCGACTACGGCTGCGGGGCGCAGATCCTGCGCAAGCTGGGCGTGCAGAAGATGCGTCTGCTCACCAACAACCCCGTAAAGCGCGTCGGCCTGGAAGCATACGGTCTGGAAATCGTAGAGAACATTCCCATCGAAGTGACGCCCAATGCCTACAACCTGCACTACCTGCAGACGAAGAAAGAGCGCATGGGACATACGCTCCACCTTTGAAAAGAGGGGAGGGGAAGCTGTGCCGCTGGGTGACAGGATGTCGCCGATGTCTCGTCAAACAGTAATAATTGAAGCTTTTTGTCAGAACTTTACGAAATAATGGCACTTTTTTTTCGTTATAAAAAATAAAATGCTTACTTTTGCACAAGATAAACATCAATAATAAATAATGTCAAGACTCTCTAACCGTTTAAATCGCTTAGCCCCTTCGGCCACTTTGGCCATGTCACAAAAAAGCAGTGAGATGAAGGCTCAGGGCATTGATGTCATCAACATGAGTGTCGGGGAACCGGATTTCAACACTCCCGATCATATCAAAGAGGCTGCGAAGGAAGCCGTAGACAACAATTACTCGAGATATTCACCTGTTCCAGGATACCCGGAACTGAGAAAGGCCATCGTCGCCAAGCTCAGGAACGAGAACGGCCTCGACTATGCTGACGGCGAGATACTGGTGAGCAACGGAGCCAAACAGTGTGTCTGCAATGCCGTCATGGCATTGGTGGACGACGGCGACGAGGTGATTATACCGGCTCCCTACTGGGTGAGCTATCCGCAGATGGTGAAACTGGCCGGCGGCACGCCCGTTATCGTGAAGGCTGGCTTCGAGCAGGATTTCAAAATGACTCCTGAACAGTTGGAAAATGCCATTACTCCGAAGACGCGCATGCTGATTCTCTGCTCGCCGAGCAACCCGACAGGCAGCGTGTACACAGAAGATGAGCTGAAAGCGCTGGCAGAAGTGATTCTCAGACATGAGGATGTCTTTGTCCTCGCAGACGAAATCTACGAGCATATCAACTATACCGGCAAGCATGCCAGCATGGCTGCTTTCCCCGGAATGAAGGAGCACACAATCGTCGTCAACGGTGTCAGCAAGGCTTACGCCATGACAGGCTGGCGCATCGGCTTTATGGCAGCTCCAGAATGGATTATCAAAGGATGTAATAAACTGCAGGGACAATATACAAGCGGACCTTGCTCCGTCAGCCAGAAGGCGGCCGAGCAGGCATACGTGGCTTCGCAAACTTGCGTCGAAGAAATGCGGAAAGCTTTCGAACGCCGTCGCGACCTCATCGTCGGACTGGCACGCGAGATACCGGGGCTGGAAGTGAATGTGCCGCAGGGTGCTTTCTACCTCTTCCCGAAGTGCAGCAGCTTTTACGGAAAGAGCGACGGCAAGCGTACTGTGAACAATTCGTCCGACCTGGCCATGTTCCTGCTCGAAGAAGGGCATGTGGCTACCGTCGGTGGCGACGCTTTCGGCGACCCAGATTGCTTCCGGATGAGCTACGCCACGAGCGACGACAACATCAGGGAGGCCATGAAACGCATCAAAACGTGCCTCGCAAAACTGTCCTGACGGCAATGCTGAAGTGCAAACCAAGGCTTTCGAGATAGAATTTTGCAGATTATCGTTGTTAAAAGTCCTTAAATACCGCGATAGTTCCTCATAAATTGTTATCTTTGCGAAGTCTATTTAAAAAACAGGTTGCAAAACGGGTCAAAATGTTGCGAGAATTGAAACCATTGAAAACGGATTTTTATTACTTAATTTATTAATAACTAAAAATTAAAACAAAAAATTATGGCAACTACACAAGCTAAGGCAGCCCCCAAAAAATCTCAGGGCTTCCAGGGAGTTCAGGCAGCGATTTGGATTATCGTTGCATGTTTTATTGCAGCATGCTGCGTTTACAAGTTTGTAATGGGTAACCCCGCAAACTTCATCGACGGCAATCCTGAGAACGCAGTTAAGGACGGCAGCATCCTCGGTCTTATCTACAAAGGTGGTATCGTTGTGCCGGTCATCATCACTTTGCTGTTCACTGTTATCGCTCTCAGCGTTGAGCGCTTCCTCGCTCTGCGCACCGCTTTCGGTAAGGGCAAGCTCCCCAAGTTCGTTTCCAGCATCAAGGCAGCTCTCGCAGCTAACGACTTCGCAAAGGCTCAGAAGCTCTGCGACGACCAGCGCGGTACTGTTGCTAACGTGGTAGGCGCTTCTCTGCGTGCTTACAAAGAGATGGAGGCTACTCCTGGCATGAAGACTTCACAGAAGGTCGCTAAGATTCAGCAGGCTCACGAGGAAGCAACTCAGCTCGAGATGCCGACTCTGCAGATGAACATGCCGATTCTTGCTACTATCGTTACACTGGGTACCCTCACCGCTCTGTTCGGTACGGTCGTAGGTATGATTCGTTCATTCGCTGCTCTGGCTTCTGGTGGCGGTGGTGACTCTCTCGCTCTGTCTGAAGGTATTTCTGAGGCTCTTGTGAACACAGCATCTGGTATCTTGACATCTTGGTTCGCCGTAGTTGCTTACAACTACTATTCTAACAAGATCGATAAGCTGACATACGCCCTCGACGAAGTTGGTTACACAATTGCCCAGACTTACGAAGCAAACCATACGGATGAGGCTTAATTTTTGCTAACCCTTTTAAACATTTATCATTATGGGTAAAGTAAAAATTAAGAAAGCGGACGTCTGGATTGACATGACCCCGATGAGCGACGTCATGGTGCTTCTGCTGACCTTCTTCATGTTGACTTCAACGTTCGTGAAGAATGAAGCAGTGCGCGTCAACGCTCCTTCGTCGGTATCTGAAATCAAGGTGCCAGAGGAAAACGTCCTTTCCGTCTTGGTCGACAAGACGGGTAAGATTTTCCTCGGAATGGAAACTCCGGGTAAAATGGAGGCCTTGATCAGCGACATGGCAGCCCAGTATGGCGTTGCGCTGAACGCAAAGCAGCTCGAGAAGGGACGCAGCTCGGCTAATGTCGGTGTCCCTATGCAGGAGCTTAGTGATTTCCTCAATCAGGACGTAGAGAAACTGAACGAGTATCAGGCTTCTCGTGGCATCCCGACTGACAGTATTGACGGTAAGATGAGTGAATTCCAGACATGGGTGGAGTCTGCTCGCACAGCCAATGGCTCTGAAATGAAGATTGCCATCAAGGCTGACCAGGATACTCCGTACAAAGTCATCAAGAAGATGATGTCGGAGCTTCAGGATATGAGCGAGAACCGCTACTTTCTGATCACATCTCTCAAATCAGCGGAGGATTAAAGTTATGGCAAAGCAAAAAGCAAGTAAGCAGAAAAAATTCAACACCCGCGTGGACTTCACGCCGATGGTGGATATGATGATGCTTCTTATCACTTTCTTCATGCTCTGTACGTCTCTGTCTAAACCTCAGACGATGAACTTGACCATGCCGAGTAACGATAAGAATATCTCCGACCAGGACCGTAACGCGGCCAAGGCTTCACAGACCGTTACACTCTATGTGTGCGGAAATGACAAGATCTACCACGTGGACGGTATTCCTAACTACGAAGATCCCAACTGCCTGAAAGAAACATCGTGGGGAAGAGAAGGCATCCGCAAGGTGCTCATCGAGCACAGAACGGAAGACGGCTCTACTCCTGTGGCTGATATCATGGCTGCTAAGATTGAGTTGGACAAGAAGAAACTCGCTAATCCCGCCCAATATCCTGACAGTATCTACGATCGTGAGCTCACGAAGATCAAGAAAGGTGAACTGGCAGACTACGGCGGTGACGCAAAAGTGCCTACAATGACTATCATCATTAAGTGCACTGACGAGGCTTCTTACAAGAATATGGTCGATGCTCTCGATGAAATGGCTATATGCAGCATTGGTACCTATGTGATCGACAAGATCAATGAAGACGATCAGGCTCTGCTTGACAAGCGCGGTATCAAGTAATACGGTAATATTAAAGAAAGGAAAAGACAATGGCAAAAATAGATTTGGTGTCCAATGAATGGGCCGACCTCGTCTTCGAAGGAAGAAACAAGTCCTATGGAGCTTATGTACTCCGTAAGGGCACTTCCAAGCGAAATATTTATGCTATGCTGGCCGTATTGCTGCTTGCTGTAGTTGGATTGTTAGGTATCAAGCTGATCAACTTCATTCAGGAGCAACAAGCTGTTGCTAACACTCAGGAAATGGAGCTCTCTATGATCCAGGAAGCTAAAAAGGCTAAGAAAGTGGAGAAAGTAGAGCAGCCAAAGATTGAGCCTGAAAAGGTTGTCGAGAAGGTGAAGAGCTCAATCAAATTCACCGCACCTGTCATTAAGAAAGATAATGAGGTGAAGGAAGAGGACGAGATTGACCTGAAGAAGGTCGAGGACTCTAAGGAGGCCGTAGGTGCTTTCACCGTCGAAGGTAACGATGAAGTTGGTGGCGAGGTGCTGAAGGCTAAGGAAGAAATCGCTCCTCCACCAGAGCCAGAGAAGCCCGTTGAGGACAACAAGGTGTTCGATGTCGTAGAACAGAAACCTATGTTCCCCGGTGGCGATGCAGCTCTGATGCAGTGGCTGAGCAGTAACATCAAGTATCCGGTAATCGCTGCTGAAAACGGTGTCCAGGGACGCGTTGTTTGTCAGTTCGTGGTGGAGAAGGATGGTTCTGTTTCAGGTGTGACTGTCGTGAAGAGCATCGACCCGAGCCTTGACAAGGAGGCTGTTCGCGTGATTAAGTCAATGCCGAAGTGGACTCCTGGTAAGCAGAACGGACAGAACGTTCGTGTAAAGTACACACTTCCCGTACAATTCAAACTTCAGTAATTAAGACGCTAAGTATAAGTAAATGTACAAGAACTTATTCTACAGTATAGTAGGATTATCTCTGATTTTCGGTTTGTCCTCTTGTGGGGACAAACCGAAAAACGGTAGAACAGATACCTATTCGTCGGGTAACATTCAGTTTACTTGTGACGAAAGTTTTCATCCCATCATTGACGAAGAAATTGAAGTCTTTGAGAGTATCTATCGGAATGCTCATGTAACGCCGATATATACTGATGAGCTTGAAGCTGTCAACTTGTTGTTGAGTGACAGTGTCTGTCTTGCAATTGCTTCACACGATTTCACGAAGCAGCAATATGACAATTTCAAGTCTCGTGGGCACCAACCCAAGGCCATTCCGTTGGCGAAAGATGGACTGGCGCTCATTATTAATAATCAGAACACAGACTCTTGCATTTCCGTGAAGGATGTTATTCGAGTCCTCAGCGGAGAAGCAAAGAATTGGAGTGATCTCTATCCTGGCTCCAAACGAGGCGAGATTGTTGTCTGTTTCGATAACAAACAGTCAAGCACAGTGCACTTCTGTGTGGACTCCCTGCTCGGTGGAAAACCCATCAACAGCCCGAATATTGTGGCTACCAAGACAAGTAAGGAGGTCATCCAGTATGTACAAGACACACCAAATGCTATTGGTATAATCGGTAGCAACTGGCTGAACGATCCACGTGATACAACAAACATTACCTTTTATAATAATACGCGCGTGATGCATGTCAGCCGTATGGAAGAAGCTAAGCCTGAAAATAGTTATCAACCCTATCAGGCATACATCTATAACGGAAGGTATCCTATTGTTAGGACTGTCTATGCATTGCTCAACGACCCGCGTCGTGGACTGCCCTGGGGCTTTGCTCATTTCATTGAGAGCTACAAAGGACAGCTCATTATCAAGAAGTCAGGTATCCTTCCCATCATCATGGACACGTATGTAATCGATGTCAAAGTGAATCAATAATTAAATGTGAATCAATAAGCGAACAAAGTTGTTCGGAAACACTATATTCTTAAACTTTTTCTAAGATTTGTCATCATATAGACAAAAACCGCGGAATAATATAATCAGAGTATTAACAATTTAAAAACATAAGAAGTATGAAAGCAATTAAATATTTCGTTGCAGGAGCAATGCTCAGCATCTCCGCAACAGCTATGGCTCAGTCTGCAACCGTGCAGGCACAGATCGACGAAATCACTAAGACTGTCGTCGAAGCAAAAGGTGATGTTAAGGCTACAAAGGACGCAGTGAAGCTCTTCATGAAGAGCTACAAAAAAGATGCAGATGCATTGGCCGGTTTAGGTCGGGCATTCATGAAAGCCGGAAACATGGCAGAGGCACAGCGTTATGCTGCTCTTGCCCGTAAGGTCGGAAAGAACAAGGCCGCTGGTTATATCCTTGAAGGTGACATCGCAGCCGTGCAAGATGATGGCGGAACAGCTGCCAGCTGGTACCAGCAGGCTACCATGTTCGATCCGAACAACACGAATGGTTATGTGAAATACGCACGCGTATATCAGAAAATCGATGCCAATGGTGCAGTAGAGATGCTTGAGAAGCTCCGTCAGGTAAAGCCCGACTATCCAGTTGATGCTGCTGCCGGTTACATGTATTCGCAAAACGATCGTCTGAAGACCGCTATGGAGTATTACGACAAGGTGACCAACTATCAGGCCCTTGACGATTACATCCTCTATGATTACCTGACCACAGCCTATAGCTTGGAGGACTACGATAAGGCTCTGAAGCTTGCCAGAATCGGTATCCAGAAGAACCCGAAGTATGCCAGCTACTTCAAGATGGCTTACTATGCTGCTACGAAGAAGGGCGACTTCGTCGAAGCTATCAGCGATGCACAGCGCTATTTCAGCACCGAGGAAGCCGAGAATATCAAGGCCAACGACTACATGTTCTATGGCGATGCCCTGAAGGGTGCCGGTCAGCTCGAAGAGGCCATCACGCAGTATGAGAAGGCATTCCAGATGGACAACACGAAGACCGATTTCTTCAAGTCGGCTTCCGAGATCTATCTCGCCAAGAAAGACCACGCCAAGGCTCTCGACTACGCCAACAAGTACATCGATGCCATCGGCACCGCTGCCACCTATAAGGAGTATGAGACACTTGCCGACATCTACATCGACAAGTCCGAGAACGTTGCCGAGGGTGAAGTGGCTGCTGCACTGTTCGAGGCCGACAAGGTCTACGGCACCATCGCCGACAAGTTCGACTATGCCAAGGAGTATGCCGTCTTCAAGCGTGCTGCCATCAACCACCAGATCAACAGCGACATCAAGAAAGGTCAGGCTAAGCCCTACTACGAGCAGTTCATCAGCCTTGTAGAGCCAAAAGCAGAGAAGAGCGCATCTGATCTTCGTAAATTGGCCACTTGCTACAACTATCTGGCTGTCTACTACATTCAGAACGACCAGACTTCAAAGTCGAAGGAGTATGCTCAGAAGCTTATCGAGCTGCAGCCCGACAATGACACAGCAAAGCAGATTCTGGCTCTTTAAAGACTTCTTGTAATTCAATCAGAAATAGAAAGTGCTGCCTCGGCAGCACTTTTTTTATTCCTTCACTTGTCAATAACACCTTTGTTTTCATCACTTCATTTCAAATTTTTCTCTTGTTTTTTCTGTTTAAAATCGTGATTTAACATAATTTACCTAAATAAGGTCAATGAAGAATGTGAAAATGATTGTAGATTCAAGAAAAATTCGTACTTTTGCCAACAAATAACGACTACAAATAAATATCTACTAATTCAATTAATGTTAATTCAATGAACCAAAGAATCAAAAGATTTTCTGTGGTCATAGCTTTATGTATGCTATGGCTGGTCGGTTTCGCGCAGAAAACTGTCACCGGTACGGTGAAGGATGCTGCTGGCGAACCCTTGATTGGTGTTAGCGTGATGATCAAAGGTACCTCTACGGGTGCTATGACCGACATTGATGGTAATTTTTCGTTGCCTTCGGTGCCGTCGTCATCTAAGTTAACCTTCTCTTACGTCGGCTACAAGACGAAGACAGTCGACGTAGGTAGTTCCTCACAGTTCAGTGTTGTTCTTGAAGAAGACAACACAACGCTTGAAGATGTCGTCGTTATCGGTTACGGTACGATGAAACGTAAAGACCTTACCGGTGCTGTTGCGTCCGTCAGTGGCGACAAGTTGGCTGCTAACCCGGTTTCTAACGTCATGCAGGCCCTGCAAGGACAGCTCCCTGGCGTCAGTGTCGTGTCTCAGGACGGTCGTCCCGGCGCTTCTATGGCTATCCGTGTGCGTGGTGGTGGTTCTATCACCCAGTCCAATGACCCTCTCTACATTGTTGATGGAGTACAGGTAAGCGACATCAGTGACATTCCGGCCGATAACATCGAGTCTGTTGACGTTCTGAAAGACGGTGCCTCAACGGCCATCTACGGTGCCCGCGGTGCCAACGGTGTTATCCTTGTTACGACCAAAGGTTCAAAGGGCGACGGTAAGGCCCGTGTGAAGTACAACATGTACTATCAGATGAAGAAGGCTCCCAAAAACCTCGATGTGATGGATGCCTATCACTATGTACTTCACAACTGGAGCTATGCCACAGCTTATGGTAACAACGAGGAAGACGGTATTGCAGAGTACTTTGGCCTTGGTTCTAAGTTCGGCAATCATCTCAATGAGTACAAAAACGTTGATGTCCACAACTATGTAGACGATGTCATGCGCACGGCAGGTTCCTGGTCGCACGATGTTTCGCTCTCTGGTGGTAACCAGAACACGAAGTACTACGCCACAGTGAACTACATGACCGACGATGGTATCCGCATTAAGTCCGGATTCCAGCGCTGGAATGCCAACTTCAAGATTTCCCAGAAAATTACGAAGAACTTGAACTTCGATGCAGACCTGCGCTACAGCGAGATGAAATTCGAGGGAACCAACTTCGACTATGCTTCCGGTAATTCAGTCTATGGCTATCGTCCCATCGACAAACCTCTCGGAACCGACAACTCCTCACTGCTCTCCATGGGTAGCTCAAGCGTTGAAGAGTCGTTCAATCCTCTGGCTGTCATCGACAACTATACGAACATCAGCAAGCGTCAGCGCGTTCGCGGATCAGGTGCACTGTCGTGGAACATCATCAAGGGCCTCACTGCCCGTACAGAGCTTTCGCTCAGCCGCAACTGGAGCGAGACCAAATACTGGGACGGCGGTAAATCCACTAACCCTTACAATCAAGCACAGCTCACACAGGGCAACGGTTACGGCCTCCGTTGGGCTACGACGCTCAGCTATCAGGTGCAAGGTCTGGGCGAAAACCACGACCTGTCGCTCCTCGCCGGTAACGAAGTGCTGGCCAGCAAGTCCGTCTCCAACCGCATGACGGGTGCCGGATTCCCCTCAGAATTCGATATGGACCGCGCTTTTGGTCTGATTCAGATGTACAACATGAAGGACGACTACTACGACCAGACCAAGAAGACGTCCGACTTCTACAACACCATCAACGAGCCCAAGCACACACTGTCGTGGTTCGGACGTGTCAACTACACGCTGATGGGACGCTATCTCTTCACTGCCACTTTCCGTGCGGACGGTAGCTCTAACTTTGCTCCTAACAACCACTGGGGTTACTTCCCCTCTGCTGCCTTCGGTTGGCGTCTCTCCGACGAGCCTTTCATGGCCAGTGCACGCCAGTGGCTCGACAATCTGAAGCTTCGTCTCTCTTACGGTACAGCTGGTAACGACGACATCGACGCCAGTCTCTGGAAGGAGTTCTGGGTTCCTGAAGTGACATGGAACGGCGACAAGCGTACCGTGACATTCAAGCCCGGCGACATCTTGGCCAATCCCGACCTGAAGTGGGAGACCACCGTGTCGCGTAACTTCGGTATCGACTATAGCTTCTGGAACGGAAAGCTCCGCGGTGGTATCGACCTGTACTGGAATACCACGAAGGACATTTTGATGCGTGTCCCTGTAGCTGAAACGACAGGTCACAGCTATCAGTACCAGAACGTCGGCGAAACGTCGAACAAAGGTGTCGAGCTGTCCATCTTCTACGAGATTGTCCGTTCGAAGGACTCCAACCTCAGCTTCAACGCCACCTATAACTATAACAAGAACAACGTGGAGAAAGTGGTCGAAGGTGTTAATGCGGACACACACACCAACTGGGGTTCTTCCATGAAGCGTCCTTACAACGATTATATCATCCGTGCCGGCGAACCTGTCGGTACCATCTTCGGTTACAAGTCGGCCGGATTCTACACCGTCGACGACTTCAATGTCGCCGATGGCGTGTGGACACTGAAGCAGGGTGTACCCGATCTGCAGGGCGTCGTCAACTATTCGGGCGGTCAGTACTACAACCGTCCCGAGGGTCAGATAGCCTTCCCGGGTATGGTGAAGTTTGCTGATACGAATAGCGATGGCGTCGTTACAGAGGATGATGCCTGTGTCATCGGCCACACCATGCCTCAGCACACTGGTGGTTTCAACATCAATGCCAACTACAAAGGCTTCGATGCTTCTGTCGGCTTCACCTACCAGATTGGCGGCGATGTTTACAATGCCAACGCCATGCATTCTATGATGGGTAACAAGAATACCAGCTACGGTTGGAACCGCCTCGCCTTCATCGACGACTGCTGGCGCATCTACGATGTTGATGGCAGTGGCGACCTGGTCCCCATCACCGATCCTTCCGCTCTTGCCGCGCTCAATGCCGATGCCAAGCATGCACTGCCTTACTGTGAATACGGTATGGTGTCGTCCGAATTTATCGAGGACGCATCCTATCTGCGACTGAATACCCTCACCATCGGCTACACGCTGCCCAAGTCGCTCACCTCAAAGGTTGGCATCAGCAACCTGCGTGTCTACTTCACCGGCGGTAATCTCTTCTGTCTTGCAGGCTACAATGGTGTCGATCCCGACGTGAACACTCGTCCGGGTGGACAGGACGGCTTCCCGGTTCCCAACTACGACTGGAACTCCTATCCCCGTGCTCGCACCTTCACCTTTGGTCTTAATGTTGCATTCTAATTCATGGAAGGAAATAAAAGTATGAAAAAAGTAATATATTCGACGTTTTGTGCTGTGGGTGCTATTGCTTTGGCCACCTCTTGCAGCGATTTTCTTGAGACCAGCTCCCCTTCTAAAACCGACGCTGCCTTCGTCTTCTCAACCAGCGAGACGGCTCGTGCTGCGCTCGAAGGAGCCTATGCAGCCTGGGTGGATGCTGCTCAGAACAAGGTCTTTGGCGACGGACTCTTCTATGCCGCCGACGTGGCAGGCTCCGATATAGAGCGCCATCCCGAGAAGTTCGAGGCTCAGCCCGGCCGTCACTATCCCGAGTGTTTCTATCAGAATGGCAAATATGCAGGCGAGTATGCACTGCTCAGCTATCAGAAGGAGAACGATACCTACGCCGCCCTCTATTCCGTCATCAACAAGGCCAACATCGTTGTGCTGGCCACACAGGAGTCTGAAGGGTTCCAAGAGATGCTTGCCGAAGGTAAGGAGTGTACCATGGGCCAGCTCTACGGCGAAGCTGTCGCCCTGAAGGCTACTGCCTACCGCGAGCTGTTGAAGTATTTCGGTGATGTGCCTTACCTCAGCGGTAAGATTACCGACTCAGGTTCGCTCTGCGGACGCGACTCCATCTACGATGTCATCCTCAGCGAACTGCAGCAAGCTGCGCCCCTTATGTATCGTGTGGGCTCCATTCCCGGCATTTCGGGAAAGAACTATTTCTCGCGTACATACGTTGAAGGACTCATCGGACGCATTGCCCTTGAAGCTGGTGGCTACCAGACTCGTCGCGGCGACATTAAGCGTACCGACGGTCAGGGCAATCCGCTCACCTTCGAAACGATGGGCAAGGACAACAATGGTGCCTCTTATGGACGCCGTTCCGACTACCGCAAGTACTACGAGCTCGCTCAGCAGTACTTCAAGGCTGTCATTGACAATCCGGGTTCTGCCGTCTTCCACACCACAGACCCGCGTGGCGGCGACAACGGCAACGCCTATCAGTATTTCTTCCAGCAGATGCACGGTGCCGACGACGGCTTTGCCGACGAGTCCATCTACGAGGTCTCTATTGCCCAGGGAGCCGGCAACGATGCCCGTCCTTACTCTTTCGGACGTCCTTCCACGGGTGGCAGCAAGAACAACTATCCCTGTAAGAACTACGGACAGGGCCGCATCAATCCTGCTTTCTACTACGGAATCTTCGATCCTCAGGACAAGCGTCGCGATGTTTCTTGCACTGTTACGGCCAGCAATGGCTCTAACGGCACCGAGATTCTCATCCCCTTCTCGCCCGGTTCGCAGGGCAAGGGTGGCGGCATTGCTTTCAACAAATGGGACGAGAACCGTCAGGACAAGGTGTGGACGGCCAACCAGCGTAAGTCCGGCATTAACGGTCCTTACATGAGACTCTCTGAAATCTACCTGGGTTACGCCGAGGCTTGCGCCATGTTGGGCAACGACGGTGAGGCCAAGAAGTATCTTTCCATCATCCGCGAGCGCGCCTTCCCGGCTGGAAAGGCCGATGTCGATGGCTTCATTGCCCGCGAAGGCTCACTTCTTGAGGCCATTATCGATGAACGTGGCTTCGAGTTTGCCGGCGAAGGCGACCGTCGTGAGGTGCTCATCCGCACCGGTCTCATCGGCAAGAAGATCAGAGCCGTAAAGGAGCTGACAGGGAAGATGCTTGACGGCCTGCGTAACAACGGGTTCTACGAGTTCGACAACGGTAACGTCATCTCTACCAAGGTGTATACCAAGATGGTCGATGCCAAGGCACTCAAGGGGCATCGTCTCACCACCCAGTGCCCGGCTGGCAGCGAGGACGATCCCATTCTCTATCCCGGCTGGCGCGGCGTCAACGACGACTGGGCTTCCTATGGTCTCGACTACAAGGGCAACACGCTCACCAATCTTGCCATCAAGGGTCTCTTCAAGCGTCTGAGCGACGACGAAATCGCAGCGCTCGAAGCCGACGGCTACACAGCTGTCAACTGGGGACAGACGCTGCTCGACAACGCAGACGAGTACTACAAGTATCTCTTCTATGAATACGACTACGAGTCTGCCCCCATCCACTACTGGCCGTTCACGCCGAACGTGCTCAGCAACGGTGGATTCACCAATGGTTATGGCTTCAAACAGGAATAACAACACGGCAGCTGCCACGCAGCTGACATCTTGACGACAGTGCCGGGACACCTGCAAGGCGTTCCGGCACTGTCTTTTTTTTTCGTCGCTCACGTCGTTGGTCAGCCGAGAACAGTTCCGTTTTTGTCCGCTCAGAAGACAACATCGGTGCTCGGCGACAAGACCGTGCTGCAGCAGGTGGAGGAAGTGGTCAAAATGGTGGCCAAGGCATCAGAGAAAGGTCTCAATGCCGACGGCTCGATGGTGCACGAGGCCAACCTCGACATGGGCCACATTGACACCGAGCGCCACTGGTGGGTACAGGCAGAGGCCGTGGTGGGCTTCTACAACCTATATCAGTATTTCGGTGATGAGGAAGCCCTGCGGAAATCCCTTCGCTGCTGGCAGTACATCAAAGACCACCTCAACGACTGGGAGGGCGGCGAATGGTGGTGGAGCTGCGACCCCGACGGCAACATCAACCGGCACGACGACAAGGCAGGGTTCTGGAAATGCCCTTACCACAACTCACGCATGTGCCTGGAGATCATGGAGAGAGAATAGTGCACTCACGGGGACTTGAACAGAGCCCTTCACATCATGAGCAAATGGTTTGGTGCGCACATAGGGGTCGACGATTCCTATCGTCGATGAGCAAGAGGGTTTAGTTCAACAAAAATGAAATCAAGAGGGTGTGTCAAAATGTAAAATTTGACACACCCTCCTTGTCGCTTTTATCGCTTTACACAAGTTGAAAGGAGTTTGAATCTCCTTAGCGTATGTCAAACAACTTGATGAAACCTGTCATGGTGAAAATCTTGAGCACTTCGCCTTCCACGTGAGTCAGCACCAGGCTTCCCCCTTTCGCCACGCTCTCTTTCTTCAACTGGAGCAGTCCGCGAAGCCCCAGGCTGCAGATATAATCCAATCCTCCACAATCAAGCTCTATCGACTTGTCGGCTCTGCTCATCAGAGGCTTCAGGTCTTCGAGAAACTGTGTTGCCACTGCGGTGTCTATCCAGCCAGTGAGGGTTCCGAGATAGGAACCATTACGTTCTTTGATGTTGATATTCATATTATTACGGTTTTCTATGGATGTTCAATGTTTTTTGATGTCATTCACTCAAGTTTCTCATTTACTCAACTTTTTGGAGTATAGGAGATTTGGCGAAGCCAATAGAACTGATTGTTCATCATCAGCATAGGCTATGAATAGCAAGAGTAATGTCTAAACTCCTATACTCCTATACTCCTTCCTATTGTCATTCACGATTGACCACATACTCCGGTCATCTCACTGCAGTGGGGTGAGCGGGTAGATGATATTGATAATCAGGATATTGGCGGCGAGAATGATGAGGTTCATCAGCAGACCGACACGCATGAAGTCGCTGAACCGGTAGCCGCCAGGACCATAGACCAGCATGTGTGTGGGAGAGCCGATAGGTGTGGCGAAACTGGAACTGACGCTGACCATCAGAGCAATGAGGAACGGATAGGGGTCATAGCCCAGTTTCTCGGCAGCCTCATACATGATGGGGAAAAACATGGCTCCCGCGGCGGTGTTGGAGATAAATTCGGTGATGAATGTCGCCACGAAACAGATGGCTACCATCACCACGATGGGATTGGTGCCACAGACATCGAGAATGCCAAACGCCAGCCGCTCGGCGATGCCCGTCTTCTGGATGGCGATGCCCAAGACGACACTGCCGGCAAACACCATCAGTATCTCCCAGTTGATGGCTTTCATCGCCTGGTCTACGTTGCAGCAGCGGAAAACCAGCATGGCCATGGCAGCGAGGAAAGCACATTGCAGGAGCGGTATCACATTAAGGGCAGACAGCACCACCATGGCTATCATGATTGTCGTAGACACCAATGTCTTCTTTCCGATGTTGGGCACCTGGGCACTATCGAAGAACTGCAATTGCGACGAGAGGCGTTCGGTGTGAATGTTGACATGTAGCGGACACTCGAAGAGCAGCGTGTCTCCCGCCTGCAGCTTGACCTCACGGGGCGACTCGTCGATACGCTTGCCGCGACGCGCCACGGCTACGAGTATCATGTTGTTGTCTCTCTCGAAAGTGGAGGCGCCTATTGAGGTGTTGATCAGGCTGCTGCCAAAGGTGACATAGGCCGTACGCAACTGGCGGTTCTTGTCCACCTCGTCGAGGGTGAAGATGTGATGGTCGGCATTCACGAAACCGTGACTCTTCTTCAGGTCGAGCATCTCGTCTATCTGACCTGCGAACACCAGACGGTCGCCACCCATCAGGAATTCGTCGGCAGGCACAGGCGACACAATCTCGCGGTTGTCGAAGTGCTTGATCTCTATCAGCGTGCCGCCACGCACATCCGTCAGTCCGGCCTCCTCGATGGTCTCGCCAATATGACTGTTGTCTGAGGGCACAAGCAGCTCGACCGTGTAGTCGGAGGTGGACTCGAAGGCTGATTCGGGCGCTGTGCGGTCGGGCAAGAGCCGGCGCATGGCGATGATGGAGAGTACGCCGACGCAGAGGCAGAACAGTCCGGGGACCGTGGTTGCCAGCACGTTCATCGCCGTGCCGGTGCTGTCGGCGTAAAGACCGGAGATAATCAGGTTGGGAGGGGTGCCGATGAGCGTACACACACCTCCCATGCCCGAGGCGTAGCTCAGCGGTATCAGCAATTTAGAGGGCGAGATGTTCAGCTTCTTCGACCACATCTTGACGATGCCCACAAAGAGGGCCACCACAGTGGTGTTGCTGAGAAACGAGCTGAGGGCAGCCACAGGAAGCATCAGACGTACCACCGCCTTGGAATAGCTCTTGGGCTGACCTAACAGATGCTTGACAATCCATTGCAGGACGCCCGTATGCGTGAGCCCTGCGACCACGACAAAGAGCACTCCGATGATGACCACCGAGGTGCTGCTGAATCCGGAGAAGGCCTCCTTGGCGTCGAGGACTCCTGTGACAAACAGGATGGAGATAGCCCCTAAGAAGACGAGGTCTGCCCGCAGTTTGGTGAACAGCAGCACCGTGAACATCGACAGCACAGTGGCTATCGTGATCCAGGCATAAAGGTTGAATCCTAAGAAGACTGTTGATTCCATATTGATTCGTATTTAAGGTTTTAGTTGATTTGTTTGGTCAGCGTCAGCACATTATAGCCGTCGACGGTGCGCTGATAGGTCATCGTGTCCATGATGGTCTTCACGAGGTGAATGCCAAGGCCTCCGATGGGACGGTCGTCGAGCCCGGCTTCCACGTCGATGTCCTGGTGCCGGGTGGGGTCGAAGGCGACGCCATGGTCCTTGACGGTCAGCGTGAGCTGTCCGCCCACAATCTCCGCCGTCAGTTCCACATGGCCGCGGATTCCTTTAGGATAGGCGTAGTTGATGACATTCGCCACACATTCCTCGGCGGCGAGATTCAGCGTCTTCACTGTCTCCTCATCCACATTGTGCTCGCGGCATACAGAGAAGATGAAACCTCGCATACGGCCTACCTCCGACATCTCGTTCTTCATGATGATGCGGCGCGGCGCATGTGAGGCGTGTTTCTGCGATGAGCCGTGGCGAAGGAACATCAGGGTCAGGTCATCGCCCTGCTCCAAACCGTCGGCAAACACCGTGACATGCTGCTTGAGATAGTCGACGGTCTCTATGGCCGAGGCGTTCTTGTTCTTCCCTAAGTCGTGCAAGATGCGCTCCTCGCCAAAAAGTTTCCGGCTGCCGTCGCCGGCCATATATGTGGCTTCCGTCAGACCGTCGGTATAGAGCAGCAGCGCTGTGTCCACGGGAAACGGTATCTGCTGCTCCTCATAGTTGAAGTGATCCTCGATGCCGATGGGAAGATTGGTGTCGACGTCCAACAGCCGGCAACTGCCATCGGGCATCAGGATGGCCGGCGCGTTATGGGCCGCGTTGCAATAGGTCAGGTGATGGGTCTTGAGGTCGAGCACGCCGATGAAAGCGGTGACGAAAATCATAGAGTCGTTGGTGGAGGCGATGGCATGATTCATCTCGCGCATGATGTTGGCCGCACTCTGGTAGTTGCCCGCCAGGTTGCGGAACAGCGTGCGGGTGACGGCCATGTAAAGAGACGCCGGCACCCCCTTCCCCGCCACGTCGCCGATGATGAAGAAGAGCTCATCACCCTCGATGATGAAGTCGTAGAGGTCGCCGCCCACCTCTTTGGCTGGTGTCATCGAGGCGAAAAGGTCGAGGTCGTCGCGCTCGGGGAAGATGGTGGGAATCATGCCCATCTGGATGTCGTGGGCGATGATGAGCTCGCTCTGGAGCCGCTGCTGGCTGACCGTGGTGGTTTTCAGGTCCTCAATATGCTGCTTCAGCGACGACTGCATATATTCGAAGGAGTTGCGCAGGTGCAGCAGCTCGTCTTTCGACTTGATCTCCGGCAACGGCGTGTCCAGATTGCCCTTGGCGATATTCACCGCAGCCTCAGCGAACAACTGCAGCGGCTTCACCATCTGATAGATGGCAATGGTGCAGAAGACGAACAACAACGCCAGCCCCACGAAGAACACCACCATGCCGTATTTCACGATCTCGTGGGTCAGAGGCAGCGACATACTGTCGCCGGTGAAATGAAAGAACAAGATGACAGCCACGAGGAAGACGCCCGCCGCAATGCTCATGATTCTGAAACTGAGCCTCGCGGCAAAAGAGTTCTGGTATGCCAGCTCGTACTTGTACTCGAAATTCGGTTCTTCTACCAAAACGTTATTATTTAAGGTTGTTTTTCATTCATCCATTCTACTCTCCGCATCGCCCGTCGATGGTCATTTGCCTGCGGTCGTGGCGTGGGGGCTGTGAGATGGCCGGCGGCACCGGCAGAGGGTTCAGGCTCTCGCCAGGGCGAGGCGCAAGCGGGCTTGGCTCGCCTCAACTGGCATAACAAAAGGTTCTTTCTGTGTGCAAATATACGAAAAAAAAGGCAACCCTGTGCCGTCAAGGCAACAAAATTTGCCTCAAAGTGTACATTCTTCAAAAAACGGTATGGCCGTCGCCGTGATACGGAACGTATAACAGCAACGGCCACACGAGTCTTCTAAGCTCCTCAGTGCGTTTTGTCTCCAGAGTGTGAGAGCTATGGCGAAGCCCATAGAACTGATGACTCATCGCCAGTATAGGCTTTGACTTGCAAGAGTAATGTCTAAACTCCTACACTCCAAAACTCCAAACATCCCGATACTAAAGACCTTATAATTCGCGTATTAGTGCCTGTCGGCTTTTACATTATCAAATATTCGTTACCCAGAAACCTTTTCCCGACTTCATGCCTGCACTTTCCAATATCGCAGAGGAAAGCCTCCTGAACGCCAGTTCTGAATAAGAAAGTAGTGTAAGAACTTGGTTTTCTCCCTCTGCATGTGATGGCTTTGCAATCGCTGAATTATGCTTACAAAATAACATTTATTATACGAAATGCAGGCCATCTTTCCAAAATAAAAAACCGACGGACGCGTACGCGCGAAATATGAGAAAGTTATAAGACGCTGGAAACAAACGACTTGTGTTTTCTTTACATTTTCCGGGCTTTCAAAATGACTCATTCTGCACACGAAAAAAGCCCGTTTTGCTCGACAGAATGAATCATTCTGCGTGGCAGAACGGGCCATTTTGCATCGTAACATGGGCCATTTTGAAAAACGGAAAGAAAAATTTTCCGATTTTGTTCGATTCTTTTGACAAAACAACCGCTTTCGTCTTCGTAGAATGAAAGAAAATCTTTACCCGTTTTTTCGGTATGAAATATTTACAAAGCATCATACATTCCTATTCAAAATCTTAGTCATACTTGTAAGATTTGAAAGTTTTGGCTTTGCCTTTGCCTTTCCCCGTAGGCGGCGATTTTCAATTCCCCGTAGGCGGCGACTTTCAGTTCTTCGACGCGCAAAGCGAGTGGAACTCGGTTACATGCGGAGCAACTCACCGAACCCACGTTCCGGAGGGTTCTCGGTTGCATGAAGTCTGTCCAGGATTGATGCGAACAGAAAAGAAAAAGACCATTCCTGAGTCAGTCTTGGGTTCAGGAATGGTCTTTCGGGCTGTCGCTTGTTGTCTATCGAGGGCTGAAAAGCCGTGTCGACGCAGCATGGCTTTCAGTGTCGCCGTGGCTTATCGGTGCTTGCGGAACTGCCTCAGTACATCGCAATTCGATACGAATGTGGCCACACGGCCTACATTCTGACGAGCAAAGGCGTCGAGCTCGGCCAGTGAAGCGTACTGACGGCTGTCGCGGTTCACCTTTACGACTTCATTGTTCCAGTCATATTCGATCCAATAGTCGATAGGAAGGAGAGCCAACGCGTAGAGAGCTTCCTGTCGAGTGGCAAAGTCGGAGGAGTTCTTGCTCACCTGTAGGTAGTTGACGGCTTGTGCCACGAAGTCCAATTCGGTGTCTGTACAGGTGTTGGAGAACGGATCGACAGACGTACCGTAGCGTCCGAGGAACCAACAGTCGCCCCAGTGTGAGGCCTGATAGTAGCGGATGGCGAGCTGATGGGCTGTCTGTCTCTTTTGTTCGCCGTTCTGTAGTGGGTATTGTGCGAGCAACTGCACCATTTCACGGCAGAAGTCGAGTTTCTTGTTGGTCCGGATGGTGCCGAGGTCGGGGCCGTCGGTCTGCTCTTCGTTTTCCCATCCGGTGCGTAAACTCTTCACCCAGCAGGGGCGTGTGTAGTCGCGGTTGGCCATGTACCAGCTGATGTTCTGTCCCTGGATGAACTTCAGCGGCACCTTTTCGAGCCATGGGATAGCGTCTTTGAAGCGTCCTTCGCTGAGGTATTTCGTTCCGATGAAGTCGTAGAAGAAGTTGTCGTCCTTCTGCACGCGGTCGAATGCCATCTGCTCAATGCGGCTTGAGGGCTTGCTGCAGAGGAAGTTGTAGACGGAAACGACATTGCTGGCCGGCAGCGTGTCGATGGCTTCGTAGAACTCGCTGTAGCGGCCGTTGTCTCCTTCGTTGGCCATGAGGGCGATGCTCAGATAAGTTTCGCCTTTTTTCTTGAAGCATTTGTACAGTTCTCGGCGCAGCACTCGGTCCTTCACGTTTGCGTAGTAGCAGTCGTCTTCGCCAGCTTGCTTGATTTTCTGGTCGAGCCAGCTCATTTCTTTGAAGAATTCGTTCTCGTACTTCTTGGTCTTCTCGTAGGTGGCAGCCTTGATCAGGAGTCGGATGCAGCGTGCATTGTCGTGCATGCGGTCGTTGCCGTTCATCTTCATGGCTTCGTCAACGTCGGAGAGGGCAAGCTGTTCTTCGCCGAGCAGATGGTGAATCAGGCCGCTGGCGGCCTTCCAGAGACATGGATTCTGCGTGGCTTTGTTGCGTGATGCTTCGTCTGCAAGGTTGATGAAACGGCGTGCCTGGTCAATATTGATGAGGCTTGTGCCTTCTCCAAGCTCAGTTTCGTTGGAGTTCAGCATGTCGCAGTCGATGGTTTCCTGCAGGTCGTTGACGAAGTCCTGCACAAGATAGGTCAGGGTCGGTGCGTTCGGGTTCTCGTTGTAGATAGACTGTATGCCATCGAAGTTGCGGAACTTGCGCACACTCCAGCGCAGACTCTGCACGTCGCCTTGCTCTGCATAGATGTCCCAGGCCTCATGGCGCTTGCCTGTGTGCAGCAATGCGTTGGCATAGATGCCTTTCATCATGACGCGGTAGACGCTTTCGGGCATCCTGCTGGCCTTTTGCTCCCAGTAGTCGGCGTTGGCCTGGTAGTTACCGAGCAGCATGTTGGCGCGCATGGCGAGCAGCATGTACTGCGGACGCATGCGGTTGGAGCTGTTGTTCTTTCCTACGTTGACCATGTTTTGCAGCGTGGCGCGTCGCTGTGCCAGCTGTTCCTTGGTGGGGTAGCTCCACGTGTTTTGCAGTTGGCCGCAGATTTCGTGGAACTGGTTGAGCAGTTTCAGGTACTCTTCCATTTCGGTGTCGCCCTTCTGCTGCGCTTTCTCCATCATGGTTTGGCCGTTGAAGAAGAAATACTCGTCGTTGTCGTCAGCGTATTTGCGCCAGAACGCCTCGATTTGTTTCTCTCCCGGGGTGGTGTTGCCGTAGTGTGGGTACATGCTGAACATGTACCAGTTGTGCGTTGAAGGTCCTTCGCCGCCGCAAGCCCATGCGCCTGCGCTGCAGACGAGCACGAGCAGATTAGTCAGAAAGAATTTTTTCATATTCATTAGGTTTGAATCGTTTGATGTTATTGTTGGTCAGGTCGAAGAGGATGGTCTCCTCGTTGGCCTGAGGGCGTTTTACGTTGATGAGCCGACGGGCCTGCAGAACGATTTCGGGTGTCGGTTCGCGGGTGACGATGCTGTCGCCGGGCATGACAGGAAACTCGTCCTCGAAGTGCAGGATGCCCATATATCGGTTGTTGCGGAAGACAATGTCCCAGCGATAGAGGGGGTAGGCGGTGGCCAAGGGCAGGCTGTAGCTGCTGAGATAGCGCAGGTATGGCTTGGCTGTTTCAATGTCGAGGATGGGTCGTTCGCAGTGAATGTCGGTGTGGTCGCCCGTGTTGTACATCATGAGCACGCCGCGGTCGGCGGGTGGTGCTTTCTGTGCGAGCTGGTGCAGGCGTATGGTCGTGCTGAGTCTGAGACCATGCTTCTTGGCTTTCTCGCGCAGGTCTGTCAGGAAGTCGAAGTAGTGTTGTCGGCTCTTGGGTGTCCAGTCGCAGTCCATCTGTATTTCGTGCACGTTCAGGATGTCGTGCGTTTCGTTCATTTGCAGCACGCGTCCTAGGATTTTGTCTGCCAGATTGCCTGCCGGTTGCATCATGCAGTCGGTAGTTATGAAGATGGTTGGGATGATTTCCGTGGAGTCGGGCATGGTACTTTCGAAGCGGATGGTGGCATTAGGCATGGGTTCGTTGCCTTCGTTCATGACAACGTCGAAGTATCGCACGTAGAGTTTCCTGATGTGATGCTCTTCAAGGAAGGCCTGTTTGGCTGAGTCGATACGGAAAGTCGTGCTCCAATAGTACATGGAGCGTACGGTTTCGGTATCGCTTCTGTTGCAGGAGCAGAAGCAGCATGCGAGCATCAGGATGACAGTCAGCAGATGTTTCATTCTCCACATGTCGTTTTCACTCTTCTTTTCTCATTTTTCAGTTTTCTGTCCTTTGCTCTCCAGTCTTCGCTTTTCACTCTTTCCTATCTCAGTCCCCACGCGTTGGCGACGAGATTCTTCTCAACCTGATTCTCTGTTTCGTCGGGAAGATTGCAGAAAAAGTCTATGCCGGTGCGCTTTTCCAGCTCGTCGACGGAGATGGCATACTTGGAAAGCTTGTCGTTGCTGCGGTCTACATTCTCGTTCTCAGCCCAGAATGCCATTGCACGGAAGCCTTGTGCATTCTTCAGAAGCAGTGCCATGAAGAAATAACGGGGCACGAGCAGCTTGTTCTTGATGGGCAGCAGCCGGTGTTCGGGTTTGTCGATGGTAGCTCCCTTGCAGACATAGAGCGTGTCGGTGGTACTGGCGCGCGCCCAAATGCGCACCTGTTCTTCCATGTTTGCCCACAGATTCGCGTTGAATGCGTTGTATTGCGGCTGCATATTGGTGAGGAAGAATGTCTGGTAGTTGGCTTCTTTCGAGTAGAGTCTGTCGGCCGAAGGGCAGATGTGGCCGTGGTCGTAGCCCGAACCGTAGAAATAGTCGCCTTCGGAATAGTCGGCCGTGGGGCGGTCCAGATAGAATCGGAGGGGCAGATCGGGGTCCAATGGGTATTGTGGATTGCCATAGTATCGGCTGGTGCGGCTGGTGAGCGTCTTGCGGTCGAGCGTGTAACATGACCATCGTTGCGATTTCAGGTCGATGTCCCATTCCACGCTGTAGTTCACATCGCCGCCGGTGCGGTGCACAATGACGATACTGTTTCCGCCTTTCAGCTGCGGAAACTCCAGTCGTGAGGCCTCTGTACACGTTTCGGTGCTGTTTTTGTTGATGTTGGTGTCGGCAGTCGAGTTTTCGTTCTCGTCGTCGCTACCGCAGGCATTGAAGGTGATGGCCATGCCTCCGAGCAAGAGCAATGCTATAGTTTTCTTCATCGGCTTGCGGTTTTCGGTTCGGATAAAACCAAGAAGTGCGTCAACAAGCATATGCAACTACTCGTTGACGCACTTCTGATGAGTTACGTTGTGTGTATAATATATATAAAAAGGTATATATTACTTCTTTCCTGTGCTCTTAGCATAGCGGCTCATGAAGCGGTCAACGCGACCAGCTGTATCCACGAGCTTGCTCTTTCCGGTGTAGAACGGGTGAGAGGTGCTAGAGATTTCGACTTTAACCACGGGGTAAGTTTCGCCTTCAAATTCTACTGTCTCTGTTGTCTTGCATGTAGAACGTGTAAGGAACATATCGCCGTTGGACATGTCACGGAACACGACGGGGCGATAGTTTTCGGGATGAATACCTTTTTTCATTTCTTGTTTAAATAATAATGTTATTACTGTTCGATGTATTTTGGGCTGCAAAGTTACGAACTTTTTACTGATTGCACAAACTTTTCAGCGCTTTTTTGTGCTTTCTTCGTGCTTTTCAGCTCCAAACGGCGGTCCATGTTTGCGTTCTTGCCCCGCAGCATGGCCGCCGTGATGGTTTTTCGGCGTTCTCGGTCAGCCGTGGTTACACGTCAGTTGCTGACGCTGACGAAGTAAGCGTTCATCACTTCAATCTTTCCGTTGTACGAACCACGGTTGCCGATGAGTGTGAGTGTGCTGCCTTCCTTGATGCCTTTGGCTGCTACGAGGTCCTGGAACTTCTTCTTTTCGCCACCCTTTTCTGAGAGCAGACCGTAGACATAGACGGAACCTGTGGCGTCTTCAAGGTCGAAGTTTCCGTAGATGTCGCCGTCTTTCAGGTTCTTTACCTTCCCCGTCAGCTGGTACCACACGTCGTTGCTCTCGGGAGCGGCATTGAAGTCAGCGATGGTAACGGTCTTGACGCCGGTGTCGGAAGCGTCACCTCCCTCGATGCTGACAAAGTAGGCGTTCATCACTTCAATCTTTCCGTTGTACGAACCACGGTTTCCGACGATGGTGATCTTGCTGCCTTCCTTGATGCCTTTCGCAGCGACGAGGTCCTGGAACTTCTTCTTCTCGCCACCCTTTTCTGAGAGCAGACCGTAGACATAGACCGACCCTGTCTCGTCTTCAATGTCGAAGTTGCCGTAGATGTCGCCCTCCTTCAGGTTCTTCACCGTTCCAGTAATCTCGTACCATACGTCGTTGCTCTCAGGAGCTGCGATGAATTCAGCTACGGTGACCTTCTTTGTTTTGGTCTGGTCGCTGCCGCCTCCGCCCGTGGCTTCGGTTTTTCCGTTGAGCGAGTAGAGGTAGCCTGTGTACTGGGCGGTCTCAGGTGTGTTTCCATGGAAGTTCACCACGTTGCCACAAACAATGACATCGTCGTTCTCTTTCAGCGTTGTCTGGCCGTCTTCGAACTTCTTGTTGCCGAGATAGAGCACGCGGTAGGCCGTGAACTCTTCGTTGTAGCCCTCGTCAACCATCGTGAAGGTGGCGTTTCCAAACTGTGAACCGAATTGTTCTTTGATTTCCTTTACCTTGCCTTTGATGTAAACCACGTCGGGAGACGTTACATCAGCGCCGAGCGACTGCAGGTATTTCAGCACACCGGCCACGTTGTACGGGTCAGTCAGCGTGCCGTTGCCCTTGGCATCACCGCTTTCCACCGGCTTCGGCACTTCAGTCTTGTCGTTGATGGTGACGATAAATGCCTTGCCTTGTGCTGTTTCGGGTGTGTTTCCACCGTAGTTCATCACGCGTCCGCAGATAACCACCTTGTCAAGCTCCACGACATTCACGTCGTTTGCATTTGAATACTTCTTGTTTCCGAAGTAGAGACCACGATAGAAGGTGAAGACATTGCTTCCTTCGTCGTCGTCCGACATGGTGAACGTGGCGTTTCCGTACTGTGTGGAGAACGGTTCCCTGACGGAGATGACGACGCCTTTCACGTAGACATCCTTGTCTGACTCTACTCCGGCCTCCAATGTGTTGATGTACTGCAGCACACCGGCCACGTTGAATGGGTTTTCAAAGGTTCCGTCGCCCTCGGGAGCAATCACGACCTCGTTGTCTTCTTCCTGATAGTCGAGCGGATTGTTGAAGGGCATAGGCACATCCTCGCATGCGGTGAACGTGCACACTGCGATGGCAGCAGCCATCATCATGTTGAATATCTTTTTCATAATGTATGTTGTTTTCTGTGGTTAATGTTCAATATTCAGTGACATCAGACTCTTCCCTGATGAGAATCTGCCATGTATTCCTGTAACGGGTGAAGATACCGGTGATGTCTACCGTGCCTGTAGGCAGCGGTTTGTTGGCAAAGTCGGCGTAAGTGCTGGTGCGGACGACGAGTGCGTTGCCCGAAATGCCCTGAAGCGAGCGGTTCACGCTGTTGGCCGCGTCTTTCTCTTTCTCGTTTGCGTAGACGCGTTTGCCGTTGGCTCCCTGGAACTTCACGCCGCGGATGGTCATTAACCGGCCGCAATTCTCCTTGATGTAGTCAGCGTCGCTCACCTTCGTGACGTCGAATTCGAAGGGCGTTGCGCTCTTCATGCCGAGCATCTTGAAGTGCTGTTGCCACAAGGCGCGTGGCATTCGGCTCACGTACGAGTTGCCGCTCTTGTTCGTGTAGGGTGTTCCAATCTCGGGTTGCTCGCCGTATGAACCCACATAGAGGTCCTTCAGCTCGACGAGGATCTCCCGTCCCACCTGCAGTTGTCCGTAGAGTCCGCCCTGCGCAATGCACACGATGATGGATCCGGTTCCGTCTTCCAGTCCTATCTGGTTGTAGATGTTGCCTTGTATGTCGTTTCCTGTGACCACACCTTTCAACTGCATCGGCTCTTTAATCTGCACATAGCCGCCGCTGCTGATGATGCCTGCGTACTGTTTTTTCAGCTGACTGATGGTCACCACGTTCGTTTCGGTGATGGCTTGGTTGCCGAACTCGGAGCCGTCGGTGCCGGGAATGTCCCAGTCGCCGTCCATGCAAGCGGTGAGAAGTCCGCATGCGAGCAACAATATATAATAATGTATATGTTTCATGGCGTCGTTAGAATTTATAAGCGATGTTCAACATTCCGTTAATTCCGTAGGCATAGAACTTCTTAGGGTTCATCGAGAAGCGGTAGGCGCGTATGTTTCCGCTCGCCGTATAGTCGCTTCGGCTCTGTTCATAACCTCCAGTGACAATCTTTTGGTTGTTCAGCAGGTTGGTCATCGAGAGGTTGATGCTGACCGAACGTCCGTGCCTGAGTCGGATGCTGCGCCCGATGCTGGCATCGACCATGATGCCTCCGTGACCTTTCTGCTGCTCAAGTGCGCTGTCGAGCACGTTGCCGTCGTTGTCGATGACGAGCTCTCCGGCGTTCTGTCTGTTCCTGAGTGTCGATTCGTAGCGGAAGGACGGTGAATAGCTCAGGTAGATTCTGTCGTAGTAGTTGCAGTTCAAGTCGATGAACCATCCGCTCTTGTGGTAGCTCAGTATAATGCTTGCGGCTGTGAGTGGCGTCCCCGATTCGCGCATGTTCTTGTTCAGCACGCGTTCAGCCTGGTGGTCGTTGTTGTCGTTGTAGGTCCCTGTTGTGGAGCTCATGTACCAAACCTGCGCGTTGTTCGTGTTCTTGGCTTCGCCGATGGTGCCTATTGACTTGATGCTCAGGTCGTCGGTGAGGCTGTAGTTCAGTCCCCATTCCACGCCGTAGAATACTTTGTCGATGCCTGTCATGGACACGTATGAGAACGAATTGATGTCGTCGTAGTAGAAGTTCTGCCATTCCGTCTCGTCCTTCACGCTGCTGTAGTAGCCGTTGATGTTGGCTTTCAGTCGTGGCAAGCGCAGTTGGTAGCCCACTTCGGCGCTGAGTATCTTTTCGTTCTTCAGGTCGAGCACGAAATCGTTGTTCACCTGGGGCGACACAAAGGCGGTGCGTGCCTGCGGTGCGCGCCATTCGTAGCCTACGCCCAGCGTCATGGTGTTGCCCAGTCCGAGGTTATAGGTAATCCCGGCCTTTCCGCCTCCATCGAGGAAACGGGCCGTCTTGCTCTTGCCGTACGAGTTTTCGGGTGCCATACCGTTGCGCATCTTGCCGTCGCGGGCCATCTGAGTTCCGCCCAGTCGGCCGCTGATGAACGAGTGCAGCTTTCCCTTGTCGTATTTGTAAGTGGCCCAGAGGTTGGCCTTGTCGGTGAGGATGTTGAAGTCGAAAGCGAAGCGGTCGCCCACGCCGACGTATGCGTTGGGGTGGTTCATGTCGTACTGCACGCGCGGATCGTCGGCCGCATAGGTGCCGAGAGCGTACGTGTTGATGTTGTGGAAGGAGAGCGATCCGAGCAGGTCGTCCATCGTCACGTAGTGCATGTTCTTGTTCGTCGATAGGTTCACGCCTGTGTTCAGCGAGGCGTAGCGGTTCATCTCCTTCTTCAACGACGACGAGAGTGTGAACGTGAGGTTGTCCTGATGGTTCCTTTCTATGTAGTAGATGGCGTCCTGATTGACCAGTCCTGCCTGCTTGTTGGCGAAGTAGAGCTGGTCGAAATTAATCTGCCGGTTGGCCTTGCTGCCCGAGAAGTAGGTGCGTGCGCGCTCGAAGTCTGCGATGGCTTGGTTGGTTCGGTTGGCAGCGTCGGTCTCATCCCACACGTCGAAGTAGCTCGACGGCATGTTCTTCCAGTAGTCAGGTTGCGGATTGTCGGCGTTGTTGTAGTCGAGCTTGGTACGCGAGTACATGCCGTAGCGCCCGACGAACGAGGTGGTCAGCTTGGTGTGTTCGTCAATCTGCCAGTCCCATGTGGCGAGTGCGACGGGCGAGAAGTCGTTGACCACGCGCGAGCTGCGCTTTTCCCCGTTCTGATAGCCCCAGTAGGGGTTGTAGTAACGGTCGTTGGCGAGCCAGTAGGTCTCGTCGGTGCCTGCTCCCTGGGTTGCTCTTTCTGTGGGATTGCCCCATGTGACGAGCGACACACGGTGCTCGTCGTTGATGATCTTCTCAGCACCGAGGAAGTAGGAGAGCGAGTTGTAGAACGTTCCTTCCACGTATCCCTCGTTGGCCCAGCGGTAGGTGAGGTTGGCCGAGAACGCCCATCCCTTCGAGTTGAAGCCTGAGTTGTAGGTGTACATGGCCCTAACCAGGTAGTTTCGGTTGGCCCCGGTGACCGTGACGCGCTGTCCCTGTGCGAGGCTCGACGGTCTGAAATTGTAGTTGTTCGATCCGCCCATGGCCGCCATGCTGAAGCTGTTGTTGTCGAACGGCAGCGTGTTCTCCACGCCTCTGGTCTGCTGATTGAGTCCTCCGACGAGCGAGAAGCGGAACTGTCCCGACTCCATGTCGTTCAGCGGTGCGCCGTTGACGTAGATTTCGTTGTACTTTTGATTGAAGGCTCTGTAGCGGAATCGCACAGGGGAGAAGAGATAACCCACCTGTGAAGCGTAGACATTGCTGTTAGAGGAGACGATGGTGACGTTCTGCGACATGTCGTCATCTTCGCCCAGCTGTGCTTCTGTGAATGTGAAAGCCTGCTCGATGGCCGTCTGAGCTGCTGTTTGCTCTTCCGTTTGTCCCGTGTCGGTGTTCTGCGCGAATACCAAAGGGGTGTAGCAGAGAGCTATCACTGCTAATTTCAGCTTTTTCTGCATAATGGTTATTGGTTAGTAATTGTTGCTTGCAAATTTAAATAATATTTCTGAAACATCCAAAAAAATCAAAGGCAATTTCTCTCTGCGCTGTTCCGAAGTAGTCAGGCATTTGGCCAGTGAGCGAGGGTGGGGGGGCTTGCCGTTCGTCGGCACGCCTTTCGCGCCGCAAAGGCTTTGCTTCCGTGCCGACTTGACCTGATACATGCGTTGCACCGTTTCCCTTCGGTCTGCAGACGAACGACTTTGTCAATAAAAACTACCGAAAAAAAGTGCACGGATTTTTTTTCATTTTAGAAGGCTGATTGCTTCTGAAACAGTAAAAAGTTCATACAAAAGAGAAGAAAAATCCGAGTCGTTTTTCAAAACGGCTCGTTTTACTTCGCAAAACGGCCCATTCTGCTCTTCAGAATGAGTCATTCTGAGCGCGAGAAAGGGCCATTTTGAAGTGTAAAATGAGCCATTTTGAAAGCCCGGAAAATGTAAAGAAATTACAAGAGCTTCGTTTCCAGTACTTTAGAACATGCTCATAATTCGCGTGTACGCGTCCGTCTGATTTTTATTTTAGAATGATGGCATTCTCAGAGGGCAAAAACGAGGTTTTTGTCCTGATTTTTCAGCATCGGCAAAGCTGCACGACGTCGTCGTGCCCATGGTCTTTCACATGGGGCTTCCAACGCAGTTTCGACGTCCGTCCGTCTGCTATTCCTTGCCGAACAGGCCCTTCACCCAGTCCCAGATCTTACGTCCCATCTTCCGTTCGATGCCTGCCTGTGAGGTGGGAATGCCCGTCTTCTTGGTGAACTTGCGCCGTAACTTGTTGATGCCCAGGAACTCCTTCCAGTTGAAACGGACGGACAGCCCGGGTATTCCGGTCTTCGTGTAGCGTTTCGACGAGCTGCGGCGCGTGGTGGTCTTGCGTGTCGAGGAGCTCTTCTTGGTGGTTGTCGACTTGCGTTTCGTTGACTTTGTTGACGATTTTGCGGCGTCTATCTGCTGCTCCTCGCCGAATGAATTGTCGAGTAGAGACATAACGAATGTATTAAATTTTGCTATTTGGTTGCGAAGTTACGAAAAAATATTGTATTTTTGCAAGAAAATAGCCGGGAAAAGCAAACCGGCTGTCTGGAAACAGAACCCGATAACAGACGAAGCCAGAACATTCATGAACATAGAGACAGAACAATATGAACTGTACGGGCCGCAGAAACTCGATGCAACCATCCATCTGCCGGCCTCGAAAAGTATCAGTAACAGGGCTCTCATCATCGAGGCCATCCTCGGTGGTGCCCAGTTGCCGGAGAACCTGAGTGACTGTGACGACACAAGCGTTGTCATCAATGCACTGCGCGACATGCCCGAAGTGATCGACATCGGCGCCGCCGGAACGGCCATGCGCTTCATGACGGCCTATCTGAGCACGCTCGAGGGGCAGACCCACGTGCTGACGGGAACGGAACGCATGAAACGCCGGCCCATCGGAGCGCTCGTCGACGCGCTGCGCTACGTGGGTGCCCATATAGAATATGTCGGGGAAGAGGGCTTCCCGCCGCTGCGCATCACGGGACGGCGGCTTGAAGGCGGCCGCGTTGAGATGGCAGGCGACGTCAGCTCGCAGTTCATATCGGCCTTGTTGCTTGTCGGGCCCGTCATGAGAACAGGACTTCAGCTGGTGCTCACCGACCGGATTATCTCGCGGCCGTACATCGATCTGACGCTCCACACGATGCACGACTTCGGCGGACGCGTCGACTGGACCGACGTGAACGTCATCACCGTGGAACCGCAACCCTACAGACAGCGCAGCTACTTCATCGAAAACGACTGGAGCGCGTCGAGCTATTGGTACGAAATGCTTGCTCTGGCACACGACGAGGACAGCCGCCTGGAGCTGACAGGGCTCACCGACGGCTCGCGTCAGGGCGATTCCATGATCAGATACATGTTCACCATGCTTGGCGTGAAGTCGGTTTTCGGGTGCAAGGAGCCTGGCATCCCGACGACGGTGCGACTGCACAAGACGGCGTTGCGGCCGCCGCGCTTCGACTTCGACTTCATCAACCAGCCTGACCTGGCGCAGACGCTGGTGGTCAGTTGCGCGCTCCTGGGCATTCCTTTCCGCTTCATCGGACTGGGTTCGCTGCGCATCAAGGAGACCGACCGCATTGAAGCACTCAAGCGCGAGATGCGGAAACTCGGCTACGTGCTCACCGACGAGGAGGCGGGCGTGCTCTCGTGGGACGGTACGCGCTGCGAACCGACACTCGAACCCATCGATACCTACGACGATCACCGCATGGCCATGGCCTTCGCGCCGGCTTGTCTGCGCTTCCCGGGGCTACGCATCAACCATCCGCAGGTGGTCACGAAGTCGTACCCGCGCTTCTGGGACGATCTCCGTGCAGCCGGTTTCACGGTCAAGAACTGAGCCTGCTATGTGGATTCTCATTGTTTCCCTGATTGTCTTGGGACTTTTTTCTGCCCTGTTGAGCCTTCCCTGGCACAATAAAGACGGCGATGACACCGTTATTAATGCAGGGACGGACTGTTCGACATGCAACGGCGACAACGCCAAGTGCGAGCAGACGTGCATGATGGAGGCTGCCACCAAGGAGGTGGAATACTTCGACGACGAGGAACTGGACCGCTTCCGCGAGCGGCCTTCAGCTGCATACCGCGACGAAGAGGCCGAAGAGTTCCGCGAAGTGCTCTACACCATGCGGCCAGAAGAAGTGCGGGCGTGGACCCGAAGCCTGACGCTTCGCGGCATCAGCCTGCCCGACCAGGTGAAGGACGAAGTCTTCGTCCTCTTGGAACCGTGACGACAAACGCACCATCAGGAATGAGAACACATGATGAGAAGCCTGCAGTGATGTCTGCCCTTGAAGCGTTCTTCAAGGGTGGTCGGAGCCTGTCGCGCGCGCATCGGCGCAGACACGGCTGGCTGTCCACGTCCTGTTCGGCCGTCTTCATCGTCTTTTTCATAGTGACAACCATGGCTCTCGGTGCCTGTTCCACCGAGAAGAACACGGCGCAGACGCGCTGGTGGCACTCGTTCACCGCGCGCTATAATACCTATTATAATGGGTCGCTGGCCTACATCGAAGGCTCGCTGACCAAGGAAGAGGGCAACAAGGACAACTACACGGAGATGATCCCGCTCTACACCGTGGGAAACAAAAGCTCGCGCGAGCTCGGCTCCGGCAGTTTCGAGCGCGCCATCGAGAAGAGTAAGAAGGCCATCAAGCAGCACAGCATCAAGAAAAAGCCCGAATGGAAGAAGAGCCGGAAGAAGACGGAGCGCGACCTGGAGTGGCTCAACCGCAAGGAGTACAACCCGTTCCTGTGGAAAGCATGGATGCTGATGGGCCGTTCGCAGTTCCACAAGGGCGACTTTGACGAGGCTGCCTCCACGTTTGCCTACATGGCAAGGCTCTATCAGACACAGCCCGCCATCTACGGCAAGGCGCGGGCGTGGCTTGCCAAATGCTACATCGAGAACGACTGGCTCTACGATGCCGAGGATGTCATCACCAAGATGAGCCGCGATTCCATGGACTGGCGCGCCGTGAAGGAGTGGGACTACACCTTCGCCGACTACTATCTGCACAGCGGCAGGCTGGCCGAGGCCGTTCCCTACCTCAGAAAAGTCATCAAGCACGAGATGAGAACGAAGCAGAAGGCGCGCGAATGGTTCCTGCTCGGACAGGTGGAGGCCGCACTCGGGCACAACGAGCAGGCTTACAAAGCCTTCAAGCACGTGGTCAGGCTGAATCCGCCCTACGAACTCGACTTCAATGCGAACGTGGCCATGACTGAAGTGATGGCCGGCAAGCGTCCCAAGGCCATGATTTCAAAGCTGAAGCGCCTGGCTCGTTCGGAGAAAAACAAGGATTACCTCGATCAGGTCTACTATGCCATCGGTAACATCTACCTTTCCCAGAAGGATACAGCGAACGCCGTCGCGGCATACGAGAACGGAAACAAGAAAGCTACGCGCAGCGGAGTGGAGAAAGGTGTGCTGCTGCTGAAGCTCGGAGACCTCTATTGGACCATGCAGAAGTTCAACGACGCGCAGCGTTGCTACGGCGAAGCCATCGGATTGCTCGACAAAGAGCGGCCCGACTACGAGCAGTTGGCGCGGCGTTCGAAAGTGCTCGACGAGCTGGTGCCCTTCACAGATGCCGTCCATCTGCAGGATTCGCTGCAGTGGTTGGCCAAATTGCCCGAAAGCGAGCGCAATGCAGCCATCGACCGCGTGATAGAAGAGCTGAAGAAGAAAGAGAAGGAGGAACGCAGAAGGCAGCAGGAGGCTGAGGCTGAGCAGCGCGTGCAGCAGGAACAGAGCCGTAACGGGCGCCAGAACACCAACAACCAGCAGCAGACCAAGCCTACGCAGCAGGCAGAAAAGGGTACATGGTACTTCTATAATCCGATGGCTGTCGCTCAGGGTAAGCAGGCTTTCCAGAAACTGTGGGGCAAACGCGAGAACATCGACAACTGGCAGCGCTCCAATCAGACTGTTGTCGCGCAGGCGATGGGTGCGGAGGAATTTACCGATGAGATGCGCGACTCGCTGGCCAAAGCCGCTGCCGTGGAGGATTCGCTGCAACAGATAGCAGACAGCGCGCAAAACAATCCGCACAAACGGGAGTATTATCTCGCACAGATACCTTTCACCGAAGAGCAGGTGCAGGCCAGTAACCTCATCATCATGGACGGATTGCATCACAGCGGCGTCATTTTCAAGGACAAGCTCGACATGCTTGACCTCAGCGAGCGCCAGTTGCTCCGCCTGAACGGCTCTTATCCTGACTATGAACAGATGGACGACGTCTACTATCACCTCTGGCTGCTCTATCAGAGGCGCAATCAGCCACGGAAGGCGGACGCTTATCTCAGTCTGTTGCAGAGCAAATGGCCTGACAGTCAGTGGACGAAACTGCTCTCCGACCCTTATTATGTAGAGAATGCGCGTGTGGGTGAACATCTTGAAGACTCTATCTACGCCGCAACCTACGACGCGTTCAAGGCCAGCCGCTTCGATGAGGTGCGCGTCAACGGACTTTTATCGGCCAATCGCTTCCCACTCGGCTTCCATCGCGACAAGTTCTTGTTCATTGGTGGACTCAGCAAGCTTAACCAAGGCGACAGCAAGGGGTGTCTGGAAGACATGGAAGCCGTCGTGAAGCAGTTCCCGCAGAGCGAAGTCAGCAGTATGGCGGGCATGATTATCAACGGAGTGAAGGCCGGACGAAGGCTTCATGGCGGACGTTTCGACATGGGTGATGTCTGGACACGCCGTTCGGTGGTGTTGAACGACAGCGACTCAATCGCAGCAAGGAAGTTCGAGGCCGAACGTAACGTTGACTTCGTCTTCATTCTGGCTTATCAGCCCGATTCGGTGAACCATAACCAGCTGCTCTTTGAGATGGCTCGCTTCAACTTCACAAGCTTTGTTGCCCGAAACTTCGACCTCGAAGTGGAGGACATAGACGGCATCCGACGCATGAAGGTGAGCGGGTTCCACAGTTACGACGAGGTGTTGCAGTACGCACGCCAGCTGTTCAGCAACGCTTCCATCGCTACACTGGCCCGAAAATGCCGCACCATTCTCATCAGTACGAAGAATCTGGAGCTGTTAGGAACGAATTTCAGCTATCAGGACTATGATGATTTCTACGAGAAACACTTCATCCCGCTTAAAATAAGTACCGTTCTGTTGCTGACCGAGCCCGAAACCATCGAGTACGAAAAGCAACCGGAACCCGTTCCTGCCGAGAATCAAGGTGCAGACGACGATGTCTTCAACGGAGGAGTGATTGATGATAACACGCTGATGGACATTGACTTGGACGACGGATTTAGCATCCCCGATGAGGAAGAAACAGGTCCTGATGACGAGAATGCTGTTGACTTGCCTCTGACTGCACCCGTTGACGAGCCGAAGATGGACGTTCCTGCGAAGAAGGAAGGCAACGAGGAACCCGCCACAAAGCCCGATGAAAGGAAGAAAACTGACGTGGTTCCGCAGGAAGACGGTCAGAAACCGAATCCTGACGATGTTACAGAGCAGCCGATTGTAATCGAAGATGAGGAAGGAAACAAGTCGTCGGAAACCCAGGAAAAGCCGAAGACCGCAACAGAACAGCAGCAAGGCACGCCGCAAACGGCTCCGGACAAACCGCAACCGCAGTCGGGACAACCGCAACCGAAAACCGATCAGACGGGTCAACAGCCTGCCGTTCCGCAGCCGGTTCAGCCGGCTACGCCGCAGACGCAGCCTGTTCCACCGCAGACACAGCCTGTTCCGCCTCAACCTGTGGCTGAAGATGACGACGAAATCATCATCATCGACGATGATACGGCGCCCGCACCGTCCCAACCGCAGCCGACTTCTACGCAGCCTCAGACCAACCGTCAGCCTCAGAACCCTGTTAACGGTCAACAGAAGCCAGCCAACGGTCAGCAACAGAAGCCTGCTAACGGACAACAGAAGCCAGCTAACGGTCAGCAGACAGGACAGCCTCAGACGCCCCAGCCGCAGCAGCAAGCGCCAAAACAGCAGTCGTCAGAGCCCGATGTGGACGACGAATATTTTGAATTTGATGGATTTTAGACTATGAGCAACGGACTATTGCTATGGGTTGACGACGAGATTGAACTGCTCAAAGCCCATATCTTGTTTTTGGAAAAGAAAGGATACGATGTGGTAACGGTCAGTAACGGCACCGATGCCATTGACCAATGCCGGCAAAAAACGTTCGATTTGATTCTGCTCGACGAGATGATGCCCGGCCTGAACGGTCTGGAAACCTTGCAACAGGTAAAGGAAATACAACCGGCAACGCCCGTCGTGATGGTGACCAAAAGCGAAGAAGAGGACATCATGAACCAAGCCATCGGCTCGAAGATTGCAGACTATCTCATCAAACCTGTCAACCCGAGCCAGATCCTGCTCACTTTGAAGAAAAACATCCATCAACGGGAAATCAGGACTGAGGTAACACAGAGCGGCTATCAGCAGAACTTCCAGGACATTTCCATGCAGATTGTCAACTGCAAGACCTGTCGGGACTGGATGGATGTCTATAAACGGCTCGTACATTGGGAACTGGAGCTGAGCAGCACGGACAGTTCGATGACCGACATGCTGCGCATGCAGAAGGAGGAAGCGAACAATGGATTTGCGAAGTTCATCAAGAAGAACTATCTGGATTGGCTGAAACCTGCAGCAACACCTGCTTCGCGGAACCTCGGGCAGCGCATGTCAAAGCCTGTTCCGACGAAGTCTGCCGCATCGTCCGACGATGTCCCGTTGCTATCACCAGCCGTTTTCAAGTCAATCATCTTCCCCTTACTCGACCGAAAAGAGAAAGTCTTCCTCGTCGTCATAGACAATTTCCGCTACGACCAGTGGCGAATGCTGGCTCAGGAGATCGGCGATATGTTCGACATTGACGAGCAACTCTACATGAGCATACTGCCTACGGCTACCCAGTACGCGCGAAATGCCATCTTCAGCGGACTGATGCCGAACAAGATTGCTGAGATGTTCCCCGAGCTCTGGGTCGACGAGGACGAGGAAGAGGGCAAGAATCTGAATGAAGCACCGCTCATCCAGACCCAGTTTGACCGCTATCGGCGGAAGAATACCTTCTCCTATCACAAGATCAACGACTCTGTCGGTGGCGACCGCTTCATGCAACAGTTCAAGAACCTGGAACAATACGACCTGAATGTGCTCGTGGTGAACTTCATCGACATGCTCAGTCATGCGCGCACGGAGTCGCGAATGGTGCGCGAACTGGCCAACAACGAGAGCGCTTATCGTTCCATCACGCTCAGCTGGTTCCGCCATTCTGTTCTCTCAGAGCTCTTCCGCCAGCTGTCGCAGAGCAACTATACGATTGTCATCACGACCGATCATGGCAGCATCCGCGCCGACAAACCCGTGAAAATCATCGGCGACCGCAACACAAACACCAACCTTCGCTACAAGTTGGGGCGCAATCTGAGCTACAATCCGAAAGAAGTCTACGTCATCAAGGACCCGTACAGTGCCTTCCTTCCGGCTCCGAACATCTCCACGAGCTACGTTTTTGCCACGGGATGTTCGTTCTTTGCTTACCCGAACAACTACAATTACTATGTTTCTTACTACAAGGATACCTTCCAGCATGGCGGCATTTCCATGGAAGAAATGTTGGTCCCGCTGATTACCATGCGCGGACGGCGACGGGCCTGAGGCCATCGGGCAAACCGTCGGCGCCCTCAGAGCGTCTCGACGATTTCCGCGTCTTCGATGTCTTCCTCTTTCGTTGCCGGCATGTTTGCCTCGTTGTAGGGCTCCGCTTCCTCTATGCGGCGGCGAATGCGGTAGATGTTGATGGCAGTGATAACCTCAACAATGGCATACAACACCAGTCCCCAGCCTATGATCCGGAAGGGAAGCTCCGCCATGTCCATCGGTCTGACTACCATGTACACGCCGATTACCATGATGACACAAGGGAAAAACCAGAAGATGAACGGAATATTGTTCAGCTTCCTGACGTTTACCAAGGCGAACAGTTGAGTAAGACCACCCAGTATCAGAATAGCAGCCATACTGTACATCACGCCTTTTATGAATTCTGCAGGCATCATGGCGAGAATCACACCGAGCAGAATGCTGCCGATGCCCACGATGGGAAACGACGGAGTCATGGCCCTCATGATGTCTTCAGCGGATGCCGGTGCCTCTGTTCCGTCGCGCATCTCCGAGATGGCATGCAGCCGTTCGGCCGCATTGCGGGCCTTTCGCCTCTCACTGTAGTACGTCAACACGGAGATGATTCCCGATAAGAGGAACATACCTCCGATGGCAATGGTGATCCATTGCACCATTTGGTCGCGGTACATCACGAGCAGATAGCCTACGGCGGCTGCACAGACGGCGCGTAAGATGGAACTCAGCAGTACTCTCATAAACGTTGTTTTTTTGTAGTTATACGTTTGGCAGAACCCGTCTTGGCCGCATCAAGAAATCACAACAGCCATGGAAAAGTTCTGATTACTGTATGCAAAAATACGAAGAAAGCACGAAAGATGCAATTTTTTGTGTACTTTTGTGCCAAAAAACAAGCAGATGGTTCAACTTTTTCTTGTCAGACACGGCGAGACCGTGGACAATGTCAACCAGATCATGCAGGGCCAAACGCAGGGCGAACTGACCGAAAACGGCATCCTTCAGGCGGAAGAGCTGGCCCGCCGCATGCAGTCGTGGCACGTGGATGCCTTTGTGGCGAGCGACTTGAAGCGCAGCATAGACACCTGCCGCATCCTGGCGGCACCTCACGGACAGCATGTCCTCACCACGCCCTTGCTGCGCGAGCGTGACTGGGGCGGCTTGACCGGCCGGTACATTCCCGCTATCGATCCCAACGAACCGTGGCCTGACGACGTCGAAACGCTCCCGGCACTGAAGAGCCGCGCCTCCGACTTCATCCGTTTCCTGCGCGAACACTACGACGGTCAGACCGTTGTGGCCGTCGGTCACGGCATCATCAACAAGGCCATACAAGCAGTGCACTTCGGCAAAGCCATGCGGGACGTGCCCAGAATGACAAATGCCGAAGTGCGTGAATTGTCGTTGTAAAGTAGTATGAGTGTTATCCTGAAAAAACCTATTACCTTTTATACCTTGTTCTTATCTGCGTCCGCCGAAGCTGCCGCCGCCACGGTTGCCGCCTGAGTGGCTGCTGCCACCGCTGCCCATGCGCGAACCGCCACTGTGACCGCCGCCGAACGAACTGCTACGTGGTGCCGATGAGTGCGAACCCGACATGCTGCTGCGCGGAGACGAGTAGCTGCGCGAGGGAGCACTGATGCTGCGTGTGGAGCTGCTGCGCTGCGACGGAGCTGAATAGCTGCGCGACGGGTTGGAGTAGCTGCGCGACGGCGATGTGCTTTGACGCTGTATGTCCGAGCTTCTGCGCTGCGGTTCCGACATTCTCATGCGTTCTGTCGAGCGCTGTTGCTGTGTGGCCGATGACGAACGGCTCGGGGTGAACGTGCGGTTGGGAAGCGACATGTCGCTGCGGCGTTCTCCGCGGAATCCGTCCCTGCTTGTCGAGGGGCGCACGCTGCTGCCGCGTGTGGCTTCGTTGTGCCTTGTGCTGCTTTCGCGTCTGCCACCGAACCGGCCTGTGCGGTCCGACTGCTGAGTCGTCTGACGGCTGTTCACGCTGCGGTCGTTACCTCTTGCCATGTCGCGGCCCCTGCCGTTGTCGTTCCGACGCTCCAGTCCTCTGTTGCCGCGGCCCCGGTCATAGTGCCCTCTGCGGTCGTTGTAGTCGCCGCGGTCGTAGCTGTTGCGCATGCCGTGGCCGTGCGTACCGTGAGCAACGTGGTGGCTGTGTCCGTAGCGGCGGCCGTGATACCAGCTGCGACCGCCGTTGTGGTGCCAGCTGTGGCCTCCGTGGTATGAGAAGTAGAATGCCGGACGTCCGAAGTAGAACCATGTGCGGTGCGGATAGCGTGCATAGATGGCGAAGTGCCAGTAGCCAGCGTCCCAGTAAAGGGGCCTGTAGAAGTAGGCAGCGTCGAGATATGCGCGGTATTGCCAGTCGAGCAGCACGTAGCTCAGGTCCAGATTCCTGCGCTCCCAGTAAGTTCCGTAGAGCTCGTTGTAGTCGTTGATGCCCATCAGATAGTCGAGGTTGATTTCGTAGGCAGCCTCGTACTGATCCTCAGTGAGGTTCAGCTCATAAGCCATCTTGTCCGTCAGGAACAGAGCTTGGTCGCGAGCCTGTTCGTAGCTCATAGCTTTAGCCGAGAGAGCCAACATGAGCAAAGCTGTCAGTGTAATCATCATTCTCTTCATGGTCGTATTTTTTTTAGTTGTTAATATTCTGTTTTGTGATTCTCGTTGTTTCACGTTGCAAAATTGCGAAGAAATAACAACACTTGCAAAGGAATTTCCCTACTTGCTGCGGGATTTTCCCTATTCATGCATAAAACTCCTTTTTTCCTGCTTTCTTCATACTATTCTTTCTTTTCCTGCGTTATAATAAGGTATAAACAGAGATCAGCATGAAGAAGAAAACGTCTCTCATCCTCTTATTGTCGGCCCTCGCAACCGTGCAGACGGCGGCGCAGAGCGCAACGGCCGAACGCCTGACCGACGGGCTGCGCTACAAAGCTGAGGCGCAAGTCAGCATCAGCGACGGAGCTACACCCTTGTGGCTGAATGCCAACAAGTACGGTCTGAGTTCGCTCGACAAGACAAACGGTTATCTCCGGGCCGCGATTGAGCGCCCCCTGGCGGCCGATTCTGCCCGTCGGTGGGCCGTCGGCTACGGTCTCGACGTGGCCGTCCCGTTCCACTATACGAGCCATTTCGTTGTCCAGCAAGCCTTTGCCGAGGTGCGCTGGCTGCACGGCCTGTTCACCGTGGGCAGCAAGGAGCAGCCCATGGAGCTCCGCAACGGACAGCTCTCTACGGGCAGCCAGACGCTCGGTATCAACGCGCGTCCCGTCCCGATGGCCCGTCTGTCGTTGCCCGACTACTGGGAGTTGCCGTTTGCCAAGGGCTGGCTGGGGCTGAAAGGCCACGTTGCCTACGGCATGACCACCGACGACAAGTGGCAGAAAGACTTCACGCATCAACAGAAACGATACACCGAGAAGACCTTGTTGCACACCAAAGCCGGCTATCTGCGCATCGGACGCACCGACAAACCGCTCACCGTGGAGCTGGGTCTGGAGATGGCTTGTCAGTTCGGTGGCACGATGCACGCCGTCAACAACGACCCTTCCCTCACCATGGAGGGCGAAAAGGGCCTGAGCGGCATGCTCAAAGCGTTCGTACCTGGCGGCAGCGACGCTACCGATGCTGGCTACGAGAACGCATCGGGCAACCATCTCGGCAGTCTGCTGGCCCGCGTCAACTACCAGGCCGACGGCTGGAAGCTCGGCGTCTATGCCGACCACTACTTTGAAGACCACTCTTCGATGCTCATGCTCGACTACGACGGCTACGGTTCGGGTGCCGAATGGGACACGAAGAAGGACAACCGATACTTCCTCTACGACTTCAAGGACCTGCAGCTCGGGGCAGAGCTGAACCTGAAACGCGGCTCGTGGCTGCGCGACATCGTCGTGGAGTACGTCTATTCGAAGTATCAGAGCGGTCCGGTCTACCACGATCACACGCAAAGCATCAGCACCCACATCAGCGGGCGCGACGATTACTACAACCACAACCTCTACACCGGGTGGCAACACTGGGGCATGGTGATGGGAAATCCGCTCTATCGGTCGCCCCTCTACAACGACGATGGTGCCATCGACGTGAGGAACAACCGCTTTGTGGCGTGGCATCTCGGTCTGTCAGGCGCGCCTCTGCCCGGTCTCGACTACCGTCTGTTAGCCACATGGCAGAAGGGTTACGGCACGTACAACCTGCTTTTCGACAATCCGAAGGAGAATGTCAGCCTGCTGGCCGAAGCTTCCTACAGCTTCCCCGAACGGTCGCGCATGGCCGGATGGGCTCTTCAGGCTGCCGTGGGTATGGACCGTGGCGGCATCTACGGCGACAATACGGGTGTACAGCTGACGGTCCGCAAGACAGGACTGCTGACAAGGAAAAGGAAATAAAGGGATAGTGATATGAAAAAACTGATATTCTTCGTTTTGGGTCTGTGCCTTCTCACGACGGCATGCGAACTGGAAACATCGAAAAACGGCGACCTTGACGGACTCTGGCAGCTGAAAACGGTGGACACCCTGGCTTCCGGACGCTCGGCCGACATGCGTCAGTCGCAGACATGGTGGGCTTTCCAGGGTACGATGCTGCACATGCACGACTCTGTCATGGCCCATCCCGACGTCATCGGCAGCTTCGCTCACAGCGGAAACACGCTGCGTGTGTTCGGACTCTATTTCTCCGTCCGCGAGGCTGGCGATCGAAAGGTCGAAGATCCCGACGTGCTCCGCACCTTGGGCCTGCACGAGTTGGAGGAAGACATGAAGGTGCTGAAGCTCAACGGAAGCGAAATGCAGTTGGAGACAGCCACGCTGCGCCTGCACTTCCGAAAGTATTGAGTCTGCACAAACGTATGCTTGAATTTGCGAAACTGCAGGTTTGAGTCAGCGAAACAGCATGTTTGGGCCTGCATATCTATGATTTCTGAGTCTGCGGAGGATTTCTTTCCCCCAGCTTTCCAGGCATCGCATGCTTTTTGCACAAATGCCTGCCTGCTGTCACCCGGGTGCTTTATTCTTGCCGTCCGGGTGCTTTTTTCTTGCCTTTCGGGCGCTTCTGTTGTGTAAAATCAGTGATATTGCCGTGCAATTTCAATGAGATTGCACAACAATTTCAGTGATTTTGCTCACCAATTTCACTGAAATGTCAGCCAAAGACGATTCTTCTGTCAGCCAAAGACGATTCTTCTGTCAGCAGGAAACGATTCTTCTGACAAAGCAAATCAGACTTTCCGACATCGCAAACCGGCAGCTATGCGTTCCCCGAAGGCTCTTTGCGCCGTGGCAACCGTGCACGAAAGGGTAGGGGGCGTGGGCGTTTTCCCAGTCCTGAAAGGTTACCATGAAAATGATAGGAATGCGGTTCCGAAAGCGATGTCAGAGGTCTTCCTGAGCGTTCAGGACACTTTCCTGAAGGCAGTGTTGAAGAGTTGATGAGCGTTCAGAACACTTTCCCGAACACGATGTTGAGGAATGTCTTGACCAGAATCTTGGTGTCGAACCACCAGGAGCGGTGCTCCAGGTAGTAAAGATCGAGCTCCAGACGGCGCAACATCTTCTCCATGGTGTCGGTATAGCCGTTGTAGAGCGTCGCATAAGACGTGACGCCGGGCCTCACTTGGTAGAGATAGACGTACCGTGGGTCGTGTTCCATGATTTGGTCGATGTAGTATTTGCGCTCGGGACGCGGTCCGATGAACGCCATGTCGCCTCTGATGACGTTCCACAGCTGCGGCAGCTCGTCGAGATGATGGTTGCGCAGGAAGCGTCCGACCTTTGTCAGTTTATCCGACTTTTCGTGCTGGAAGAGGTCGGGTCCGTCCTTCTCAGCATCAATCTTCATGCTTCTGAATTTGTAGATGTTGAAAGGTTTTCCGCCCAGGCCGATTCTTTCCTGCGAAAAGAACACATGCCCTCCGTCTTCAAGCTTGATGGCAAGAAAACACAACAGGAACAGCGGCGAGAACACCACCAAGGAAACGAGTGCAATGAGTGTGTCGACAAGGCGTCTGAAGCCATTCTCCCATTTGCTCCATGGCTTGGCTTTCAGCACATATTGCTTAGAATCCTGTCTGTTTGTCCTCTCTTCGGGCATGACGCTACTTGTCTGCAAACTGTTATTCAATATTGATGTTCGTTGTAAATAATAACGCTTCTGTCTGTTTTATTGCAATTGATGAAGATGAAAATACTTTTTCATGAAAACGATGTAAGCAATTGACAAGACAACAACCGCCAAGATGAGCGTCAGATAGCCGGGGTGGAGCAGATAGCAAAGGTTGATGACGAGCTGAAGCGCCATGTAGACAGCCGAGACGACCGTGTGTGGAATGTGCAGCTCGTTGGCCATCAGCTGGTAGGCGTGCTTGCGGTGAGCTTCGGTGATGCGTTCCTTGAGCATGATGCGGTGGAAGATGGTCAGTACGCCGTCAACTCCATACACAACGAGCAGCGTGATCCACGAGAAATCGCCTGTTGTCCACATCAGCGTGCCGATGAGAAACATGAGAAGGAATGCCATGGAGACGGATCCGACGTCGCCGGCAAAACAGACGGCTTTCTTCCTGAAGTTGAAGATGGCAAAAACGGCCACCGAGAGCAAGGCAATCACGATCAGCCGCATGTCGGTGAAGGAAACGATGTGCTCGTTGACGTAGGCCAGTGTGGCCAGTGCGACGAAGGCATAGCCCGCAGTCATGCCGTTGATGCCGTCCATGAAATTGATGACGTTGATGACTCCGGCGAAGAAAAACAGCGCGATGGGTACGAACCACCATAGCTCTGGCTGCATGAATCCCATCTGTACGAACATGATAAGTATGGAGATGAGCTGTATGGGAAACCTGATGGCTGGTGCCAGCGGGTGTATGTCGTCGACGAGGCACAGTGTGGAAACGATGCTGACACCGGCAAAGAACCATGGGTAGGCGCCCTTGGATATGATGAACCAGACGAGCATTCCGATATAGAAGATGATGCCTCCGCCGCGCAGAGTGATGTGCGTGTGCGAGCTTCTGAAGTTGGGTGTATCAACGATGCCGTATTTTCTTGCTATCTTGAAGTAGAGCAGCTCCAGGAGAAGCAGTATAACGGCAACGGCAGAATATGTGAAAACGTTCATTTCCATGAGAATCTTGGTGTGTGTGCTTAATTAATCCTGAAATTTTCCACCACGTTGAGGGGCTTCCATCCTAACTCGCGTTTGGCCTTTTCGTTGCTGAACGTGAGCGATCTTGTTATTTTCCGGAGCTTGTATGAATTGATGGGGGCTTTCCGCCCGAGACAATCACCAACCAGAGCAAGACATTTGGCAAGCGGATAGGGAATGTTGAAGGGCGGACGCTTGCCCAGCTGGTGGCTGATGGTCTCTTCCAGCTGGCGGAAGGTGGGCTGTTCGTCGTCACAGACGTTGTAGATGCCTCCTTTTTCAGCAAGCAGCGGAACCAGTCGGGCGATGTCCTGCACCATGAGCACGCTCTTGCGGGCTTGTCCTTTGTTGATGCTCAGGTAGTGGCCGGTGCTGATGCCGCGTATCATGCTGCCGAGGTTGCCTGGCGGATTCGGTCCTGCCAGCAGGCATGGCCTGACGATGCTGAGGACGACATGGTGCTCTTCGCACCATTGTGTGAGGAATCTTTCAGCTTTTTTCTTGCTGTCTGCGTAGGGCGTATCACCGTCGAGTGGATGCTCTTCGCTGATGTTCTCTCCCTCATCGCAACCGTAAACGGCAACTGTGCTGACGAAGATGAGGGCTTTAGGCGCACCGACTTTCTCTAATGCGCGGCACAGGTTCATGGTTCCTGTGAGGTTGATGTCGTAGAATTCCTTTTTCTCTGCTTCTGTCCGAGGTACCACGTGCGCCTTGCCAGCAGCGTGGAGCACCACGTCGTAAGGCTGGGACAGCTGCGGAATCTCCCTTGACAAGTTGACGCAAAACCTGTCATTCTCAGTCAGACCTAACGTGTGTACAGTCTCAAACTGCTGTTTTAAGATGGGCAAGGTGTTCTTTCCTAAGAATCCGGAAGCCCCGGTGAAAAGGAGATTCATAAGTTGAATTGCTTTATTTTGGATAAGAGACGCAAGACGGGATACAGGCAGCTGACAGGAATCTGATTGTCTTTGAAAGCGGAGAAGCACTCCTTGTCTTGCCTGATGATGTTCTTCAGACTGCTGCTGGTGGCTCCACCGTAACGCATGCGGACAAGTTTTTCGGGCAAGTAAACGAGCCGGATGTGATACTTCTCGATGAATCGGAGCATCAGTTCAAAGTCTGCCGCGAGCTTATATCGCAGATTGAAGTAACCGTATTGTTCGTAGATGTGCTTCCGAACGTAGAAGGTGGGGTGGGCCGGAAGCCAGCCTTTGGCCATGGGTCTTTGCTTTCCTGTAATCCAGTTTCTGATGACTTTGTCGGTGTTGTTGCTTCCAACGTACATCAGGTCGGCATAGACGGCATCGGCATCGCTGTTCTCTTCAAACTTTCTCATGACCATTTCAATGGCATTGTCGCAACAGAACATGTCGTCGGAATTGATAAGTCCGACGACATCTCCTGTTGCCATGCGGAATCCCTTGTTCATGGCGTCGTAGATGCCGTGGTCTTTTTCGGATATCCATCGCATGCGCCCATGGAAACGCGGCTCGTATTGCCTGACGATGTCCATCGTCTGGTCGCTCGAACAGCCGTCGACCACAATGTAGTCGATGTCTTCCCATGTCTGTCTGAGCACACTTTCCAACGTGTCTTTAACGGTTCGTGCGCTGTTGTATGTTACAGTTATGATAGATATCTTCATCTTTTGCGCGTGCAAAGGTACGAATAAGTGTGCAAAACACAAAAAAAAACCTGTTTTATTTTCGATTGCGCCGGATGCTATTATATAATATGTAAGAAGGTATGTATGACAGCCTTTCTGAAAAAGAAAACAACCTGCTGGCGACCAGCAGGTTGTCGTAGGTGGAGGTGGAGCTGGCGGGAGTCGAACCCGCGTCCAAACAGGGAAACCATACGCTTTCTACACGCTTATTCCAGACTTTGGTTTTCGAGCGAGGGCAAGACCTGGACCACCAACCGACGCCTTATCTCCTGAATTTTCACACGCTCATCGGAGCCTGACCGTGCTATTCCCGATTTACCTGCGCCGCTTGACCAAGGAGATTCGGGACAAGAACCCTTGAGCGACGTCTCGTTCCATCACCTGGTGAAGGAATTAAGCTCGTAATCTACTGTGCTTCGATTAAGCAGCGAGAGCATACTTGTTGTTGCCAATTAATTTGTTGTTCGCTTCGTTTTAGGAGATAGCCAACGAGGCTCCGCGTGCTTACGTACCATTTCAACCCGCTGTCAAATCCAGTCAACCCCATTACTGAGTGCTTTCAGGCAGCTACTCGAATGTCCGTAAGGCAGAAAGCTCGGCGTGCCTGCGCTCAGGGCGCCTTGCCTTTTGCTTTGTTTCCGTGTGCAAAGTTACGTGTTTTTTTTGAAACGCTCTCAATTTTAGTGTTCTTTTTTTCGTTTTCAGTCGTTTTTGCCGTGCCGCAGTGAGCATAAAATGCTAAATGAAGGCGCAAAGTGGCGTTTTCTCAGAAAAAATAAGTAATTTTGCAGGCTCAATGCAACAAAACGCGTTTTTTTTAGTTTATATATTAAAATAGTACATATGGAAAGAGACAAGATGCTGATGGGTATCAGGAGAAAGCTGACGACGCTGGCAGCTGGGCTGTGCATGGCCTTGTGCTTCGTGAGCTGCAAAGCTCCTGTTGACTATAATTACTTTCAGGACCTCACGCCGAACGAGTTGGTGACGCTTGCGAAGGCGCGGCCCATCACCATCAAGCCGCAGGACGAGCTGAACATCGTGGTGGAAACGAAGGACCCCCAGCTGCGGATGGCTTACAACAAGACGCTCATCTCGGAATTTGATCCAAGGAACATGAACGCCATCGACTACATGATCAACTACGTGGTGGACGAAGAAGGCACCATCAATTTCCCTTACCTGGGCAAGGTGAAGCTGGAAGACATGACTCGCCGCGAGGCTGAGCTATACATAGAGAAAGAGCTCAGGGGGCAGAAGCTGGTGAACGACGCCTCGGTGACGGTCAGCATGACGAATCGCACGTTCAATGTGATGGGTGAGGTGCAACGTCCCGGAACGTATGCCATCAACAAAGACAACTACACGCTGCTGGATGCCATCAGTGCCGTGGGCGACCTGACGACCTACGGCGTGCGCAGCGAAATACAGTTGATACGCCAAGAGGGCGGCAGTGCAAAGGTCTTCAACATTGACCTGACGCAGGGCAAGCAGCTCTTGCAGTCGCCTGCTTTCTATGTGCAGCAGGGCGACGTCATCTACGTGAAAGCGAACAAGACCCGACAGATGCAATCGACCACCAACGGCAGTCAGACGATGACCTACAGTTTCTGGATTTCGCTGGCATCGGTGATCGTAACGCTCGGAGTCGTACTGTTTAAATAAGAAAAAAGCTATGGCGACAGAACAGAATACGCGAACAAACACAGATTCGATGAATCTGAAGGATTTCTTTTATCTTTGTCTCGACAAGTGGAAATGGTTCCTCTTGTCGATTGCCGTTTTCGTAGCACTCACGCTGCTGTACTTGTTCTCCACCGAATCGGTGTATGAACGCATGGCGCAGGTGATGATCAAGGAGGACGACCAGACCAGTTCGATGCTGGGCGGGCAGCTGGGCGGTGCCCTTTCGGGCATGGGACTGTTCAACAACACGTCGAACGTGAGCAACGAACTGCTGGCCATGAAGTCGCCCGCCGTGGTCTACGAGGTGGTCCGCCGCCTGAAACTGGACTACGACTATTCGAAGCGCAAGGGCCTGCGCGACGTGACGCTCTACGGAAAGACGCTTCCCGTTGAGGTAACCATCGACGGACTGACCGACGACGACCATGTGGAGCTGGACCTGCACTTCGGTTCGGGCGGACAGTTTACCATCACGGACATGAAGCACAACAAGACCGAGTACGACGACGAGGTGAAGGGTAAGCTGAACGCTGCGGTGCAGACCCCGGTGGGCAATGTCACCGTGCGTCCTACCGACTACTATACAGACCAGAAAGACTCCGTCATCAGCGTTGTGCGCGAAGAGCCGTACATCGTCACCGAAGGTTGCATCAAGCGTTTCAGTGCCGACATCAGCGAGGAAGATGCCACGGTGATTGACATCAGCTTCAAGGACGTCAGCATCCAGCGCATCAACGACTTCATCAACATGCTCATTGAGGTGTACAAGGAGTACTGGATGAACGACAAGAACCAACTGGCACTCTCCACGTCGAAGTTCATCGACGAACGTCTCGGCGTCATTGAGCGCGACCTGGGCCTTGTGGACAACAACATCTCGGCGTACAAGAGCAAGCACCTGATGCCGGACATCGTGGAGACGACGAAGCTCTACATGAAGGAAGCCACCGAGGCCGAGGGTAAACTGGTGCTGCTGCGCAACGAACTCTACATGGCCAAGTACATCAGCAGCTATTTGCGCGAGAATTCGGGTAAGAATCAGCTGCTGCCTTCGAACATGTTGTCGCAGTCGAAGGGCGTGGAGGAGCAGATAGCACAGTACAATGCCCTGCAACTGCGCCGCAACAACACGGCACAATCGAGCAGTGCGGAGAGTCCCATCGTCGCAGAGATGGACAGTCAGCTGGCTGCCATGCGCGGTGCCATCATGGCTTCGCTCAACAATGCTATCAATCAGCTGCAGATACAGATTGACGGGCTGGCGAGCAACCAGCAGAAGAACAACGCCCAGATAGCTTCCACGCCGAAGCAAGCGAAGGACTTGCTGTCGGTGGAACGCCAGCAGCGTGTGCTTCAGGAGCTTTACATCTTCCTCTTGCAGAAGCGTGAGGAGAATGAACTGACGCAGGCCTTCACCGCTTACAACACGCGAATCATCTGTCCGCCGATGGGCAGCAAGAAACCGATAGCCCCGAAGCGGCTCCGATTGCTCGCGCTGATGATGCTCTTCGGGCTGGCTGTCCCTGCTGCGGTGTTCTGGCTGAAGGAGAAACTCAACACGACGGTCAGGGGAAAGCAAGACCTGACGAACCTCGCCACACCGTTCATCGGTGAGATTCCACAGCGGCCGGGCAAAACGAAGGAAAGCGACAAGAACCGCATACTCGTGAAGCCGCAGACACGAAACATCATCAACGAGGCGTTCCGCGTCATCCGCACCAACCTGGAATTCGTGTCGAACAGCCATCAGAATGCAAAGGTGGTGCTGCTAACGAGCATTAATCCCGGCAGCGGAAAGACTTTCATCACGATGAACCTATCGTCGACGTTCGCCATTAAGGGCAAACGCGTCATCACGCTCGACGTGGACATCAGGAAAGCATCGCTCAGTGCGTATGTCGGCAGTCCCAAGAAAGGACTCACCAACTATCTGACAGGTCAGGAAGAGGACTGGAAGTCGCTCATCAAACACAATCCCGACTGTCCCACACTCGACGTCATACCGGTGGGAACACTGCCTCCGAACCCTGCAGAACTGCTGGCCAACGGTCGGTTGCAGGCACTCGTTGAAGAGCTGAAGCAGACGTACGACATGGTGTTCCTCGACAGTGCGCCCGTAGACATCGTGGCCGATACGAATATCATCGCCGATCTGGCCGACATGACGCTCTTCGTCATCCGCAGCGGACTGTTGGAGCGCAACATGCTGCCCGTCATAGAGCGTTACTACACGGAGAAGAAGCTCAAGAACATGGCCCTGATCCTGAACGGAACGAAGGTGGCCACAGGCCGCCATCACCGCCAGGGCTACGGTTATGGCTACGGTTACGGCAGCTACACAAAGGAGGAGGCGTAGTCATGTGGCTATTCAACAGTAGTGAAACTATCAAGGACAGCGGCCTGCTCAGTGGTTTTACCGACTGGCACTGCCATCTGTTGCCCGGTGTGGACGACGGCGTGAAGGAAAAACAGGAGACGCTGCGCATACTGGACCTCTGGCAGGAGAACGGCATGGCCGAAGTGTGGCTCACGCCCCACACGATGGACGACTTCCCCAACGAACCTGCCGACCTTCAGGCGCTGTTCGGAACTCTTCAGTCGGAATATAAAGGCAAACTCAGGCTCCATCTGGCTTCCGAGCACATGATGGACGACCTCTTCGACAAGCGGCTGGCACAGCAGAATGTGCTGCCGCTGGGTGGCAGCAAGACGCATCTGCTCGTCGAAACATCTTATTTCAGTCCTCCATTCGGCATGGACGGCATCTTGGACGAGGTGAAGAGCAAAGGCTACTTCCCCGTGTTGGCCCATCCTGAGCGCTACCAGTATATGAACATCGGCGACTACAAGAAGCTGAAAGGCAACGGCATCCTCTTTCAGCTGAACGTGCCCTCGCTGGTGGGTGCCTACGGGAAAGAGGTGCAGAAGAAAGCCGAAATGCTGCTGGACAACGGTTTCTACGATCTCTGCGGAACGGATACGCACAGCATCCGCTTCGCCAAGTATTTTCTTGATGGCAAGATCTCGGGCAAACGAGTGAAACTGGTTGAAAAAATAGTCATTCATGAACTTTAGTGAACAGCTGGAAAAGAAACTGGACGGGCGCGTGCTGGCCGTCAGCATCGTCTCGACCATCGTGTATATCATCCTCTTCAGGGTGATATATACGGAGTATCTGTACCCGCTGTTCGGCTATATCGGATATAAGTACGCTGTCTCTACCGAATACGAAGAGATACTGACCAACGTGCTGGCTTTCATCCCTATCCTCTTCTACAGGGCTCGGAAGGTGCCTTCAGACCTCATCGCAATCCTCACTTTCATCCTGATACACATTCCTACGGTCATCACGCTGCAGTATCACTTCAAGGATTACAATGCAATCATCGTCTATCAGGTGGCCTTCACCTTCGCCCAGACCCTCTTCTTCCTCGCTTCGTGGAACAAGCTGGGCGAGGAACGATGCGAGAAATACACGGACTGCATTTCTATACACTATTTCATCATACTGGGAGTCCTCGTTCTCGCGGTGCTCATCGTGTTCTTCGGCGACCGGCTGCGCTTCGTTTCCTTCAGCGATATCTACTCGCTGCGAAGTGAAAACGACAAGCTCACGCGAGGCCATGGCTTCATCAACTACTTCCTGATGTGGGCAGCCGACTTCTTTTCGCCCTTCTTCATTGCCTACGGGTGCATGAAGAAAAAGCTATGGGCGCAGGCCATTGGGTGCCTTTGCTCGCTTGTGGTCTACATGGCATCGGGTTCGAAGAGTGCCATATTGATGCCGATTGCCGTCTATGGCATCTATTATCTGATGGCTTACAAGCGGATGAAGAGCATCAAGCTGCTGTTCCCCATTATCACCTTTGGCGTGCTCATACTCTTCTTGCTCAGCCTGTACATCGACAACAAACTGTTCTACTTCATCGGGACGGTGCTGTTCATGCGTACACTGGGCGTTGCTGGGTGGCTCGCATCTGGCTATATCACTGTTTTCAATAGCTATCCCTTCACATACTATTCACATATCGGTATCGTAAACTACTTCACGGGCATGTATCCCTTCCACAATCCGTCGCTGGGAAACGCCGTGTGGACCATCTACCGAGGTCGTGGCGTGCACACCAATGCCAACGCCAACTTCTTGCTTACCGATGGTTTTGCAGCCTTAGGCATTCCGGGAATCTTCCTGATTGCAGTGCTGTTCTACATCATACTGGTATATGTGAACAGGTTGTCGAACAACCATGAAATGCCGTTTGTCATGGCTACGCTGACGGGAACCGTCATGGCCGTGACCAACGTGTCGCTGTTCACGACCATTCTCTCTTGCGGCTTTTTCCTATGTCTGCTGCTGTTACGCTTCTCAAAGACCACCGACCAACCCGTTCCTGCCTATGAAGTATAGTCTCTACACTACGACAGGACGCCTTGTGAAGCGCCTCTTTGGCATCAAGGACATCTCCTTGATGAAGAAAAACATCAAGAAAAGAATCGGGAAGCTTGTGTATCATCAGAAATATACGGCTGACGACATCGTTGCGCTGATGCAAGAGATGGGGATGAAGGAAGGAAGCACCGTGTGCATCCATTCTTCCATGAAGGAATTCTACAACTACAAGGGGACAGCCCGCGAGCTGATAGAAAAGATTCTGAGGGCACTCGGTCCTGAGGGCACGCTGATGATGCCTGCCTTTCCGCCAGTGAAGAAGGCTTTCGAACCAGGCTATGTTTTCGATAAGGAAAAGGATCCTACGGAAGCAGGCTACTTGGCTGAGACGTTCCGACGCTATCCCGGTGTCGTTCGCAGCATCAACGTACGTCATTCGGTATGTGCCATTGGCAAGAATGCTGATTTCCTCTGCCGTGACCACCATCGTTGCCACGACTGCTGGGACGTGGATTCACCATGGGGAAGGCTATGCAGCATGAATGGTCTTGTCTGCGATTTGGGCATGCCGCACTGTTATATCGGGACGTTCGAGCACTGCACCGAGAGTCGTCTACAGTATGAACACCCGTATTGGGCGCAGTTCTTCTCGGAAAAACGAACATGGCTGTATTACGATGAGAACCGTCGTGTGTGCCAATACGAGGATTATAACTCCGACAGCGAGAAGCGCTTGCGTGAGGGAAGGGTGACCCGCTACTTCACCGACAAAGACTGGCAAATCCGTCGGCTGTCAAACCTCGAAGTCAAGATGTTGCATGCGGGGCAATGTCTCGACAGAATGGTTGAATTGGGGCGCCGGGGTGTCACCATGTACTACGTGCCCTCGCCCAAGAACTACTCATTTGGATAAAAAGGAATGCGATTTTTGCAGAATATATTGAAGATGCCGCTTGTCAAGAATACGCTGAAGCTTTCTTCGAGCAACGTGCTGATGTATCTATTGCCTATAATAGTTACACCGATACTGTCACGTCTGTACTCAACAGAATGCTATGGCGAATGGGGATTGTTCTCCAGTGCATTCATGATTATCAATGCCGTACTCTTCCTTTCTTACGAGAACACCATCGTAAAGACGCGCAACCAGCGTGAACTGCCAGCTCTTTGCTGGATGTGTCTGGCTGTTGCGTTGTTCATTATCGTGCTGACCACATTCGTGTTTATTGTAGGAAGAGACCTCGACATCGAATTCTTCGTAAATTTCCCAAGCCTGCCCTTGCTGATTGTTCTGCTTGTTATTACTGCATTCAATCAGTTGTTCTACAATCTGTCTAACCGCTATGAGAAATACTCGTTGATGGCCGTTGCCAACATCACACAGGGTCTGAGTCAGGCTTTCTTCAGGATTCTGCTGAGTATGGTGAAGAGTCTGAACGGACTGATACTGGGTAATGTATTGGCACAATTGTCGTCGGTCATCACCTATCTTGTCGGTTTGCGCCGCCAGATTCCTGTCATCTATCGCAGTCGTCCTTCGTTGTCGGAAATCAGGCAGATGATACGGAAATATCGTAATTTCCCGATGTTCGATGCACCAGGCATCGTGCTTGAGGCTGCAATGGTCAACATGGCGCTGATTATCCTGTCGCTTTACTTCCCAAAGAGCATAATAGGCTGCTATTCCATCATTTTTCAGTTTATGGTACTGCCCATATCCATGGTCGGATCAGCTATGAGCAAGGTTTATTACAAGGAGATTTCTGTGGCAAAAGAGCAGGGACAGATTGCTTCCGTAACGAAAAAAGTAGTCAAGATTACCTTCTTTCTCTCGTTGATACCTATCACGTTTGTTGTTCTTGGTGGCGATCGGTTCATCGAGTGGTATCTTGGCGAAAAGTGGGAAGTAGCAGGTAATTTCGCATTATGCCTGTCGATGATGTCGGTTCCCATCGTGCTTACAGAGTCTGTTCTTCCCATCTACCGGGTCATCGACAAGCAAAAGACGCGTTTTGTATTTGACCTTGTTTGCGTGATTGTCGGATTGGGGGGCATGATCGTTGCCTGTGAGACGACCACGAATATCTATCGTGTGCTGATGGTGTACGTCGTTCTTTACACGACTGTACGCTTCCTTTTGTTCTTCAATGTTAAGAAGAATTCCGGAATGACGCTAAGTCTCAAGGAATGGCTGTTGTCAGGTTCCTGCGTAGCACTCTGCTATGTCATCCTGGCGGTGAGAGTTTATCATTTATTATAAGGATACAATAAGAGATTAAGAATATGAAAGCATGTTTCATGGGATTGGGCTATATCGGTTTGCCGACTGCTATCATAGCTGCAAAGCATGGTGTTGAGGTGGTCGGTGTCGATATCAATCCCAAAGTGGTAGAAAAAACCAATCGAGGTGAGCTGCACATCGTTGAACCTGGACTACAGCAGATTTTGCAGGAAGTGGTGAAAGCCGGACGCCTGAAGGCAATTTCGAAGCCCGAACAGAGCGATGTCTACTTAATGGTCGTCCCAACACCGTTCAAGGGTGATCATCAACCGGATATATCATTTGTCGAATCGGCAACACGAATGGTCGTTCCTTTGCTGAAGGAGGGCGATTTGTTTATCATCGAATCAACTTCTCCCGTTGGGACAACCGACAAGATGGCTGCCCTGATTTACGAATTGCGGCCTGAACTGAAGGGCAATATACACGTGGCTTATTGTCCGGAACGTGTGCTTCCCGGCAACGTCATCCATGAGCTCGTACACAACGATCGCGTTATCGGAGGCATAGACGAGGCTTCAACACGCCGGGCAAAAGAGTTCTACGCACTGTTCGTCAAGGGAACACTGCACGAAACGAACTGCCGGACGGCTGAGATGTGCAAGCTGACCGAAAACGCCAGCCGCGACGCACAGATAGCTTTTGCCAACGAACTGAGCCTTATCTGCGACAAAGCCGGTATCAACGTGTGGGAACTCATCAGTCTGGCCAACAAGCATCCGCGTGTGAACATCCTGCAGCCGGGCTGTGGAGTTGGGGGGCATTGCATCGCCGTTGATCCCTATTTCATTGCCAGTGAGTTCCCGAAAGAGTCTCAGCTTATTTCGACAGCACGCAAGGTGAACAACCATAAGGCTGAATGGTGTGCCGAAAAGGTGAAGAATGCCATGCTGCAGTTTGAACTCCACAACAACCGGAAGCCTGTTGTTGCCATGATGGGACTGGCTTTCAAACCGAATATTGACGATTTACGTGAGTCACCGGCCAAATTCATCACGACTCGCGTGATGCAGAACTACAACAACGCTGAGATCCTCGTTGTCGAACCGAACATTGTAACGCACAACGTTTTTAAATTGACCGACTATCAGGAGGCCTATCAGAGAGCTGATATAGTCGTTTTTCTCACTGCCCACGATGTTTTCAAGACGCTTGAGTGGAGTGATGACAAGGTGATTCTTGATTTTTGTGGCATTTTTAAAAGATAAACACAGATGAAGAAAGTCTTGCTCGTCTTCGGCACAAGGCCTGAAGCCATCAAAATGGCACCGCTGGTGAAAGAGCTGCAGCGTCATCCTGACCTGTTTCAGACGCTTGTCTGCGTGACGGGGCAGCATCGCGAGATGCTCGATCAGGTGCTGCAGATATTCAGTCTTGTGCCCGATTACGACCTGAACATCATGAAACAGGGTCAGGACCTCTACGACATCACGGCGAAAGTGCTGCTCGGCATGCGCAATGTATTGCAACAGGTACGGCCTGATGTCGTTCTTGTTCATGGCGATACTACCACGAGTACGGCTGCCGCCCTCGCTGCTTTCTATCAGCAAATACCCGTCGGTCATGTCGAAGCAGGATTGCGGACGAACGACATCTACAGTCCGTGGCCTGAAGAGATGAACCGTCAACTGACCAGTCGCATAGCCACTTACGACTTCGCACCAACGAACCTGAGTCGCGAGAACCTGTTGAAGGAGCATGTTGACGAACGGAAAATCATCGTCACAGGCAATACAGTCATCGATGCTCTCTACTGGGTCGTGGGCAGAATCAAAACCACTCCTGAGCTCAACAACAGCCTGATTGAAACCTTGCGAGAGTCTGGTTACGACACCCTCCGCCTCAAAAACGGCCGACGATTGGTGCTCATCACTGGTCACCGGCGCGAGAATTTTGGCGATGGCTTCATTCGCATTTGCAAAGCAATCAAAGCGCTCAGCGAACAATATCCCGATGTCGACTTCGTCTATCCCATGCACCTCAACCCCAATGTGCGCCGTCCAATACACGAAGTCTTCGGCAACGACCTCAGCCATCTGCGCAACATGTTCTTCATAGAACCTCTGGAGTACCTCAGTTTTGTATTTCTCATGGAGAAGTCCACGCTCGTACTCACCGACAGTGGAGGCATACAGGAGGAGGCACCTGGGCTCGGGAAACCTGTTCTTGTGATGCGCAATACCACCGAACGCCCTGAAGCCCTCGATGCAGGCACGGTGAAGCTGGTCGGAACCGACTTTGGCGCCATCGTCGGCAACGTGTCAACCCTGCTCGACAATACCGAAGTGTACCAGCAGATGAGCAAGGCCGTCAATCCTTACGGCGACGGACAGGCCTGCCGAAGAATCGTTCAAGCACTGAAATGAAAAGAAAAGTCCTCATTCTACAGCACGAAATAACCGGTTATAATTCGCCAATCTACGATATTATAGCCGAACACGTAGACCTGACCGTTGGCTACTTTCTCAGAGATGTCAGCCAAGGCCCCGTGAAATACAAGAAGACGAAGCTGGATTTCTTCCGTATCAGCCGCTTCATTTTCGTGAAAGACCTGCGCAGGTTGCGTTCTCAGTTCGACACGGTTGTGTTCGATCCGAATCCGATGTGTCTTAGCTATTATCTCGTCCCTCTCTTCAAACATGGGAACAAGACTATTCCTTGGACCATCGGCGTGCGTGCTTCCTACAAGCGACGCTATGTTTTGCCTTTCAAGCAAGAGGGACTCTATTATCATGTCATGGACTATGAGTTCCGGAAATCGGATGCTATCGTGTTCTATATGGAAGAACCCATCTCCTGTTGGCTGACGGACAAGCTGCCACGTGAGAAGTTCTTCGTCGCCCATAACACCGTTCAGGTGAACGAGACACCCATAGATTGGAATTTGCCGCGCACATCCATCTTGTTTGTCGGAACTCTTTATAAGGAGAAAAAGGTAGAAGAGCTGATCCGTTCCTATCTCAATGTGGCGAAGAAGCAGCCAGACCTACAGATGCCGACGCTCGACATTGTTGGAAACGGCGACCAGATGGACTATCTGAATAAACTTGTTGCTGAAGAAGGACAAGGCCTAAGAATCGCTTTCCACGGCGCTATCTATGATGAGGAAAAGCTGCGTGGCATGTTCGCGCGGGCACTTGTTTGTGTCTCTCCCGATCAAGCCGGCCTCTCGGTGCTGAAGAGCATGGGCTATGGTGTACCCTTCGTGACGCGCACCGATGCCATTACCGGAGGCGAACGCCTGAACATCAAAGACGGTTACAACGGGTTCTTTTATAATCAAGAACACGAGTTGGAGGAAATCATCCTGAAAGCAGCCCGCCGACCGGACCTGATGCTCACCATGGGACGCAATGCACGCAACTTTTACGAGTCCTATGCCACCCCGAAACTGATGGCTCAGGGAATCCTCGATGCCATAGAGTACGCCCACCGTAGCAAACACTGATATAAAGTTATCAACGCCCATGAACACCTATATGCAAGCAAGGACGATCCTGCGTCATCAAGTCTTGAACCTTCTCGGACTCTGTGCACGTCCTGCCAACGGCATTCATATCTTGAACGGGCACCGTACGCAGGGGGAACCAGAACCGGAGACATTCGACCGCTTGCTCGACCGACTGGCCGAAAACGTAAAATTTATCCGTATTGAGGAAGCCGTGCAAATGATTATGAAGCATGAGCACCCCGACCGGCCGCTTGTCGCTTTCACTTTCGACGACGGGTTCACCGAGTGCTACGATTATTTCGCCCCCCTATTGGAGAAACGGGGTGTTAACGCCATGTTTTTCGTCAATCCGAACTACGTTGAGGGTGACGACGCATATATCCATCATTTCAACAACGACATCGTGCTTACGCCCGGCAAGCAACCCATGCGGTGGAAACATCTGGTCGATCTTTCGGCGCGCGGTCACATCATTGCTGCACATACCATGGACCATTACATGGTGAATACCGACGACGAGCAAACCCTTCACGATCAGATTGACACATGCCGACGCGTCATCGAAGAGCATCTGCAGAAACCTTGCGACTATTTTGCTTTCCCGTATGGTAAACTCGAGCATGCCAATCTGAAGGCCATCGACATTGCCTGCCGACAATATAAATATGTGTTTTCACAGTCTGACTACAAGAACTATTTCTCATTCGGCGGCCGTGTCATCAACCGACGACACTTCGAGCCCTTCTGGCCCTATCGGCACGTGAGCTATTTCCTCAGTTGCAACAAATCATATTGATGCCAAAACTATTACAAATCAACATAACTGCCAACTGGGGATCGCACGGGAGAATCGCAGAAGGTATCGGACAGCTGGCCATCAGCCAGGGGTGGGAGAGCCATATCGCATACGGACGATGGGCAAACGCCAGTCAGTCTCATCTCTTCAGAATCGGCAGCATGACCGACGAGTATCTTCATGTAGCAGCCACACGATTGACTGACAGTCATGGATTGCATTCACGCCGGGCTACACAAAAGCTGATCGGCTATATTCAGGGGCTTAATCCCGACATCATACATCTTCATAACATCCACGGATACTACTTGAACTATCCGTTGTTGTTCCAATTCCTCTCGGACGCAGGCATCCCTGTCGTGTGGACACTTCATGATTGTTGGGCGTTCACGGGTCATTGTGCTCACTTCATGACCGTCGGCTGTGAACGGTGGAAGACAAAGTGCCACCACTGTCCGCTGAAAAGGGAGTATCCGCAGAGTCTGTTGCTCGATGCCTCTGCGAAGAACTACGAACACAAACGTAAAGCTTTCCTGTCTGTTCCAAGAACGACCATCGTCACCGTAAGCCAGTGGTTGGACAATATGGTGTCAGAGTCATTCATGAAAACTCTGCGCCGGCAGCTAATTTACAATGGCATTGACATGTCGCGTTTCTGCATTCTGCCTGACAGTAAAGAGGTGCTGCACAAATATGGGGTTCCTTCTGACAGACATATCGTCCTTGGCGTCGCCTCGAAGTGGTACAAGCAGAAAGGCATCAATGACTTCTACCGCCTGCGACAACTTCTTGCCGACAGCTTCTCCATCGTTCTCGTAGGACTGAACAAAAAGCAAGTGAATGCCCTTCCGTCGGGAGTCATCGGGATCCAGCGTACCGATGACGTCGGCGAGCTGGCCCGTCTCTACAATGCGGCTTCTGTTTTCTTCAATCCTACATGGGAAGATAATTTCCCGACAACAAACCTTGAAGCACTGGCTTGCGGAACGCCTGTTGTTACTTACCGCACGGGTGGATGTCCGGAAGCCGTCAACGACCGTAATGGCTGCGTGGTGGAGCAAGGAGATATGGAGGCCGCTGTTGCTGCTATAGAGCATCTGTGCAACGCCAACAGGGCCGTTGTTCGGGACGAATGTCGGAAGTCGGTTGTCGGACGCTTCGATCAGCAAGAGCGCTATAACGAGTACATGGACCTCTACAGACACGTCCTCATGGAGAGAACCTCACCATCAAACATACGACCATGATTAAGTTCTTGGATTTAAAAGCCGTTACACTACTCCATGCCGACGAGATACATGAGGCCGTAGCACGTGTCGTCGATTCCGGATGGTATCTGCAAGGCAGCGAGAATGCAGCCTTCGAGGAACATTACGCACAGTATATCGGCACAAGGTACTGCGTGGGAGTGGCTAACGGGCTGGATGCCCTCATTTGGATCTATCGTGCCTACATCGAGATGGGTTTCATGAAACCTGGCGACGAGGTCATCGTTCCGGCCAATACCTATATCGCTTCTATCCTCGCACTGACCGAGAACGGACTGAAGCCCGTGCTCGTGGAGCCCGACCTGACGACGCTCGAGATGGACGACAGTCTTATCGAACAAGCCATCACCTCGCGCACGCGTTCTATTCTTATAGTACATCTCTACGGACGCTGCGCATACACGGAAAGAATCGGGGCTCTCTGTCGTCAGTACAACCTCAAGTTAGTTGAAGACAACGCTCAGGCCCACGGATGCTATGCTCTCCCAAACACACCTGTCGGGTCCTTGGAGAACCAAACATCCTCCTCGGGGGCTCGGGGGGCAGACGTCCCCATCCCTCGTCGTACTGGTTCACTCGGCGATGCCGCAGGCCACAGCTTCTACCCGGGAAAGAACCTTGGCGCATTAGGTGACGCAGGAGCCGTGACAACCGACGACAAGGAGCTGGCCGACACCATCCGTGCTTTGGCCAACTATGGCTCGCAACGGAAGTATGTCTTCAAGTACAGAGGTCGCAACAGCCGCCTTGACGAACTGCAGGCCGCCGTTCTTGACGTAAAACTAAAGCATCTCGACGAAGACAACGCACATCGTCAGCAGATTGCAGCCTACTACTACGACAACATCAGCCATCCGCTCGTCAACCTGCCTCGCCGTATGCCCGATGCCAATAACGTCTACCACATCTTCCCCATTCTTTGTCCTGAACGCGACCGTCTGCAGGAATACATGACCCTGCAGGGCATCCAGACCCTGATCCATTATCCAATCCCGCCCCACAAACAAGAGTGCTACCGCCAGTGGAACGCCATGAGCTTGCCCGTCACTGAGCGCATTCACCGTCAGGAACTCAGCATTCCCATCAGTCCGGTACTCTCCCTCGACGAAGCAAAGACGATTGTCCGAGCGATCAATGCCTTCGAATGATTGAGTAGTAGGATATTCTCTCACCGAAACATAATTCTTCTATGAAACGCGTCTTTTTCTTTCTCCTCACCTTTGCGTTGGTTTCCTGCTCCAAGGACATCGCAATCGATGAGTACATTCCCGTTCCGGCCAACAGTTTCAAAGTGACGAGGAAGGGGAACAACGTATCTGTTGTGCGCCACTATGTGAAGAATTATGATTTCGAACTGCTACTCGGCCCCTGCGGCATCAATCAGCTTGTGCAGATCAAGAAGCTTACCTATATTCCCAATTCTTCGTCTGAAATCTCCAGTCCTGGCAAACCAGGGCCAAATTATGTCAGCTACTCCGACTGGATTGGCCCCTGCTGGATGGAAGCCTTGGAGCGCGGCAACGGCAACAGCGGCTTCACGGGCGGTTGGCATGGGTCTGACGGAGACGTTGGCGGTGGTCCCACGGCACGCTGTGTCAGTGTCTCAGTGTTCGTTGACGGCCAACAACTTGACGCCGATGTGCACGACATGCGTTGCCGCGATGTGCTGGTGGTGGTTGAAAACCACTTGCAAGCGGGCAATACCAAGCAGTCGGACGGCAACGGCCGCGAAGTGTTGTCCGAGACGGTGAACTATCATTTCCATGCAGACACGCTCTCTGTCAGCGTCGCTTTCAAGCCTCTCGAAGATATCGTCATCCAGAACTATTACGGTCTGCAGTCCTGTTTTGGTGGAACGGTGCGCATGGCTTGCCGTGACACCATCTATACGTTTCTCAACGACGGGTACCATGGAGCCCCCCGACGTGTCAGTATCGCCGAGTGTACACGCGACGACGGTCATCAGGTGCGTTGCGTTCTTGACAGCATAGGGCTTGGTAGACAGATTGGTTACAACCTGTCTCCCTCCGAACCCGAGCGACAGTTCTGTTTCACTTCGCCTTACGGGAAGACCTACTTCCGCTTGGTCGGCGAAGCCTTCCTTCCTCTTTACAGAGGGCAGTCTGCCTTTTGGTCGGGCGCCTACATCTTCCGCGAGGCACCGCGATGATGCTTTCCGTCCTGACAAATGTGGAAGCCATCTGCAATGTCAGTCTGGGAAAAGGACGATGATGCCATCAATACTATACGATAAGAAATGAACAGACGGCTGAATGACTCTGATCGCCAGATACTGCGTATCGCGGTGCCCAGCATCGTGAGCAATATCACAGTGCCGTTGCTCGGACTTGTCGACACTGCCATCACCGGACACCTCGGCGCAACCGCCTACATCGGTGCCATTGCTGTCGGAAGCATGCTCTTCAACGTCATTTACTGGCTTTTTGCCTTTCTGCGCATGGGGACCAGCGGCCTCACAGCTCAAGCCTACGGACAGCGCGACAACGACGAATGCCGAAGCTTGCTGAAACGGTCTTTGACCATGGCTTTCACCATTGGGGCCGCACTGATTGTGCTACAGCTGACTGTCCGTCAGCTCGGGCTGCTCATCATGGGACCCACCGATGAGGTGAGGCGTCTCACCACCACCTATTTCAGCATTTGCGTCTATGGAGCACCAGCCATGCTCGGCATCTTCAGCCTCAACGGATGGTTCATTGGCATGCAGAATGCGCGTGCCCCTATGGTCGTTGCCATCGCTCAGAACATCGTGAACATTGTCGTCTCGCTGATTCTTGTCTACGGCTTCGGGATGAAGGTGGAAGGCGTAGCCACCGGAACGCTTGTCGCCCAGTGGGCTGGTTTCGCCATGGCTGCCTTGCTTGCCTACAAGAATATCCCTGCTGCCAGCTCCCCTGCACGGGAGCGGTCCGCTCGCTCCTCGGCATCCCGAAGCTCCCTTTGGCGCGTCAACCGCGACATTTTCCTTCGGACACTTTGCCTGGTCAGCGTGCTCCTTTTCTTTACCTCCGCCGGATCAAGGCAGGGGGACGTCATCCTTGCTGTAAACACGCTGCTCATGCAACTCTATCTGCTGGTCAGCTATGTCATGGACGGCTTCGCCAACGCCGCCGAAGCCATGAGTGGCAAGTATTGGGGTGCCCGCAACATGCTGGCTTTCCGCCAGACCGTCACCCACAGCTTTGCCTGGGGCTCCTTCTGTACTGCTCTCTTCACCCTGTTGTACATCGTGGCCGGCAGCAACATCCTTCAGCTGCTCACCGACCAGCAGATGGTTATCAGTGCAGCTGCCGACTATCTCCGATGGGCCTGGCTTGTACCTGTGTGCAGCATCGGAGCATTCGTGTGGGATGGCGTTTTCATCGGCATCACAGCATCGAGACAAATGCTCTGTTCCTCCTTCCTTGCTGCTGTCGTTTTCTTTTCCATTTTCTTCTTTTGCGAAGACTCATTCCACAATCATGCCCTCTGGCTCGCATTCGTTGCCTACATGTTCACACGAGGAGCCGTGCAAACCTTTCTCTATAAGCGCATTCTGAATGCTGGCAAGACGTAGAGAGACTGCTTCTGTCTTTTTCGCCGCAGACAACCACATGCGTCCGTTTCCTGAAAGCAAGAAACAGACGCACACGCGCATTCCTGACCGCACGAAGCCCTGTCGTCGAGTCGTTCAGAGCAGACTTTCCACGAAGGACTTCGTCATGTGGAAGGAGCTGTCAGCCATGCGGTCCCAGAAGTCATGGTACTGTGCGGCCTGATGATCCCTCAGTGGCACGTCGCTGACTACGCGGAACGAAATGAACGGCACGTGGTAGGCGTAGCAGGTTTGCGCAATGGCAGCCGATTCCATGTCTACGGCGCGCGCTTCGGGGAACAGACTGACGATGTGCTCCATTTTTTCACGCGAGTCAACGAACCAGTCGCCTGTCACGATGAGGCCCTGGTGAACCTTCGGACCATCATCGGCTGTCGGCAGATCCAGGCTTTTTCTCAGCAGGAGAGGGTCCGCGTCGAAGCGGGGAGGCATACCCTGCACTTGTCCGTACACGCTTCCGCCCACGGCCGAACCGCAGTAGACGTCGTGATAGGCTGTTTGTGCGCCGACCACAATGTCCTGAATGTTCACTTCGTCGCCGTTTCCGCCTGCGCATCCCGATGAAATGATGGCGTCGGGACGGTGCTGACGAATCATTTCCGCTGCACCGATGGCAGCGTTCACCTTCCCGATGCCGCACTGCTGCACCACGACGTCTCCGTCTTTAAACAGCGATTGGAGCTGGCGCAGCTCTTTCTCCATCGCAACGATGATTCCTATCTTCATAACTTCTTCTTGTTTGGTTGCCAGCCCCCGCTTCCTGCGACGGGCAACGGAGGTGTCGGCAGACTGTCTGTATGCCTGCAAAGGTACTAAATTTAACTGAGGGCGGCGCACGCGAGCCTCTGTTTTTTCATGCTTGTTCTGCCTTTTCGGAACCAAAACGGGCCGAAAAGTGAGATTCTTCATGCTTCTTTCTTTTGGTTCAGTATTTTTTTGTACTTTTGTAGCTGATTAACGTATACGAAGAAAAATGAAGAATTGGAAATTGTACTTGCCAGACTTGCTGGTTGTGCTTTTGTTTGTTGTCATCTCGTTTGCTTATTTCACGCCGGCCGTCTTCGACGGAAAGATTCTCTACCGACACGATGCTGCTGCCGGAAAGGGACTCGGACATGAGGCTACAAGCTTCAAGGAGCAGACGGGAAAGACCACCCGATGGACCAACTCGGCTTTCAGCGGCATGCCCACGTACCAGCTTTCACCGTCGTACAGCAGCACCGAAGGCCTGAGCACAGTGATCAAGGCCTACCATTTGTGGCTGCCTGAGAATGTGTGGTACCTGTTCGCCTACTTGCTGGGCTTCTACATCCTGCTGCGCGCATTCGACTTCAGACAGTGGATGGCTGCTCTCGGGGCCGTCGTCTGGGCTTTCAGCACCTATTTCCTCATCATCATTGCGGCGGGACACATTTGGAAAGTGTGGGCCCTGGCCTATCTTCCACCCATGCTGGCGGGCATTGTGCTGGCCTATCGGGGCCGCTATCTGTGGGGACTCGTGGTGACAGCACTCTTCACGGCGTTCGAAATCTATGCCAACCACGTGCAGATGACCTACTACTATCTGTTTGTCATCCTCGCCATGGTGGTGGCCTGGCTGGTGGACGCCATCCGGACCAAGCGCATGGCCCAGTTCTTCAAGGCCACCGCTGTGTGCTTGTTGGGCGGTGCCATCGGCGTTTGCATCAATCTTTCCAATCTTTATCACACGTGGCAGTACTCTCAGGAGTCCATGCGAGGGAAGAGCGAGCTGGTGAAGAAGAATGCTTCCAACCAGACCAGCAGCGGGCTCGACCGGGACTACATCACTCAGTGGAGCTACGGCATCGACGAAACGTGGACGCTCCTCATACCGAATGCGAAGGGAGGAGCCTCCGTGCCGCTCTCGATGAACGCCACGGCCATGAAGAAGGCCAATCCTGAATTTGAACAAGTGTACCAGCAACTGGGCCAGTACTGGGGCGACCAGCCGGGCACGAGCGGCCCTGTCTATGTGGGCGCCTTCGTCATGCTGCTCTTCATTCTTGCCCTCTTTATCGTGAAAGGACCCATGAAGTGGGCCCTGCTTGCCGTCACCATTCTCTCCGTTCTGCTGTCGTGGGGCCGCAATTTCATGGGCTTCACGAACTTCTTCCTCGACTTCGTGCCGATGTATGCAAAGTTCCGAACGGTAGCTTCCATACTGGTCATCGCCGAGTTCACCATTCCTTTGCTGGCCATGATGGGACTGAAGAAGATTGTGGACGAACCCGACTTGCTGGCCAAGAACATGAAGTGGCTCTACACAAGCCTTGCTCTCACGGGCGGAGCTTGCCTCGTTTTCGCGCTGGCACCGGGTGCTTTCTTTACGTTCATTCCCTCGGCAGAGCACGACATGCTCAAGCAAGCGCTGCCACAGGAAATGGTGGGACCCATCATCGCCAATCTGACCGAGATGCGGCAAGCCATGTTCACCTCCGACTGCTGGCGCTCGCTGCTCATCATCCTCGTCGGAACATTGATGCTGTTGCTCTTCAAGGCACGCAAGCTGAAGGCCAACTACATGGTGTGGGGCATCCTCGTTCTGTGTCTGATTGACCTCTGGCCCGTGAACAAGCGCTACCTGAACAACGACATGTTCGTCCCGAAGAGCGAGCGCGAGGCTGCACAGCCCATGACGAAAGCCGACGAAATGATTCTCCAGGACAAGAGCCAGCAGGGCAACTACCGCGTGCTGAACCTCTCGCCGAATGCTTTCAACGAGAACGAAACGTCCTACTACCACAAGAGCATCGGCGGCTATCATGCCGCCAAGCTGCGCCGTTACCAGGAAATGATCGACGCCTACATCAGCCCCGAAATGCAAAGCATGTCGCAAGCCATTCCCGAGGCCGCCGGAGACATGACGAAGATCAATGGCGACAGCATCTGGCCCGTGCTGAACATGCTCAACACCCGATACATCATCGTGCCCCTTCAGAACAACGAGACGGTGGCTTTGCAGAACGTCTATGCTTATGGCAACGCCTGGTTCGTGGACAAGATACAGTACGTCGACAATGCCAATCAGGAGATTGAGGCCGTCGGCAAGCTCCAGCTGCGGCACGAAGCCGTAGCCGACAAGCGCTTCGAAGAGCAGCTCAAGCAGGCTCAGCCGCAGGCCGACACCAGCGTCGTGACGCTGACCGCATACGAACCGAACCACCTGACCTACGATGTGGAGTCCGACAAGGGCGGCATCGTGGTCTTCTCCGAAATCTATTACCCCGGATGGACGGCCACTGTCGACGGTCAACCGGCCGAGCTCGGACGCGTGGACTACCTGCTCCGTGCGCTGAACGTAACCCCCGGCCACCATCAGGTGGAGCTGATGTTCTACCCCAAGAGCATCGACACCACTGAAACCATTGCCTACGTCGCCATCGGCATCCTTGTGCTGGCACTGCTCCTCGTGTGCTATTTTGAATGGAAGCGAAAGAAGGCATGAAGAAGCTACTGTCATTACCGCCCAACCTCGTCGCCTGCTTTCACCAGATGACGGGGCTGAAGCGTGCCGAATGGTTCTGTTCCAACGACCCCGTAGGGCAGAAGCTGGGAAGTGGTGGGGGCAGCACATGGCTGCTCGGACAGGCTTACCTGTCAGAGTCTGGAAAGCAGCTGCCCGCCAACGGCTACCTTTCGGCCGATCCCGACTTCCTCTGCTGGCTGGCGGGCGAGAAGCGGTTGCTGCTCCATGCAGGCGGGCAGAGCCGACGATTGCCTGCATACGCGCCATCAGGAAAGGTGCTGACGCCCATACCCGTCTTCCGATGGGAGCGCGGACAGCGCCTGTCGCAAGACTTGCTTTCGCTGCAGATACCCCTCTACGAGCGCATCATGAAGGCCGCTCCCGACTCGCTGCACACGATGATTGTCAGCGGCGACGTCTACATCAGGGCCACCAAGCCGCTGCAAGCCATTCCCGAGGCCGACGTCGTCTGCTACGGTTTGTGGCTCGGACCTGAGATTGCAAAGGACCATGGCGTCTTCGTCTCGTCGCGACGTGCACCGTCCTGCCTGAAGTGCATGCTTCAGAAACCCTCGGTGAAGACGCTCGGCGAACTGATGAAGGACCATTTCTACCTCACGGACATCGGCGTATGGCTGCTCAGCGACCGTGCCGTCAGGCTGCTCATGGCTCGTTCCGAGCGCAACGGAACCGTCGGCAACTACGATCTCTACGGTGAGTTCGGTTGCGCACTCGGCACGAATCCCACAATCGCCGACGAAGAGCTGAACAGCCTCAGCGTAGCCGTGCTGCCTCTGCCTGGCGGCGAATTCTACCATTTCGGGACCTCCCACGAAATCATCTCTTCCACGTTGGCTGTACAGAACCTCGTGAACGACCAGCGCGAAATCATGCACCACTCGCTGAAACCCCACCCGGCCATGTTCGTACAGAACGCGGTCACCGAGACTGCCATCACCGAAGCCAACCAGAACCTGTGGGTGGAGAACAGCCATGTGGGCCGTCACTGGACGCTCGCTCACGAGAACATCATCACCGGAGTGCCGCAAAACGACTGGACCATCAGCCTCGCTCCAGGCCAATGTGTCGACTTCGTGCCCGTCGGCGAGGACTCATGGTGCGTGCGGCCATACGGGTTCAACGATCTTTTCCGAGGCAGTCTGCACGACGAAAAGACGCTTTTCCTCGGACGTCCATTTTCGGACTGGGCGAAGGAAAGGCACATCGACATCGACAAAATAGAAGGCAGTCACGACTTGCAGGCTGCACGTTTCTTCCCCATAACAGACAATCTTCACGACGCCGGACTGCTACTGCGGTGGATGCTCAGCCAACCGGAGCTTGATACCGCGCGCAGGCTTTGGGCCGAGTGTCCCAAGGCCAGTGCCGACGAACTCTCGGACAGGGCCAACCTGCTGCGGTTGGCGCAACAGCGCCACCTGTTCCGTGCCGACAACTGGCGTGCCCTGGCCCGCAACCATGAGCACAGTGTGTTCTATCAGGTGGACCTCGAAGACGCGGCACGCTCGTTTGCCCAATACGGCATTGCCGAACCGTTGCCCATCGGCGACCAGGCTCCGCTGCTCACCCGCATTCACGACAGCATGTTCCGTTCCGAATTGGCCCGCAGACGGCTGGAAACGGCTCAGCCCAGACAGCTCTCTGACCTGCAGGCCAAGATGGCCGACGGCGAGAACAAGGCCTTCGCCCTGTTGCGCGAAGGGCTCACCGAGCGCGTGCTGGCCGAGCGGCAGCGACCCCGAATGGCGGTCTACGGCGACCAGATAGTGTGGGGACGCAGCCCGGCGCGCATCGACATTGCCGGAGGATGGACCGACACGCCGCCCTACTGCCTCATGGAGGGTGGCAACGTTGTGAATCTGGCCATCGAACTGAACGGACAGCCGCCGCTGCAAGTCTACGTCAGACCCTGTCAGCAGCCGCACGTCGTGCTCCGCAGCATCGATCTGGGGGCCATGGAGACCGTCTGCACCTACGATGAGCTGGCCGACTTCAGGCATGTGGGCAGTCCTTTCTCCATACCGAAAGCCGCACTGGCCCTGGCTGGCTTCCTGCCGGGATTCTCGGAAGAGCGCTTCGACACGCTCGAACATCAGCTCGACGACTTCGGATGCGGCATAGAGCTCACGCTGCTCTCGGCCATACCGGCCGGAAGCGGGCTGGGCACCAGCAGCATCCTGGCCGCCACCGTGCTCGGGGCACTGAGCGACTTCTGCGGACTGGCGTGGGACAAGAACCAGATAGGCAACCGGACGCTCGTGCTCGAACAGCTCCTTACCACCGGCGGAGGATGGCAAGACCAGTTCGGAGGCATCCTGCAGGGAGTGAAGCTGCTGCAGACGGAGCGCGGGTTCAATCAGAATCCCGTCGTCAGATGGCTGCCGACCGACCTTTTCACGCAGCCCGAATACCACGCATGCCACTTGCTCTATTACACGGGCATCACGCGGACGGCGAAGACAATCCTTGCGGAAATCGTGAGGCGCATGTTCCTCAACCAGCACACCGAGCTGGCACTGCTGCGCGAAATGAAGGACCACGCGCTCGACATGTACGAAGCCATCCAGCGGGCCGACTTCAATGCCATGGGCCGACGGGTGCGTACGACGTGGTCGCAGAACTGTTCCATCGACAGCGGCACGAATCCTGCCGAAGTACAACAGATTACACACCTCATCGACGACCTGTGTCTGGGATACAAACTCTCAGGGGCCGGAGGCGGAGGATACCTCTACATGGTGGCTAAAGACCCCGAGGCGGCAGTGCGCATCAAGCAGACGCTCGCGCAGCACAGGCCGAACGGCAACGCACGCTTCGTGGAGATGACCCTCAGCCGAAACGGTCTGCAGGTCAGCAGAAGCTGACATCATGCTTTTCAGAACACCAGTCAACATTCCGGAACCCACCTTTCGCATCATGCCCGACAGCCGGCTGCTCTTCGTAGGCAGTTGTTTCGCAACCGGCATCGGGCAGCGGTTTGCCGACAACCTCTTCCGGGCTGTCGTCAATCCCTATGGCGTCATGTACAATCCGGCCAGCATTCTTCACACTCTCCAGCGCTATCTTTCAGCTCATCCGGCTCCCGACGTGGCACTGCTGACGCTCGGCACCAACCATGTGTACGTGCTGAAGCAGACGGGCGAGATTGTGGACAACTGCCAGAAACGGCCCTCAGCGCTCTTCCGCGAAGAAGAACTGACGGTCGAACAGTGCAGACACTACCTGCAACAGGCCGTCAGACTGCTGCGCGACGCCAATCCGCACACGCATATCGTCATCACCGTCAGCCCCATCCGCTACGCCAAGTACGGATTCCACGGCAGTCAGCTCTCCAAGGCTACCTTGCTGCTGGCCGCCGACCTGCTCGTACGCGACACAGAGTCGCTTTCTCCGAAGCAGGCAACCGGCGAAAACACGCAGCAAGCACCACCGTCGGTCACCTATTTCCCTGCCTACGAAATCGTGAACGACGAGCTGCGCGACTACCGTTTCTACGCTCCCGACATGCTCCATCCATCGGAACAGGCCGTGGAGTACGTCTACGAGCGCTTCGCCCAGGCTTTCTTTGCACCGCAGACGCATACGTTCGTCAACGAATACCAGCCCATCAGACAGGCTCTTCAGCACAAACCTTTCCGACCCGACAGCGACGAGTACAAGTCCTTCAGGGCGCGAACGCTGAAGCAACTGGCCGATTTCTGTGCCCGGTATGGGTTGCAGGTTCCCGACATTCAGACAGAATCATAGCCTGAACATGCCCCTTCAAGACATCCGGCAGCTGTCTTCGCATTGTCAGGAGCGCGATGCTGAGTTGCCGTCTTACAGGTTATGGTCGGCCATTTGACTGTTGTTGCTCTGTAAAATTGCTATTGTTGCTCTGTAAATTTACTGTTGTAGCTCTGTAAATTTACTGTTGTTGCTCTGCCATTTCACTGATTTTGCTCAGCAATTTCACTGATATTGCTCAGCAATTTCACTGACTTTGCTTCGCAGTTTCACTGATTTTGCAACTCGTCGGCAGTCTTTTGTCATCTCATAACAGCTCTGTTGGCAGGTCGTTTGCTTTCTGTGGGCAAGACCAGCAGCTCGGATCGGCATGTTGAGCCGTGCAAGGCAGCCGCGGAAACGGAAAGAAAAAAAAGGAAACTGCGAGAGTTTCCTTTTTTCAGTGAGTGGCTTTCAGCGTGATGCCGATGTCCGAAATGCCGGGCAGCGTTTCGCGTTTCATGACGTGTCTCACCTTGACGGTGAGGCTGTCGCCGCGCTTCAGGTCGATGTGTCCGAGCTGGAATGTGTTTTGGTGAAGATCCACTCCGGGACCTCTGAAGATGCCGTTCTCGTCGGCAAGTGTGCATTTGATGGTGTCGCGGCGGCTTCTGTAGCCCGGATAGACGCGTTGCTCGACGATGAGACTGATGCTGGTGAACGGGTATGTGTCGTTGATGCGCACGCCAAGGGCTTCGTCGAAGCGGCCCGGTTGGCTCATGGACGGAATGCAGAAGAGAATGGTGTCGTTGCGCTCCCAGCCCGTCAGATGCGTGTGTTCGTAGTGGCTGTAGACAATGTCTTCGTCGCATGCCGTGAGAACAGCTGCCGTTGCGACGGTGGCCAGTACAGCTCGCAGTGTCTGCTTGCGTATGTTCATGGCGTCGGCGGCTTTATTCAGTCTTGGGTTGCGGTGGCTGTTGCGGGGCCTGCTCGCCGTTCGGGGCGGTGTTGCTCTTGGCGCGGTTGTCGTTCGGCTGCCGTTTCGGTTGCTTTGGCTGCCGCGGTTGTTTGGGCTTTTCGCCCTGCTGCCTGTCCTTGTTCCTGTCGGCCGGAGCTGTTTGCTTGCTCTTGTCGGACTGCTTGTCCTTCGGTTGGTTGGACTGTTGCGGTTTGTCTTTCGGCTGGTTGGGCTGCTGCTCTTTCGCCGGTTCGGCCTGCGCCTTGGCGCTCTGTTTGTTGGCGGCCTGTTTGTTGGCGCTCTTCTTCTTTTTCTTCTTGCTGCGGTCGAAGCGGTTGATGTCGCCGGTGAGGAGGTCGGCAGGTCGGTTGTCGGTCGGTTGTGTCTGCTCGTCGGTGAGCGAAGCGGGCTTTTCGCCCCGCTTGTTCATCTCGATGATTTCGAGTGCGCGCGCTGCCGTGATGGTTTCCAGGTTGGCGGCGATGCGCTTGTCGGTGCTGTAGGTGACGATGCCAGCCAGTATGTCCGTCTTGAAGACATAGTAGTCGCTGTCCTGAGTCTGCAGGACAATCTCCTTGCTGGGCATGCGTCGGCCTGCTTCGATGTAGGTGTCTACCTCGTAGTTAAGGCAACACTTCAGCTTGGCACACATGCCTGCGAGCTTCTGCGGATTGAGCGAGATGTCCTGAAAGCGTGCTGCTCCGGTGGAGACGCTGACGAAGTTCTTCATCCACGTAGCGCAGCAGAGCTCGCGTCCGCAGGGCCCCGTGCCTCCGATGCGTCCTGCTTCCTGTCGGGCACCGATTTGTTTCATCTCGATGCGCACGTGGAAGGTGGCTGCAAGGTCCTTGATGAGCTGTCGGAAGTCCACGCGCTCGTCGGCAATGTAGTAGAAGATGGCCTTGTTTCCGTCACCCTGGTATTCGACGTCGCCGATTTTCATCTGCAGACCGAGGTCTTTGGCTATCTGTCGGCTTTGGATCATGGTGCCGTGCTCGCGGCTTTTGGCCTCGTAGTACTTGTCCATGTCTGCCTGTTTGGCCAGCCGGTAGATGCGCTTGATGTCGTCTTCCGACTTGAGGTTTGCCTTTTTGACCTGCAGCTTGACGAGCCGTCCCGTGAGCGTGACGACGCCGATGTCGTGTCCGGGATTGGCTTCCACGGCCACGACGTCGCCTTTCTTGAGCGGCAGGTTGTTGATGTTGTGGTAGTAGCCCTTGCGTGTGTTCTTGAACTGCACTTCCACGAGGTCTGTGTCTTCGTCGTTGCCGGGCACGTCGGCCAGCCAGTCGTAGGTGTTGAGCTGGTGGTCTTGTCTGCCCACGGCGCATCGGCAGAGCCCTCTGTCGCAGGCGTTTGTTATTTTGTATTTCAGGTTCTTATAGTCCATTTTATATTGTGGTTGTTGTTTATATATATTGTGGTTGTTATTTAGGGTTTGCTGTGTGTCGTTTGATTGTCAGCGTCGGTGGAAACCTTTGCTGTGGTGTCACTTTTGGATGAGTAGGACGATGACGCGGAGCACCATGTCGAAGAATACGATCTTGGGATTGGCGTTCTGTCCGATGTCGCGGATGGCCAGAGAGAAGAGCTCTGACAGTTCGATGACGTTGGCCTCGTTGATGAACCGCGCGAAGTTTCGTGAGAAGTTCTCCTCTTGCTGTGTCATGTAGACGAGCTCTGAATCGCGGAAGTTGTACATGAAGTTCTCGCGGATGAGGTGGAGGAAGTAGGTGAGCATGCGCCTCTGCCGTTCGCGTCCGTAGGTGGAAACGGTTTCGCTCCACTTCTTCAGCTCCTTGATGTTGCGCTGGTAGGCGAGTCGCATGAGCTGGATGAACATGTCGAGGAACATGCTGTTTTCGTTGTCGGCATCCAGGGCGTCGAGGGCTTTGAGCCAGTTGCCGTTGGACACGTGGGCGATGCGGTGGGCGTCGTCGGCTCCGATGCCCCTCCGTTCGGTCAGGGCTTGCTCGATGTCGCTGTCGTCGATGCGCTTCAGGCTGATGCGCTGTGTGCGGCTGCGTATGGTTTCGAGCAGTTGTCCGGGTTCTTCGCACACCATGAGGAAGACGGTCTGCTGAGGTGGTTCTTCGATGACCTTCAGCATTTTGTTGGCGCATTCGGCGTTCATGCGCTCGGGCAGCCAGATGATGCAGACCTTGAAGCCTCCTTGGCTGGACTTGAGCGACAGTTTCCGGATGAGGTCGTCGCTCTCGCCGACACCTATCTGTGCCTGCTGGTTGGCAGCCCGCATCTGCTCGAGCCATTGGTCGAGGGTGAAGTAGGGGCCGTAAGTAAGCAGGTCGTTCCACTCTTTTGCGAAGTCGTCGCTCACCATTTTGTGGTCGGAAGCGGTTCCTGAGGGCCGGATGACGGGGTAGGCGAAGTGGAGATCGGGGTGCTGCCATTTGGCAAGCATGGCCTCGGCGTTGTCGCGGTGGGCTTCGTCGAGCGTCAGCAAGTAGGAGGCAAAGGCCATGGCGACAGCCATCTTACCGCATCCCTGAGGCCCGCAGAGAAGGAGGGCATGCGGCAGTCGGTCTTCACGGACCATCTTTACTAACCGTTCGCAGGTGGCTTTCTGTCCGATTACTTCTTCGAATCCCATTCAGTCGTTCTTCAGTTGTTCCATGATTTCGCAGACGGCATCGACGGCCGATACCGTGTAGAAATGGATGTTGTTCACTCCGTGGTCGTAGAGGTCGCGGCATTGACGTACGCACCAGGCCACTCCGAGTCGCTTTGCCTCTTCGTCGGTGTGCACACGGGCGACGAGTTGGGCCAGTTCTTCGGGTATGTCGCAGTGGAATGTCTTCGGAACCATGGTCAGCTGTGACAGCTTAGCGAAGGGCTTGAGGCCCGGTACGATGGGGATGGTGATACCCATCTGTCGGGCGCGCGCCACGAAGTCGTAGTACTTCTGGTTGTCGTAGAAGAGCTGCGTCACGGCGTATTCGGCACCGAGGCGCTGCTTCTCGAGCAGCCATTTCATGTCCATGTCAAGGTTGGGGGCCTCTTCGTGCTTCTCGGGATAGCAGGCCACTCCGAACGAGAAACGTGCACCGGGGTTCTTGATGGGCGTTCCGTCGTTGAAGAAACCTTCGTTGAAACGCTGCACCTGCCTGATGAGGTCCGTGGTGTGCGCATGTCCGCCCGCTGTCGGGATGAACGATTTGTCTTCGGCGGCCTTGTCGCCTCGCAGCAGCAGGATGTTCTCGATGCCGAGGAACTGAAGGTCGATGAGTTCGTACTCGATATCCTCAGCCGTCACGCCGCTGCAGATGACGTGCGGAATGACCGGCAGTCCGAACCGCTGCTGAATGGCGGCCGCCATGGCAACGGTTCCCGGCCGACGGCGTATGCGTTGGCGCTGGAACTGTCCGTTGGGCAGCTCGTTGTAGACGTATTCGGAATGATGTGTGGTGATATTGATGTATTGGGGCTCGAATGCACGCAACTTTTCAATGGTCCGGAAGAGGGCATCCGTGCCGTTTCCTTTCAGTGGAGGCAGCACTTCGAACGAGAAATACCTACCTCCGTCTTTGTTCGTCAAGATTTGTGCGACGCTTTTTTTCATTGCCTTGTACAGTGGATAGAATGGTGCAAAATTACGAAAAAAAAGTGGAATAGCATTCCTTTTTTCATTTTATAAGCAGTTTTTTTCCATTTTGCGATATTTTTATTACCTTTGCACCGTTGGTTATCAAAGAAAGGAATGAAGAAGATGATGAAAAAAGTGATGATGATGACTGTGGCTGGTCTGCTTTGCGCCGCTACCTGTCATGCTCAGTCAGTGGTGGTCAAGCCGATGAAGGCTACAGTGAAGAGTCAGGCGGCTGCCAAACAGAATGAAACGCAGAGCGACGGCCAGCAAACAACGGTGATGCCGAAGGCGACCGAGAAAGCAGGCGAGACTGTAAAGGTGAGCACCTACCGTGGTCCGCAAGAGGAACCGCTGGTGCGTACGGTGAAGAAAGTGACGACAACACGCACCGTGCAGAAGGCACCCAAGGTGAAACCGGAGGAGCGTTTCCAGGTTGATACGGTGAAATTGGAATCGTCGCCCGCAAAGAATAATAGTGGGCATTTGCAGATGGCGCCCCCTGAGCGCACGAGCGGAAAGGTGGTGAAGACACGGACCGTGCGGACCATTGAGACGAAACCGGCCTCGACGGAAACAAAAGACCAGAAAGCAGACAAAGAATAACAGTTGTCTTTATCTCCTTTCCGGATGAAAATTGATTCCCGGGAAGCGTTCTTGTGGACGGTTCCCGGGAATCAATTTGACAGAACTATCGCTTCTGAGCCATGAATCAGAACCATGACATCAGCGTGCGGAGGTAGGCCGTAAGCTCACCGGCCATCTTCTGGTGCTGCCAAAGGCTCGGATGCCAGCTGGCACCGTACTTCAAGTCGCCGTTTTGAGGCGTGAAGTCGAAACGATAGAGCTCCTTGTCTCCTTCTTTCTTCAGTTCCTGCACAACGTCGTTGAGCGTGTTCTTCGCGATTTCAAGTTCTTTTCCGACGAGCATGCTGCCGACGAGCATCACAATTTTAGATTTCGGATAGTGGGAACGGACGGTTTTGATGAACTGAACGTAAGCCTGACGCAGGCGCTTCACGTCGTAATTGTTCGTTGACAGGTCGTTGGTGCCGAGGTTGATGCACACCACGTCGGGCGTGTAACGGCTGAAGTCCCAGCGTTCAGACTTGTCATCGAACAGAGTGTACTCGTATTGGGAGGGCATGTTGTCGCTGCTGCCTGTCTTCGGACCGTTGTAGTTGCGGTAGACACCGATGCCGCTGCGGGCGACAACCCAGTGTTGGGCGTCGAGGTTGCGGGCTGTCAGCGCTGCGTATGTATAATAGTGGTTCTCGGTTTCGTACTCAAAGGGATCGTTGGCCACCGTGCTTTCGTTTCCGTAACCGCACGTAATGCTGTTGCCGATGAACTCAATCTTGCGCTCGGGCAGGGCAGGGGCCTTGGCAAGCTGGCGTCCGCTGTCGAGAATGAAGCCGCGGAAGACGGGTTTGTATTCGTTTCCCTCCACGCAATACATTACCCTGACCGTGTGGATGGCTTCGGGAAGAGCGGTGGCCAGTGTTACGACGGAGTCCTTCGGCGCATTGAAACTCACCTTGAAAGGCTCGGCATTGTCAATCTGTGCCATGAAGTAGCCGCTCATCGGCTTGGCCCACATTTTCAGCGACGTGCCTTCGAAACAGGCGATGATCTGTGTGCCTGGGTAGGAAAACGCGGGCGCGTCGGGATTGGCAAAACTGATGCGACCCGTATAAACGATGTTGGGGTCGGAAGCCTTCACGACGGAACCCTTCATGGGGAGCGTTGTCGATGCATTGGCTCCCATCATGACCATGAAGGCCATGCAAAACGAAATGATTTTTTTCATATTTTATGGTTTAGATGCTTGTTTTTTCGGTGCAAAAGTAATGAAAATACATCTTAATCACAAAAAAGTTCAGAAAAAATTTGGAAATGTCGCCAAAATACCTTACCTTTGCACTCCGAAATCGGGATTTAGCGCAGTTGGTAGCGCACACGTCTGGGGGGCGCGAGGTCGCTGGTTCGAGTCCAGTAATCCCGACTTTAAAGAGCCAAGAGGTTGATTTTTCAACAACTTGGCTCTTTTTTTTTGAAACTTGTACAGCATTTATGCAAAGAAACGGGGATAGTCCGCAGCCCCCTGTCCCTATGACCAAGTAAACGGAAAAGTCTAAATGAGCGAAAACAGTAATTTTTTTTTGCTTTTTTCTGACTTATTTGTATCTTTGCAAACATAATCAGAAAAATATGGCAGCGACAAAAATATTAAGTGTTGACGACGAGTCTCATATTGAGTTGCTCCTGAAACAGTATTTCAGGCGTAAGATCCGTAGTGGCGAGTATGAATATTTCTTTGCGCGAAATGGGCGCGAGGCGCTGGCCATTTTGCAGGATCACCCCGACATCGGGATTATCCTATGCGACATCAACATGCCGGAGATGGATGGGCTGACGCTGCTGGCCAAGGTGAACGAGTTGCAGAATCCCGCACTGAAAGTGATTATGGTGAGTGCCTACGGCGACATGAGGAACATCCGCGAGGCGATGAACAACGGAGCCTTTGACTTTGCCACGAAACCCATCGACATGGACGATTTAGACCGTACGATTGAGAAGGCCGTCAACCAGATACATTTCGTGCGTGAGTCGCAGCGTGAACATAAACAGTTGGAGTCGCTGATGACGGAACTGACGCTGGCCAACGAGATTCAGCAGTATTTCCTGCCAAGAGAATTCCCACCCTTCCCCGAGGACAGCGACAAGTTGGACCTCTATGCGTCGATGGAGGCTGCCAAGGATGTTGGCGGCGATTTCTACGACTTCTTCCGTATCGACGACGACCGTATTGCGGTGGTGATAGCCGATGTGTGCGGAAAGGGAATTCCCGCAGCCATGATGATGGGAGTGAGCCGGATGATCATCCGTACCAAAGGCTCGCAGGGTGTCAGTGCTGCTGAGTGTATCGCGGCGTCTAATCAGATGCTGGCAGCCTACTCCGTGGATGATATGTTCGTCACTGTGTTCTATGCCATCTACAACACCAAGACGGGTCTGCTGAACTATTGCAATGCCGGACATTTACCGCCTCACATCTTGCGGGCAAACGGCACCATCGAGGTGTTGCCGAAGAGGATGAACCTCATGGTGGGAGCCTTCGACGGTGTGGAATATAGGGAAAACACCACCCAGTTGGAACAGGGCGACACACTGGTGATGTTTACCGATGGTGTCACGGAAGCCATGAACGCCGCAAAAGAAGAGTTCGGCAATGAGCGGCTTGACAGCATCCTTGTCAACGAGAGAGGGAAGAGCTGCCGTCAGATCATAGAATCCGTCAGAGCTGGAATTGCCGGTTTCGTGGAAGGTGCCGAACAGCACGACGACATCACCATATTGGTTATGAGAAGGAATGAATAGTAAGAACGTCATGATAGGGTGCTTGGGCGTTCTGCTACTGGCTTTGGTGGCAGCGGCACTCTATATTCGACAAAGCGACGGAGAGCGCATAAAAGAGCTGGAGTCGCAACTCGGCACATTGCGGAAACAGGAAGAACAGGCTTCCGTAAACGAGGCTGTCAGCCAGCAGATGGAGAGAATCGCCTACGGTCAGCAGGTTCTCTCAGCAGAACGTAGCCGCGAGGCCATACGTCAGTCTGAGATAGCACATGAGATGACGCTCCGGTCGGAAGCCGAGAGAAAAAAGGCTCTCGAGGCACAGGCGGCCGCTGAAGCCTCGGCCGCAGAGGCAATGGAGTCTTATCAGTTGGCAGAACACCAGCGTTCAGTGGCTGAACATCAGCGCTCGGTGGCAGAGCATGCCAAGATGGTGGCCGACACGCTGAACTATATTTCGCTGGCCCGTACGCTCGGATCGCAGTCGTATGCCATCTCCCGGAGTGGCGATACCGAGCTGGGTAACATGTTGGCATACGTTTCATATTTATTTACGAGCGACTATGGCGGCGACCCATACACCCCGTCGGTGTTTCAGGCATTGACGCAGGCAGCAGGAGGCCGCCACTACTGGAGCATCCACAACGGCAGGATTTCGGGTATGGCCATTAATCCGCAAGACGGGAGCCTGCTGACGGTGGGCACTTACGGTGAATTCAAAGTTCACAAAATACATGGCAACCAGCTGCAAACCACACGAGTGGCGGACAACCGAAGCTACACCTTCCGCAAGGTCTATGCCGCGAATAACGGGAAAAGTTATGCCATCAGTCATACCGGACACTTGGTATTCGCTGACGGCGGCCAGACGCGTGAGATATTTTTGGAAAAAGTCAGCAAACCCTTCAGTATAGAGCCCATGAACGACGGACAGCAGCTGCTCATCGTAGGCGAGAACAGCGTTGCGCTGTTCGATGTTGCCACCGGCAGGGTGATCGGCACACGTCGTCTCGATTTCAGCGTCATCTGCACAGGGACAGACGGCCGCAGGCCTCTGCTGTTCGACAATCGCGGGCGCATGCATCTTGTGAACAGCCTTGACCGCATGACGAGCACAAAGATTCCTGTGTCAGGGCAGCTCACAGCTTTTGCCTGCAGCAAGGATGGCCGGCAGAAAGCTTACGGCACGTCCGACGGCAATATCTGGCTGGACAATGGGAACGGTAAGACGCTCAAACTCTCCGGCCATCTGTCGAAGGTGACACAGTTGGAATTCAACGGCCGTCAGCTCTATTCCTCCAGTCACGACGGCAAATTGCTGTTCTGGATGACGGGTGTCGCGCAGATAAAACCCATCACGCTGTTTCAGACAGACAGTTGGCTTACCTGCTTCACCTTCAGCATCGACAAGGATTACATCTTGACTGGCGATTATAACGGCATCGTCACCCGATACCTGATATCCCTGCCCCAAATAGCACAACGCCTCCGCAAGAGCGTGAAGCGCAACTTCACCAGAGAGGAATGGAACTATTATGTGGGGAAGGGAATTCCTTATCGGGAAATGATTAGAGGGAATTAGGTGAGTTTATGGTTATAGGATTACATAAAAGACTGTGCAAGGTGGCAGGAATGTTTTATCACTCAACGTTCCTCTTGCTTATCGTTTGTCTTTTATCACCCATTCTTTCTTTTGCCCAGGGCCTGCCACTCATCCGCAACTTTACGGCGGAAGAGTATGGAGGACACAACCGCAATTTCGATGTGGAGATTGGTGACGACGGTACCGTGTTCGTGGCCAACTTTGAGGGATTGCTCTATTACGACCGCAGCCAATGGCGAATGATTCATACCCCCAACCTGAAGCGTGCCACCGTGCTCTTTCGCGACCGCAAGAACACCATTTGGGTAGGAGGCAACAACTTCATTGCCCGTCTTCAGAAACTTCCCAACGGACAGTTGGCCATGCAGCAGACAGGCAAGGGCAGCTTCAAAGGCGAGGTGATGAATATCTTTGAGGACAGGGGGGTGCTGAAGTTCGTGGCAAGCGACAATAACCTCTATCAAGTGCAGCAAGACGGTAGCATATCACAAGAGAAACGTCTGAACGTGAACTTCCAGGCCAGTGTTGATCTTGATGTGGCGTCGGCTGAGGCTTTGGAGGGAAATCCCGGCGATGTGGTTCTGGAAACTGCCACCCAGCCAACGCCGCTTGATGGCGGACTTCGGGTACATATCAATAAGAATCATGGTCTGACGGTCAGCGATGATCAAGGCCGTGAGATCTATGTCATAACCGAAGCCAGCGGGCTCTGCTCAAACCAAGTGGCCAGTGTGGCTTATGATGGTCATGGAATACTCTGGGGGGCAACGGGGCACGGCATCTTCGCTATCGAGTTGCCGCCTGTTTACACCTACATTCTGCCCAAAGACGGCCTTCAGGGAGAAGTGCAGGCCATCGCAGCCTATGGCAACAGCATCTACGCTGGCGGCACCAATGGCCTTTACAGCGTCGGTTTACGCCAGAATCACGGTCAAAGTCTCTGCAGGCGTATGCCCGAGATAGACAATATCTGCTGGGCACTGTGTCAGAGTGACGACGGACTGCTCGCAGCCACATCCAGTGGTATCTACAGAATTTCTGCTGCGGGAGGTGTCAGCCGCCTGACATCGAAATCCACAACAGCCCTGCTGGTTGACGGCAACAGGATGTATGCCGCTGAACCCGACGGTGTGTATCTTTATGCGATGGCGGGTGGCCGGTGGTCAATGGCCAACGGTCAGAAATACAATGATCTACCGTTGGTAACCGAAATCCGAAAAGACGCTCACGGCGGCCTCTGGCTGAAGAACGTTCACGGCGAATCACGTGGCACCGATCCCGGCAAACCCAGTACCCCCCTCGCCGAATTACCTGATTTTCTGTACACGCCCATCAGTGATATGAAGGTGACGGCACAGTATCAACATGGCAGTCAGGTGTGGGTCGGAGGCGACGAGATGCTCACCGTAGTTGATACTGGGAAGAAAGACCTTTCCCGTCTTTCTGCTTCTCGCACCCTCCGTTTCCGCTCCATTGTCATCAGCGGCGACAGTGTGCTGTGGGGAGGGTATGGCGTCATGCCAGAGTCGCTGCCTCGTTTGGACAGCGACTGTGGAAACTTGCATTTCTTTTATGCGCTCGATTATGCCCCGCTGACGGGTCAGACTCTCTTCCGGTATCGGCTGAACAACGACCAGTGGAGTGCCTGGAGCCCCAAGCGCGACGTGGAATTTCTGAATCTCCCCTCCGGCTCGTTCACCCTCAGCGTTCAAGCCAGGCTGGCTAATGGTGAACTCTCTGAGGTGGCTTCTGTCAGTTTCCGAATTGATTACCCGCTGCCGATGCGCTGGTATATGGTGGTGCTCTATTTCCTTGCCTTCGCATATCTTGTCTATCTGTTGTTCCGTTATCGTCTGAAACGATTGCAGAGAGACAAGTTGAAACTTGAGCGCACTGTCGAGGAACGCACGTCGGAGATTGTCAAACAACGCGACGAGATAGAGGAAAAGTCAAAGAGCCTGGAGAAAGCCCTCGACGACCTGAGCAACGCCCAAGATGAGCTGATACGTCAGGAGAAGATGGCCAGTGTGGGTAAACTGACAGAGGGACTCATCGACCGCATCCAGAACCCGATGAACTACATCATCAACTTCTCGAAGATGTCTGTCGGTCTGCTGGACGACCTCAAAACCGACATCGTGAACAACAAGGCGAACATCAGTGAGGCTGACTATGAGGATACGGAGGAGCTGATTGGCATGCTGACAGAAAACCTGAACTCGGTAGACCATTTCGGCCAAAGCACCAGCCGCACGCTCAAGGCAATGGAAGAAATGCTGAAAGACCGCAGCGGCGGCTACACCGATACCGACCTGCTGCCCCTGCTCCAGCAGAGCGAAAGACTGCTCGGCCACTACTTCGCCCAAGAGATAGACCAGTATCATATCCAGACCCGCTTCGCTTTGCCCGACAGTGTCCTGCCCCTCCGCGGCAACCCCGGAATGCTCACCAAAGCCATCATGAATATGCTCGACAATGCCGTTTATGCCATTGTGAGAAAGGCAAAGAAAGTTTCGTTCTCCCCCGTGGTGACGCTCACGGCCAATGTTGAGGGCGACCAATATGTCGTTAAGATTCGCGACAACGGCATCGGCATCGAGGCGACTATACTCAACAAGATTTTCGATCCATTCTTCACCACCAAGACCACGGGCGAGGCGGCAGGCGTGGGCCTGTATCTGAGCCGCGAAATCATTCAGAACCACGGTGGCGACATCAGCGTGGCGTCCGTTCAGGATGAATACGCCGAGTTTACCATCCATTTACCCAAAAGCACATCGCCATGACTGAGATTGAAAAACTGAAGCAACAACTGCAGGAGCAGGAGCGCCTGGCATCGCTCGGGATGCTCAGTGCCGGCATTGCCCATGAGTTGCAGAACCCACTGAATTTCGTCATCAATTTCTCGCGCCTGTCAGACCAGCTTGTCGATGACCTGACGGACATCCTGAGCCGTTATGCCGACCGTTTCGACGAAGCCGACGGCGCCGACCTCTCCGAAACCATGGACAACTTGAGGCAGAACATGAAGCTGATAGCCGAGAGCGGCCAGCGGGCCAACAGCATCATACAGGGCATCCTGCTCGTCTCGCGCCGGGGCGACGAGGTGTTCGTGCCTTCAGATGTGTGCCGCATCGTCAAGGAATACGTCAGCCTTTCGTATCACGCTATGCGAGCCAGTCATCCGGGTTTCAATGTCGCCATCAGCGAGCAGTACCAGACGGACATGCCTCTCGTGAAGGTCATCCCGCAGGATCTCAGCCGCGCCGTGCTGAACGTGGTCAGCAATGCCTGCTATGCCGTGTGGATGAAGTCGCAGCAAGCGGGCGACGGCTATTCCCCGGAAATCAGCATCAGCGTCGCCGCCCCCGCCGGAAGTCTTGTCATTACCATTGCCGACAACGGCACCGGCATGAGCGACGAGGTGAAACGCCGCCTGTTCGAAAACTTTTTCACCACCAAGCCCATCGGTCAGGGAACAGGACTCGGGATGGGCATCACGCGCCATATCGTCGAGCACAAGCACCACGGACAGATAAGCTTCACCTCCACCGAGGGCGAGGGAACCACCTTCACCATCACCATCCCCATCGTGCCATGAGAAAAAGCCTCTACCTATTTATATATATAGCCATCCTTTGCGTCGGCACAGCCCATGCGCAGGACGACTCCCGCGCGCGCAATGTGTATGTCCAGGCAGAGAGAGACTTCCAGACGGGGCGCACAGAGCAGGCCCGCGACTCGCTGATGCATCACCTCAAGGCCTTCCAGGGCAACCTGCGCCAGAACGCCCTACGTCTCATCGCCCTCACCTATTTAGAGAACTTCGACATCAAACAGACCGAGCAATATGCCGAGATGCTGCTGAAGCAGAATCCCTACTACACCGTGTCGTCGCAAGACCCGCCGGAGTTTGCCGACATCGTGGGCCGCATCAAGGCCGCCATGACGGCCACCGTCACCACCGCGTCGAGCCAGGCGGAGACCATCGAGGAGGCCCCCCTGCCCGTGACGCTCATCACCGAGGAGATGATCCGCGACTGCGGGGCCCGCGACCTGCGCGAGCTGCTCACCAACTACGTGCCGGGCATGGTGCCCAACGAGAGTGTAGAGCCGACAGTGATCGTGCGAGGTGCTTTTAGCGAGGCTCAGGACAAGATTCTCATCATGCTCAACGGCCACCGCCTGAACGACTACAGCACCAACGTGGGGCGAATGGACTACTCGATGAGCCTCTCCAAGGTGAAGCGCATAGAGGTGGTGCGAGGCCCCGCATCCAGCCTCTATGGTGGTTCGGCTTACGCAGGCGTGGTGAACATCATCACCAAGACCGGCGGCGACATCGACGGCTTGCAGCTGGGTGCTGCCGCCGGCAACCACGGCCAACTGAAAGCCTCGGCTCTCTTCGGCAAGAGCCTGCCCTACCTCGACATCATGGCTTGGGCAAACGTCTATAAGACTGATGGGGAGAAGTCGTATTACGAAATGGTATTATTTAACCCAAACTTAAATCGCAGTCAGTGGTGCGGCGACATTAGGACAGGGACATATAACCACAAGCCTGCCATGGACTTCGGAGCCATAGCGAGATGGAAGGGGCTGACCTTCATGCACAACACCCACTCCTCGAACTATGTTATGCCCTTCAGATATGTTGGCTATCTGCCATTCGACTACCGCCAATTCCCCAGCATCAACGGCAACAAGCCAGGCATCAGCCTCGCCAGCCACCACACCTCACTGTCATACGACTACCAGAAAGGACCATGGGCACTGACGGCAGACATTGATTACGATGTGAGCAAGGACATGACCTACAACTCCCAGGGAGACAGTGTCACCATACCCTACATACCATTCTACAACGAAGAGACTTACGAAGTCGTGCAGATTGCGCAAGGACACTTCGAATACCGAGGATGGAGCAGCAGCAATCTCACGGCAAGCCTGAAAGGGGCATGGAGCTACGCCGCAGCCGGCAGCCATCAGGGCACCGTCACCTTCGGCCTGCAGTCGGCAAGGTTCACTTTCAGCGACTTTCAGTACTATTGGGGTGGCAACTACAGCAGGATCATAGAATCGACGTCGGACTGGAGAAACCAGGAACAGCACGAGAAGACTTTCAGTTCATTCTTGCAGGTGAAGCACCGTTGGGGCTCGCTCATTGCGAACGTGGGAGTGCGCTACGACCATGTGGAGCGAAGTACAGGAAAGACGAACAGCGAGCTGTCGCCGCGTATGGCACTCATCTTCATGCAGCCCCGGTGGGGCGCTAAGCTCTGCTATTCCACTTCGTTCGTCGATGAGGCTTTCAAGAACAGGATCTTAACTTCAAGTGAAGAAGAATCAGAAACTGTCATGCCGGAATACAGTCGCTGCTGGCAGTTCACGCTGTGGTGCAGACGGCTCGTCAAGGGGCTCAACGCCGAGGTCAATTTCTATCACAATAAGTCGGAAAACATGATTCTGGCGTCATATAACAGAAACACGGGGATGATGAAAAGCATAGGCATGGAAATCAGCGCTGACTACGCAATCGGGAAACTCTGGATGCAGGCACAGGCCTCATGGAAGCGCATCTTGGAGAATGTCATCTACTATGAAATGTCGCAAAGCGACTATATCACGCGGGGAGACCCCCAGTCCTCGGCCAGTGCCACGGTGGCCTATCAGTTGCTGCCCTCGCTTCGGCTTCATGCCAATGCCCACTATCTCGGCCGAAGGTATCTGACATACAATAGCTACCCATGCTACTATACATTGCTCGACGGTTATCCCAAGGTTCCCGGCGCGCTGACGTTCGACATGGGTGCCAGCTGGAACTGGAGGAATCTGGGGGTGAATGTCAGCATTCACAACCTCCTCGGAAAGGAATATTGGCAGACAGGAAACAGCGTCGGTTACAACCTGCCCCAGCAGAGGCGCTTGTTTCTCGCCGGGCTGACCTACAATTTTTAGCAATCCCGTATTTTTTTTCGTTCCATTTGCGACAGTTATGGCAAGCCTCGCCATTTCTGCCGCAATTTTCGTATATGCGCCACATGCTTCTCTGCCGGAAATCATCCCTTTTTGCTTTTTGTGCTGGAAATCGCCATACCTTTGCATCGTCAAAACCGCGATTAAGCGAGCAAAGAGCCGAATGAATTTCGAGCTATTTCGAGCGGAAGCGGTTTCGGGCTTTAGCTCAAAAAGAAACAAAGTATAAACAAAACAAATAAAAAGATGAAGGCAATGACAAAAAAGATGGTAAAGCAGGTGCTCATGAGCATCGTTACCCTGGTGAGTTTGACAATGACACTGGTTGAAGACTTCAGCCGCGTGACAAGCATCGGTGGCGGATTCGTAGAAGACAGCTACCACTCTTCCGAAGCATCGTTTATTAAATAAAAGCAATCAGAAAAAGATGATGCAGGTAAAGTGTTTATCAGCAATGGTTCTTGGCACTATGATAGCCATGACATCTTGCTCAGACGACGATGACCTGCTGGCCGACTATGCGGAAGTCACTCCGACAGAGGCGAAATCGGCCGTCCACCCGCTCTCGGGAGTCTGGTATGCTTGCTACAATGCTACGGGCACCGCCGTGAGCGACGCTGGCGACGGCAAGACAGCCGACTATGTTCGTGCCTTCAAGGGCTGCGGCAACCTTATAACGGCCACTCTCGGCAAGCACCTGACCACCATCGGCCGCGAGGCTTTCAGCGGCTGCACCACTCTGTCGTCGGTCAGCTTCCCCCTCCAGCTGCAGTCGATTGCCGACGAAGCCTTCCGCTACTGTGTCAGCCTCGTCAGCATAAACATTCCCATCGGCATCCGCAAGATCGGCAAGAAGGCCTTCGCCGACTGTTCCAGTCTGTCGTCGGTCTGTCCTTATCAGTTTGAGTACCACACCGAGATGGCCGACGATGCATTCGAGCACACCCCCATGCTCCACAAGCCCACAGTAAAGAAATAGAACTCTCGTCGTCAGTCTCCATCTCCCTTTGCGGCAGTAGTGGCATGCATTGCCATTGCTGCCGCAATTTTCGTATATATACGCCAAACGCTTCACAGTCGGAAAGCATTCTTTTCTGCCTTAGCGCACCGGGACATAGCTTCAGAGCGGACAGAAAAGCCGTTCTCGATTGTCGCTTGGGCCTTCTCTTTCTGCCAAATCAATTGTTTTGCGCAGGAATATCAATTGTTTTGCGTGGCAATTTCAATTAGATTGCGCACCAAAATAAGTGATATTGCAGGTTATGGAGGGAGCGTTGGCGGGGTATGGTGGCTGGAATGGCAATGGTAAACGATGTCAAAGTCATGTGAAAGGTTTTGCGACAGTTATGGCAAGGTTTCTCGTTTCTGCCGCAAATTTCGTATATGCGCCATAGGCTCTTGAGGTGGAAATCATCTTTTTTGTTGGAGAGGGGCCAAAATCACCGTGCCTTTGCATCGTCAATCAGACAAAACAAGTATAACAATTAAAAAAAATAAGATTATGACAAAGAAATCATTTTTGATAAAGACAGTGCTCATAAGCATGCTTACCGCAGTAACTTTCACTGGTTTTACATTCTGCAGCAACGACGATGATATTGCCTACGAGCCCGTTTCCCCCGCCCCCACAAGACAGCACGTCGCCGACATAAACCAGCGCGTCATCAACTTCGAAGGTGTGGATAACGGACGCGACATGGGCGGACTCGTCATGCAAGACGGACGCACCGTATGTTTCGACAAGCTCGTGCGGAGTGGCAAACTGGCGAAAGCCACCGATGCCGTCGTGGCCATCCTCCAAGACCGGTATCACCTCAGCGATGTCTTTGACTTCCGCTTCGACCTGGAAATTTCCGAAGCCTCCGACCGAGTCATCAGCGGTGTAACCTACACCCAGGTCTCCACGATGCCCCAGAAGCTCATAGAAGCTCAGGAAGCGTTCGGTGCGGGCTCAGGACAGTTATCCACCCCCGGCGTGGTGGACGTGCTCTTGAAGTATGCCTTCGACCCCCAGGTGCAGGAGATGGTCAAGCAGCTCTATCCGGCCATTGTGACCGACCCGCAGTCGCAGGCCAACTACGGCAAGTTCCTGCGTGGCGTGCTGGCTGCAAAAGGCGGCGTGCTGTGGCACTGCTCTGAGGGCAAAGACCGCTGCGGATGGGGTTCGGCACTCCTCCTGGCTGCCCTCGGTGCCAGCAGGCAGGTCATCGTCGAGGACTTCGACATGTCTAACCTGAGCTATGCCAATCAGGTGGAGGCACTCTCTGCACTGGTACGCGACAAGGAGGGCGGCGCGGCTGCCGTAGATTTCATACAGGCCATGGTGGGCGTGAGCACTGCGAACTTCGAGGCTACCCTCGACCTGATAGACCAGCAATACGGCTCCATGGAGCAATACCTGGAAAAACAACTCGGATTCTCCAAGGAAGAACAGAATCTGCTCAGAGCCAAATACCTCACTGCTGCAAATTGATCGTCGTGGTGTTCTGATACAATTAAGGCTGGCACTTCACAATGTGCCAGCCTTAATTGTATTCGTCGGCAGCGGGAATGAATAGTGATTTGCGACAGTTATGGCAAGGTTTGCCATTTCTGCCGCAAATATCGTATATGCGCCATAGGCTTCTCTGCCGGAAATCATTCCTTTTTGCTTTTTGTGCCGGAAATCGCCATACCTTTGCAATCAGAAATCGCGAGAACAGGCTGCACCTCAGCAAAGAGCGAGCTCTCTGCCTTCGGTTTGCACTGTCCTTGCATCGTCAAAACCGCGATTAAGCGAGTAAAGAGCCGAAAGAATTTCGAGCTATTTCGAGCGGAAGCGGTTTCGGGCTTTAGCTCAAAAAAACAAAGTATAAACCATATAAATAAAAAAAGAACAATGAAAAAGAATTCATTTCTGGTAAAGACCGTGCTCATGAGCATGCTTACCGCAGCAACTTTCACTGGTTTCACATCGTGCAGTGACGAACTCGACATGGCTCCACAGACGGAGAAAGCCATGACCCGTGTCGTTTACGATTCGGACTACAACCTCAACGACCACGAAGTAGAAATCAACGGTACCCCATGTAAGGCCTTCAACCGTCAGGACTGGCGGGGTGAGGGCGCTGTGTTCATCTTCACCGGCAACCAGGAGGCCAAGACCTTCAAGGTAACAGACGAAAGCGGGAACCCCAGCAAGCAGGGCTATCAGCTGGTGAACTTGCCCTGGACCACCAGCTCATGCACATCCTACATCCCCCAAAGCGTCATCGACGACCTGAAGGAAGACCCGGAGTGGAAACTGGTGATGATGCAGTGCGGCAACGAGGGCACCAGGAACGGTAACTACCTGGGCTTCTACCACAAGTATCGCGGCATACTCCGCATCATGACCTACCTGAAGCCTGGAAAGATAAACAAGACGAACTACCTGTGGGGATACTCCCTGGGCGACAAGCTCGCAGCCCACTCCGTGTTCGGCTATGCGCTGCCGAAGGACAAAGTGGGCATGGTAGAAAACAGCAAGCGAGTGCTCAACATGAGTGACAGATTAAGCAAGACCGTCACCCCGATGATGAACAAGACGGCATGGAGCAACCCCAACGGCAGTATCCAGCCCAACGAGGGATGGTGGTCCTTCGACATCGACCTCTCTGTCTATAACCCAGGTGCAGACGCGACGAAGACCGCCGCGAGCGACGTGATGATGAGCCTGAATCCGCTGGGCTATGAGACGACAGACTATGACTTCAGCAGTGCCCTGAAGGCTGTTGCCGATGGCAACATCAAGATGGAGGAGTATCAGTCATCGTCCGACGGCGAGGTGGCAGGCGCGATACTGAAGGGGCTCGACGTGATAGGCAAGGCAGCCGACTTCGTCGGGAAGTGTGCCGAAGGTAAAGTGGCAGAAGCCATATCCAGCGGTGTCGATCTGGCCAAGACGGGCTGCGAGATTGCGGGTATCGGATCGAAACAGAAGGGCTACGAGGGTGACATCCACCTCGACATGAGCGGCAAAATTACCACCAGCGGACAGTCAAGCACAGGTGCAATCTTCGACGAGATGCCCGCAGCAAGCTTGAAAATCGGCAGTTTCGACTTCAAGGACAACACCTTCGGACAGGGCGTGTGGAACCTGGAGACGGCTCCCGTGGTGTATTGCACCGATGCCGAGACAAACTGGAAGTCACAATGGGTAGAAGAGTATACTAATCAACATAAAAATCAGTATTATAATACCCAGATTTTCGGACCTGTGGAGAGTCCCTTTGGCGGTTTCTATGACGCAAATGCGGGAAGTGCCGGGGGTGAGAAAAGCGGAAAGCCCTGGCACGGACTAGTATGCTTCTTCGACCCCAGCAGCGTGAAAGTGTCGCTGAACCCCCAGGTGTTCACGGCCGACGAGATTAATAGTGCACAGGTGACGGCTGTCTGCGGCGTGCGCAAGGGCACCAGTTTCAGCCGCTATGACCAGTATCGCACTGCACAAAAGCTTAAGAGTGCAAAGCACCATATCAACACGAACACCTACCAATTTACCAACCGTCCTATATGTGACGCTCCGTTCAATGCCTACGGACGCGGCGTGCATCAGTTCAGTGCCGACCCTGTGGATGGCTGGGAAGTGGGCTGCATCGGCGGCGGCGACGACGACTACCTGATTGAGCCCGTAGGCCTCAGGGCACAGTCTAACGACTATTGGAACAACTACTACCTGCCTACCTACGAGGTGACCGTGACTGTGAAGATTAAGCTTGACAGCGGCAAGACCATCGTGCTCTCACGAGCATACCTGCCGGAGATTAAGGACATAGACGCCATGCAGGTGGAGAACTACTACAACCAACTCAAGGATCGCAAGATTGGAATGCCCGGCCACTACGTGGAGAACCTCTTCAACGAGCAGGTGGCACACATCGGCAAGCTGAACCACTGGATCCGCACCACACTTATCGCTACTACTGGCTCACCTAGATATACGGCTACCATGTATGAGGATGATAAATGGTATACTACTGACACTAATGAGGACCACCCCCTGTGTTCATTCTCACGCCTCATCGATGGAGACAAGAAGACGAAGTGGGCAAGCCATGAGTCGAACAGAAATAACAAACCGTTTTTGACCGAATACACCCTGACCGTTGCTAAGGGCATGGACCACCACTGCTGGTTTGCCGAGTTCAAGACCTACGGCAAGATGAAGGCCAAGAGCTTCACCCTGACCTCCAGCGATACCGGAGAGAACAAGAAACCGCGCGACATCCGCCTCTTCGCCCGCAACGACAACCAGGGCGAGTGGATAGAGATCTACATGCAGGACGGCATCACCATGCCCAGTGGCCCGAAAACGGAAATGACCTTCAACATCCCCTCCGACAAGCAGGGCTACTACAATACCTACCGTTTCGAGGTGGGTGCCAACTGGGGCGGCGATTTCTTGGATCTCAATGAGCTGACCATGAACTGGGCTGAGTGAAGTCCCACCCCGACCCTCACCGAAGGAGAGGGGAAGGTAAGTAGTAAGAGGTAAGAAGTAAGAAGTAAGAGGTAAGAAGTAAGAAGTAAAAGTGAAGATTTTTGCGACAGTTATGGCAAGCATTGCCATTTCTGCCGCAAATTTCGTATATGCGCCATAGGCTTCTCTGGTGGAAATCATGCATTTCGTTGGACAGTGGTGGAAATCGCCATACCTTTGCAATCAGAAATCGCGAGAACAGGCTGCACCTCAGCAAAGAGCGAGCTCTCTGCCTTCGGTTTGCACTGTCCTTGCATCGTCAAAACCGCGATTAAGCGAACAAAGAGCCGAAAAAAACGAGCTATTTCGAGCGGAAGCGGTTTCGGGCTTTAGCTCAAAAAGAAAACAAAGTATAAACCATAAAAATAAAAAAAAGAACAATGAAAAAGAATTCATTCCTGGTAAAGACAGTGCTCATGAGCATGCTTACCGCAGTTAGTGTTTCATTCGCATCATGCTCAGACGACGACATGACGGACCGTACCGACGTGACGGACGAGTCGGAGATGGCCATGACCCGAGGTGGCGGCTCAGCCATCGACGCCTTTAAGCCGAACGTTGACAACAGCCAGTGGATGGCTGCGCTCAGTGACAGCCGACTCGTGGCCGACCTCTCGCTGCCCGGCACACACGACGCCTGCACCGCTGAGGGCTGGCATCTGGCCTCACAGATCGGCAGGTCGACGGCAACGACTCAGGACTTGACCATCGACGAGCAGCTGAAGGTGGGAGTGCGCGTGTTCGACCTGCGTCCTGAGCTTGTGTTGAGCACCCGCAACGCCAGATACGAGCTGCGCTGCTGTCACGGCGTGATGCAGACCGAGCTGCTGGTGAAAGACTTCTTCATCAAGATGCGCGACTTCCTGAGAGAGAACCCCACGGAGTTCTGTATCGTAACCTCCAATGTGACAGAAACCCGCGACATGAACGCCTGGGCAAAGCAGTTTGCCGCACTGACGGGCGACAGCGAGCTGAGCGGACTCTTCGCCGACTTTGCGCCCCGTCTCACCGTGGGCGAGATGCGCGGACATGTGCTGCTGCTCCTGCGCGACGACTGCGACGGCCTGACAGTCGGGGGATTCCTTAAAGGATGGAGCAGCAACAAGAACTTCGACCGCCAGCAGAACGGCACCATCAAGGGCACCGACGGCCAGTCGACACCCCTCTGGACTCAGGACTACTACTCTGTCGGCTCTGACCTGACGGGTAAGGACGAGGCTATCCGCAAGATGCTCGATGCCACGGCAGCACGCGACCTTACGACAGCGACTCCGGCTTGGGTGTTCAATTACACGGCAGGCTATCAGGGCTTGGTAAGCTCTAACCACTACCGCGAGAATGCCTCACGCACCAACCGACTCGTGATCGACTATCTGAAGAATCCGCTCCATAATGCTTCCACAGGCATCATCATGATGGACTTTGCCGGCATGGAGCAGTCGCCTGCCTACAACGGAGGTGACAACTACGAGACCAGCGGACTGGAGCTCGTCGAGGCACTTATCAACCAGAACTACCGCACGCCGGGCACCATCGATGCTTCGCTCTTCTCCATCTGTACCCTCAATGTTGACGGTCTGCCCGCATACGATTTCGTTAACAACGACGGTCCCGACACGAAGTACACCCCGGTCATCAGCCGCTATCTGGCCGACCACAACTTCGACTTCATCGGCGTGCAGGAGAACTTCGACTTTGACAAGGAACTGGGTCGCTGCCTTACGGCCAACTACGATCACGACAACTGGGCCGGTGGCATGTCTGCCAACAATCTTTTCAATGACGGCGTTCTTCCTTTTGTGTTCCACACCGACGGCTGTAAGGCCTGGTGGCAGAGTCATCTGAAGACCGTCCGCACGGACAGCGTCCGCTGGAACAACCGCTACGGCTACGACGACCACTGCCGCGACGAGGCTGCCACCAAGGGTTTCCGCCGCTACGAGGTGACCACCACCGACGGTTTCCAGCTCGTGGTCTACAACATGCACATGGAAGCCAGCGAGCGCTGGGATGAGGTGGGAGGCACTGACTCTCTGGACCGCGACTGCCGCAGCAAGCAGTGGATTCAGCTCAAGCAGCACATCATGTCGAAGCTCGACGAGCGCCCTGTGATCGTCATCGGCGACTTCAACACCTATTACTGCCGCGACAACATGAAGTCCGTGTTTATCGACGCCATCAACGCCTCTGGCCGTGCCACCTGCGGGGATGCCTGGATCGAGAAGTGCAAAGGCGGTGTATATCCGGAGTTGGAAAAAGATACGAAGATTGCGGACGACGGCGACTATCTGGGATGGACTATCCGTGGCGAGATGCCCGACAAGATCCTCTACATCAACCCCACAGGAGGCCACAGCGTGGAGCTGCTCAGCTGCGAGTACGACAACAGCAAGCAGACCAGAGCCTACTATAAGGACGGTGGCGACGAGCCTCTGGGCGACCACTTCCCACTCTTCGCGAAGTTCCGCCTGAAGAATTAAGCGTAAACAATGATTGCAGTCCGCTAAAAATACTTTGCTCAATATAAAAAAAGGCTGAAGCCCTCGCATGGGTTCCAGCCTTTTTTTATTACCTTTGGTTTTACCGCAAAACTTCAATAACATGAATAAAGGTACACATTTTAGCAGACAGCAATAGTTAAATATATCTGCTATTGACTATCCACATACTATCATTGTCTTTGCCTTCACGCTTCAGAACGCCAAGCTTTTGCAAGGCGGAAAGATCACGTTCGATGGTGCGTTGGCTCACCGACAAAGTCTCCGACATTTGTCGGCCTGTGATTGTCGGAGACTCTTTGATGAGATTCAGTTTTTTATGCTGACGCTCAGTGAGTTTCGTCTCCGTCATATCTCCGTCATGGTTTCCGACATTCGGGGTGTCGGTAGTGGCAAAGATGATGGTCTGGAATTGAATCGGAGTTGATTTGAACACAGGCTTCAACTCGTCCTTATATCCTTCCAAGGCTTAGGTCTCATTGCAGATGCGTGTGAATCTACTGCCTCGCTTCTCCATGTAGTCAAGCTGAGCCATCACGTTTGCGAGAATGGGATTGCGCCTTTCAGAAGACACATCTTTGATGTCCAAATCCTATATCAGCATACCATTGTACATTCCTCCTGAAGATGTGACAGTGAGGCGGTCATCTTATATGTCAAGATGAACCTCACCGCCCATCACAGAGTAGTCGCGATGGATGAAATGGTTTACCATTGTTTCAAAAACTGCACGTTCCGCATACTCTGGCTTGTTCTTTCGACCATCAGGCAGTTTCTCCCAGCCTCTCTTGGCGTTTGACTTCACAAAGTTCATAGCTCCACGGAGCAGCATGAGGACGTTGCCTGTAAACTCCGCATCATTGATGGCACCGGTCTCGGCCTCGCCATCGTCAAGAATACCGTAACCGTCCACGGAGGCACCGTAACGGCCATTCCTACTCCTGGTGGCGGCCTGACTGTCAGGTTCACCCTTCAGGCATAATTCCCCCAAAAGGCATACTTAATATAACGTGAGTTCGACGAATTCAAAACAAAGACGGTTGATTCTTCGAACTCACTTTATTTATTGTTTTTGATTGATGTCACCGCCCCTTCTCCTGCCCCCGAGGGGGGGGGAGTGTGTTTCACCCTGCACGAAGCACTTCCT
>JAFPME010000023.1 GCA_017402445.1 Prevotella sp. | reverse complement strand
AGGGACGATTTGCGGCACACAATTCTTGATTTCTATCGGGATGGCCTCCGTCGTGACCATTTCCGCAGTGATTTTTAGTCGTACAATGCACGCCTTTGTATTTTCAGGTTTCGATTGATCGAAGATGAAGTTGCCAATGCTGTAAAATACGCTGTGGCCGTTGATGTCCTCGACGTCCTGCAACGTGTGGGTATGGTGGCAAACCAGCACGTCGGTACCAGCACGGATAATTTGACGCGCGTCCCATCGTTGGCTGTTGACGGGATGCATCGTATGTTCACCGCCCCAGTGCAACGACACGATGATGACGGCGGTGGAATCGGCTTTGCGTAAACGGTGGACGCGATTCAAAAGTGAGTCCATCGGTTCTTGGCTGACGCACGGCTTGTCGGGTAAATACGCGTAGTTTTCGAGTGCCAGGCGCAACGATGGTACCAACCAGACATTCCTGGGCGTTTTGCTTAACAATATTGGTTCTGCGGCCTCGGTCATATTCGCGCCAGCCCCGATGGGTGTCATGCCCGCATCGATGATGTTTTGTCTTGTATCCATCAGTCCTTCGCGGCCTTGGTCTATGCTGTGGTTATTGGCTAAATTCAGATGTGTGATGCCGTGTTTTTTCAGCGTTTCTACCCACTCGGGCTCACCGCGAAAGATGTATAGTTTCTGCACCGGCGACTGAATCTTCGTCGCGGGGCATTCGAGATTACCGACGACGACTTGTGCCGAGCGAAAAACGGAGTCGACACCCTCCGTAAAGAGGTGGTCGACTCCATGTTGGTTTATCACACGGCGCACCCCGCGGTCGAGCAGGATGTCGCCGGTAAGTACTATGTTGAGTGTGTCGGCATGACATGCCGACATACCGTACAGGAGGCTAACAGCCAGAAGAATAAAATACTTCCTCATTCGGTTCCGGCATCTTTTTCAGCGGCACGACGATGTCCTTCATCCATTCGGGAACGCCCTTGCGCGGGTTCGTCTCCAACTGCTTCTGCCACTCTTCATCTGTGAGGCGCGGCTCATCAATGGGCTGGATGAATTCACGATAGCTCAGCACGGCGCCGCGTGTCAAATAAAGATAGCCGCCCATCTCCACCACGACATAGATTTCGTCAGCATCGCCTACAGCCTCGAAGAGGATGCTCTTCGCGTCATTGTTGTCGGCATTGGCGGTGTACACGTCAGCAACAATAGCAACTTTCTTGTCCGCACCCTGCACATCGGCCCAACCATACAATTCTTGGTTTGGCATACGCAACAGGTCGAGGGATATATTCTCGAACGCGGCACCAATATAACCTATCTGGTCGTACTCCTCGTCGCTGAGACTCTTCCCTTCAAGTTCCTTCTCACTGACGCGCAACAGGAATGTCACCTCCTCGTTGATGCGTTCTGTGGCATCCTTGATCTTCTCGGTCATCATGTCTTCGTCGTTCAGCAACTTCGCTGTGTTCTTCAGCAGTTCGATGGCTTTCTTCCAGAACTTTACATTCGGCTCGACATAGCCCTTTACCAGAGGCTCGGGGGGACCGCCACCACCACACTCGGCACCCATCGGTTGCTTGGCATATAGGATGGCGTCATGTTTCAGTTCAGCCCACGACGCGAGGGCGGCATTCAAGTCCTTCTTGCTCCAAGCCGGATTCACCATGAAGTACGGCGCATCATCGCCCTTGTTGTCGTTTAGTACTTTCAGCGTCTGCATCCACTGGGTGATGATGGTCTCCGTCCAGTCAATTTCACCCATGCGTTTCCTCATTTTCTCCAGTGTCGGCAACAGTGGTTTCCATGCGGTCTGCTCGTCCTTTAGGATTTGTTCTGCAACTGCAACACCCATGGCAGCCATGAAGTCCACTCCCTTTGGTGTCGCACGCTGGGGTGGGATGTTCTCATAGTCTACCATCTCCTGTAAAACTTCTGCATCGGGTTGGTAACGCTGCGGCATGACGTTGATCTTGTTGTGGCTTGTCTTTTCGAACTTCGGACGGATGCGCGTCTGCTTGTTGCCAATCTCGTTCAGCTTTGCCGTAATCTTCGCGATGGCGTCATCGTTATGCATGAGATCCTCCATCTGCAAACCTGTCTTCTCGACTTCAGCCATTACCTGTGGCAGACTCAAATTGTCCGATTCACCCATCAGAAACGTGATAAACTGGTTCAAGCGGTCGTAGTTTTTCTTTGCACTACTATTCAACTTCAGAGCACAGGCCTGTTGAATGGCAGCGAGCACCTCGTCGTTGTGGTTCGTACCGAATGGTACGCTCTGCAACCACATCATACCGCGGAAATACCGCTGGAGTTTTTCACTTCGTGTATAGTGCCCGCGCGGACGGAAGAGACTATAACTGAAAAGGATATCCTTGTAGTCTTGCATGAAATTGCTGGGAGCGTCGACGGCGTTCATGACCTTCTCAACTTCCTCTACGTCGATGTCGCCCTTCTCCCGTGCAAAGATGTAATCGCCCGTGAACAACTTGTAGGCAATGTTATAGAACGCTGCATTATGATGCGCCACAGCGTTGATCTTCTCGTCGAAACCCGACCAGCGCTCCATATTGTACAGCATCTCGTGCATGTCGCGACAGAACCGTATCATCATTGGCAGCAACTTATTCTCTTCCACCTCGCGCAGCATGCAGTCAATATACAAATGGTACAGCTGCAAATACAGATCAGTGGTCACGAAACTCGGGAAGTCGCTGTAGTCGTTCTGCTCGTACACATGGAACAACTGCGAGTGGTTTGATGGCACGATGGCGAAACCTTCTTCAGCGAGTTTCTGACACAATGTGGTATCGAAATCCTTCAACTGCGTCGGATTCAGCAGATTCGTCATGTTTACGCGCAAACCTTCTTCCACCGCGAAGTTCTGCTTCTTCAATTCGTCCTCGCGTTCTTTCAGGCGATTCATGAACGCCGTCTCCTGCTCGTTATACGTCACCAGCTTCTGTTCGTCGATGGCTCGCATGTAGGCATCGCGCCAACTCTCATTGTCCTTGCTCTCGAAGGGTTGCATCCTTGCATCGAGATCGTACATCAGCGAGTCGTACCACGTGGTATTCTCAAAAATACCACGCAGATAGGAGTCCTTGAAAGGATAGCCCTTCTGCGCTGCGGGAGCATTGCGCAGGATACGCAGGTCGCTTAGGTTCAATCCGGAAACATCCATGCCGTAGTCGATACTGTCCCCCAGTTTCTCCACGTCGATGGTCGATACCGGCATTTGTACTACACTTTGTTTCTGGCTGCAGGCTGCGATTAAGCCCGCCACGCATGCCAACAAAAATACTTTTCTTTTCATCGGTTCAAGGTTTTTATTGCTGTTTCTTTATCTACACCTTTTATAATATAATGATCAAAAACCATTCCAAAACCGCCCCACACGTAGTCCGACACGACATATTGTCCGTCGGTGGTACGTTCCAGTGCCCGAATCTTGCCGTCGGCATAACGGAAATCCTCGAGTTCGCCACCGAGTTTCGAACCTAACCACAGCGGACGCGCCTTGCCGTTCACATCCTTGAAGATAAAGATGCGCCGTGCCTTTTCGGGATAGAACCGCGTGCCTTTTATCACACCGACAATGGCGTCGGTTCGTCCGTCACCATCCACGTCGCCCGTCTGATACTGGTAGATGGGGTAGGGCAGTCGCCAACTGTTCAACCAGTACAGACTGTCGTGATCCTTGCGCAGTTCGAAGTT
>JAFPME010000042.1 GCA_017402445.1 Prevotella sp. | reverse complement strand
GTACGTAAGGCCGAGTGTTTGCCGCCAGCTTCCTTCAGATTCCGCGTCGCCACGGACACCCTTGCTCTTGGCTAACGATTCCCACTATCAGGGCTCGTTCGGGACTTGCACCCTATAGCGTACGCCCATGCTGGGCGTACCCAGAAAACCCCGAATGCTCACGCACTCGGGGTGTAGATAATCTAACAATCACACAATCTAATAAAAACTAACTAATAACTAATGAATCTAAGCACTATCCTGAAAAAATCTAAATACCTTCTTTTCCTGTGGGGAAAGCCCTGTGAAGGGAGGTGAGGATTAACCCACCGTAATCTGACGGGCCACCTTGACCTCTTCTTTCACAATCTTGGGCAATTCGACAGTGAGTACTCCGTCGGCCACACGGGCTGCTATCTTCTCCTTGTTCACGTCCTCGGGCAGTATCAACGTCTGCTCGTACTTGGTGTAACTGAACTCGCGACGCAAATAGCGAGCCTTCTTGTCCTCTTCATTCGCCTCCTGTTTGTGCTCCATCTTGATGACGAGGTTGCCATCATGGTTGATGTTCACATCGAAGTCCTCCTTCTTCATACCGGGGGCTGCAAGCTCCACGGTGTATTGTTTGTCGCTTTCTTTCACGTTGATGGCCGGGGCCGTTGCATTGGTTCGTGGCATGAAGTTGTCATCGAAAAGATCGTTGAACACTGTCGGCAGCCACTGATTACTTCTTGCAAATGTAGGATACATCATAATTTTTACCTCCTGTTATTTTTTGTTTTACTGTTCTGTTAATGCTTTTTGTTTCGCCTCCGTTTTCATTCTTCGGCTTCACCTATTCATTTGCAATTTGTGTACCACGCGCAAAAACGTGCCATTTTGTCAAAACGGAGCGTCAGTTTGACACAAACAAGCTGCATCAGCAGCCAAAAATGGGGATATACAAACCGAAACAGGGCAACGGCGGTTTCGGAACTGCGCTGCGGAACAAAGGGGGAAAAAGAATCCGGGAATCCGGACTTCTGCCTTTCTACGGTGCAGATCGTCTGGATTCCCGGATTGGGTTTGCGGCTTCTTGAAGCAGGACGCGCCGTTCCTACTGGTTATCGCGCTGCAGGACGTCTTTATTCCTCCTGCATTCTGTCGTCGATATTGTCGCCTTCTGTAGGTCTCATGTCGCTTTCAAAATCGGTGATGCCGTTTTTGATGAGGATGTCGTACCAGGTGAAGAGCTTGCGGATGTCACTGTCGTGCACACGTTCGCGGTCGAAGTCGGGCAGGATTGTGGAAAAATACTCACGGAGCTCCTTGCTTGACACTTTTTTGAAATTGATGCTGACGGGCTTTCCTTCTTCCTTGTCGCGCAAGGAAGCGAGTATCGTCATCAGAGGAACATCCTCAGCATCGGTATACATAGCGATATCTGCAAGCGACGTCACACGGTCGGTGGCGAAAGCCGGCATTCGTTTGTGAGCTTCGTCGAGCGATTCAACAATGAGATTAGCCTTTCCTCTGGAAACGAGCTTATACAAACCGGGCCTTCCGGCAATTGATAGAATTGTAAGTTGCATGGTTTTCTTTCTTGTTTCTATTATATTAAATATGTATATTTTCAGTCTTTATTCGTTCGAGCAGACGGTCTATCTGCCCTTCAAGGTCGCACACGCCGTCGTTGACGATTTCGTAGTCACTGCGGGCGAGCACTTCCTCCTGCGGCATTTGTCTGCCAATCCACTCAAGAGTCTTTGCACGGCTGATGCCATCGCGCTCCATCACTCGCCGGATGCGGACTTCAACGGGAGCCGTGACGCACAGCACACGGTCTACGTAGCGCCACAGTCCGCTTTCAAAAATGATGGCACTCTCCACCCAATGCAGTCCGGAAGCCTCAAAATCGCGGAAGACAGCCGGATGAACGATTCGGTTGACGGCCAACGTGTTCTCTTCTGACTGCATCATGAAGGCAGCCACGACCGGTTTGTTCAGCACGCCTTCACGATAAGTGTCAGCACCGATGAGCTGAGTCAGAGCGGAACGCAACTCGACGGAGTCACGCATCAGCCGCTTGGCTGCTGAGTCGCAATCGTAAACAGCGAGGCCACGGCTGGCCAAACGACGGCAGACAAAGCTCTTTCCGCTGCCAATTCCTCCAGTGATGCCGATTTTCAAGCCGCCACTCATTGTTCCTCGATCAGATAGTCTACCGTCTCGACTTCTGTCCGCGCGTTGCGCACTCCGTGCGGAACAGCTTTCAGACGGACAGTACACTTTTCGGACGGGTGATTCTTGATGTCTTCATAGTCAACAATGACGCTGAAGTTAGCCACTTGAATGTTGCGGAACATGCTGGCTCCTGTTGTAAAGATCACCCTTACCTTCGAGGGGAAAGTGCGGAGCACCTTACCCTGCGGCATGTTCACAGCCCGTATGGGCACCTCTACGCTCTCTTCTGTGAGCACGTCAGGACAGAACGTAACCTTCACTTCCGACGGAACAATCTTCACGCCGTTCATGGTGTGCAGCGAAATGTCCTTTACGATGGTGTCGTTGAGATTCTTCAGCTTCACGTGGTTCGTGTAGATGCTGCGGATGCTGTCTAGTTTCTGACGACTGGCATAGACCGTTACCATCTCTGGTTCGATGATGACATTCGAGAGGAAATAGCTCTCGTTCGGCACAATGGAACCTTTCAGCCGCACCGGCACTTTCTTGCTTTCACCAAAATTGTACGTGATGTCCCAACGATCGGGCTTGACGGAGGTGACAACCGTCGACTTGAACAGCATGGGCTTGATGAGCTTCAGCAGTTCCGACGACGTAACGGAAGCCCGTCCGTTGCCTTTGTCGTAGTTTTTGAAAGTAAGTGACACCGGCTGCAGCACCTCGCCGTAAACGTAAGGCAGCAACATGTAGCCCTTATCCTTCAAGTTGACGCGCACCGTATCGGTCACGTCGCTTGTGATGACGACATTGCGCGGCACTCCCGTGAGCCTTACGGGTATCTTCAGTTCCTTCTCAGCATCCTCGTTGAGTGTCATCATGAGCCAGAATGCTCCACTCACGAAGAGAAAGAACAAAAAAATCAGGAACTCCTTGTTTACGATGCCGAACAGGAAATTCCTGACGATACGGGAGATGCGCGATGACTCGTTCATGAGAGCAATGCTATCAGGCTGGACAACGTTTATTTCCCTGTCTGAGCTGCTTGCATTGCCGAGCTGGTGTCAGCAAAGACATATCCGCGATCCACCCGGATCACAGTGCCTTTTGCGATTTCTACCTCCACGACATTAGCAGCAAGGTCGATGCGCTTCACTGTGCCATAGATGCCGCCGCCGGTAATCACTTTCGTTCCTTCGGTCAGCGCATTCTGGAATGCACGTATTTCTTTTTGTTTCTTCTGCTGAGGACGAATCATAAAGAACCACATGATGGCGAAAATGGCCACCATCATGATAATCATACTCATACCGCCTCCGCTGCCTTGCGCCTGCGATGCTAATAAAATTGAAGTCATATTGATTGAATTGTTTAATGTTTTTCTTCCTGTTGATGACGAATATCACGGCCATTACGGACCTCAGGAACAGGCTTCAACAGCACACCTGTGGCTGAAAGATGACGCGCAATGGCATCAAGCATGCCGTTAATGTACCCTCCACTCTTGGGCGTACTATACACTTTGGCTAAGTCAACGTACTCGTTAATGGTCACATTCAGTGGGATGCCCGGAAAGGTCATCATCTCAGCAATGGCTATCTGCATGATGACAACATCCATGTAAGCCAACCGTGAAAAGTCCCAATTACGAGATGCTTCACTCATATAGCGCTGATACTGGTCAGCATTGAGGATAGTGGAACGGAACAACTTCCGCGCGAAATCCTTGTCCTCCTCGTCCTTGTACTCCGGAAGCAACTCCTGATTCTTCTTCGTCTTGGGATCGAAGCGCTTGATGGTCTTCAGCACAAAGGTGTCAACGACTTCCTTGTCGTCGTTCCAGAAGATGCATTTCTCTTCAAGCAAGGCATCCAAATCGTCGTTGTCGGTGATGAGGTCCTTGTAGATTCTCCGCCATACCTCGCGGTCTGCCTCATAGCTGTCGTCACTGCTGGCCATATAATCTTGATAAACCTGGCTCTGAACGATCTGTCCATACAGTTTCCTGACGTATTCGATGTCATCGTCCCACGTCACTTTCTGCGTTTCCTGGAACTCGCAAAGCATCAGGTTCTCTTCCAGCTGCAGGGCGAACTTGTTGTAAGCAAACTTGTCCGACGGCATTTCGCCCCCCTCACGCTTAGCACGCGCACATTCAACATCGTAATGTTTGCGTGCCTCTTTGGTGAGTGCAACCATGAGCAAGAGCAAATAGTTGTAAAGGTGATACGCTTTTGACAAGCTGAAAAGGAGTTCCTTTTCGGCCGTATCCATGTTCTTGTTTCCGTTTTGATAGTATGCGTAGGTTAACTGAACTATCTTGATGCGAATTAATTCCCTATTAATCATCGATATCAAATCTTTTTCCACATGTTATTACGATGCAAAAGTAAAAAAAATATGTATTTCATGCAAGAAATCGCACACATTTTCTACTTTTTTTAAGAGAATCGTTGCTCATGTGGTAAAAAAGTAATACCTTTGCACCGCTTTTTTCGTGTGATGGCGAATTAAGTACACATAATTATTTTCATTTACAACTTAATTTAGAGTAACACAACAGTATGAAAGAAATCGTAGTAAACGGCCAGAAGAGAACAGAAACTGGCAAGAAGGCAACGAAGCAAATGCGTAAAGAGGGACTCGTTCCCTGCAACATCTACGGCGAGAAGCGCGGTGAGAACGGCCTGCCTGAGGCAATGGCTTTCTCTGTTCCCATGACTGAGCTGCGCAAGATTGTCTACACTCCCCACATCTATGTCATCAACCTCAACATTGACGGCGAGTCACATCCCGCTATCATCAAGGAGCTCCAGTTCCATCCCGTAAGCGACGCTCTGCTGCATGTTGACTTCTACGAAATCAACGAGAGCAAGCCTATCACTATCGGCATCCCCGTGAAGCTGAACGGTCTGGCACAGGGTGTGCGCGACGGTGGCCGTCTGTCTCTCATTGTCCGCAAGGTGAACGTCACCGCCAAGTTCCAGGATATTCCTGAGACTCTCGACATCGACGTGACCAACCTCAACATTGGCAAGAGCATCAAGGTGGGCGACCTGAGCTTCCCCGGACTTGAAATGGCAACAAGTAAAGAGGTTGTGGTTTGCACCATCAAGGCAACACGTAAGTCTAACGCCGCTGCTCAGGAAGCTGCTGAGGAGGCATAAGAATCTGACTGATGTTTGGACGCTGGCTTGGCGTGCTCTGGAACCAGTTGGCAGCTGCCCGCGACGAGCATCGCACAACCGAACAAATGGACAAGTATCTGATTGTTGGCCTGGGCAACCCCGGAAACGAATACGAAGGGACACGCCACAACACAGGATATATGGTATTGGACGCCTTTGCCAAGGCGTCCAATATTTGTTTTGAGGACAAACGCTATGGATTTGTGGCAGAGACGACGCTCAAAGGCAGGAAAATCATCTTGCTGAAACCAACCACCTACATGAATCTCAGTGGCAATGCCGTGCGCTATTGGCTTCAAAAAGAGAATATTGAACAAAGCCGTCTGCTCGTCATCGCCGACGAACTGGCTCTTCCGCTGGGCACCTTTCGGCTGAAAGGCAGCGGCAGCAACGGTGGGCACAACGGACTGGGGCACATCCAGCAACTCATCGGACAGCAATACCCGCGTCTGCGCATGGGTATCGGAAACGAATTCCTTCGCGGCGGTCAGATTGACTACGTGCTGGGACACTACTCGGAGGAGGAAATGAAGACGCTTCAGCCCGCTATTGACACAGCCGTCGAGGTGATCAAAAGCTTTGTTCTTGCTGGCATCGACATCACGATGAACCAGTTCAACAAGAAAAAGACTGCACCGAAGCCACAAAACACAGTTCATGAAGCGTGACGGGGCTACGGCTGCACATCGGCTCAATAAAAAAAACAATGAAGAACAAGTCGGACAACAAGAACGGACAAACAGCTCCCACCGAGAAAGGGACCGCTACGACAGCCAGACTCGACAAATGGCTGTGGGCTTCGCGTATCTTCAAGACACGCAGCATCGCCGCCGATGCCTGCAAGAACGGGCGTGTCACCATCGATTCCGCCAACGCGAAGCCCTCGCGTCCGCTGAAGGTAGGCGAAGTGGTCAGCGTGAAGAAACCGCCCATCACCTACTCCTTCCGCGTGCTAAAGTGCATCGAACAGCGCGTAGGAGCGAAGCTTGTACCTGAAATCTACGAGAACGTCACCGATCCGAGGCAGTACGAACTGCTGGAGATGAGCCGTATCAGCGGTTTCGTCGACCGTGCTCGCGGCACAGGACGTCCCACGAAGAAAGAGCGGCGCGCCCTCGACGACTTCACGGACCCCATCCTTTTCGGATTCGATGATGAAGATGAATTCGACTTCGACGAATCGTTCTAAGAGAATCACCACCACCTGCAAAACAACAGAGAACCATGCCAACAACAAACATCGCCATCTTGGTCTCCGGCAGCGGCACCAACTGTGAGAACATCATCCGCTACTTTGCCGACAAACCGGAAGTAAACGTTTCGCTCGTGCTGAGCAACAAAGCCGATGCCTACGCCCTTGTGCGTGCAGAACGGCTCGGTGTCGACCGTTCCGTCATGTCCAAAGCCGACTTCAACGACGAAAGCAAGCTGATGCCCCTGCTGCAAGAGCATGATGTTCAGTTCATCGTCTTGGCAGGATTCCTGCTGATGGTCCCCGACTTCCTGCTGCAAGCTTATCCACACCGCATCGTCAACATCCATCCCTCGCTGCTGCCTAAATACGGAGGACGCGGCATGTGGGGCCACCATGTGCACGAAGCAGTGAAGGCGGCAGGCGAAAAAGAGAGCGGCATCACCATCCACTACGTATCGGAAGTGTGCGACGGCGGCGAAATCATCGCCCAGTTCCACACTGCCCTGGCTCCCGATGACACGCCTGACGATATCGCTGCCAAGATTCACGAACTGGAACAGGCCCACTTCCCACAAGTCATTGAGGAGGTCATCAGCCGTCAGCTATAGTCAATCAGTAAAACAGCAGCCGACGCCAGCTGCCAATTGGAGACAATCAGTAAGCAGCCGTTTTCACACAATAGGTAGTCGTTCACTGCCGTCCTTCCTGATAACAATATCAAAGCCCCGTCGAATGAGCAACCATTCTGACGGGGCTTTTTCATATAACTAACTAATTGAAAAACTCTCTTCGTGAAGACGGAGACAATCTGAGACAGAATCACCTCGGACGACCGCCGCCGAACCCACCGGGACGACCGCCGCCGAACCCACCAGGACGACCTCCCGGACGGCCACCACCGAAGCCTCCGCCACGGCCACCGAAGCCTCGTCCCATCATCTGGCGGGCATCCTTGCCGCCGAAGGCGTTGAAGCGGTAGATGGCATGAAGCATAACATACGAGTTGATGCTGTTATACTCGGTATCGCTGCGCTGCATGGCGTTGATAGTACGCGTGAGATTGCTCTGCTGGCGCAGGATGTCGTAGAACTGAACGGACACGGTGAGCGGTTTCCCCTTGAGGAAGCTCTGCGAGATCTGCGCATTCCACAACAGCTCGTTCGTGTTCATCGACGCATCCTGGTAGCCACGACGGCTTTGGTTGTGCATGTCGGTAGAAATACTGGTGCCCCACGGTGCAAAGATATTGATGCTTCCGCCGTATGAGAACTGCCAGGTGTCTACGTTGGCACTGCTCTGCAGCAGGTTGCGCGTGTGCTGGTAGTTCACCGAACCATCGAGAGCGATCTCGAACCAGTCCTTTCTGTAACTGAACTGCAGGCGCTCCATGACGCTCGTCGAGCGCGTAGTGTTCTTCTGCGACTCTTTCAGTTTGTTATCAAAGAGGTAGCCCACGTAGTTGTTGTAGTTGAGCATGGTGAACGTGTTCATGTTCCACACGCCGGCAGAGTCGATGGCGGTATTGAACATCAAGCCCACTCCTGCGTTCCAGTTACCGTTGATATTCTCGGGCCTTGTGGTCTTACTCAGTGATACGGGGTCGTAGGTCACCATGTTCGAGATGCTGTTGCGCGTGGTACTGAAGTTGGCAAACGTCATGATACTGCGCTGATGACTTGTCAGGTACGTGTTGTAGAACAGCTGAAAACGATTAGTGAACGACGGCTTCAGCCCCGGGTTACCCTTGGTGATGTTCATCGGGTCGCTGTTGTCGGTGATGTCGAGCAGGTCGCTCATCGATGGCTGCGACGTTGTTCCGCGGTAGTTCAGTCTGAGCTCGGTCACATCGTTCGGGTTGTAGCGGAAGTCAAGCGTCGGGGTGAAGTTGAAGACACTGCGCGTTGTGTCAGTATGCACGTTCAGATAGTTCTGTACGAAGTCCGACTTCTGCGGCTGGAACATCACACCTGCGTTCAGACGATACTTGTCGCGTATCAGTCGGAACATCACGTTGAACTCATGGATGTAGTTCTTATATTCTGAGAAGCGGCTCAGTTCAGGGGTGAGGTAGTTGGTATAGTCCATCGGCAGCCGTGAGAGATAACTGTCCCATCCGCGATATTCACGTGTAATGCCCGAGAACGGGTTCATATCGAAGCTGGAAAAGTCGTAGGTGGAGCGGTCGCTCTTGTTGTAGCTGTAGGTGTACTGGTAGCTGAACTGCAGATAAGTGCGTTTCCAGAGCGGCTCGGAGTATGTTGCCTGAATGGAGTATCGCCAGTTGTCTGTCGGTGTCAGGCTGTAACGGTTGGTGTAGTACGTGGAATCGTTACCGGCAGCATTCTTCATCTGGTACAGGATGACATCGCTTGTGGAGAGACTCTTACTTTCATTGTCTCCGAAGCTGGCATTTCCCTGCAACGTCACGTTACGACCGTTGTTGTTCAGCCTGCGGTTCAACTGCAGCATGGCCGATCCAGACTTGTTCTTACTGTAGCTCAGGCTGCCGTTGGTGCTCTGGTTCACGATGATGCTGTCAGCCACGAACTGCCCCACGTCGATGTTCAGCGGGTCAGCAGCGACGAGGTACGGGTCATTGTTGAACATGCGCGAGGTGCGTCCGTTGTTACCGTCGTTCGTCGTGACGCTGAATGTCGGTCGGAACGAGATGGTCCACATCGAGTCTGGCTGCCATTCAATGCGCATGTTGGCGTTCCAGCTGTTCGAGCGTGAATAGTTCTGACTCAGCGAGTTCTCGTATGAGTTGAAGGCACCGTTGAAATGGGCTACAGAAGACTTCGACCACACATCGCCGTCGCGGTGGTTCCATCGCACCGAGGCATCCCACTTCAGCTTGTTCTTCTCCTCGTAGTTGAAGTTCAGACCCACCATCTTCGAGGCATTCAGACCATTGCGAGCGCCGCCCCACCGGCCGCCGCCACCGCCACCGAATCCCTGGTCGCTGGTGTTGTTGGCGTTGACGAAGGCCATCAGACGCCACTTATTGGCGAAGTATGCCCCCATGATGCGCTCGGCATAGCGTTTCTTCGTACCGATGCCGAGGTCGATATTGGCAAATGTACCCTTGTTCATGCCCGGACGTATGCTGAAGTCGAGCACCGTTTCCTCGTTGCCGTCGTCGATGCCGGTGATACGTGCCAGGTCGCTCTGCTGGTCGTAGGCCTTGATGTTATTAATAATAGAGGTGGGGAGGTTCTTCATGGCCGTCTTCGTGTCGCCGGTCATGAACTCCTTGCCGTCCACCAGGATTTTCTTCACTTCCTTACCGTTGATGGTTATCTTGCCGTCGTCGTCGACCTGCGCTCCCGGCAGCTTCTTCACCAGCTCCTCCACCACCGAACCTTCGGCCGTGCGATAGGCATCGGCATTGTAGACGAAGGTGTCCTTGCGCACCGTCACCTTCGCAGCCTGCGCCGTCACCGTGGCTTCCTTCAGCAGGATGGCGTCAGGCGTCAGGGAAATGACACCCAGCTTCACGTCCTTGCCGCCGCTGATGGTGACATTCTTCGTAGCGGTGATGTAGCCCACGTTCGTCAGCTTGACGATGTACTTGCCGTCCTCGGGGGCTTCGATCGTGAAGTTGCCCTCCAGGTCGGTGAGCACGCCTTTGACGAACGTGCTGTCTGTCTTCAGCAGATGCACCGTTGCCTGCACCATGCCTTCATTTGTCTCTTTGTCGGTGATTTGTCCTGAAATCTTTTTACTCTGGGCAAACGAAAGAACCGAGATTGCTGTCAGCAGCAATATGAACAATGATCTCTTCATAAAACGATTGTGTGATTTATGATTTTTGGACGTTAAAAGTACACTTTTGGTTTAAGTCGCCGACAAAGAAAACGGCGAAAAATATGAAGAAACGACAAAAACGGGGGCGTTTTTACGATTTTTTTATGCCTGATAGCGAAAAAATGCGTATATTTGCAACCGAAACCAAGTATGTCAGAAAGATTGAGGGATATGAAACAGAGCATTATTATTTCGAAGAACCTGCAACAAGAACTAACCATTGCCATCTCAGAATGCGAGCACGACAAGATTTTCGTAGTCTTGGACGAAAACACAGAACGGGCATGCTGGCCACTGATTGCTTCTTTCCTCTGTCTGCGCGGAGCCAAGACCATCACCATTCCGGCAGGTGACACACACAAAGACCTGCAGAGCATCGCACACGTATGGAAGGAACTGAGCGCAAACGGAGCCACACGCCATTCGCTGCTCATCAATCTGGGCGGCGGAATGGTGACCGACCTGGGCGGATTCGCAGCCAGCACTTTCAAGCGAGGCATCAACTTCATCAATATTCCCACCACGTTGCTCGCCATGGTCGACGCCAGCGTCGGCGGCAAGACGGGCATCAACTTCAACGGACTGAAGAACGAAATCGGCGTCTTCAGCGAAGCCCACACCGTGATTCTGAGCACACTGTTCCTCAAGACGCTTGATCGCGAGAACATACTCTCAGGTTATGCGGAGATGCTGAAGCACAGCCTCATTGCCGACGAGGCCACCTGGAGTGAGACCTTGCTGCTGGCTGACAGTCTGCCGCTGACCGACAGTAGGTGTGATTACCTGTCGAGACAAACGGCCGGCGAATGCAGCGACAGGAACAACCAATCGGAACAAAGCGGCATCAACGCCAGCCAATTCTCAGCTCTCAGCTCTCAACTGAAAAAAAGCGTGGAAGTGAAGGAACGCATCGTCACCGAAGACCCGAAGGAAACAGGACTGCGAAAGGCCCTGAACCTCGGCCACACCGCAGGACATGCCTTCGAGAGCTTTGCCATGCAGCAGGGACGCCCCGTGCTCCACGGTTATGCCGTGGCCTACGGACTCGTTTGCGAACTGTGGCTCAGCGCGGTGAAGTGCGGATTTCCCACCGACAAACTGCGCCAGACCGTCAGCCTCATCCGCGAGAACTACGGGCAGATGGCCATCACCTGCGACGACTATCCCGCGCTCATCAACCTCATGCGCCACGACAAGAAGAACCGCGACGGCATCATCAACTTCACGCTGCTCTCCGACATCGGCGACATCCGCATCAACCAGAGCGTCACCGACGAGGACATCCGCCAGAGTCTCGACTTCTATCGCGAAGGCTGACACGCACTTCCCCTCCATTGCGATTTCCCGACAACAGAGAAATACGGGTAAAAGGGCTGATACCACAGTTTGGTGTCAGCCCTTTTCTTACGCCAAGAAGAAACGTTTTGAGAATCAGCGTTTCCCGCTTCGTGTCCTTGTTGTTATAGAACATCATGATAAACTCCCTCGGGTTCTGGCATCCTGCGAACGCCTCCTCGTCAACAAAGAGGCCGCGCGGCGCAATGACGGCCACGTGAGTTCGATGTAAGCGAATTAACCGAATAGGATCCTGTACCGGTATAACGGCAGGAAATCACGCCATGATTGTAAATATTTCATACCGAAAAAACGGGTACACATTTTCTTTCATTCTACGAAGACGGAAGCGCTTGTTTTGATAAAAGAATCGGACAAAACCGGAAGATTTTTCTTTCCGTTTTTCAAAATGGCCCATTTTACATCACGAAACGGCCCGTTTTGCTCGCCAAAATGAATCATTCTGCGCGCGGAAACGGCCCATTTTGAAGTGTAAAATGAGTCATTTTGAAAGCGCAAAAAATGTAAAGAAAACACAAGTCGTTTGTTTCCAGCGTTTTATAACTTTCTCATATTTCGCGTGTACGCGTCCGTCTGACTTTTATTTTGGAAAACCCACCGTAATTTCGTATAATAAATGTTATTTTGTAAGCATAATTCACAGAGCATATTCACATCAGAATAGCAGCATGAAGGGCTATCGGACATCTTGGGCGAGAAGCATCGCCTGCTGTCGGGCGGGCTTCCCTGTCGCAGTGTATGGAAGCTCGTCGGCAGCGACAAAGAAGCGGGGAACCCAATACTTCGGAAGAACGCGCCGACAAACCGCGCGCAGGTCTTCCTCCCGGCATTCTCCTTTCTTATATAATAACACGACGGCCTCGCCATACTTCGTGTCAGCGCGCTTCGTGATGAGGAAATCGGAGCCAAGATGAGGGCGCAGAAGGCGCTCTACCTCCTCAATCTGTATCTTCAGACCACCCGAACAGATCACGTTGTCGCGGCGCCCGACGATGCGGAACCTGACCACCCGCCGACCGTCGGCGGCCGTCGTCGTAACCACCTCGGCGATGTCGTTCGTCACGAGCGTCTCTGCGCACACCTGCGGCGCATCAATGACCAGACAGCCGTCGCCGTCCGTCATCACTTCCACACCCTCGAAGGGCGTGTACCACTCGCTCGTCTCGGGGCCGCTGAGCCGCCGGAGGGCGATGTGCGACAGAGTCTCCGTCATGCCATACGTGCTCCACACAGCGTTGGGGAACTGCCGCAGCTCGCGGGCCAGCTCGTCGTCAATGGCACCGCCACCGATGATGAGGTGCCGCACGGCCATCAGCCGCTCGCGCTCCTCCGCCACGCGCACGGTGTTCCACACCTGCAGCGGCACCATGGCGGCAAAATCAATGTCGGGATGACGCTTTCCGGCCGTTAACTGCAAGCTGTTGACAGAGAAAGGTCTTCCACTCGGATCCACACTGATCAGCTGCAACCCGCGCACCAACGCGCGCACCACCATCATCTTGCCTGCAATGAAGTCGAGCGGCATGCACAGCAAGGCCGTGTCGCCCGCCTGCAGCCCCAAGAAGTCGCACGTGATGCGTGCCGAAGCTTCCATGCGCCGCTTCTCCACCCACAGCGCCTTCGGCTCGCCCGTCGACCCGCTTGTGTGCACCAGCACGCGGTCGCTGTCGTTGTTCCACTCGTCAAGAAAAGCCTGTAAGGTCATCATGTCTCATTCGATTACGGTTGACGGAGCTTTCTTACCTTTCGTCAAGCAACTGTCGATAGTAGTTTTTCAGTGCGAGCCTGTCCTCATTGCTGTCGGTAAAGACCTCCAGCACAATGGGTCGGCTGCTGTCCGCCTGTACCAAAGTGGTCAGTCCGCGTTCGGTCTCCTCCCAGTTGGCAGCCTTCAGATAAGTGATGTTATTTTGCAGACAGGCACCCTCAGCTGTGGCCTGGTGCCCTGCCGACACCAAGCGGTCGCGCGCTGCACTCTGCTCCAGTCCTTCCAGCATGTTGAAGATGCCGCCCCCACCGTCATTGAGCAGCAGGATGCGCAGGTTGCCCCGCAGGTTCTGGTTCCACAGGGCATTCTGGTCGTAGAAGAAGCTGAGGTCACCGATGACACAGAACACTCGTTCATCGGTTACAACGGAAAAACCGGCCGCCGTGGAGAGCGAGCCTTCAATGCCGTTCACGCCACGGTTACAGAACACAGGGTGGTGTGCATAGATGTTGGCCAGCCTGATGGCCGAGCTGTTGGCATAGTGGAAGACAGCGGAGCCAGCACATGCAAGCTCAGCCCGCTGCTCGAACAGCTTTACGACGGCCATCTTGGAGAAAGGCGGCTCGTAGGCGGCAGCATGGCGCCGCACCCGCGCCAGCAATTCGTCCCAAAGCTGTATAAAGGGATGCGGCTCTGTCTCCGTCATGAACCGAATGTGGTCTGCGACGAGTCTGCCGTCACCCTGAATGAGCCTTGTAAGGTTCATGAACGTGTCGCAGACCTCTCCCGAGCGGTTGACAATCCACGTCTCGCGCGCTTTCCGCAAGAAACGCTTGACACGCTTGCTGACAACTGATCCGCCAATGTACAGGACGAAGTCGGGAACATAGCGTTCGTCGTCAGCAACGAGGGCTACCGCTTCGTCCAAGTTCGGATTCATGGGCTGTCCGCTGATGAGCATCGGTCGCTTGGAAAGCATGAACATACGTGTGATGTGACTCAGCATCGCCGGCGACACGTCGGCAGGAACCCACTCTATCTTGCGTTCCACAGGCAACGAGGGCACGGTGAACTCGAAGAGCGGTTCGGCAATGGGGACATTGATGTGGACGGGTGCGTGGTCGCAGAGCAGTGCTTCGTTCACTAACCGGTTGCAGAACCAGCGTTCCTCGGCCGCATCGGAGCTTTCGGCAGCAGCCGAAAGCAGAGGAAGGGAAACTGCCTTCCCCACGAAACGCCCTAACGCATCTGCCTGAGGGAGCGTCTGTCCGTCGAGCTGATCGATCCATTGCAGCGGGCGGTCGGCGGAAACGACGATCAGCCGTGCATGCTGATAGAACGCTTCGGCCACCGCAGGGGCAAGATTAAGCAGTGCCGTTCCGCTGGTGACGCAGACCACCACCGGCCCGTCGGTAGCCAACGACATGCCCATGGCATAGAATCCGGCCGACCGTTCGTCGGTGACGGGGTGGCACTTGATGTCGGGACACTCGTTCAGATTGTGCACGATGGGCGCATTGCGGCTGCCGGGACACACCACGGCATGCCGGACGCCATGTGCCACCAACAATGCTGTCAGTATGTTGATGTTTTCTTTATTGCTATACATAGATTGGTTTTTCGACTACCCAACAGTGAATGATGAATGGGGGACAAGCAACGCGCGCATGGCTTCAAGCTTCGACTCCGTCTCTTGCCACTCCTGTTCCTCCACGCTGTCGCGCAACAAGCCTCCTCCTGCATACAGATGGCAGCCGTCGGCAGCAATCTGCATGCAGCGGAGAGAGACAAACAGGTGGGTCTCGCCGTTCAGGAAAAGGGGTCCGGTGAACCCGCTGTAGTAGCTGCGTGAGATTGATTCGTTACGACGGATGAAGTCGAACGTCTGCTGTTTGGGCAATCCGCAGACGGCAGGTGTAGGATGGAGGCGCCTGAGCAGGTTGCCGATGCGCGCATGTTCGGGCAGCGAGAAATTGAAATCGCTGCGCAGGTGCAGAACGTTGGCAGCCTGTGTCGTGTACGGTCCGTCCTCATCGATGTCGTGTGAGAAATCGTCCGCCGCAGCCTCGCCGAGTAGGAACTGCTCTAAGCACTCCGTGATATAGGTTGCCACGAAACGCTGCTCCTGTATGTTCTTCGTGCTCCAGTCGGGAGTCTGCTGCTGCTCAGGAATCTCCATGGTACCAGCCAGTGCAATGGTGCGCCACTGCCGTCCGCTGCCTTCGAGCAGGATTTCAGGAGTGGCCATCAGCCACAGACCGGAACGTCGGGTGCTGACCAGCGTGACAAACATGCGGGGATAGCGTTCGCAGGCTTTCTGAAACAACTGCAATGGCGATACACCGACGGGCAACGGCTCGTACGAGCATCGCGAAAGGACGATTTTCTGGAATTCTCCCGTCAACAGATGAGCATGGAAGTTGGCAAAATCGATGTGATAGCGCAGCTTGGCCGATGCCTGTTCGCGCGGTTGCTTCTGCTCATGACATCGCAAGCTTTCGGAGGACGGCCGTCCCTCCACCTTTTCAGAGACGAGACCTTCAAAAATTCGTTCTCCCTCTCCGTTGAGCGAACGCACCAAGCCTCGGAGACGCTCGGAAGTCAGTTCGAGCATCTTGCTCATGTCGGACGTAAACAGCGGGATACGCACCACCTCGTCGGCACGAATCAGCAACAGCGGTTCGCGTTCGGTCACCGCAAACGGCGCCACCACGTATCCACTACGTCCATTGAGTTCGGAAGGAGAATGCAATTCCTCGGGGTCTCCCTCATGTTGCACCACTAACGTGCACTCTGTCTGATTGGGCAAACGGTAAACAGCAAATCCTCCCATCAGTCTTCAGCCGTTAAGGGTTCGTCGTCCTTGTGCTTGGGAGAAATGATGTAGTTCGTCACATGCACGGTGCTGATCAGGTCGCCCAGTGAATCGTTGATATGAACATCCCACACATGGAGCTTACGACCGCGGCTCACCAGGTGAGCAGTAGCCGTCACGGTGTCGCCTTCGGCCACGGCCTTCACATGCTCGCCGCTGACGCTGATGCCCACACAGATTTTTCCAGGACAGAGTGCCGAAGAACCGACTCCTGCCAGATTCTCGGCCAGTGCCAACGATGCACCGCCGCTGAGGAATCCGAATGGCTGACGGTTTCGTTCGTCCACCTGCATGATGGCCTTGCATGTGTCTTCTTCGGGGGTTGATATGAACTCCATGCCCAACGCTGTGGAGAGATTGGGCTGTTTTTCGATAATTTCTTTGATACTTTCTACATTCATCGTCTTATACAATTTCCTGCAAAAATACAAAAAATATCGTTTACACAGCTCGGACAGCTCCATTATTTGTATAATTTTACACAATAGACGCGTTTAAAGACAGGTCCGACAGGAAACCATAGAGCTGGCGCAGGCTACGCAGCAGGTGGCGTCGGGCATACAAACAGCGGCCCACTCGTCCTGACCTTGCGGGCAGAAACGAGTGGGCCTGACTGCTTGTAAAAGGAATAAAAGCTACTGGTTCTTCCACAGCTTGGTCATGTCCTCAAGCGTCTTGCCCTTGGTTTCGGGCACCAGCTTCCAGACGAAGATAGCAGCCACGATGCAAATAATGCCGTAGAGGCCATAGGTGAACCAGTGGCCGAAGTCATCGCCCTCGGTGAGGTGCATGTTGAACAGTGGCAAAAAGGTGGAAGAGACGATAAAGTTGAATATCCACTGGAACGCCACAGCGATGGCCACAGCTGTTCCACGGATGGTATTGGGGAAGATCTCGGCAATGAGCACCCAGCAGATGGGGCCCCATGAGAACATGAAGGCAGCGGAGTAGACCATGATGCTGAGCATGGTGACAATCTCCAAGCCGGCATGTCCGAACGTGAAGGCCACACCGAAAGCTCCCACAGCCATGCCAAGTGAACCCCAGATGAGCAACGGTTTGCGTCCGAGCTTTTCCACCGTGAACACGGCAACGAGCGTGAAGAGAATGTTGACGACACCCATCACGACGGTGTTCACCATCGGGTTGGTCATGCCCATGTCGCCGAAGATGCGCGGTGCATAGTAGAGCACTGCATTGATACCGACAGCCTGCTGGAAGACACTGAGCATGATGCCGACGAAGATGCAGAGGAAACCGTAGGTCATCAGCCGTTCGGTCTTCACAGTGATGGTCTCCTTGATGTCGGAGAGAATCTGACGGGCTTTCTCACTGCCGTTAATCTTGCTGAGGATGCCCAGTGCCTTATCGTCCTGTCCAACCATGACAAGATAGCGCGGCGTCTCGGGTACGAAACAGATGAGTATGGTGAAGAGCCCGGCAGGAACGGCCTCGGAGCCGAACATGTAGCGCCAACCTGTCGAGATGGTCCATGGATCGCTGCCCGGAGCCACTGCATTGAAGCCCTTTCCGATGCTCTCGATGATGGGGTTGGTGTGCTCGCCGAGAATGAGGAAGTTGACAAAGTAGACAACGAGCTGACCGAAGATGATGGCGAACTGGTTCCATGATACGAGCATGCCTCGGATATTCGACGGAGCTACTTCGCCTATGTACATCGGGCAGATGGCTGAGGCGAGACCTACGCCGATGCCTCCGATGACGCGGTAGATGTTGAACATGACAAGCAGTGAAAAGGTTGGCTTACCGTATTCAAAGAACAAGAATTCGGGATCCATGCTTCCCAGGGCGGAGACGAAGAAAAGGACACCTGCCACGACAAGTGACTTCTTGCGTCCGAGATTAGAAGCGAGCAGTCCGGAGATGGCCGAACCGATGATGCATCCGATGAGGGCACTCGACGAGGTGAACCCGTGCATGTAATCGGAATACTGGAAGTCGCCGGCACCGATAAAGAAAGCCTGAAGACCTTTTTCAGCTCCGGAAATGACGGCTGTGTCGTAGCCGAAGAGAAGGCCGCCAAGGACGGCGACCATCACAATCGAGATGAGATAGGCTCTCGAACCTGTTTGATTCTGTTGCATAATACTGTTAGTTAGGATGATTTCAGCGATTGTATTTCAGGAGATTCTCCTTCACTTTCTTGCCATAAGCCTTAATGACATCGTCGGCCCAAGGCCCTTTTGCGGTGGCACGAGGCAGCAGCATGGAGCAGGTTTCGTCCTTGTCGGACACAGACCAGTTCACCCAGCTGATCTTTTCTGCCTCCATGACGTCGATCCATTTCTGCCATTCGGGAAGGTTCAGCGGGCCGTTGCCACTGGCCTCCATGCCGGCACATTCGGAAACGAAGATGGGGAGCGTCTTGTGGGCTTCCACCATTTTGTTGCGCAGATAGTCACCGTGGGTGGCGGCGTAAAAGTGGACGGTGTACATGATATTTGAAAAGCCCTGAAGGGGCGACTTGGCCACGACGTCGATGTCCTGGTCCCAATGCGTACAGCCCACGAGGACGACTCCGTCCGGGTCGTATTTGCGTATCTCGCCAATCACTTCTGTGGCATATTCCTTCAGACTCTCCCACGACTGCTCCACGGGTTCGTTGAAAATCTCATAGATAATGTGCGGATACTTGCCGTATTTCTTTGCAAAGTAGCCAAAGTATTCCTTTGCTTCGCGTGTGTAGGTATCGTGGGCGTGCCAGTCCATGATAACGTAGACATCGTTCTTGATGGCGGCATCGACGACAGCTTCGACGCACTTCTTGGCAAACTCAGGATTCTCCAAATAATTATCTTCGATTTTAATGCCCATGGCAGCACGTAAGACCGTAGCATGCCAGTCGTTGACGAGTGTTTTCACAGCTCCTTTGTTGTAGAAGCGCGGCCAAATGTTATGCCAGCCGAAGCTGACACCACGCAGGACGACGGGGTTGCCCTGCTGGTCGCAGAGCTGAGTACCTTTCACCTGCAGCTGTCCCCATTGCTTCACGGGGCCGGCAGCTTTCGCACCGGCAAGTGCCAGAGCAATCATGAGGGTGGTCAGTAGTTTTTTCATGTTCTAAAAAGATCTGTTATTGATGGGACATAATATGACGATTGCGTCTTCAGGCAGCACTCATATACACTGATTCACGTCCACTTTGACAGCAAAAGAATCATGCAGAAAGCAGCGAAAGCGAATATATATATACAACCGCAGCGGGAAACGCCATCAGCGAAGAGTCGAAACGGTCGAGCATACCGCCGTGACCAGGCAGAATCGTGCCGCTATCCTTGATGCCGATGGTGCGCTTGAAGAGGCTCTCCACGAGGTCGCCCCACGTTCCGAAGACACACACCACGAGTCCCAGTCCGAGCCATTGCAGCGTGGTGAGCACGGGAGGATAAAGCTCTCCGGCTGCTGTCAGGTCTTCAAACTGCAAGTGGTCGTACCACGCCACGACGGCTGCCGCTATGAGTACGAAGACGCCTCCGCCGATGCTTCCCTCCCATGATTTCCCCGGCGATACGCGCGGGAAGAGCTTGTGACGGCCGAGGAGGGAGCCGACGCAGTAGGCCCCGGTGTCGCTTACCCATAAGAAGATGAACACCGAGAGTGGCATTATGGTGTTGAAGTGCACCTGTCCGTCGGACCCGCCGTTGAAAGCGAGAACAGGAATCATGGAGAAAGGCAGTGCGACATACATCTGCGACAGCATGGTGTAGGCCCAGTCATTGATAGGGTTCTCCTGTTTCAGGTAGAGCTCGCTCACGAAAAGATATACTATGGTCAGCAGATAGGGAATGAACACGCCTGCCGACGGGGTCAAACCACTGACATAACCTCCCATGGCCAAAAAGAAATAAACGCCTGCCACAGTGCAGATGAAACGATTGGTGCTGACAGCAGCGATATGGTCGTTCACCAGTCCGCAGAACTCCCAGACCGTAAGTCCGGTGACAACGGCGAAAAGAAAAAGCATGGCTTCCGGGCGAAGGAAGCAAGTGACGATGGCAGCAACGAAGATGATGCCGGTGATAGCTCTTATTATCAGGTTTTTCATAATGATAATGTAGAAATAAGAAATCCCCTCTATCCTGACCGTAGCAGACACGCTTGGTTCAGGATGAGGGGATTGGCTTGTGTTTATACGTTCGATTCGGATTCTGACGCCTCGGGCTGATCGTCCTCGTTCTTAGGACGGCGCTCCTCTGCCATTTTCTCTGCCAACAGGCGTCGTTGCTGCTCCTGCAGCTTCTCGTTCTCAGCCATGATTTCTTGTGAACGGCTGGTCCATGGACGCTTGCCAAAGATGCGCTCCACGTCCTCAGCAAAGATGACCTCGCGCGAGATGAGTAGTTCGGCCAACTGGTTGTGTCCTTCCTTGTGTTCTGTGAGGATTTGCTTAGCTCGCTCGTACTGCGCATTGATCATCTTCAGCACTTCTTCGTCAATGACTTTTGCTGTGGTCTCAGAATATGGACGCTGGAACGAGTACTCCTGGTTGTTGTAATAACAGATGTTGGGCAGACGGTCGCTCATTCCGGCATAGGCAATCATGCCGTAGGCACTCTTCGTGGCGCGTTCCAGGTCGTTCATAGCACCCGTTGAGATGTGTCCGGTGAAAAGCTCCTCGGCGGCACGACCGCCAAGCAATGCACACATTTCGTCGAGCATCTGCTCCTTGGTGGTAATCTGGCGCTCCTCGGGCAGGTACCAAGCTGCCCCGAGTGCCTGTCCACGTGGCACAATGGTCACTTTCACCAACGGCGCGGCATGTTCGCAGAACCAGCTGATGGTGGCATGACCGGCCTCGTGGAGAGCGATAGACCGCTTTTCCTCGGCTGTCATCACCTTGGTCTTCTTCTCCAAACCGCCAATGATACGATCGACGGCATCGAGGAAGTCCTGTTTTCCCACCTTTTTGCTGTCGTGACGGGCAGCAATCAGGGCTGCCTCGTTGCACACGTTGGCTATGTCTGCACCCGAGAATCCTGGTGTCTGGCGCGAGAGGAAGTCTATATCGACAGTATCGTCTACCTTGATAGGTTTCAAATGTACCTTGAAGATTTCCTTGCGCTCGCTCAGGTCGGGCAGGTCAACATGTATCTGACGGTCGAAACGGCCGGCACGCAGCAGGGCATTGTCAAGCATATCCACACGGTTGGTGGCAGCAAGGATAATGACACCGCTATTGGTTCCGAAGCCATCCATCTCGGTGAGCAGGGCATTCAGCGTGTTCTCGCGCTCATCGTTACCGCCCATGGACGGATTCTTGGATCGGGCACGGCCTACGGCGTCGATTTCGTCGATGAAAATGATGCAGGGAGACTTCTCCTTGGCCTGACGGAACAAGTCGCGGACACGGCTGGCTCCCACACCGACGAACATCTCAACAAAGTCGGAACCACTCATTGAAAAGAACGGGACACCGGCTTCACCGGCGACAGCCTTCGCCAGCAACGTCTTACCTGTTCCCGGAGGTCCAACCAACAAGGCACCCTTGGGAATCTTTCCACCCAAATCGGTGTATTTCTGAGGGTTCTTCAAAAATTCAACAATCTCCTGAATCTCTTGTTTGGCACCTGCCTGTCCGGCTACATCCTTGAACGTGATGCCAAGGTCTCCTCCCTTTTCGTACATCTTAGCCTTAGACTTTCCGACGTTGAAGATACCGCCGCCTACACCTCCACCCATACCGGAACGGCCAAACATGAAGTAGAGAAAGAGAACTATCATGGAGATGGGAAAGAGCAAGTTCAGAATATTCCACAAATCATTGCTCTGCTTGTTGTCATAAGCAAAGTCGCCAGAGAACTTTCCTTCTTTCTGCTTTTCGGTGATAAAACTCTCCACCTGATCCACGCTGCCGATTTCTACGGCGACAAACGGTTCAGGACCTGTCTGCTCCGTACCTTTACCAAAAACATCGCGGATGTGTTCGGGCTTGACGAACATCTTCACCTTGCTTTCGGTCTTGTTCACGACGATTTTCGAAGCAAAGCCCTTTTCTACATAAATCTTGAACTGCTTGTAAGATGTGGTTCGACTGGCACTGCCAGAGACGCTGTCGCCTCCCATGAAATAAACGGTCACCAGACTTACGAGCACCAGGATATAAATCCATCCCACGTTGAAGCGAGGCATCTTCGGCGAGTTATTGTTCTTGTTTTTTAAATCTTTATTGTCCATTCTTTCGGATGATATGTAATGGTTATAAAGGCTAAAAGACATTAGTCTAAATCAGGAATATGCTCTGTTGGAGCATCTTCCCAAAGATTTTCAAGATTATAGTAGGCTCGGGCATCGGGCACAAAGATATGTACCATCACATCCGTATAATCCATTGCAACCCACAAAGAGTTTTCTCTGCCAATGATGCGCACAGGTTTCTCACCTGCGTTTTCGCGTACCATATCTTCTACTGAATCTGTGATGGCATCCACTTGTTGGGGAGAATTGCCTTGGCAAACGACGAAGTAGTTACAAATACTGCCCTCAATACCACTGAGATTGATCACGGAGATGCTTCTTCCCTTTTTCTCCTGGATACCGTCAATAATAGTCTTTACCAGTTCTTTCTGTTTTGTCATTTATCTTGATTCTTAATCTTTATCCTGTTCGTGAGCCTTGAATCCGGGATAACGCGGCTCAAGAAAGATTTTGTCCTAAACGTTCAATGTATTTAACAAGATGCAAAGATACGTTGAATTCTCCTAAAACAACGCATTTTCTGTAAGAATTTGGGAATTTTCGCACTTTTTTTCAAATGCAAGACATTTTTTTTCCGAAAAATGTTTGTAGTTCAAAAAAAAACAGTACCTTTGCACCCGCAATTCAGTCGTTGAGGAGATGACGGTTGCAAGGAATTGGGGTATGGTGTAATGGTAACACTACAGATTCTGGTCCTGTCATTCTTGGTTCGAGTCCGAGTACCCCAACATTTTAAATGCCAATCGCTTGAAAATAAGGCGGTTGGCTTTTTCTTTGATCAATTTTCCCGTAGTTTTGGGGGCAGCGGATAAACCTAGTTTGTCAAACATTGTTCAACCTTTGTCAATCAAAACAAGCTTCCTTCGTTCAACATTTTCACCTTATAAAAAAGGCTGACTCGGAATAAATCCTTGTCAGCCTCCTATTCAAGTTGATTCTTAGTCCATTCTAATCATTTTTCTCTTCCTTGGACTCGCGATTCTCAGCGTCTATGGCCTTTATCTTCTGGCGCACGAGTTCACATTCATCCTTGAGTTTCTGCACCTTTCGGTTCATCTCATCGATAAGGGAATTACCCTTCTTGCTGGCTGCATTCAGGAATCCAAGATTGTTTTCATAAGTCTGAATCTCTTGCTTCATAGCCTCGTAACGGCGCAGCATACGGCTACGTTCATTGTCAAGTACGTCCGTGCCATGCTCTGCCATCGACTTCAAATTACTCTTGAAATTATCCAGTCGTTTGCGTGCTATATTGACATTCAGATCCTTATACAATTTATCGAGTACTTCATGGTATTCCTTATAGAGTTTATCCTTGTCTTTAAATGGCACATGACCGATGCCCTGATACTTTTCCACAAGCTCCTGAACTTTTTCCTGAACGTTCTCGCTTCCTTCTTCTGCAAGAGTTTTCAGTTGCGCAATGATGTCACGTTTCTGTGCCAAGTTCTCACGCTCTGCACTTCGGGTACCTGCATTGGCAGCATTTCTGGCTTCGAAGAACTTGTTACATGCACCGAGAAACTCATTCCACAATTGGTCTCCCAGTTTCTTGGGCACCATTCCGATGGTTTTCCATTCTTTCTGAAGGGCGATGAGCTTGTCACTTGTTGCCTTCCATTCAGTGCTGTCCTGCAGGGCTTTGGCCTGTTCAACGAGTGCGCGTTTCTTGTCCGCATTCTCATTGAACTTCGCCTTCATATCCTTGAAGAACTCTGCCTTACGGCCGAAGAAGTCGTCGCAAGCAGCACGGAAGCGCTCGAATATCTTGACATTCATCTTCTGCGGAGCAAAACCGATGGTTTTCCACTCCGACTGTATTTCGATGATCTCTTTCGTATGCCGTTCCCACTCGGCAGAATTCTTGTTTTCTTCTTTCGAAATAGCCTCCACTCTTTCACAGAGAGCTGTTTTCTTCTGAAGATTTTCTTCTTCGCGAGAACGTATTTCATCAAAGTGCTGTTGGTGTTTCTTGTTGATGACAGTTGAAGCAGCCTTGAAACGTGCCCACACTTCCTCACGTAAATCCTTGGCAACTGGTCCAGTCTCACGGAATTCCTGATGTAGTTTCTGCAATTGATGGAATGCACTGATGACATCTTCTTCATCACCCAGTTTCTCAGCAGCCTCGCACAAGCGCGTCTTGATTTCCAGATTCTTCTTGAAATCATACTCGCGGGCTTCACTATTCAGCTTCAGCAGGTCGTAGAACTGCTCAACGTACAACTGATAGTTGCGCCAGAGCTCGTTTGCCTTCTCAGCTGGAACAGACTTGATGTCTTTCCATTCCTGCTGCAACTTCTTGAATTCCTGATATGATTTGTTAGCCTCCTCAGGCGAAGTGGCCATATTCTTGATTTTCTCTATGATGTCGAGTTTCTTCTTCAGGTTTTCCTGCTTCTCGGCTTCCTGCTCCTGGAACAACTTCGCACGGCGTTCTTTGATGATACCCATTTCTGCCTTGAAGACTTCTTCGTCCTCGTCGGGAAGAACAGAATACTTCTCCGGGTCGCCGCCAGCATCCAGATATGCTTTCTGTGCGGCTTCTCGCTCTGCGAAATGCAGTTTGTAGAAGATGGTTTTCAGGTAGTCCACCTCCTCTTTCTCAGGAGCATTCTCGCCATGTGCGATTTCCCTGAGACGGTCTACTACTTCTTTCTTGGAAGCATAGCTGCGGCGGATGTCTTCTTCCCCAGCAGCAGAAGAATCGCTCTGAGCCCCTTCCGTTGCCTTGTCAGCAGTTTCCTTTGCTTCGTTCACCACATTTTCTTCCACACTCTTTCCTTCCAACTGTGCCTCTTGTTCGAGGACATTTTCTTGAGAGTCAATCATTTTCAATGATGTTTAGTTCGTAATTCAAAGATTTATGGACTGCAAACTTACTGAAAAAAAATGAATAAACCTATTTTTTTTGAAGATTTCTTTACTTTTTCCATTAAATCAGTCGCTTATACTTTAAAAACAACCATGTCAAAGCACTTCCACCCACAGAAATAATCAGAGCGACGACAAAACCGACGTTACTCTCCTCCATGCCATTGATGAGGTTCATACCGAAGAGACCCGCCACCAGTGTCGGAAACATCATGATGATAGTGACAACCGTCAGCGTTCGCATCACGTTATTCATGTTGTTATTGATGATGCTTTGGTACGTGTCCATGGTCGATTCCAAGATGTTCGAATAGATGTTGGTCGTCTCGCGAGCCTGTGTCATCTCGATGTTCACGTCCTCGATGAGGTCGGCATCCAGTTCGTCCACCTGCAATTTGAATTTCAGTTTAGCCAATAAGTTCTCATTGCCTCGAATGGAAGTCTGGAAATAGGTAAGCGAGTCCTGCAAGCGCGACAGTCCGATAAGGCTTTCATTGTCCACGTCATGGTCAAGGTTGCGTTTAGCTTTGTCGATGAGCAGGTTGATTTGCTTCAGCCGTTTCAGATACCATACGGCAGAAGACAGGAACAAGCGGAATATCATGTCTACATAGTCAGTGAATCCCACGCCTCTTTTCTGCTGGAAACTGACGAAATCTATCATCATGTTCGTCTCGTAATAGCAGACGGTAATGGTCACGTCGCGCTTGTGGATGATACCCAGCGGCACCGTCGTATAGGGTGTACGCGATCGTATTTCCTTCACATAAGGTATACGAAGGATGATGAGCATCCAACCGTCATCGTATTCGTAGCGGGCACGCTCGTCCGTATCGCTGATGTCACTGAAGAAATAATCGGGTATTTTAAAGCGTTCTTCCAGCGATTGCTGGTCGTCGTCTGTTGGACACGTCACCTGTATCCAGCAGTTTGGCTGCCATTCATCAAGTGTACTAAGGCAACCTGTTGTGTTCCAGTATGTCTTCATTCGCTAATCCTTTTGGTCCTTCCGAAGCACCGTCAGGAACTTCTGATGGAATAATGTAAAATAATCCGTGGCAAAGGGATTAGCAGCCTTGCCACCATCCCCCGCCTAATAATAATTACTATCCGCCGGGTAATCGTCCATATCTTTTATATGATTTTGGTTTTACGACTGCAAAGGTAAGAAAAAAAACGCAGATTCAAAACAACTGTGCGGAAAAGTTTCCGACAGGAGGTGAAATCACTATGAAAACTGTGGTAAATCTGTTGGTAATATCGCAGATGGCCATAAAGAGCCACGTTTTCGGGAACAACTGGGACGGACTGGGAAAGAGAGCGACTGGTAAAAAAAGGCGTTGTAACAGTTCTTCCGGGGAAAATGGTCCCGGTCCCTCTCAGAATCTCCCAGTTCGTCCCAGCTCGGCTTCCTCCTACTACTTCTCAGCCACGTCCTCCAGCGTCTTCTTCAGCAACTGCCAGAACGGCTCCACGGTCTCGATGAGTGCGCGTTCGGTTGTCGTATGCGGCGACTTCATCGTCGGGCCGAGACTCACCACGTCGAGATGCGGATACTTACCCAAGATCACAGAGCACTCCAAACCGGCATGATCCACCTGAATAATGCCCTCCTTACCGAAGAGCTCCTTGTACTCCTTCAGCAACAAGTGCAGGATTTCAGAGTCAGGATTCGGATCCCAACCACCATAGCCGCCAGCCGTCTCCACTTTCATGCCAGCCATGTTGAAACAACTCTCCAGTGTCTTCACGATATATTCCTTCATGTCTTCTCGACTCGAACGGGCCAAGATCTTCAACACGGCCTTTCCGTCCTCTACGTCGATGATGGCAAGGTTAGAACTCGTTTCCACGACACTCGGATAGCTGGGAATCATGCGAAGTACACCGTCGTGACAGCCATAAATAGCATTCACAAGATTATCCTGAATCTCCACGGGAACCTCAGTCTTCGGCGTCTCCACCTCCTCAGCATAGAACTCAATGCCGCTCTCTATCTGCTTGTATTCGTCTGCGAAATCTGCCTTCCAGTCGGCTACCAGCTCTTTCAGTTCGTCCAAATTGTCTTTCGGCAACGTTAAGACCACCTCAGCCTTGAACGGAATGGCGTTGCGCATGTTGCCGCCGTGCCAGCTGGCCAGTCGGGCATCCAGTTCTTCGATGGCCTCACGCACGAAACGCACCATCAGTTTGTTCGCATTGCCGCGGCCTTCATGAATCTCTAATCCGCTGTGACCGCCACGCAGCCCCTTCAGCGTCACACGAACGGCAGCGTCCTCACTGTCGGTCTCCACCTCTTTATATTCCAATGTTGCGGTCACATCAATGCCGCCAGCACTGCCGATGACAAATTTTCCCCACGTCTCCGAATCCAGATTCAGAAGGATATCGCCGTTCAGCTCGCCTGTCGGCAGACCGTTGGCGCCAAACATGCCCGTCTCCTCATCAGCCGTAATCAGTGCTTCCACAGGGCCATGCACCAGTGTCTTGTCTTCCATCACGGCCATGATGGCAGCCACGCCCAGACCGTTGTCTGCACCGAGCGTCGTTCCCTTTGCCTTCACCCATTCGCCGTCTATCCACGTCTCGATGGGGTCAGTCTCGAAGTTGTGCTTCGACTCTGGCGTCTTCTGCGGCACCATGTCCATGTGGGCTTGCAGAATCACGCCTTTCTTCTTTTCCATCCCCGCACTGGCCGGTTTGCGCATGACGATGTTGTCGGCAGCATCCTTGAATGCTTCCACACCTGCTTGCTTAGCAAAGTCGAGCAGGAACTGCTGAACTTTTTCCAAATGTCCGCTCGGACGCGGTACCTGAGTCAGTGCATCGAAGTTTTTCCAGATGCACGCTGGTTTCAGATTCTTAATTTCACTCATAGTTGTTGTTTGTTTGTGCAGTGCACGACGGGAACAAAAAGAGGCTTGCGCCTCCGCAACAGCACCCCCATCGGCACCTGATTGTGATTATTGAATGGTTTTCTCGTTCTTTTTCATACTTCCTGTGCCACCGCCACTTCTTCTGCATCCTTCGTTCTCATCACCTTCGTCAGGCTCAGAGCTATCCAAGCGTAGACGCCCGACAGCACGACCAGCCCCGTCTGCAACGTGTGGACAATGAGTACGAAGCTCAGCGCAGGTTCTTCCTGCACGCCGTAGAGAATCAGCATCGTCTTCACAGCGAAGTGCCACGGACCCGCTCCGTTTGGTGTCGGAACGATGACGGCGATGCTTCCGACGATGAAAGTCACCATCGCACACGAGAGTCCCAGGTGCATGGTCGATTCAAAACAGAAGAACGTCAGGTAGTAGTGAATGAAGTAGCTGACCCATATGCCGACGGAGAAGAACACGAACAGCGGAATGTTGCGCACTCCTTTCAGCGAGATGATGCCCTCCCAGAGACCGCCGACCGTTGCCTTCACCTTACTATATATAGACAGTTTCCGCACCAGCCACACCAGAAACATCAAGGCCACCAGCCCGCAAAGCGCTGTCACCCAGTAACCCGTGGCGGAGAACTTATGCAGAATGGTATCTAAGCTCGTACCCGTCTTCTCAAAGAACGTGCCGAACATGCTCATCTGCCACAGCAGCGTCAGCCCCGTGAATATCAGTATCAGCAGCGAATCAATCGCGCGCTCCATCACCACGGTACCCAAAGCTTTCGAGAACGACGCACCGTCGTAGCGCTTCAGCACGCCGCAACGCGTAAACTCACCGATGCGCGGCACCACCAGACTGGCGGCATACGAGAGCATCACTGCATGCACACATGTGCTCTGGCGGCAAGGCTCGCCCGTCGGTTCCAGGGTCTGACGCCATCGCCATCCCCTCATCAGCTGCGCCAGCAGTCCGAACGGCATTGACAGGATCATCCACGTCCAGTCCATTTCGTGCATCAGCACGTGCTTAATCTGCTGAATGTCGCTTTCTCGGTACATCCAGTAGAGTATTGCGCCGCCCAATACGAGTGGGAAAAGTATTCTCAGTCCTTCGCTGCCGACTTTCTTCCAATCCATAGCAAGCGCAAAAATACAACAAAATCCCGAGATACCGTCCGTTTTGAGAGAGAATTTTAAAGAATTAACTGACCAATCTTCACAGTCCCCAGTCAACATCGCAGTCTTATATATATAAATAGGTGTAGGGAAAAAGCCTTTGATTGATGGAAATCAAACGGTTTGACGCTTGTCAAATAAACGTTGTTTTTATAACCAAAAAGGGCCAAACCTATTGCCGGAGACCGAAAACCTCGTAACTTTGCATCGTCAAAAAGAAAAAGATTAAGGTAAAAGGATTGGAGCCAAAGGGGCTCCCAGGATAACAAATTAAGTTTAACATTAAAGCAGAGAAAGGAAAAAAAGATGACAATGATTTCATTAATGGTAATCCTCTCAGCAGTTGTTTTGGTACTTGCAAGTTCTTACGGACTGACCTCAAAGTAAAAAAACACTGCCTCCACCGAGAGGTTCTTCTCAGGAAGACAATGGCCAGAGGGCCGAAAAAAACGCAAAACACAGGATAACACAATTAATTAAAGAAAGGAAACGATTATGGGTTATTTTGCAGTATTGGCAGCAGCCACCATCGTATGTGCATTCTCAGTAGGTTATGGTGCATACATCGGCACAAAAATCGACAGTGCCAAATAAATTTCGACAAACAGTTCAATGGTAATAAATCAGAGAGGTCGTGTCAAAACAAACTGACACGACCTCTTACTTTTACCTGATGACTATCATCCCGCCACGCGGGAACACATGTCACAGAAATATGACTACTTAATCACAAACTTTTTGCCATCATGTATATAGACGCCCTTTGTCGTCGGGCTTCCACTGAGTCGTCGGCCATCAAGCGTGTACCAGTCTGGTTGTTGCGTGATGGATGTTGGCTGTTGGATGCTACTGACGACCGGTTCATCCTCATCAAAGTCGAGGATGAAGGCTTTTGCTGCCATTTGCTCTATAGAGATGGGGTCGCCAGCAACGAGATTGCCTCTCAACTGGAAGTAGCCTCGGCAGGCGTTCACCTTGAAGTCCTTGTTCGTGGTGTAATATAGTTTGCTGTTATTACCCAGATAGAGTTGGGTCTTGGCATCATCCTGATGAATCTCAACAGCCGAGAATATCCAATAAAAACGTTTTCGATAAGCCATAAGGGCAGAGCCGAATTCATTCGGGTTTTGCCTTGGAGAGAAAAGGTCGGATGAAATCCAACCATATAGTCTGTCAATATGTTAGGTCTGGCACTAAGCCAACATGCATCATCAGTTTGTAGCCGACAAAGTGCAGCCAGTAATTATCAACATGCAAAGGTAATTAAAAAATTACAAAACACATAAACCTATTAGACCAACCGCACTTTTTAGAATATTTCATACGAAACGACATCACTATTTTAAGACTATTACAAGAAACACACAACATTCTCATGCACAAGTACTTGGGAAACGGCTATTACGAACTTTTCACTGTTCCGAAAGGCGCATGACAACCGCAAAAGGTAAATAATCTTTAAAAATCACAGTCCGTTGTACCACTATTGAGAGAAAATATGTACATTTGCAATATCAAAATGATATCATATAAATATTGAATTGATTATGGAAAAGAAAGAATTTGCTTATGCAGGAACCACAATGAACGGTTTTCTCATGTTGTTTCTCAATCTTTTGCTCACATTCGGAAGCCTGGCAATCATCTGCTACGGCATTGCTGTCAGCATCCCATGGATCGTCGTCGGCATTCTGTTGATGATTGTATCTACCATTCTATGGTGCGGATTCCTACTGCTCGAACCCAACGAGGCACGCGTCATCACCTTCTTCGGAAAGTACCGCGGCACGTTCACCAAGACCGGATACTACTGGATCAACCCCTTCTGCTCATCGAAAAAGCTCTCACTGCGCGCACGAAACATGGACGCCGAGCCCATCAAGGTGAACGATAAGACTGGCAACCCCGTCATGATTGGCCTCGTGCTCGTGTGGAGACTGAAGGATACCTACAAGGCTATGTTCGAGATTGACTCGCAGACGATGGCTTCTCCTGGCTCCGCTTCCGTTGGCAGCAACGACACGAAGAGCCTCATGGCTGCCTTCGAGCGCTTCGTGCGCGTGCAGAGCGACGCTGCCCTGCGCCAGGTGGCCGGGCAGTATGCCTACGACAACACCGACGATGCCGCTGACAACGAGCTCACCCTGCGCGACGGCAGCGACGAAATCAACAAGGAACTGGAGCAGAAACTCGACGAGCGCCTCGACATGGCGGGCATCGAGGTCGTCGAGGCACGCATCAACTATCTGGCCTATGCTCCCGAGATTGCAGCCGTCATGCTGCGTCGCCAACAGGCTTCGGCCATCATCACGGCCCGCGAGAAGATTGTCGAAGGCGCCGTCTCCATGGTGAAGATGGCTCTGAAGCGCCTCTCCGACGAGAACGTGGTGGAGCTCGACGACGACAAGAAGGCAGCCATGGTGAGCAATCTCATGGTTGTGCTCTGCGGCGACGAGAGCGCCCAGCCCGTCGTGAACACCGGAACGCTGAACCACTAAGAGTTATTAAGTGACAAGAATTAAGAGTTAAGAGTTAAGAGTCAAGAAGTGAATGAAGAAATAAGAATGAAGAGGAAAGAACGAAGCAGCCTCGCCACAATAACAGATACGCAGGGGAAGCATATTCCTGACTCTTAATTCTTAACTCTTCATTCAAAGCTGGCTCTTAACTTCAAAGCCTATGCCAAAAGAAAAAAACAAATCAAAAAGTTTCATTCTCCGCGTTGACAACGAAACGATGAGCGCAATTGAAGCATGGGCTGCCGACGAGTTCCGCAGCACAAACGGTCAGTTGCAATGGATCATCACAGAAGCGCTGCGCAAAGCTGGGAGGCTGCCCAAGAAGCGCCCTGCGCAGAGCGCGCCCCAAGACGACACAACTCTTTAAACCCCAATGTACATGAACAGCAACAAGAAGAAAGCCATCCTCCTGCTTACAGCATTCGAAACCATGCTCTTGGTGATACTCACCATGCTCTACTTCAGGCAAACCATCAGCATGAGGATATACGTCGGAATCGTTCTCACCATAGCATTTTTCTCCTCCACCATCGTCCTGCTTATCCTCCGCAGATAGTCAAGATCGCACAAGGCGCACGCGCTCCGTCAGCCTCACTTTCCGAGGAACTTCGAGCCGAGATAGCTCTGGAACGCATCCTTGTAGTTGTCGCCGACGGGCAGATAGGTGTCCGCGTCCATGATGACACGGTTCTTGTTCACCTCACGGATCTTCGTCAGGTTGATGATGTACGAACGGTGAATGCGCATGAACACCTGCGACGGAAGCCGTTCCTCCAGTTTCTTCATGCTCAGCAGAACCACCAACGGTTTTGTCTGGCCTTCCAAGTAGATTTTCAGGTACTCGCTCATCGCCTCAACGTAGCGGATGTCGCTCATCGAGATGCGCACCGTCTTGTAGTCTGTCTTCAGGAACAGTGCGTCCTCGTCCGTCTCGCCGGCCGACAGCTCAGCAGCTGCAGGGCCCATCAGTTCATCACCGCTGGCAGGGCGGTCTTCGGTCCACGTACGGTGCTTCGCCTCGTAGCGTTCCTTCACTCGCTCCGCCGCATGCTGGAAGTCCTGCAGGCCGAATGGTTTCAGCAGGTAGTCCACCGCATCCACGCGGAAACCCTCCACCGCATATTCCGAGTAAGCCGTGGTGAACACCACCAAGGGTGGCACCCGCAGCGACTTCACGAACTCCATGCCGTTCAGGTCGGGCATGTTGATGTCCACGAAAATGGCGTCGATCACCTCTTCTTCCATCACCCGGAGCGCATCGGCAGCACTGCGACACGTCTTCACCAGTTCCAGATACGGCATTTTCCCGATGTACGATGCCAGCTGTTGCAGTGCCAACGGTTCGTCATCGATTGCCAATACTTTTATCATCAGCTTCCTTTTTTACGTTTTCTTCTCATCCTTGAGCAGCGGCAGCAGCAGCAACACTTCGTAGGCTGCCTCGCCGTCCTCGATATCTAAAGTATAACTGTTACCATATATCAGCTCCAATCTTTTCTTAACGTTTGTCAAACCTACTCCCCCACTCTTCTTCTCACCTGTGCCGCCGAGGCTCTCGTCGCGCTTCACCTTGCTGTTTCGGCACACGAACTTCAGCCGTTCCTCCATTACGCTCAGCTTGACGCTGATGAACGAGTCCTGCTCGTAGCTGATGCCGTGCTTGAAGGCGTTCTCAACGAACGTGATGAGCAGCAGCGGCGGAATGCCGGCATCGGGCAGATTGCGCTGCACGTCCATGTCGATGCGCACCTGGTCGGCGCAGCGGATGCGCATCAGCTTCACGTAGTTGTCCAGAAAGTCCACCTCGTGCTTCATCGGAATGAGGCTGCGGTCGCCCTCGTAGAGCACGTGCCGCATGATTTTCGACAAGATGACGATGGTCTCCTGCGCCTTTGCCGGATCGATGTCCACCAGCGCATGGATGTTGTTCAGCGTGTTCATGAAGAAGTGCGGGTTGATCTGGTACTTCAGATAGGCCAGCTGCTGCTCCAGGTTCTTCCGTTCCAGCTCCTCCATCTGCTTGTTGTCTTCCTCCGACTTGAAGAAATACTTCACGCCGAGGTTCATGCCTAACATCAGGAAGAGCACGACAATGGAGAACACACGCTCCATCTGCATCATAGGAGGCGGACTGTCATGGTGGTGTGGGTCGCCGGGACCCACCTCTCCGTGCCCATCAGGCCCGCCGAACGGTGGCTCACCCGGTGGCCTGCCTGCCTCCGGAGGCTCCCTGAAGGGCTCCATGGAATCCTTTTCCGCTGATGTCATGAAGGCCGAGTCGGCCGCACGGCCCTCATGTGGCGGTTCATGTTTCCACTCGTTGTGCACATAGGGAGCATTCGGGTCGCTGAAAAGCGGCCGTGCGGGACCGCTTTGGCACTGCCAGAGCACGAAGGCCGAGAGCAGCAGCGCAACCGCCCCCACGTAGAGCGTCTTCCGATGCTTGTAGATGAGCAGCGGCGCAATGAAGAAGTTGTGCACGACGAACACGACGAAGAAGACAAGGTTCAGTCTCCACACGCGCATCACGTCGTGCCATGGAAACTCTTCGCTCGGTTCCACCGACTGTGTGTGCACATAGATAGCCACCACGGGTGCTATGAACAGCAGCGCCCATAGCAGCAGGTAAACCAGATTCTCTTTTTTTTCAGAACTTTTCAAGGTCATGGTTCTTATTTAGAATAACGCTGTTCCGAGGTTTTTATTATAGTTGTCCGACACAAAGTGCAGCTGTCATGGTTCCAGACACGTGGCAACACGGCGGAGAAAACACTCCGCACGCTCGCGCTGCCGACGGCGACGGAGGCCGTTCAGCCACACGAACAAGCCGTTACCAGCCGCCAGGACGGCCGCCACCGCCGCCAGACCCGCCGGGAAACCCGCCGCCGGCGCCTCCCATGCCGCCGGTGGTGGTTGTCGAGGTGGTGAAGGTGGTCATCTTTGTCAGCTCGCCCGTCGTGGCGGAGGTCAGAAAGCCGTAGAAGTCATCGTTGCCCGTGGCCGTCGTGGTCGTGCTCAGCGTATAGCTGACGCCCGACTTCAGCTCCGGCGTGCTCACCTGCAGTGTGGCTCCGCTGTAGGTGCGGGGCGACTGGAAGGCGAAGAGCGTCTTACCGCTGCCGTCGCTGACCACCAAATACTGCCCGCTGGCGACGCTCACGCCGCTGACGGCCGCCTTCTGCTGCGTGCCGCTCGTCGTTTCAGCACCGCCGCCCAGTCCGATCACCGTGCCGCCGTTGAAGGCCAGCGTCTTTCCCTCGGCCGCATCGATGCCCTCCTCGGGCGACATTGCACCGCAACCGATCACCAGTCCGCCGTTCACCGTGAGGTTTCCGTTCGCGTCGATGCCGTCGTTGCCCGTCGAGTAGGCAAAGAGATAGCCGCCGTCGATGGTCATTTCCTTCGCCGAGTTCACCGCGTCGTCGCTGCTGCAAGCGGCCACGCTGCCGGCAGTCATCGTCAGACGACCCTTTGTCTCGATGGCTTCGTGCGACGAAGCGCGTGCCATCACGTCACCGCCTGCCACCGTCAGGTCGCCGTCCACCTTGATGGCCTTCGCCGACACGTCGTTACTGTTCGCACCGGAAGCGATGGCGCGCACCGTTCCGCCCTCTATGCAGAGCTGCTGGTCTCCGCTGATGCCTTTGCCGCCGCCACCCGTGCTCTTCACGTACAGCTCGCCGCCGCGGATGGTGATGGTACTGTCTGCCTTCACGCAAACACAGCCCTTGTATTCACGGTCGTCCGTGTCGTATTCCGTACCGCCCTTGGTGATGATGGTGGTGCGGCCGCCCTCCACGAGCAGGCAGCCGTCGGTCTTCAGACCTTTCGAGGCGGCTGCCGTTGTCTCGATGTTCACCACGCCGCCGCGTATCACGATGCCGTCGTTCGTCTTGATGCCGTTCGAGGCTGTTGCTTTCACGCTGATGTTTGTGTTCGGACGGATGAGCACATAGTCATCGCTCACGATGCCGTTCTTGCCCTGCGCCGTCACCACGAGGCTGCCGCTGCCACTGAATGCCAGTTTACCCTCGCTGAAGAGTGTCCCTTTCTGGTCCTCGTTCTCCGTCATGGTGTACGTGGCCCCGTCGCTCAGTGTATTCGTTGTGCCGTCGGCCAGCACCACGTACATGCGCTTTCCCTGATTGTTGATGGCCGCGCCCGAGGGGTTGCTGATGCTGACACCGTTCAGGACGAGTGCGAATTTCTTCTCGCTGTACACCTTCAGCGAGCCGTCCGTAGTCGTGCCGCTCAGCTCGTAGGTCAGGCCCTTCGACTCGGAGCGCACCGTCACGTGGGCACCTTCCGTTGTCACTGTCACACCGTCCACCGCGCCGTCCACCATGGCCTGCGTGCCGTCGTAGTGGATGCGGACAGTCGCCGTGGGCGAATAGGTCTCCACGTAGTCCTCGTAGTAGGCGTCGTCCGTGCCGGGCAGTGTCTCCGTTTCGGTCAGCGCGGCGTCGTTCAGCGTCACGTCGAACGTGCCGAGGATGCTGGTCAGCGCTGTTCCAGCCGCTGCCGTGCCGCTGCCGTTTGTGCTTGGGCCTGCTGAGGGCTGCATGCTGTTGTCGTACTGTGTCAAATCGCTCCACGGATCATCCGTCGAGCAGGCTGTTGTCGCGATGGTCGCGGCCATGGTGGCTGCATATATCCACTTCTTCATGCTGTTTTCCCTTTCTTTATGTTGATGTTTAACGAATTCCTGTTGTTGAGGTCGGGGGCTACGGCGACGCAACGCGCGTCCCCGATGACAAGTGCAAAGGTAGCACAAGCCGACAAACACAGCAAAAAAGTTCAGCGAAACCAGTGGATTGCTCAGCGAACGACTCATAAAAAAAGTGGGTACAGACGAATCCGCACCCACCCAACATGCAAATATGTAATTGAAAAAACTATTGTCCTTCAATGTCATCGTCGAAGACCCACAGGTCGAGCAGCCTTGATTCGGCCTCATCGCCCGTTACTTCTTCTTCTTCGGTTACAGATACTTCAAACATCAGAGCTTCCATCTCCAGCTCCATTTCCTCCATGACAGGAGCCATGTATTCTTTCTTATTCATGTCTTTCAGGTTTAGAAGGTTATTTCACAACGTATTTCTTACCGTTCTGGATGTACACACCCTTCTCAGCTTTGCTCACGCGCATGCCGTTCAGGTTGTACAGAACGCTGCTCTGCTCTGCGTTCTCGCTGACACCCTGGATAGAAGTCTCGTCGCCGGGGAGATCGAACTCGATGAAGTCGAATTCCTTTGCGCTGCTGATTGATGCAGTCAGATAAGCCTTGCCTGCGGGCAGGAAAGTGCTGGCAGCAGCCTTCTTGAACTTGCCTTCAGACAGGAAGAAGATGGTACCAGATGTGTTGTCGATGAGTGTGTACTCTGTCACGCCTGTCAGCATGTTGCCGCTGACATCGGTCTTGGCAGTGCTCAGCAGAGGAATCTCCACGGTTTTGCCTGCATCACCCTTAATGATGGCACCTTCGTTGGCTGACAACTGTTGAATCTGAGTCAGCGTAGCGGTCTTGCCTTCCACGGCTGTAACGATGTAAGCCTCAACACCAGAAACATCCAGACCTACTGTCGGGCAAATGGTGCAAAAACCACTGGCGGAAATAGTGGCTGGAAATTTATCGTGAACAGTAACTGATACTTCTGTAAATAAATTTGCATCATCAGATTGATAATACGTTACTTCTTGTGTTGTATTCTCGAAATGTGTTCCGTCTTCAAGATCTGTGAATTCGATTGAGCCAGAACCTGCTGTAACATTTTCGTCACATACTACATCAAAAGCTAGAAAACAGTAAGGTTCTGAATCATTTCCTTTTCCTTCAAAGAGAAAGACGCCCGTATCTGCAATAAAATAGGTATAATATTCTCCCTTCTTACGATCCTTTTTATAATCAAAGTTTTCACTTCCATTTGTTCCCACTTCAAGGTCAGACGTATAATCAGTTATGGTCTGTTTTGTTGTAGAAGTCGGATCAACACCCTTTACATGAACACCTTCAGGTAAGTTAAAGTGCAATTCAATAACGTCTGTTTTAGGATCAGAGTTGCTAACCATGAATCTTACTGTCACAACCTTTCCCGGACCAATTTCGAAAGGGTCAACTGTAAAATTCATCGAATAAGCCTTTGTCGAACCCAAAAGTGCGAATAGGGCTATAAATCCGAAAAATGCATAGATTTTTTTCATAATTATAATCTTTTCTGGTTTATTTATTCTTCGTTATAATAATCAAGTAATTTTTTTGCATCGCTTAAATTAAATCTGCCATCTCCGTTTATGTCTCTTGAGAGGAGATTTGCCTTACCTGTGTATTCATCATCGCTGTTATAGTAATCAACAAGCTTTTTATTGTCTGTAGTGTTAAACCTATTGTCACAGTTGAAATCACAGAAGAAGGAAAGAGCTCCATTGACATAAATATTCTTTTCTTTTGCGAATTGTCTCCAAACATCATTCTTAACAAACTTTCCTCCTACCGTTCCGATACCCTTTGCATCTTTTGGAACCGTTACCTTGATATTGGCGAATGCATCTTCAGGAAAAGATGTTTCAGAAACAGTAATAGGCTCAGTGTTATAAGTAACGATATCCGTGAGTCCCGTCAGCCCAGTAAGAGCTCCATCAGCAATGGAGGTGATACCAGCTTTGCACTGATTGTATTCGGGCTGATTAGCTCTTTTGCTATAACCGACGGTAAGCTTGGTGATGTTTGTCAGGGCATCGGTAGTAGGCTTCATCTTCATTAAGTCGAGGCACTCAATCTTTTCTATAGAAGTAATCTTTACAGTAGTGGTCTTGATTTGATCTTCGAACAAGATATTGATGGCTGCAGCATCGCCCGTCTTGGACGCAAATGCAGGGCTCACGCCGATCACCTTCACCTCATAGTCGAACGATTTTGTTGTCTCTCCGAACTCTTCCTGCACTAATTCAAACTCGGGATTCACGGCGACGATTTGGTATAGAATTTCATTATTACCGTCCCATCCCTTGGCACCAACAGTCATTCCAGGACCAATCTGCTGTACGGTTGCCTGCTCTTGTGCCCATTGCGGAGCCTGTGCCTGCGCGTCAGCCGTTGCACAGACAAAAGCCATTGCCGAAACAAGGGCTAACTTAAAAAATCCTTTCTTCATATTCCTTATAATATTAACGTTAATCTAATTTTAGGGAAGTCACGTAGTTTCTTGCGCAAAGGTATGTTTTTTTATCCATTTTTACGATACAGTCATTGTTAAAAATGATTAACACGCCATAAAACACTTCGTTTTATCTTTTAAAACGCTTCACGGTACTTGCTTTCTTCTTTGTCATTGAGCATGCTGAGATAGCTTTCGTAGCGCGTCGGGGCCAGCTTCCCAGCTTCGAGTGCCGCCAGTACGGCGCAGCCCGGCTCATGTGTATGCGTACAATTGGAGAACCGGCAACCGTCGGACAAGCGGAAGATGTCCCTGAAGTAGCCGCAGATTTCCTCGGGCTCCATGTCGAAGGTGCCGAAGCCCTTGATGCCCGGCGTATCGATGAGCCACGACGGTGCACTTTCCGCCGCATGGTCGTCGCCTTGTCCGCGCCCTTCCCCTGCGCCGTCGGCGTATGGAATCATTTCGGAGAACGTGGTGGTGTGCATGCCCGTGTTGTGCGCCTCGCTGATGGCGGCCGTGCGCAGCTGCAGCCCCGGCACGAGTTTGTTCAGCAGCGTGCTCTTCCCCACCCCGCTGTTGCCGCTGAAGAGGGTGATGCGCCCGCGGAGCAGCGGCCGCAGGCGGTCCAGACCGTAGCCCGTCTCGGCCGAGATGGCCAGACAGTTGTACCCGATGTCGCCGTAGAGCCGCATCCATTCGTCCTGCATCTGGCGCCCAGCGGGCCCGAGCAGGTCGGTCTTGTTGAAGAGCATCACCACCGGCACGCTATAGGCTTCGGCCGACGCGAGGAAGCGGTCGATGAAGGTGGTGCTGGTCTGCGGGTAGTCCACGGTGACGACGAGTGCCGCCTGGTCCACGTTGGCAGCGAGGATGTGGCTCTGGCGTGACAGGTTTGCCGACTTGCGTATGATGTAGTTACGGCGGTCGGCAATGTCGGTGATGAAGGCCGGTGCCCCTTCACGCGCGCTGTCGGGCACGTCGATGGTGACACGGTCGCCCACGGCGACGGGGTTGGTGGCGCGTATGGCCGTCTGCCTGACGCGGAAGTTGCCTTTCACCTTGCAAGGCACGGTGCGCCCGTCGTCGGTCCGCACGGTGTACCACGAGCCGGTGTTCTTGATGACGAGTCCCTGCACGCGTTCAGATGGTCATGATTTCCTTGTTCTTCGCCTCGATGAGCGCGTCAATCTTCTTGATGTACTTGTCGTGCGACTTCTGCAGCTCCAGCTCGGCGTCCTTTTCGTTGTCCTCGGAGAGACCGTCCTTGATGGCCTTCTTCAGCTTGTCCTTGATGTCACCGCGCACGTTGCGCACTTCCACCTTGGCCTTCTCGGCAATCTTGTTGCACTGCTTGGTGAGCTCGCGGCGGCGCTCCTCAGTGGGCTGCGGGATGTTCAGGCGGATGATTTCGCCGTTGTTCTCGGGTGTGATGCCCACGTCGCTGTCCATGATGCCCTTCTCAATGTCGCGGATGGCCTTGCGGTCCCACGGGCGGATGGCGATGGTGCGTGCGTCGGGGCAGGTGACGTTGGCCACCTGGTTGAGCGGCACCTTCGACCCGTAAGAGTCCACGCGCACACCGTCGAGAATGGCGACGTTGGCACGTCCGGCACGGATGCGGTTGAGACTTTCTTCGAGGAAGAGAGCCGCCATCTCCATGCGCTCCTCGGCCTCGCTGAGTGTTGCTTTTACGTCGATCATATTTCAGTTCGTTTTGAGGTTATCGTTTGTTCGTTTTGAGGTTATCGCCCGCTCGATTTGAAGAAATCGTTCGTTTGATTGACAAAGATAGTCAGTTTTTTTGAATTGAGCAACAGAAGGGAACTTTTTTTGACTCACAACGTCCGATTTTTTACTGAACAGGTGCGCTCCGTGTCGTTCTGAAGGGCTGCACGAGGGCTGACGGAAAGGCGCGGACGCGTTGCCGGAAAGACGCAGTCGTGTTGCAAGAAGATCGCGGTTGCATTGCCAGAAGGGCGCGGTTGTGTTGTCAGAGCAGCCGTCAGCTGTTGCCATTTCACTGATTTTGCGCAGGAAAATCAGTGAAATTGCCGTGCAATATCAGTGAAATTGCTGCGCAAAATCACTGATATTCCTTCCCGTCCACGCCCGTTTGGCAATGTTTCCGCGCCCGTTTGGCAGCAAATCCGAAGCTTCGCGGCACTTTTCTGCAACCCTTCGCGCACAGAAAGGATTCAGCATCAGGAGGTTCCGAAGAGCGAAAAGGAGCACAGATTTGGCGGTTCCCGTTTTTTTTTGTATTTTTGTGCCCAGATAGAAAGGAAACAAAAAACGAGGAGCTGCGAACATGAAACAAGTGAGACCGAAGAAGAATCTGGGACAGCACTTCCTGACCGACCTGTCGATAGCACGCGCTATCGCCGACACGGTGGATGCCTGTCCGGAGCTGCCCGTGCTCGAGGTGGGTCCGGGCATGGGCGTGATGACACAGTATCTGGTGGAGAAGCCGCGCGAGCTGAAGGTGGTGGAGATAGACCGCGAGAGCGTGCAGTACCTGCATGAGCACTTCCCTCGTCTGCGCGAGAACATCCTGGGCGAGGACTTTCTCAGGATGGACCTGACGAAGGTGTTCGACGGCCGTCCGTTCGTGCTGACGGGCAACTACCCGTACGACATCTCGTCGCAGATTTTCTTCAAGATGCTCGACAACCGCGACCTCATCCCGTGCTGCACGGGCATGATCCAGCGCGAGGTGGCGCAGCGCATGGCGTCGCAGCCCGGCACGAAGGCCTACGGCATCCTGTCGGTGCTGATGCAGGCTTGGTACGACGTGGAGTATCTGTTCACCGTCGACGAGCATGTGTTCAACCCACCGCCCAAGGTGAAGAGCGCGGTGATCCGGCTGACGCGCAACCGCGTGGAGCGCTTAGGCTGCGACGAGGTGCTCTTCAAGCGCGTGGTGAAGGCTGTGTTCGGGCAGCGCCGGAAGATGCTGCGCGTCAGCCTGCGCCAGTTGTTCACGGCAGGCCAGCCGCTCGCGGGCTTCTACGAGCAGCCGGTCATGACGCGTCGGCCCGAGCAGCTGAGCATCCCGGAGTTTGTGGAGCTGACGAATATGGTAGAGGGGGAGCTGAAAGGTGACAGTTGATGGGTGATGGGTGACAGGAGGAACAGGGGGTTGCGGTGATACCGCAACCTACGGAACAGGGGCCGGACTTTTGTGGGTTGCCTTGTTTTTTGTCGTTTATCATTTGCCATTTAGGCACAAGGTGCCGCCAGGAGAAGGAGAACGAGCGTGAGAAGGAAGGTGGCGATGACGGGCCAGGGCTCGCTGTCGTAGATTTCCTGCGGCTCGGGCATCGGGTGACGGAGGGCCACACGCGCGTACATATAATTATATGTGCGGTACACGATGACTCCGATGAGGCAGCCCAGCAACGCACCGACCAGGATGTCGGTGGGGAAATGGACGCCGAGGAACATGCGCGAATAGCAGGAGCCGCAGGCCCACGCCACGGTGCACGCCGCGATGCACGGCTTGCGATAGAGCAGGGCGAGAAATGTTGCCACGGCGAAACCGTTGCTGGCATGGTTTGACGGGAACCCGTATCGACCGCCTCGATAGCCGTTGACATAGCTCAGCATGTCCATGACGGCCGGGTCGTGGCTGGGTCGCAGACGGGCTATCCACGGCTTCAGCGTGCTGGCGATGACGAAGTCGCTCAGCAGGAAGAGCAGTGCCACGGAGAGCACCATGACAAGTGCACCGCGCCACGTGTTGTGTCTGAGCAGACACCACACGGCGACGATGGCCATCGGCATCCAGGTGAACTTGTCGGTATAGTCCACCCAAAAGTGACTGTAGGCGTCGGAGGCCGGAAAATTGATGGCGGAAATCAGACTGTAGTCTGCTTCGCGCACCCAGTCGACGAGGGTGTTTTGTGTTTCGTATGCCATGCTTGAATGTTTATCGCGGTGCAAAGATAGACAAAATAATTAAGAGTTAAGAATTAAGAGTTAAGAAATAAAAGGGAAGAGGGAAGAATTAAGGGGGAAGAAGCCCCACCCCAGCCCTCCCCGAAGGAGAGGGAGATTGAAGAGGGGGGAATGAAGAAGCCCCACCCCGGCCCTCCCCGAAGGAGAGGGAGATTGAAGAGGGGGGAATGAAGAAGCCCCACCCCGGCCCTCCCCGAAGGAGAGGGGGATTGAAGAAGGGAGAATGAAGGGGGAAGAGTTAAGGATTAAAGGTCCCTTCCGACTCCCCCGAGGGGGAGAAATTACCACCTCCTGGAAAGCCTTCCCCTCGGGGAGGTATGGAGGGGGCCGCAGTTAAGAGTTAAGAAACTATTTGAAGATGGAAGATAAGGTAAGAAAATATGAGGAACTGGCAGCACAGGTGAAGAGCCTGATTGCCGGTGAGAGCAACGAGGTGAGCGTGCTGGCCAACGTTTCGGCCGCCATCCGCGAACAGATGGGCTTCTTCTGGGTGGGTTTCTACCTGGTGGAGGGTGAGCAACTGGTGCTGGGTCCGTTCCAAGGCAGCGTGGCCTGCTACCGCATACCCTACGGAAAGGGTGTGTGCGGCAGCGCATGGGCAGAGCGTCGGACACTGGTGGTGCCCGACGTGGAAGCGTTCCCGGGACACATCGCGTGCAGCTCGCTGAGCCGTTCGGAGATTGTGGTGCCGCTGTGGACGCAGGCTGGCGACGGCAAGGGCTCCGTCTGGGGCGTCTTAGACATTGACAGCACGGAGCTGTCGACATTCGACGAGACAGACCGCGTGTGGTTAGAAAAGATTTGCGAGCTGGTCAGCCAGTGTCTGAAAGGTTGAGCGCATCGAACCGGCCTCGGGCATGCCCGTAGCCTCGGCAACTTCGAGGATGCGGCGCATGAAGTAGAGCTGGCGCGAACAGCGTTCGGCACTTGCAGCGACGGCCGACGGCGACGGCGAGAGGTAGAACGAGAGCATCTGCACGGCCGAGCGCCACAACAGCCTGATGCGCACGGCGGCCTGCTGGCTGTCGCCGATGAGGGCATAGGCTCGTGCCACGTCAAGATCGGAGCCCATCAGGAAGTCGGCGGGGACCGTGGAAAGCGGGACGACCGTGTCAGCGCGTCGCAAGACGTTGCGGGCGCGGTCGTCGTCGTGTTCGCTGATAAGGTGAAGTGCCAGCTGGACAAAGAGCCGACGGTAACGGTAGGCCATGCCCCGTGCGGTCTCGTCGTGATAGACGGCAGGGTCGTTGATGCCGCGGAAGCGGAAGTGGTGCATCAGCAGGTCGTAGGTCTTGGCCGTGTCCATGCGCGGCACGGAGTCGGGCTGGGGCGTGAACCGCGCGGCGAGGCCCTCCACGACGGTGTAGTCCTGAAGGTTCAGGTAGTCGTCCTCGCCCATCGAGGTGGCCACATAGAGCGGCCGTTGCGAGCTGTGGCGCAGCAGTTCGGTGAGCGCCAGTTCCTGTTTGTAGAGCACGCGGCGTCCATGGAGAGGGATTCGCCACTGGTTGCCGAGCTCGAGCGTGTCGGACGACAGGTCGTGCAGGTCGTAGGCATCGTTGCGTCCGGTGATGTAGTCGGCAGGATCCCACTCGATGGGGAGCGCCGGTGAGTCGTAAGCCTGCCGTCGCAGCTGGTCGATGTACCAGTCGGTCTGCAGGTACGACATGTTGCAGACGCGCGCGTCGGTGCGGAATCCCTCCACCTCCTGTGCATACCAGAGCGGAAAGGTGTCGTTGTCGCCGTTGGTCAGGATGACGGGATTACCCTCGGCTGGAAGCGATGCGAGATAGTTGTGGCCCGCGTCGGCGCAGATGTAACGGCCCGAACGGTCGTGGTCGTCCCAGTTCTCGGAAACCATCCGCAGGGGAACGGACAGCGACGCCACGGCAGCAAGCACCGCCAGAGCGAGGTTGGCGTGCCGCGGCGGCAGGACATGACGGTGCTTCAGCACCGGCAGACGCGAAAGACCCGATGACAACACACGCCGCAACAGGTCCGACAACCCCGCGACACCCATGCCGCACCAGACGGCAAAGGCGTAGAAAGAGCCTGCGTAAGCGTAGTCGCGTTCGCGCGGCTGGCCGGGAGTCTGGTTCAGATAGACCACGATGGCCAGTCCGGTCATGAGGAAGAGCAGCCCTACGACGTGACATTGGCGCACGCCTCTCCGCCCGTTGGCGCAGAGCTGCCACACGATGCCGATGATGCCGAGCAGCAGTGGCAGACAGTAGTAGACGTTGTGACCGCGGTTGTGCTGCAGCTCGTCGGGCAACAGGCGCTGGTCGCCGAGCCTCCAGTTGTCGAGAGGGGCGAATCCCGAGAGCCAGTTGCCGTGTTCAGGCTCGCCGTGGCTCTGCAGGTCGTTCTGTCTCCCTGCGAAATTCCAGAGGAAATAGCGCCAATACATGAAGTTGCACTGATAAGAAAGGAAGAAACGCAGGTTGTCCCACTGGGACGGCATGCGCACGGGTACGCTCTCGCCGCAGCGGTCGTACCACGTCTCGCGGCCGTGGTTGCCGCCGGTCCAAGCCTCGTAAGCCTGCGCATGACGCGGATTCCACATGCGCGGAAAGAGCATCTGCTGCTCGTAACGGTAGTCTGAATGGTGGGCGGTGACGATATACTGGTCCTTTTCGCCCTCGCTCTCCTTGGGCTTGCGCTGGTAGATGGCCTTTCCTTCGTTGACGTCGGGCACGCAGTAGTTGCCCTCCACGCGCAGACGGGGCTGCGAGGTGTAGGCTTGTCCGTAGAGCAGGGGACCGTGTTCGTACTGGTCGCGCGCCAAGTAGCGCCCCAACGCGAAGATGTCCTTCGGCGCATTCTGGTTCATCGGCGTGTTGGCCGAGGCTCGGACGAACGTGACGGCGTAGCTGCCGTAGCCGAGCAGCAGCATGAGCAGGCAGAGCAGCGAGGTGTTGGCGACGCGCATACAGTGACGCTGCGTGTAGACAATGGCAGCAAAGAGCAGCGGGAATAATATTATAAGGTATAGAATGAGCCCCGTGTTGAACCGAAAACCGAGACCGTTGACCAGCAGCAGCTCGCACCATCCGCCCAAGGTGCAGACACCGGGAATGATGCCGAAGAGGATGACGGCGATGAGAAGGAAAGAGAAAGCGAGGGCCAGAAGCGTACCAAAACGTCGTCCGCCGGGGTAACGACGGTGATAGAACACAAGAACGATGGCAGGCAGACACAGCAAGTTGAGCAGATGGACACCGATGGAAAGCCCCATCAGGTAAGCAATGAGCACCAGCCAGCGGTCGCTCTGCGGCTCGTCGGCATGCTCTTCCCACTTCAGGGCGAGCCAGAAGACAGCGGCTGTGAAGGCTGAGCTGAAGGCGTAGACCTCGCCTTCGACGGCTGAGAACCAGAAGGTGTCGCTGAAGGTGTAGATGAGCGAGCCCACAAAAGCCGAGGCTTCGATGAGAATCAGCTTGCGGAGAGAGAATGAGGCCCCCCCTACAGCCCCCGAGGGGGCTTCATTTGTTTTAACGGAGACTAATGTGTCCCCCTCGTGGGACGAGATGGGGTCCAACAACCGTCGCACCAGATGGCTGATAGTCCAGAAGAGGAAGAGGATGGTGAGTGCTGAAAGCAATGCGCTCATGAGGTTGACCATGCGGGCCACATCGTCGGGCGAGGAGGCAAACTGCGAAAAAAGATTGGCCGTGAGCATGAAAAAGGGTGCTCCTGGTGGGTGACCGACCTCGAGTTTATAACCCGAAAGAATGAATTCGGGACAGTCCCAGAACGATGCCGTGGGCTCGATGGTGAGCGCGTAGACGGTGACTGCGATGGCGAAAGTAAGCCATCCGAACAGGGTGTCAATGCGATTGAAGTGTTTCATCTTTGCTTACGTGTAATGGAAGCGGTTCAGGCACACGCGCCATGGACCGCAGGAAACGGTAAGCAAAGGTACGGATAAGGTTCGGAAAGGTAGAAAAAGTTGCCTGACAATTGTCTGACAATTGTCCGACAGAGCCCTACCCTGCTGATTCTCTGACTGTTAGCTGATAAGCTTTACCACGGTCGGAAACAATCTGGAGATTGCTGTGCTGCTCCACGATGGGCTTCAGACGGCGCACAAGAGTGTAGAGCGTATCGCTGGCATCAGGCTTCTTGGGCCACAGACAGTCGCAGATGGTCTGTTTGGAGAGACGATTGGCATCGGCCTGGAAGAAGAGTTTCATCAGCTGGCTCTGCATGGGCGTCAGATGAACAGGCTCGGCACACTGTCCAAGGAAGAGATCGCGGCGCGCATCGTAGCTCAATGTGCCCACGGAGGGCAGCTGAACGGCAGCAGCGAGAGGGCGTTGCCGACGGAACTGATGCACGGCAAAGGCACCCCAAAGGAGCACTGCCGCCCAAAGGAAAGCAGGCAACCGCTGATTGGAAACAGAGAGAACGACAAGCGGTGAGCAAGCAGCATAGCTGCGGTAGGTAGCTTCCCTGCCGTTGATGCGGCGGGAGCGCGCGTCGGTGCACAGTCCGGAGTAGGCCATGTCGTAGCCGATGAAGGACACGCGGCGAAGTGCGCCGATGTGAAGATGGCTGCGGTAGTCGCGGATGGTGTCGGGGGTGAGCCAGAGGTCCTGCTTGGCAGCGAGCGTGAGCTGAAGGGCTTGGTCCATGTCCTCGACGATTCGCTGCTTGGCCCGGCCGTAGCTGCCAAGGCTGCTGACCACGGCCGATGCGAGGATAAGACAGAAAATGATGACGGTGTACCTGGGTTTCATCGGTATTTCGGTTGTGTGGGGTTTTGCAATGAGGGAAACGACGTTGTCCGGTCAGACGGTTTCGGGAGGCGAAAGTAGCACGGATGTCACTTCTGGAAGTGCTGATAGTCCTTGCTGTTTCGCCACGATCCGCCCCAAGTGAAGCCGTGCTGGAGGAACAGACGGTAGAGGAGATCGCCCTTCTCTATCTTATAGGTGAACTTACGGGAGCGGTTGGTGAATGCTTTCGCATTGGCTGGCATCACCTCGGTGGTCCCGTTCTTGCGCGGCCGGACGTAGGGATTGTAGCGCGTATTGATGTCGATGGCCAGTCCCTGGGCGTGCTTGGAAAGCTTGGTCGTGCCGGGAACGGTCCTGAAATTGAAACAGCTGGTGTTGTTGTCGCGCATGGAGAGCTCGTCGTCGGCACCGTAGTCGTCGACGAGACGGATGCGCTCGATGGGATAGCGCGCTTCGTAGAGCTGTCGGAAAATGTCGATGAGATCGTCGGCAATGCGCTTGTTGCACACGATTTCGCCCTCGTGAGTCTTACCTCGCGCGTCGACATGGAGCACACGCAGATAGCGCAGGTCGGAACGAGGTACCGTGCAGTCGGTCTTGAACGACTTTCCCCACATTCGACTGAAGAGCTCGTTGCTGATGGTGTCGATGGTGAACGAGGCCGTTGCCTGCGACATGGCGAGGACCGACGGCAGGCACAACAGCGTCAGGAGGAGAAATCGTTTCATGCACATGAGCTTCAAAAATTGTTTCATGAATAAGTCAAGCTAAAAAGTCAGGGCACAAAAATACGGAAAAAATTTGAATGCTGAAAAATAATGATTATCTTTGTGGCATGAATTTAAGTGAAATTAAGGATAAGAAGGTGGCAGTGCTGCTCTCGGGAGGCGTGGACAGCTCGGTCGTGGTGCACGAACTGGCACAACAGGGGCTGCATCCGGACTGCTTCTACATCAGAATCGGACCCGAGGAAAAGCAACGGGTCGGCGAGCAAGGCTCGGGAATGGAGGAAGAATGGGACTGTTCGTCGGAGGAAGACCTGGAAATGGCGACCGCCGTTGCGCGCCGTTACGGCTGCCGGTTGGAGGTCGTTGACTGTCATCGGGAGTATTGGGAGCAGGTGACGCGCTACACCATGGACAAGGTGAGAGCCGGATTCACGCCGAATCCCGACGTGATGTGCAACCGACTCATCAAGTTCGGGGCCTTCGATGAGAAGAAAGGTCACGAGTACGACCTGATAGCCACAGGGCATTACGCCCAGACGGAGTGGAAGGATGGCGGCAAATGGCTCACGACAAGCCCCGATCCGGTGAAGGACCAGACTGACTTTCTGGCACAGATAGAGAGCTGGCAGCTGGCAAAAGCACTGTTTCCCATCGGCCACTACGTGAAAGACGAGGTACGACAGATTGCGGAACGCGAGCACCTGGTGAACGCGCGGCGCAAGGATTCGCAGGGCATCTGCTTCCTTGGCAAGATCAATTACAACGAATACATACGCCGATACCTCGGCGAACAGCCGGGCGATGTGATTGAACTGGAGACAGGCAAGCGCATCGGAGAGCACCGAGGACTGTGGTTCCACACCATCGGGCAGCGAAAGGGACTGGGCTTCGGCGGCGGTCCGTGGTTCGTTGTGAAGAAGGACGTGGGGGCCAACATCCTGTATGTCAGCCACGGTTACGACCCTGAGACGGCTTACAAGAAGGACTTCCTGATACACGACTTCCACTCGCTGATACCGCCAAGCACCACAATGGGCCAGCGATACGAGCACGAAGGATTGCCCTCAGGCAAGATCAGCTTCAAAATACGGCATACGCCGGAGTACCATCCGGCCACGATAGAACGGACTGACGACGGCCGATACGTCGTCCATTCGCAAGAGAAAATCCACGGCGTAGCTCCCGGACAGTTCTGCGTGGTCTATGATGAGCGCCACCATGCCTGCTGGGGATCGGGAGAAATCACGCTTTGAGGGGACAGCAAGCCTGTCGAAAGTCAAGAGTACCACTCCTTAACACCATAAATATGAGAAGAATACTGTTTACGTTTTTCGTGACTTGTTTCGCTTTCATCGCACAAGGGCAGGAAATAAAGGTAGCTTTAGAAGCTCCGGGTACACTTGCCCATCGGCTTGCTGGCGCCGGAGACGTGGAGAGAATTGTGATTTCAGGGACAATGAACAATGCGGACTTCGCCGCATTGCGCCAGCTGAAGCATCTGGAAACAGTTGATCTGCGAAAGGTGAAGAACAAACAGCTGGGTGATTCTCTGTTCTTCGGGATGACCCAGATAGAGAGTGTTCGCCTGCCGAAGAAGCTGAAACAGCTGGGACGCAGCACCTTCGAGGGCTGCACAGAGCTGGAATACGTTGAGTTTCCAGGGAGAATGGATGTGATTCCCGACTTCACATTCAAGGATTGCAAGAAGCTGGACAAGCTGGATGTCTTCAACAGCAACGTGGACCATATTGGAAAGGGCGCGTTTATGAACTCCGGCATCCGAATCATCCCGCTACCTAAAGAGCTGAGAAGCATCGACATGATGGCCTTCATGAACTGTTCGCGCATAGAACAGATTCGTATTCCCAAATGGGTGCTGGAGATTGGAGCACTCGCTTTCGCTAACTGCACGAGCCTGCGCGACATCCTCGTCCGCACAGAAATGCCTCCGACCTGCGCCATAGATGCATTCACCGGACTGGAAAAGTGCACTCTCCACGTCACGCATCCCGAATTCTATCGCGACCGTGCACCCTGGAACAAGATAGACCTGGACTTCAGGGCTTACAACGGGCAGGAACTAAAGACGTTCGACCGCTCGGACATTTTCATCAGAGATAAGTAAGACCTTCCGAACTTACACGAGCTTTTGACGAAAGGCGACTATTCAGAGACGAATAAACGCTTCCAACGTGCGCAAAGCTCATTCATGGAAGGCAGCACACAGTCGGCTCCGGCTTCCCAAAGCTGATCGTCGGGCAGTGGTCCGGTGTTTACTCCGAAGGTGAACGCCTTGGCAGCATGTCCTGCCTGAACGCCAAGCGGTGCGTTTTCCACCACGATTGTCTCCCAGGGAAGCGTCGCACAACGCTCCATCCCCATCAGATATGGATCGGGATTGGGTTTGCCGCGCTGCACATCGTAAGCCGTAATGATTTTTTCTTCGCAAACAAATGGTGCAAAGTCTGTGGTCAAGCGATTGATGAGCGGTCGCTGTCCGCTGCCCGTAACGATGCAGATTTGCAGCCCGTCGCGGTGAATCTGTTCCATGAGGGCGTAAGCACCGGGCATTACGTCGGCTCGGGGCATGTCGCCGAACATCCGAGTCTTCACATCATACATACGTTGCGCCTCTTCAAGCGAGATTTCCTTGCCCTGCTGAGCCTTCACCATCGTACGGATGGTGTCGATTCCGCGCGCCCCTTCTGTGGCATAAGCATCGGCTGCCGTCATCCTAATGCCGAAGGTGGCCATGGAACGCTGCCACGCGACGGCATGGTTGGGCATACTGTTGATGAGAACGCCGTCCATATCGAAAAGAACGGCTTTGGGACGGAAGGTCCCAAAGCCTGTTCGTTTCAAATATCGGTTGATGTATTCTTGCATGATGCTCTTTTTACACGATTATCCGGACTTTGCAGCCAGGTAAAAAGACTATGCTTCCTTGGCCAGACGTTCCTTGATGGCCTTCGAGTCAGCCTCGTAGCCAGGTTTGTCGAGCAGAGCGAACATGTTCTTCTTATAAGCTTCCACGCCAGGCTGGTTGAACGGGTTCACGCCGAGCACGTTTCCGCTGATGCCGCAGGCGATTTCGAAGAAGTAGATGAGCTGTCCGATGTAGTATTCGTTCAGCTGAGGCACGCTGATGCGGATGTTGGGCACGCCACCATCGACGTGAGCCAGACGAGTTCCGAGCTCAGCCATCTTGTTCACTTCGTCTACACGCTTGCCTGCGAGGAAGTTCAGACCGTCGAGATTCTCCTCATCGCTGGGGAAGAGCAGCTTGCGGTTCGGCTCCTCGATGCTGATAACGGTCTCGAAGATGGTGCGCTCTCCATCCTGGATCCACTGTCCCATGGAGTGCAGATCGGTGGTGAAGTCTACGCTGGCGGGGAAGATTCCCTTCTTGTCCTTACCTTCGCTCTCGCCGTAGAGCTGTTTCCACCATTCGCTCATGAAGTGGAGCTTCGGCTGATAGTTGACCATAATCTCAATCTTCTTGCCAGCCTGATAGAGGCCGTTGCGCACGGCTGCATACTGAGCTGCGAGGTTCTCATCGAACGGAACATCCTTGCCGCAGGCTTTCTCCATAGCCTGAGCACCAGCCACGAGGTGCACGATGTCGAATCCGGCGCAGGCGATCGGCAGCAGACCCACCGGTGTGAGCACGGAGAAGCGTCCGCCCACGTTGTCGGGGATGATGAAACTCTTGTAGCCTTCCTTGTCAGCGCAGGTGCGGGCTGCACCTTTCTTCGCGTCGGTGATGGCCACGATGACCTTCTTGGCCTCTTCTTTGCCGCGCTGTTCCTCGCACTGTTTCTTCAGCAGACGGAAGGTGAGGGCGGTCTCGGTGGTTGTTCCGCTCTTCGAGATGTTGATCACGCCGAACTTCTTGTCCTTCAGATACTCGGTCAGTTCGGAGAGATAATCCTCGCCGATGTTATTGCCGGCGAACAGGATGGTGGGATTCTTCTTGTCGGCCACGAGCCATGCAAAGCTGTTGCTCAGCGCTTCGATGACGGCGCGGGCACCGAGATAGCTTCCGCCGATGCCAGCCACGACCACGGCTTCGCAGTTTTCGCGGAGCACATTGGCGCAGTCCTGCACCTCCTGCAGGAATTCGCGTGAGATACTCGACGGCAGGTGCAGCCAACCGAGGAAGTCGTTACCCGGGCATGTGCCGTTCTCAAGAGCTTCTTGAGCTGCTTTCACCTGTGGTTCAAAAGCCTTCACTGCGCCTTCAGCGAGGAAGCACGCAGCCTTTGTGATGTCTAAGCTAATGTTCTTCATCTGTGTGATTTGTTTTTACGATTGTTGAATTTGATAGTTTTGTCGGCAAAGTTACGAAATAAGTGAGAGAAACGAAAAGAAAAACACCTTTTTCTTTTCATTTCCGAGCGAAAAGTAAGTTCGGCGAAGCCATTAATATGAAAAAAAGAGCTGAGATCCTCAACGGATTCAGCTCTTTTTCTTTTTATGGTCTTGCCTGTCTGTCGGTGGCTTACATGCTCACCAGCCCCTTCTCCATGAGTATGGGGAGCACGTTGGCGGCCGACTGTCGGTTGTGCTTGTTGCCGATGCCCTTGTATTTCTGCAGCAGCGGAGCGTCGTTGGCGAGCAAGTTCTCCATGAACTTGTCGTTCATGCGTGTGACTGACAGCATTCCCTTGTCGTCGGTGTTGCCGTCAACGAGGTAACACACCTTTCCGCTGAGCATGTCGCTCGTGATCCACGCTGCGGTGGAACCTGTCCACATTCCGAATCTCACTGCTTTGTTGTCGATGAAGTCGCCTGCGAAAGCCATGCCGAGACTGAGTGCGAACATTGCCTTGTCAGCCTTATAGGCCATGATGCAGATCTTATCGTTGTCGTAGCGCACGGCAGGTGTGAAGCCGTTAACGTCGAGAGACTGGCTGTTGTTGCGCATGTTGCGGCAGTTGACGTACAACTGGTTGCCCACCATCACGGCGAAAGCTTCCTTCTTGAGCATCTTGTCAACATCCTTCACGCCGGTCTTGAAGCGTACCTGCTTCTCCGAAGTCTTGATCTGGCATACTTGAGTGGCACGCCCTTGTGTCAGTTCGTCGACCGATTTCCAGTTGTTTTCAATCAGATCGTTGAAGCTCATGCAGTACTTTGCAACCTCAGCCTGTGCGTTCATCACCAAGCAGCTCATCAACACGAATACAAATGCAATCTTTTTCATTTTCTTATCTCCTTTTTTTTATTATGTTTTTTTCCTTTTGTCGTTTTGACAATGCAAAGGTAGACAGCTTTCGGTCAGTCCGCAAACAATTTGTCCGAAACTTGCGGAAGAGCTTCGGACATGACATGTAAAACAAGACAAAAGACGGAAAACGGGGAGGACGTCTGTCTGAAAGGGCGATAGAAAATCAGCGGAAGGAGTCGGTGAGGAGCTTGATTTCTATCTGTGGAGATATGCGCTCGTACAATATATTATATACGGCATCGAGGATAGGCATGTTCACATGCATGTGGCGGTTGATTTCCTTCATGCACTTCGTGCCGAAGAAGCCCTCGGCAATCATTTCCATCTCTATCTGCGCCGACTTCACCGAGTAGCCCTTGCCGATCATGGTGCCGAAAGTGCGGTTGCGCGAGAAGTTCGAGTAGCCCGTGACGAGCAGGTCGCCCATGTAGACGGAGTCGTTGATGTTTCGTTCGATGGGATGAACAGTGTTCAGAAAGCGGTTCATTTCCTGCACGGCGTTCGACATCAGCACGCTCTGGAAGTTGTCGCCGTACTTCAGTCCCGAGCAAATGCCTGCGGCAATAGCGTAAACGTTCTTCAGGACCGATGCGTATTCGATACCGATGACGTCGGTGGAAGTCTTCGTCTTAATGAAGTCGGAGGCGATGAGATCGGCGAAGGCCTGTGCCTTTTCGCGGTCTGAGCATCCGATGGTAAGGTAGGAGAGGCGTTCGAGGGCCACTTCCTCGGCGTGCGACGGGCCACCGATGCACGCCAGATTATCGTAAGGAACGTCGTAGACCTGATGGAAGAACTCCGAGCACACGAGGTTTTCGTCTGGAACGATGCCTTTGATAGCAGTTATGACGAACTTATCCTTGATGCGAGTCTTCAGTTTCTTCAGATGATTCTTCAAATAAGGCGATGGCGTGACAAAGACAAGCGTATCGTAATTCTGCACAATACGGTTGATATCGCTCGAGAAGTCAATCTCGTCTATGTCGAAGTGCACGCTCGTCAGGTAGGCGGGGTTGTGGCCCATGCGCCGGAAGTCCTCGATGCGGTCGTCGCGGCGCATGTACCAGCCTATGCGGTGCGTATGTCCCACCACAATCTTGGCGATGGCCGTAGCCCAGCTGCCGCCTCCGATGATGGCTATGCGTCCGCACAGCCCACCTAAGCCCTCCCATGCGGAGGGGGCGATGTCTTTTTGTGATGAGAACATATCCATGATTGATAATCCCGCCAAGTAATGGTATTCTCGTTAAAAACGCCTTTGAGAGTCGTTGCTCCCTCCCCTTTATAGGGAGGGTTGGGCATTCTTAATCCATTCTTCGATTTCCTGCACAGAGGGTTTCTGCATCGGGAGCTTGAATTTCTTCACAATGTCGCCGATCTTCTGCTGCAAACCCTGCGCTTTCTCGTCCTTGATGTTGCTCACGAGGTTGAAACCAGCCTTGCGCAGCACGGGAACCCAGTCCTCGCCCACGCCGACGGCGGCCCATTCCTGCACGCTGCTCTGCGGAACCTTCTTCTCGGGCTTCATCTGCGGGAAGAAGAGCACCTCCTGAATGAACGTCTTGCCCGTCATGAGCATCACCAAGCGGTCGATGCCGATGCCGATGCCTGAGGTCGGCGGCATGCCGTACTGCAGCGCACGGAGGAAGTCTTGGTCAATGATCATCGCCTCGTCGTCGCCCTTGTCGGCCAGTCGCATCTGTTCCACGAAGCGCTCCTCCTGATCGATCGGGTCATTCAGCTCGGAGTAGGCATTGGCCAGCTCCTTACCGTTGACCATCAGCTCGAAACGCTCCGTCAGTCCGGGCTTCGACCGGTGCATCTTCGTCAGCGGCGACATCTCAACGGGGTAGTCCGTGATGAACGTAGGCTGAATGAACGTGCCTTCGCAGAATTCGCCGAAGAGCTCGTCGATCAGTTTGCCCTTGCCCATCGTCTCGTCAACGTCCATGCCTTTGGAAAGACAGAAGGCGCGGATTTCTTCTTCGCTCTTCCCGTCGCAGTCGAAACCGGTCTTCTCCTTGATGGCATCGAGGATGGGCAGACGGCGATAGGGAGCCTTGAACGAGATCATGTTACCGTCGATTTCGCGTTCTGGCTTGCCGTTGACAGCGATGCACACCTCTTCGAGCAGCTTCTCCGTGAACGACATCATCCAGTTGTAGTCCTTATATTGCACATAGAGCTCCATGCAGGTGAACTCCGGGTTGTGGTTGCGGTCCATGCCCTCGTTGCGGAAGTTCTTGCCAATCTCGTAGACGCCCTCGAAACCTCCCACGATGAGGCGCTTCAGGTAGAGCTCGGTGGCGATGCGCATGTACATATCCTGATCCAGTGCGTTGAAATGCGTGATGAACGGACGGGCCGAAGCACCGCCGGCAATCATCTGCAGCGTCGGAGTCTCCACTTCGGTGTAGCCAGCTTCGTCGAGCACGCGGCGGATGGTGCGTAGCACGGTGGCGCGCTGCAGGAACGTGTCCTTCACGCCCTCGTTCACCACAAGGTCCACATAGCGCTGACGGTAGCGCAGTTCGGGGTCGTCGAATTTGTCGTAGGCCACGCCGTCCTTGTATTTCACGATAGGCAGCGGCTTGAGGGCTTTCGAGAGCAGTGTCAGTTCCTTGGCATGGACGCTGATTTCGCCCGTCTGCGTGCGGAAGACGAAACCTTTCACACCGATAAAGTCGCCGATGTCCATCAGCTTCTTGAACACCATGTTATAGTATTCGGCCCCCTCTACGGTTTTCTCGGAGGCGGTGGCGACGGCTTGCAAGTCGTCGCGGGTGATGTACACCTGTATGCGCCCTTTCGAGTCTTGCAGTTCCACAAACGATGCCTTTCCCATCACGCGGCGGCTCATCATGCGTCCGGCGATGCACACCTCGCGCGGCTCGGCGTCGTCGCTGAAGCTGTCGCGTATCTCAGTAGAGAAAGCGTTGGTGGGATACTCTGCGGCGGGATAGGGATTGATGCCCATCTGTCGCAGTGCGTCGAGCGACTGTCGGCGCAGTATTTCTTGTTCACTCAGTTCTAAAATATTCATGGAGTCATAAATTTTCTGCAAAGGTACGAATAAG
>JAFPME010000041.1 GCA_017402445.1 Prevotella sp. | reverse complement strand
CTGCTGTTTTCTTTATGTCTACGGACTTTACGGACTTTACGGACTTTTCTGCTGCTGTTTTCTTTATGTCTACGGACTTTACGGACTTTACGGACTTTTCTGCTGCTGTTTTCTTTATGTCTACGGACTTTCGGCCTTGCTCTTTTTGTCTACGGACTTTTAGGACTTTCAGGACTCTTCATGTGTTAGTTATCTTTAAAGTCCTTTTAGTCCTTAAAGTCCGTAGACTAAAAACTACGTGCAGGGCATTGCGCTTGTATATAAAAAAGGTCTACGGACTTTCAGGACTCTTCATGCGTTGTTTATCTTTAAAGTCCTTTTAGTCCTTAAAGTCTGTAGACTAAAAACTACACGCAGGGTATTGCGCTTGTATATTAAAAAGGTCTACGGACTTTCGGGACTCTTCATGTGTTGGTTATCATTAAAGTCCTTTTAGTCCTTAAAGTCCGTAGACAAAAACTACGCGCAGGACATTGCACTTGTATATTAAAAAAGGTCTACGGACTTTCAGGACTTTCAGGACTCTTCATGTGTTATTTATCATTAAAGTCCTTTTAGTCCTTAAAGTCCGTAGACAAAAACTACGCGCAGGGTATTGTACTTGTGTATTAAAAAGGTCTACGGACTTTTTGGACTTTCAGGACTCTTGTGTGTTAAAAGTCCTATGGGTCCTAAAAGTCCGTAGACAAAAGAGGATTTGGGTTGTTGTCGGTGTTTATCTGACGACGTACTTACGTCCGCCTACGATATAGATGCCCTTGGGCAGGGTGTCGAGCGTCGCGCCCTGCATCTTCTGGCCGGAGAGGTTGTAGATGGCGTTGCTGTCGTTCACGGGTCCGTCCTCATCAACGACGGTGAGTCCCTCGATGCAGGTGACGATTTCGTCAATGCCGTCTTCCGCTTCCTCCACGACGATGGAGAAGTCCTTGGCGCCCTGTGTGCTGTTCTTCGGCGCGTACAGGTATGCGTAGGTGGCCCATACGGTGCGGTCAACGGTGTTCGTCAGGTGATACAAGTTTCCCTTCGTAATCATCCAGTTGTCCTGATCGGGCGTGGAGGCTCCGATGGATTTCCTGTAGAAGACCCCTTGGAAGGTGATGCCGTTTGCGGTGACGGGAATCGGATCTTTCAGCGTTTGGTCTGCGTTTCTGTTGCTGGTGATGTCTGTACCGGAGACGCCAGCGATGTAGTACACTTTTCCTTTCACGTTGACGGTGTGGTTCTGTTCGCCGTTGCCCACTTCCAGTTCGATGCCCGTTTCTCCGAGGTCGTCGGGTTCTTTAGTCGGTTTGATGATATACGGCTTCAGTGCCTCGATGACGTTCTTGTTGCTGTATTCCGCATTTTCTGTGGTGATGGGCTGCTTGAAGCAGAGCATGGTTTTCTGGTTGGGATTGACTCCGACGAATTCGCTCACCTTCGTACCGTTTCCGAATGTCTGAATGATTTGTGCTCCCGTCATGGGCACCGGCAGGCAGATGACGTTCCATTTGTCGGGTGTCATCGTGCGGTTGTAGTAGAGGGTGAGTGGGTATTCGTAGTGGTCGTGATATTTGACCGTGACGTATGGGTCGCCAGTATATTCCTCCACGTTCTCTCCCACCTTGTAGGTGATGGTCTCTTCTTCGCTCCAGTCTTCGTTGATGAAGACGGCCTGTTTGCCTTGGGCATACAGGTGTACGTTTCCGATGACTGTCCACCCTTGTGCTACGGTCTGTTCGATGCCGATGGTGAGATTCACGTTTCCGCTCAGTTCGAGGTAGTAGGTCAGCTCGTATGCCCGCGCGTTGGTGTTCATGACGTATCCTGCAGACACTCCGCTCTTGGGCGTAATGTTGTAGGTTCTGTTGTTCGGGTTGATTTCCGGATCGTTCATGGCCTTGATGGGAATCCTTTCGATGGTCGTTTCCCCTCCGACCACTTCTCTTTCAACGATGAAGTAGGCATTGGCCTGATTGCTGTTTCCGTTCGTGGTGCCATCGTAGCCGTCCCAGTAGAGTGCCTGAGCCGTGAGCTTGTAGAGGCCTTCCTTCAGGTTGGGAATATTTGAGCTTTCAAGCTTCTGCGTGAGCTTGTTCTTTTCGTTGTAGATTTCACCTTTATAATATTGCCCAAACTTGTCTCGATAGGTGTCCATGGAGTAATCTCCGCTGATAGTCGTTCCTGACTGTCGCACGGCATCCCATACGTTAGCTCCAATCTTTGTCTTTGTCATGGTCCGGTTCTCGCCCACCAGCTCCGTGTTGTTCATCAGGTTCTGGTTGCGCTGGTGCCAATGTGTAAAGTTTGTACTCCAACCATCGTCCTTGTAACCGTCGTTGTCGGTATCGTCTCCGTTTTCCCACACCCAGTAGCGAACGTCCTTGTTGTCGCGGCCGAAGTGAGCATCCTGTACGAACACGCCTAAGTCCACTTCGCCCCACGTCACCTGGCTCATTGCTTCGTTGTAGTCGTCCTCAGACACGATAATCCATTTAACGGCACTTGACCTTTTAGTGATGAGGCGGTCGTCATTGATGCCTACATATAAATCGCTGGCGCTGTAGTAACTCCACCAGCTGCCGCCAGATACAGATTCCGGTTCTGCACATTGGAAAGTAACCACGTTTACTTTTACGTCGGCTTCGGCTTGTCCTTTGTATTTGATGTTCTTTTTCGTGGCGGTAGTTTGGTTGATGGTCCAGTTGACGAAGTGTTTATCATCATTTGTGTACACATGCTTGTTTTTACGGTCCAAATAGATGTTTTTGCCATCCAGAATGCCAGTTACATTTCCCCTTCTATCGTACGTAGCCCATTCGTCGAACCCTAAGCGGTCGCTGCCTTCGTTGTCCTTCCAGTTGTTATTCTCGATACGCGTGACAATCTGATAGCTGTTATCTGGGGCGCTGCTGTCTGTTGTGCGGGCAGGAAGAATCTGAACGCGCATGCCTATCGAGGCCACTACGCCCTGCACGCCGTAAGCACCTCCCGATGTGAGGAACTTCTCTGGATTGTTTTGGGAGAGTGTCTCCTTGAACTGGCAGAGATAGACGAATTCACCTGCTTGACACTTCCTGACGGCATCTGCCAGCTTCGTGCCTTTCCACACCACTTGTCCTGTGTTCTGGTCAATTTCCTGTGCGCTGATTCCTTGTGCAAACACGGTTACGACGAGGAGCGCCAGCATTCTGAAAAAATATTTCTGTATCATGATTATTCTTTTTTGGGGGTTATTCTTTATTCGTCCTCTTCTTCATCATCGTCCCAAATGGTGTTGTGCCAGATGTAATCCATCTTGGCACCCTTCGTGTCTTCGGGCGGATCTTCATTGTATACGGGCAGCGGCTCTTCGTCCTCAGCTCCTTGCCACGATGTGTAAAGCATCCCGTCGGTCTGCATCAGGTCGTCGCTTGTTGTGACAATACTGGTCTCAGGTGCCTGGTATTGTCTTTTGTCTTGTTTCATTTCTTTTACCATTATCCTTTTCATTATATTTATATATAAATCCCTACACTGTACATTGACATCGTTTGCTTGTTGTTCGACGAGAGTGCATATAGCTTCCATCGTAGATTTGTTACAATGGGATGCAATATCTTTTCATTTTATCATTCGATTTGTCTCAGCGTTAAATTAGTTACAATTTGTTTGCAAAAATTCGCAGAAAGTTCCGATTTGCAAAAGAAATGTTCCTAAAAACGCAGCATTTGCATCAAATTTGTGAAAACAATTTACAAATAGGTTGTTTGTAAGGGACTTATCGGCATTCGTGGTGTGTTTCGGCCGTAAATCTATTTGTTTGGTATGTAAAATATTTTCGCAATGCAGAAGTCTTCCCGCTCATCCTTCTTGTCGTTTGTGTATGCATAAAAACTGGATGTTGTCTGAATAAATGGATTTTTTTACGAAAACATTTTGCCATATCAATTATATTTCAGACCTTTGCAGTGCGAATATCTATTTCAAAAACACTATGGCAGAACAATTGGAAATCAAGGAGCTCGACCAGGTCGTGGTCCGCTTCTCGGGTGATTCCGGCGACGGCATGCAGCTGGCCGGAAACATCTTCTCCACGGTCAGTGCCACCGTGGGCAATGGTATCTCAACTTTCCCCGACTATCCCGCTGACATCCGCGCCCCGCAAGGGTCGCTGACGGGCGTCTCCGGCTTCCAGGTGCACATCGGAGCAGGCAAGGTGTACACGCCGGGTGACCTGTGCGACGTGCTCGTGGCGATGAACGCCGCGGCGCTGAAGACGCAGCTGCGCTACGCCAAGCCGCAGGCTACAATCATCATCGACACCGACTCCTTCGGTCCCAACGACCTGAAGAAGGCACAGTTTGAGACGGACGACTACCTGGGCGAGATGGGCATTGACCCCGACCGCGTGATCCAGTGCCCACTGACCACGATGGTGAAAGAGTGCCTGGCCGACTCGGGACTGGACAACAAGGCCATCCTGAAGTGCCGCAACATGTTTGCGCTGGGTCTGGTCTGCTGGCTCTTCAACCGCGACCTGAACCTCGTGGCCAACTTCCTGCGCGAGAAATTTGCCAAGAAACCGGCCATCGCCGAGAACAACATCAAGGTGGTGCAGGCCGGCTTCGACTACGGACACAACACTCACTCGTCTGTTCCTGCCACCTATCGCATAGAATCGAAGACGAAGGTGCCCGGCCGATACATGGACATCACGGGCAACAAAGCGACGGCCTACGGACTGATTGCTGCCGCCGAGAAGGCTGGTCTGCGACTGTTCCTCGGCTCATATCCCATCACTCCGGCCACCGACATCCTGCACGAGCTGTCGAAACACAAGTCGTGCGGCGTGATGACCGTGCAGTGCGAGGACGAGATTTCGGGCTGCGCCAGCGCCATCGGTGCCGCCTTTGCCGGTGCCCTGGCTGCTACGAGCACGTCGGGACCGGGCGTCTGCCTGAAGTCGGAGGCCATGAACCTGGCCGTCATCGACGAGCTGCCCCTGCTGCTCATCGACGTTCAGCGCGGCGGTCCCTCTACCGGTCTGCCCACGAAGAGCGAACAGACCGACCTGCTGCAGGCCCTCTACGGCCGCAACGGTGAGAGCCCGATGCCCGTCATCGCCGCCCTGAGTCCCACCGACTGCTTCGATGCCGTCTATGAGGCTGCGAAGATAGCACTGGAGCACCTCACGCCAGTCATCCTGCTCACCGATGCGTTCATCGCCAACGGCTCCGCTGCCTGGAAGCTGCCCACGATGGACGAGCTGCCCGCCATCCGTCCGCACTACGCCACGCCTGAGATGAAGGGTCACTACACGCCCTACTTCCGCGACGAAGAGACGAAGGTGCGCTACTGGGCCATCCCCGGACAGGAAGGCTACACGCATATCCTCGGCGGACTGGAGAAGGACGGCAAGACTGGTGCCATCTCTACCGATCCCGAGAACCACAACCTGATGTGCCACCTGAGAGCGGAGAAAGTGGCGAAGATTCCCGTGCCCGACCTCGAAGTGTACGGCGACAAGGACGATGCCGACCTGCTCATCGTAGGCTTCGGCTCCACCTACGGCCATCTGGTGAGTGCCACCGACGAGCTGCGTGCCAAAGGCTACAAGGTGGCACAGGCTCAGTTCAAGTACATCAACCCGCTGCCGAAGAACACGGCCGAGGTGCTCATGAAGTACAAGAAGGTGGTGGTGGCCGAGCAGAACCTCGGTCAGCTGGCTGCCTACCTGCGCTCGAAAGTCGACGGCTTCACGCCCCTGCAGTATAACGAGGTGAAAGGACAGCCGTTTGTGGTGAGCGAAATCGTAAATGCGATGGAGCGCATAGTTAAGAGTTAAGAGTTAAGAATTAAGAAAAAATGACTCAAGACAATCCTATAGAGCAACGCACCTACAAATTCGCTTTAAGAATCATCAAGGCCTACAAGTATCTGATGAGGCATCACAGCGAGTTTGTGTTGTCGAAACAGGTGCTCCGCAGCGGAACGTCAATCGGAGCATTGGTTCGCGAGGCAAAGTTCGCTCAGAGCAGGGCAGACTTTGTCAACAAGATGTCGGTGGCATTAAAGGAAGCCAACGAGACGCTTTATTGGATTGAACTCTTACACGACAGCGAATATATTGATGACAAGACTTTCGAGTCGATTCACATTGAGGCTAACGAGATAACATCTATCTTGGCCACGATTGTCAAATCGACCAAGGAAAACTCTGAGAAATATGACAAAAAAGGTAATTTTCTTAACTCTTAATTCTTAACTCTTAATTAGCTATGTATACAGCAAACGATTATAAAAAGGGACAACCGCGGTGGTGTCCCGGATGCGGCGACCACTTCTTCCTCGCATCGCTCCACAAGGCCATGGCCGAGGTCGGCGTGGCTCCACACCAGATGGCTGTCATCAGCGGTATCGGATGCAGCAGCCGTCTGCCCTACTATGTCAACACTTACGCCATGCAGACCATTCACGGACGCGCCGCTGCCATCGCTACCGGCGCGAAGGTGGCCAACCCGGAGCTCTGCATCTGGCAGGTGAGCGGCGACGGCGACGGTCTGGCCATCGGCGGCAACCACTTCATCCACGCCATGCGCCGCAACATCGACCTGAACATGATCCTGCTGAACAACCGCATCTACGGTCTAACCAAGGGACAGTATTCGCCGACGTCGCCCCGCGGCTTCGTGTCGAAATCGAGTCCCTACGGCACAGTGGAGGATCCGTTCCGTCCGGCAGAGCTCTGCTTCGGCGCCCGCGGCAAGTTCTTCGCCCGCTCGGTGGCCACTGACAGCGCCGAGACGGTGAACATCCTGAAGGCTGCCTACCAGCACAAGGGTGCCGCCGTGTGCGAGATTCTGCAGAACTGCGTCATCTTCAACGACGGTTGCCACGAGTCGGTCTATAATAAGGAGGGCCGCAAGAAGAACGCCATCTACGTTCGCCACGGCGAAAAGCTGGTGTTCGGCGAGAACAATGAGTACGGACTGGTGCAGGAAGGCTTCGGCCTGAAGGTCGTTACCATCGGTCAGGACGGCTATACGCTGGACGACGTGCTGGTACACGACGCTCACTGCGAGGACAATACGCTGCAGCTGAAGCTCGCCATGATGTCGAACGAGGACGGTTTCCCCATCGCTCTCGGTGTGATTCGCGACGTTGAGGCTCCCACCTACGACCAGGCTGTGCACCAGCAGATTGAGGAAGTGTCGGGCAAGAAGAAGTATCACAACTTCATGGAGCTGCTCGAGACGAACGACATCTGGGAAGTGAAATAGTCCATACGACGCCGACCGACGGACACAGTGCCCATGGACACTGTGCCGTCGGTCGGCGTCGTTCGCTGCGTCGTTGGCATCCGGGAAGGATGTCGGTTAAAAGGATAACGTGTCCAAACAGATGAAAATAGGATTTATACTCTTCATGCTCGTGCCCTTGGTGGGCAACGTGTATGTCTTATGGCGGTCGTATCAGATTGTCCCGATGCCCATTTGGGCCAAGTGTATGCTCGTACTGCTGATGGCTGTACTCTTTTTCGGAATGTTCGCCGCCATGGGACGCGGTCTTGACAAACTGCCGATGGGCGTGGCTACGGCCATCTACGAGGTGACGACATCGTGGTTCATTGCACTGCTCTATCTCTTCCTGGCCTTTTTGGTGCTTGATGTGCTGAGGCTGTGTCGCGTCGTTCCGGCCACGTTCCTGCGCGACAGCTGGCCCGGTACGCTGACGGTGTTCGGCATTGTGACGTTACTGCTGGTCTGCGGCAACGTGCACTACCGCCACAAAGTGCGCCAGCCGTTAGAGCTGACGACGACGAAACCGCTGCAACGTCCGCTGAAGATCATCATGCTCAGTGACCTCCATCTGGGCTACCACAACCGATGTGCAGAGCTGCACCGCTGGGTGGAGCTGCTGAACAGCGAGAAGGCAGATCTCATTCTGATGGCCGGTGACCTGATAGACCGCAGTGTGCGGCCGCTCATCGACGACGGCATGGACCGCGAGCTGTTGCGACTGAATGCTCCCGTGGTGGCTTGTCTGGGCAATCATGAATACTATGCGGGCGAACCCAACTCGCTCGACTTTTTCAAACGGGCCGACATCACACTGCTGCGCGATTCGGTGATGAACTGGGGTCCGCTGCAGATTGTGGGCCGTGACGACCGTACCAACCTCCGTCGTAAGTCGGTGGCCGCGCTTTGCAAGGGTCTTGACCCTTCGAAGTACACCATTCTGCTCGACCATCAGCCCTACAACCTGGAGCAGAGCGAACAGCAGGGGGTGGACTTCCAGCTCAGTGGGCACACGCACCACGGTCAGGTGTGGCCCATCAGTTGGATTACGGAGTCCGTCTATGAGTGTGCCTTCGGTGAATGGCAGCGCGGCGACACACGCTACTACGTCAGTTCTGGCCTTGGCATCTGGGGCGGAAAATTCCGCATCGGCACGCGTTCGGAGTACATCGTGGCTGAACTGCGCCCCGAATGAGGGCTAATTTCTGCGAGAAAAACGTGCCGCCAGCTTGATTGTATAAAATAACGTGAGTTCGACGAAAGATAACAGACTGTAAAATTGCTGATTATCGAAATCGGCAGATACTCAAATGGGCGAAGAAGTGTGACTGGGACTAAAAAAGAATGCCGTTGCAGAGTAGGGTGACAGGCCCTGTTGCTGCTGAATAAAAGCAGCGGAAACGGTTCTGAATTCTTTTGACAAAAAGTCCGAAAAAGTGCTCTGAGAATCGATTATTCTGAAATTAAAATCCTGCGGCCACAAATACGCGAATTTTGAGAGTTTTATAAAAGATTGAAAACAAAGCACTT
>JAFPME010000001.1 GCA_017402445.1 Prevotella sp. | reverse complement strand
GGATTTTTCGGTAAAAAATGTTTATAAAGCATGCGGTTCCGGTTGCGGTGACAGCGCAACATTCTGGACTGGAGGAAGTGCTTCGTGCAGGGTGAAACACACTCCCCCCCTCGGGGGCAGGAGAAGGGGCGGTGACATCAAGCAAAAACAATAAATAAAGTGAGTTCGAAGAATCAACCGTCTTTGTTTTGAATTCGTCGAACTCACGTTAAAATAGAATAAAGAATGCAGACCATCTGCATTGTATTTCAAAATAATAGCCTTTTGAGAGGTCCTCATCAGAGTTTTCATACGCTTTTTCAAAATCAGACAGTCCCGACGTCAGCGCATTCCGCTGGGCGTCGGGACTGTACAAATAAACAAGACCGAGAACCGTCGTCGGCCCTGCCTGTCAGATTAATAACCGAAGATTTCCTCCGTCGAGAGCCGACGGATGGGACCGATTTTCTCCAATGCCTTCATGTCGAGCTCCTTTTCGTTGCCGAGAATGACGTAGCGATAGGGCTTGCGAGCCATGAACCGCTGCTCGAAACTGATAATGTCCTTCAGCGTCAGGGCTGGCAGCGCGTTGTAGATGCGCTCATTCAGGTCGTAGTCGATGCCACGCTGCTTGGCAGCAAGCCAGGCGTTGATGAGCGAAAGCTTGGTGGTGCGCTCGGTGGCCAGCCGCTTGGTAAGAGCATCCTTGGCGATGCGGAAGGCTGTCTCGCTCTGCGGGATGGTGTCGAGGATGTTATGGAACTGTCGCACGCAGTCCATCATCTTGTCGTTCTGCGTGATGATGTGCGTGAAGAAGTATTCGGGATACTCCTTGAACGACGGCTCAACGTAGGCTGCATATGCGTTGTAGGCCAGTCCGCGAGCCTCGCGCAGCTCTTGGAAGACGATGGTGTTCATGCCGCCGCCGTAATATTCATTGAAGAGTGCTTTCACGGCAGCCTCCTCGGGGTTCCAAGAGCGCTGCTCGTTGTGTATCATCCGCATGTAGATGTTCTTCGCATCGTAGGGCGCAATGAGCACTTCGTTCTGCGGTGTGGCCTGCATGGTGTAGTGCTTATTCTCCAATGGAGGCAGCAGACGCTTGCCCGTCTTGTGGTACTTGGTCACCACGGCAGCCATCTCCTGCACGCTCATGGGACCGTAGTAGGTGATGATGTGCTCATACTGCGAGAGATTCTTCAGCAGGTCGAGCAGTTCCTGCGGATTCTGCTGTCGCAGCTGTTCCGAGGTGAGGTCGTTGCGGTAGGGATTGTAAGGCCCGTAGATGCCATACTGCACGAGGTATGAGAAGTTGGTCTGCTGGTCGAGCTTGTTGTCGGCGCGCTGTTTCTCCTGCAGTTGCACGAACTGCTGCCATGCTTGCTGGTCTACCTTGGCGTTCTTCATAATGTTTTCAAGCAGTGCCAGAGCCTGCGCCATGTTCTCGCTCAGTCCGTAGAGGCGCACGTGAATGTTGCGTCCGGTGACATTCACGAAGTATCCGCAGGCCAGTTTGTAGAATTGCTGCTTGATTTGCTGGTTGGTCAGCTTGTCGGTGCCGAGGTATTCTAAGTATTGACCGGCATAAGCGTATCTCAGGTCGGCCTCGTCGCCGAAGTCATACGTGAAGTTCAGTCGGAACGTGCCCGTGTCGTTGTTCTTCACGTAGACGATGGGCAGATTCTTCTTCGTCTTGTCGAACGTCAGGTCGCGCTTGAAGTCGACGAAACGCGGCTGGATGGGCTCCACCTTCGCATTCTGAACGTCCTTGACAAACTGGCTCATCAGGTCTCGGTTGGTAGGAATCGGGGTAATCTGCGGCTTGTCGATCTTCTTCAGATTCTTGTCTTCTCCCTGCCGTTTGTACACCACTACGTAGTTATCGCGGAAGTGTTTCCGTGCAAAATCCATGATTTGCTGCTTGGTCATCTTAGCTTTTCGGTCCAGCTGACCAACCTGCTGCTCCCACGGTATCTCGTTGATGAAGGTCTCTACGAAGCTGTTGGCACGGAAATAGTTGCTCTCCAGCATGTCGTAGTAGTTCAGCTTGGTGTTGCTGATGACCGAAGGCAACAGGTCGTCGGAGAATTCTCCGCGCTTCAGTTTTTCTATTTCTTCGAGCAACAGGGCCTTCACTTCGTCGAGACTCTGGCCTTCCTTCGGCGTACCGGCCATCAGGAAGCCAGAATAGTCGCGCATCGTCTGCACGCCGCCCCAAGCGTTGAGCATCTTCATCTGCTGGTTGATGTTCAGGTCGATGAGTCCGGCATTGCCGTTGCTGAGCATGCTCTCGATGACCTCGAGCGTGTCCACCTGCAGCGAATTGCCGCGGTCGAAGCGCCATCCCAGCCAGATGGTCTCGGCTTCAAGGCCGTAGACGGTGGTGTCGCGTGGTGCGGTAATGGGCTTCAGGGCGGGGAACTCAGGCTGACGGACGTCGGTTCCGGGTTTCCACGAGCCGAAATACTTGTCGATGATGGCGATGACCTGGTCGGGATTGAAGTCGCCGGCCATGCAGATGGCCACGTTGTTCGGACGGTACCACTTGTTGAAGTAGTTCTTGATGTTCGTGATCGACGGGTTCTTCAGGTGCTCCTGCGTACCGATGGTGGTCTGCGTGCCGTAGGGATGGGTCGGGAAGAGCATCTTGGTCATCGACTGCCACAGCTTGCGCTGGTCCTGGGCGATGCCGATGTTGTACTCTTCGTAGACGGCCTCCAGCTCGGTGTGGAAACCACGGATGACCATGTTCTGGAACCGTTCGCCCTGAATCTTTGCCCAGTTCTCCACTTCGTTCGAGGGAATATCCTCGGTGTAGCAGGTCACGTCGTTCGATGTGTAGGCGTTGGTGCCCTCAGCACCGATGGCAGACATGAGCTTGTCGTACTCGTTCGGGATGAAATACTGCGCGGCAATCTGTGAGACGCTGTCGATTTCGTGGTATTTTTGGCGGCGAAGCTCAGGGTCGCTAATGAGCCGATATTCCTCGTATCGACGCTGGATGTCGTCCAGATAAGGCTTTTCGGCTGCCGGATCAGTGACGCCGAACTTGTCGGTTCCCTTGAACATCAGGTGTTCCAGATAGTGAGCCAGGCCCGTGGTTTCGGCAGGATCGTTCTTCGAGCCGGTGCGGACGGCGATGTAGGTCTGAATACGTGGTTTCTCCGTGTTCACCGACAGGTAGACCTTCAACCCGTTGTCGAGCGTGTAGATACGCGTCTTCATCAGGTCTCCGTCCACGGTCTGGTACTTGTAGTCCTTGGCTTGCGCCGAACAGAGGCCCAGCGCAAGAGCTACCGTTGATAATAAGATTCTCAGTTTCATGCTTGAAATATTTTAGTTGTATAGGTTTCAGGGACGGAACGACGGACACATCGTGTTTGTCCGGACGCCGTGTCAGGCCATGTCCTCGTAGTCAATCTCGTGGTCGAGCTTGTTGATAAAGTCATTGAACACCTCATCCTCAACGTCGCCCATGGCGTATTCCTTCTCGGCATCCTTACGAATCTCGGCAATCCAGGCACGGCGAGCCGTGATGTAGTCCTGACGGATGCGCAGGGCGTCTTCCTCGGTGATTTCGCTCAGGCCGTAGTAGTCGAGAATCATCTGGTAAGTCCACGCCCACTGGTACTCACGATAGTGGTCGTTGATTTCCTCGAAGCGGTCGATGACGGCCTGAATGGTCTCCAGCGTGCCGTTCTTGATGTCGTCGATGAGGCGTTCCTCTTCGCTTTCGGGCAGCAACAGGCCGCTCAGGTCGATCCAGTTGCCGCGTCCGATGGTCGTCGTGGGCACTCCGAAGTAGTTGTGCTTCTTTGCCCGCTTCAGCACGGCACCCATATAGAGACGCAGGGCGATGTCGTAGTACTTGATTCCCTTGCGGAGCGACGACGAGTTGATGACGTAGTCGTGGTAGTTATATTGCGACTGCAGGTCGCCCGAGGCCGCGCGGAGGTTCTCCAGAATCTTCTTGCCGCGCAGGATCTCGCCGACGGTGAACGGTGAGAGCCAGTCGAAGTTCACGATACTCTTCTGACTGCCCTGCAGACGCTTGTCGCGCTTCGGCCATTTCTTGATGTCTCGATAGAGTCCCACGGTCGTTATGTTGCGTCCGGGGACGAGATACATGTCGTCGTTGTACGAAATGAGGTAGGAGAAAGGCACGTCGCGCGTGTCGGGATGGTGCATCAGCTTACCCATACAGACGGAGAAAGCGCCGATTTTTGCAGGCATCAGCACGTAGCTTCCGCTCGCTGTCTTCGTTCCGCGCTCCAGTGTTCCGTAGTGGATAGGTCCCATCTTGTAGGCATGGTTGGAGAAGTTGGTGTTTGAACCGGCGTTGTAGAACGAGAACTGTCCGCCGATGAGCAGGCTCGACTTGTGGTGGCTGGCCGAGAACGGGCCGCAGAAAGCAGCACAGGCTTCGCCGTTCGACATGTACGAATTGGCGAAGAAGACGCTCTGCGATGCGGTGAAACCGTTGGAAATGTGACAAGCCTCGCCCACGAAGCAGTCCTGTATCTTCACGCTGTTGATGATGCTCGAGCCGTTGCAGATGATACTGTTCTCGCAGATGACGCCCGTGCCGATATACACCGAGTCGTTCGGGCCGTTCAGGATGGAGCAGTCGCTGAGCCGCGAGGCCCCGTTGATTTCGCAGTTATCGTTGATCACCGTGTTGGTGATTTCCTTTGTACCGATGATTTTCACGTTGTTGCCGATGATACCGCGCTCGGGCATGTTGCGCTCAATGTCTTCGTTGATGAGCCGTCTGATCTCGTCCTTGATGTTCTTGTCGCCGAAGTGCTTCACCATGAAGGCAGCGAACTGGCTGTTCAGGTTGCCGAAGATGATGGCATTGCCGTCGCCGGCCTCGTTGAGCACGCTGATGAGGTTGCCTTCGCCGTAGGTTGCTCCTTCCGTCGTCTCTATGATGGAGACGTTGGAAATGTAGCAGTCGTCGCCGATGGTGTAGTTGTTGATATATCCGCCCACGTTCTCGATGAGGCAGTTGTCGCCGATGGTCACGTTGCGCAGGGTGGCGCGGTTGATGCCGGAATGCTTGATGAAGCCCTTGGTGATTTCAACGTTCTTCTCGAAGACGCCGAGATTCACCTCTCCGTAGAAGCTTGTGTTCTTGATATGGTTCGGCAGAAAGTCCTCTGCAACATTGATGGATGTCCAGTCTTCAGCCGTGCACCCGTTGTTTTCAAGGATGATGATCTCCTCGTCTGTCAGTAATCGGTAGTGTTCCATAATGAAAATATGTTTGAGTTGTTATTCGTCTTCGTCCTCAATGGTATAGAGAAAGTCGTTGTAGGGATATTTCTGGACGTGCAGCTCGCGCACTTTCTTGTAGAGCGTGTCGCGCAGCTGCTCAATGTTCAGACGTTCGCGCGCTGAGATGAAGATGGTGTCCTCGCCGCTTTTCGCCATCCAGGTCTTCTCCAGGTCTGCCAGAGAGATGTTTTCCTTGTGCATCGGAGTCAGATCGTCGGCATCCTTCTCCACCCATGTGTAAGCGTCAATCTTGTTGAACAGCAGGAGCATGGGCTTGTCGGCGGCCCCAAGGTCCTTCAACGTGTTGTTGACCACCTGGATCTGCTCCTCGAAGTCGGGGTGCGAAATGTCCACGACGTGCACCAGAAGGTCTGCTTCGCGCACCTCGTCGAGCGTCGACTTGAACGAATCCACAAGGTCGGTGGGCAGCTTACGGATGAAACCGACGGTGTCGGCCAGCAGGAACGGCAGGTTCTCCACGACCACTTTCCGCACCGTGGTGTCGAGCGTGGCGAAAAGTTTGTTCTCGGCAAACACGTCACTCTTGCTCAGCAGGTTCATCAGCGTGGACTTTCCCACGTTCGTATAGCCCACCAGCGCCACGCGGATGAGCCGACCGCGGTTCTTCCGCTGCGTCGTCTTCTGCTTGTCTATCTCCACCAGACGCTGTTTCAGCAGCGTGATGCGCTGCAGAATGATGCGGCGGTCCATCTCCAACTGCGTTTCACCCGGACCGCGAAGGCCCACCGAGCCTTTGCCGCCGCCCGAGCCGGAACCGCCGCCCTGGCGTTCCAAGTGTGTCCACAGGCGGGTCAGCCGCGGAAGCATGTAGCGGTACTGGGCCAGTTCCACCTGCGTCTTGGCGTTCGACGTCTGCGCCCGCATGGCGAAGATGTCGAGGATGAGCGATGTGCGGTCCAGGATCTTCACCTTCAGCTCGTTCTCAATGTTGCGGATCTGCTTTGCCGACAGTTCGTCGTCGAAGATCACCATGCCGATTTCGCGCTCGTTGTCTTCCTCTTGCTTGATGTATTGCTTGATTTCTTCCAGCTTTCCCTTGCCGACATACGTCACCTGACTGGGCCCGCCCACCTTCTGCGTGAACCGTTTCACGCACACGGCACCGGCTGTCTCGGCCAGGAACTCCAGTTCGTCAAGGTATTCTTTCGTCTTGGCTTCGTCCTGCTGCTGGGTGATCAGACCCACCAGAATGGCGGTCTCGGCCTTGACTTCAGAGATAACAAATTCTTTCATTAATATATATTAAGGTGATTCATGATTCACGAGCACACCTCACGGGGGCTGCGATCAGTGTAAATTTACGTTGCAAAGATAATATCAAAAATCTGATTTGCAGCATTTTTTGCATTTTTTTGTGCATTTTCATGCCTTCAAGCATCTGCCTTGCGCCATTTCGGGCCTTCAGGACCGGTTGGGGACAGCATTTTCGTAAACGTTTACGTAAAAAAAGGACAAAAAACATCGCTTCCGATTGATTTAAATCAAGAAAAAGCATTACCTTTGCAACGATGAAATGAAAGACCAAAGATTTTCAAATTTCATGCTACATAATACTAACTGCTAAGACATTCAAAAAGTAAAAGATGCTTCGACGGGAGTCGAAGCATCTTTTTTGCCATCATACGCACCCTCAAAATGGCCTCGCATGGCCCCGACGGCGGTGCTCTTACTTTTTTTTATAAAAAAAACGTCGCGATTGATTACTTTTTATTAGCTTTTTATTACTTTTGCAACCAGTTTGAAAACTTTCTAAAACAAACACAACTATGAGATTAATTATTGAGAAGAACTATGATGCCATGTCGCAATGGGCTGCGGAACATGTCATCGAGCGCATCAATGCGTTCCAGCCAACGGCTGAAAAGCCTTTCGTTCTCGGACTGCCCACAGGCTCATCACCCGAGGGTATGTACGCCTGTCTGGTCAAAGCGGTCAAGGAAGGACGCGTCAGTTTCAAGAATGTCTTGACATTCAACATGGACGAATACGTCGGCCTGCCCGAGGAACACCCCGAGAGCTACCACTCATTCATGGCCCGCAACCTCTTCGACCACATTGACTGTCCCAAAGAGAACATCCATATCCTCAACGGAAACGCACCCGACCTCGTCGCTGAGTGCGCACACTACGAGGAGATGATTGCCCAGGCAGGAGGCATCGACCTGTTCATCGGAGGTATCGGACCCGACGGACACATCGCTTTCAACGAGCCCTTCTCGTCGCTCACCAGCCGCACACGGCAGAAGACGCTGACCACAGACACCATCATCGCCAACTCGCGCTTCTTCGAGGGCGACGTCAACAAGGTGCCCAAGTCGGCACTGACCGTCGGCGTCGGTACCGTGATGGATGCCCGCGAGGTGATGATTCTCGTCAACGGACACCACAAGGCTCGCGCACTGCACGCTGCCGTCGAGGGATGTGTCTCGCACGAATGGACCATCTCCGCACTGCAGATGCACCCCCACGGCATCATCGTTTGCGACGAACCTGCCACCGACGAGCTGAAAGTAAGCACATACAAGTACTTCAAGGACATCGAAGGCAAATAAAAACACAAACCCCACAAACAGCACGCCACGCCGCTTGTGGGGTTTTTCTTTGCCCTGACAACGGGCTATCGCTCTGCGCGCTTCGTCACCTTCTGACCGTTGATGGCCTCCACGATGAAGATGAGCACCTGGTCGTCCAGCTTTTTCAGGTTGATGCTCACCTTGCGCGTCGGAGCACCCACGCGATCGATGAAGCCCACTTTCTGTCCGCTGTAGCTCACAATCTCCACATGCTTGATGGGAACGGAGGAACGGATGACGGCCTTATGCTTCCTGAACGTCACGTCGACATCGAAACTGCCGGCCGACGACGAGACTTCCGCAACGGCTGATGTGTCGTCAGCCACGTCGATACCCAGCACCTTCAGTGCCGCGAGCGCGTAGCGCCGGCCTATCTTGCGGTAGCCTTCCGACGAGAAGTGGACGTTGTCGTCGAGCGGAGCGCAGCCTTTCGACGACACAACGTGCGACGTCGGTATCCATTCGGGCAGACGACGGATGGTGGGCAGCGCATGCGCGCACACACCGTGGTATTCCTCACCCACCGTCTCGCCAGCTATCAGGGGGCAATCCTCCGCTTTCAGCTGCAATTCCTCCAGCAAGTAGCCGTAGAGTTCCTTCACCATGCGAAGCCAGCGGTCGTCGTAAGCGTCGGTCTCGCCCTGATGGAGCAGAATACCTTTGATGACACCGTCCTGCTGAGCCTTTTTAGCCATCTGCAACAGCCGGTCCAGCGGCAGACCGCCGTAGCAGTTCACCTCAGCGCGCTGCCAGTCGGGCAGGTCGCCAGCCAGCCACTGCGTGCAACTGTCGGGATGGAACACCCGGATGGAGCAGCCGTCGACGGCCACCATCACCGTTCCCACGCGCACGTTGGCAGGAAGATGCTCCAACATGGTGCGGCCGAAGTAGTCGGCAGGACACAGCTTCGTCCACTGACGGCAGAGCGGAGGCACGGCCTTGCGCCATTGCCCGACGGGATGCACGTCGCAGTCGGAGGCTGTCAGGTTCAGGAAGCGGTCGCTGACAATCGAGTCTTCAGCTGCAATGGGCCCCTGCCCCACCATGTTCGACTGTCCGATGCAGAGATAGATGTAGAAGTTCGGGTCCTGAGCCCGGCTGAAGGCTGTGCTCAGACAGAATACGACCCACAAGGTAAGCATTTTTTTCATGTCGTTCCGTTGTTTTTCGCAAAAGTACTCATTTTCTTTCAATCACGGCAAAAATTCCATCAGGAACTTTCATCTTGCCCGTCTACAATCGTATTTTTAACCTTCACGAACACCTGACGACCCTCATTCCGACCTCCTGACGACGCTGATTCCAACCACCCGGCGGCTCTTACGAACCGCCGACAGCCCTTTTTCAAAAGCCTGATAGGCGCTATCAGACCGTCGGACAGTTCTTTCCCTGATGCCCGACGGGCCGTTCGAGGATGCGGATGGGGTCGTTCGAGAATGCCAAAAGGGCCGTTTGGAAATGCCTGACGGGCCATTCAAGAATGCCATAGAACGCAAATACTGTTGGAAAGTCAGTGAAATTGGTCTGCAATTTCACTGATTTTCCTCGGCAATTTCACTGATTTTCCTCAGCAATTTCACTGAAATGTCACAACCGACGCATCCTTCCGGCACTTCAGAACGAGTCTGCCGACAACCCAAACGAAGCTGGCTGGCACGTCATGAAGGTGACACAGGGTATTCAAAAACACAGCCGACGGCAAAGGAAAGCAGCCTGCCGACTGTCCGTCGGCAACTGTTCGCAACCGCCGAACGCGTACTGTAGCGCTGCATCGGCTGCGGGAGTGCACACCGAAAATGGAATGATGTGGAAAAAAATTGGCAAAAGTGGTGATTATGTCATCGATTTTTGATAACTTTGCAGACAACAACTACTTACTACCACAAACAAAACCAAGAGAGTCATGAAACAAAACCAAAGAACAGCACTGCCGAAAAAGTCTGACAACGTAGCGAACATACAAATCAGGACAGCATTCAAAGCGCTGCTCGTCCTACTGCTGACCATGGCAGCCATGCCCTCGCAGGGCGCGAAAATCTACAAGCCCTGGGACCACGGACGGCTGAAGGTGTCGGACAACCAGCGATATCTGGTGCACGAGGACGGCACACCCTTCTTCTGGTTGGGCAACACGGCGTGGCTCATCTCGGAGCGACTCAACCGCGACGAAGTGGAATACTACCTGACGCGCGAGCGCGAAGCGGGCTACAACGTGGAGCAGATACAGGTGCTCAACGCCATCCCCACCTTTAATATATACGGGCATCAGGCCAACGACGCGTCGTTCAACTTCTCCAAGTTCACCATCCCTGGCGTCTATGGCTACTGGGAGCACCTCGACTACATCGTTGACTTCGCGGCTTCGCAGGGCATCTACATCGCCATGGACTGCATCTGGGGTTCGCAGATTGAACAGATGACGGTCGGAAAGGCCATGGCCTACGGCAAATTCCTCGGCGAACGCTACAAGAACAAGCCCAACATCATCTGGATGATCGGCGGCGACATCATGGGCGACAAGGGCACCGCTTCGTGGGATGCGCTGGCAAGGGCCATCAAGAAGGCCGACCCCAACCACGTGATGACCTTCCATCCGCGCGGAAGAACCACGTCGGCATGGTGGTACAACGACCGCGAATGGCTCGACTTCAACATGTTCCAGAGCGGACACCGGCGCTACGGACAGCGCAACGGCGACGGCGACTACACCATCAAGGACAACACAGAGGAGGACAACTGGCGCTATGTGGACATGAGCTGGGAGAAGGAGCCGCTCCGTCCGGTCATCGACGGCGAACCATCCTACGAGGACATTCCGCAGGGGCTGCACGATTTCAAGGCCCCACGCTGGCAGGCGGCCGACGTGCGGCGCTATGCCTACTGGGCCGTCTTCGCCGGATGCTTCGGCCATACCTACGGGCACAACAGCATCATGCAGTTCATGCGGCCGGGACTGCTGGGCTCCTTCGGTGCCGAAAAACCGTGGTGGGAGGCCATGAACGACCCGGGCTACGGGCAGATGAAGTACCTGAAGTGGCTCATCCTGAGCCTGCCCTTCACCGAGCGACAGCCCGACCAGACCATCGTCTGCGGACAGAACGGCGAGCGTTATGACCGTGTCATCGCCTGCCGGGGAACCGACTACCTGCTTGCCTACAACTACAGCGGCAAGCCGATGCGCCTTGACCTGACCAAGATTACGGGCGAACGGAAGAACGTATGGGTGATGAATCCGACGGACGGAAGCCTTCAATTCCTCGGTGAAATGGATAATTCCGAGCACGATTTCACCTTCGACGTGGCCTACCTGCAGGGCTCCGACCGCGTCATCATCGCCATCGACAGCACAAAGGACTACCTGAAGAAAGACGCCCAGCAGATAGAAGAGCGGTTCTGAAGGGTGCAACACTGACCTACAACATATAATGTATACTATCTGAAGACCCGAAGAAGCAACTGTTTAAGACCTCACATAATAGACAAATGAAAAAAACGAGCCTTATTGTGCTGCTCCTGTTGTTCACCATCGGAACCTTTGCGGCAAAGAAAAAAGTGAATCCCATCCGCGTTGTCGACCTGCGCACGGAGCACATGACAAGCCCCATGAGCATCAATACGGACAAGCCGCGACTGGGCTGGCGCATTGAGGCCGACGTGAACGACGTACGTCAGACCGCCGTCCGCATCGTCGTGGCTTCAACCCGCGAGAAGGCGGAGGCCCTGCAGGGCGATCTGTGGGACACGACGCTGCAGACGCAACAGTCGCAATGGCTCCCCTACGCCGGAAAAGAGCTGCGCAGCAACACGCGTTGCTACTGGCGCGTGAAGGTGACCACGAACCAAGGCGAGGCAGAATGGAGCCCCGTGGCCATGTGGAACGTCGGGCTGCTGAACGAAGCCGACTGGACCGGACGGTGGATCGGACTGGACCGCGCCATGCCGTGGGACATTGAAGAGGAGCATAGCCGCCTGTCGGCCCGCTATCTGCGAAAGGAGTTCGAACTGGACAAGGAGATTCGGCAGGCCACACTCTACATCAGCGGCCTTGGCATGTACGAGGCTTACCTGAACGGACAGCGCGTGGGCGACGACGTCCTGGCCCCGGCACCCACCGACTATCGCCGCACGGTGCTCTACAATGCCTACGACGTGACGCCGATGCTTACCGTCGGCAAGAGCTGTATCGGTGTCGTGCTGGGCAACGGTCGCTATTACACCATGCAGCAGAACAAGAAACCTTATAAGATAACGCGCTTCGGATACCCCACAATGCGCCTGAACCTCATCGTGGAGTACGCTGACGGAACGAAAAAGACCATTTCATCGGACGAGAAATGGAAGCTGACGCCCGACGGGGCCATCCGTTCCAATAACGAATACGACGGAGAAATCTATGATGCACGGAAGGAATTCGACGGCTGGACGAAGGTGGGCTTCGACGACAAGGGATGGATGAACGCCGAGCGGACAGCCATTCCATTAGGCACGCTGCGCGGAGCAATGGCTCCCAACATGCGTGTGTTGCAGCGCATCAGCCCCGTCAGCCTGAACAAAAAGGACGGGAAACTGATCCTGGACCTTGGCCAAAACATGGCGGGATGGCTGAAGCTGCGCATCAATCGGGCACAGGCCGGCGACTCAATCATCGTACGTTTCGCTGAAAAGCTCGACTCCACCGGCAACATCTGGGTGGAAAACCTGCGCCATGCGCACAGCACAGACCGCTACTATGCCAACGGTCGCGAGCAGGGACGCTGGTGGCACCCCACGTTTGTGTACCACGGATTCCGCTATGTGGAGATAACCGGCATGCAGAATGCACGAATAGACGATTTCATCGGCGAGGTAGTGTCCGATGAGATGGACGAGACAGGCTCGTTCTGCTCGTCAAACCGCACGCTGAACACCGTCTATAACAACGCGCGATGGGGCATTCTGAGCAACTACAAGGGTCTGCCCGTGGACTGTCCGCAGCGCGACGAGCGACAGCCGTGGCTCGGCGACCGCACGGCAGGCTGCTTCGGCGAGTCTTATCTGTTCGATAACCATAACCTCTACGCCAAGTGGATGCGCGACATCTGCGAGGCACAGCGTGAAGACGGCTGCATTCCCGACGTGGCCCCGGCCTACTGGAACTACTACAGCGACAACGTCACGTGGCCGGCCGCGCTGCCCAACGGTCTGACCATGCTCCTGATGCAGTACGGCGACGATGCTCCGCTGCGCCGATGGTACCCGAACGTGAAGCGATGGCTGCACCATCTGAAGTATCAATACCAGCACGACGGCATCATCGAAACAGACAAATATGGCGACTGGTGCGTGCCGCCTGAGGATGAAAAGCTCATCCACAGCCAGGATCCGAAGCGGCAGACCGACGGCTCGCTGATTTCTACGGCTTACTATTATTATATATGTAAGCAGATGGAAACCTACGCCAAGTGGGTGGGAACGGCCGAAGATGCAACGTGGTTCCAACAGGAAGCAGCGCTCACGAAGGACGCTTTCAACCGCCGGTTCCTCGTTCGCAACGAAGGAACCGCCGTCGTTCCGGACCATCTGCTCTATCCCGACAGCACGTTCTACGGCAACAATACGGCCACGGCAAACATTCTGCCCTACGTCTTCGGCATGATTGATGACATGTATGTGGAAGGCGAGGTGGAGAAAAACATCATCAAGAACATCATTACCGACAACAACGGCCACGTGTCGTGCGGCGTCATCGGCATCAGCTGGCTCATGCACGCGCTCACATGGATGGGACGCACCGACATCGCGTGGCTACTGGCCACGAACAAGAGCTATCCTTCGTGGGGATACATGGCAGAACACGGCGCAACCACCATCTGGGAGCTGTGGAACGGCGACACCGCTTCGCCGAAAATGAACTCCGGTAACCACGTCATGCTGCTCGGCGACCTGCTCTCGTGGCTCTACGAGAGCGTCGCAGGCATCGCTCCTGCCGATGTGGGATACCGTACCATTATGATGAAACCAGACTTTTCGGTCGATGAAATCGACGATATTGACGCTTCTTACGATTGTATTTATGGGCGCATCACGAGCCGATGGAAGAAGGAAAACGGCGTGCTACGATGGCACATCGAAATTCCTGCGAACACATCGGCTCTGGTGCAGCTCGACGAAGAGACTGTCAAAGAACTGCCATCGGGCGTGCACGACCTGACACATCGGCTCATCAAGTACGACACCCCGACGATTGTCGACGAGTTCCTCTACACCGATGCACCCTTCCCGCAGTGCCATTCGGCCAGTATCGTGGAGACTCGGAAGGGCGATTTGGTGGCAACTTACTTCGGAGGAACGAAGGAACGCAACCCCGATGTGTGCATCTGGGTGAGCCGGAAGCCTAAGGGAAGCGACCGTTGGACGGCTCCGCAGATGGTGGCCGACGGCGTTGAGCCGCGCACTTTGGCTCCCAATCCCGAGAGCAAGCAGAGTCTGGTGGAGGCCAGCACGATGCCGTTCTTCGGCGGAACGTTCGCTCCGCTGCCCGAATGGCGCGGAAACCGCGGCGAAGCAGCCGTGGGCGACAAGTACCGCGAGGCCTGCTGGAACCCCGTTCTCTTTGAAACACCCGACGGAGAGCTGCAGCTTTACTTCAAGATCGGGCCCAACGTGGCGGGCTGGAAAGGCTGGCGTGTGACGTCGAAAGACGGCGGTAAAACCTGGGGCAAGCGCGAACCGCTGCCCGACGGCTTCTATGGTCCGGTGAAGAACAAGCCGATCTTGCTGCCGAAAGAGCGATTCGCCGGTTCAGCCAGCACGCTGGCAGTCCGCAACGGCCGTCTGCTGGCTCCTACAAGCGACGAACGTGACGGTTGGAAAGTCTATTTCGAATACTCTGACGACATGGGAAAGACGTGGAAACGCACCGATTTTGTCAAGGCGCCAGAGGGAGTGAAAGCCATACAACCGGCCATTCTGCTGCTGAAAGACGGTCGGTTGGAGGCGCTATGTCGCACGCGCAGCCGCCATGTCGGAGTCACCTTCAGCAGCGATAACGGTGAGACATGGACACCATTAGAGCTCATCGACATGCCCAATAATAACAGCGGACTCGACGCCGTGACGCTTGCCGACGGCCGATACGCGTTGATTTGCAACGACTGGCCCATCGAACCCACGAAGGAAAAGGGCGCACGCACACCGCTTTCCGTCTTGGTTTCCGACGACGGGCTGTCGTGGCATCACTACATAACGCTTGAGGACAGTCCCATTTCGCAGTATTCCTACCCCTCGATCATACAGAGTCGCGACGGTCATCTGCACGCTATCTACACCTGGCGGCGCCAGCGCATCAAACATGTCGAGCTGTCTCCGTTCAAAACGCCACCACTCATTCGATGTGGTGAGACGAAACCATGACATGACATCAAATAAAAGAATATAGTAAAAACAATGAAGAAACTATTCCTTTCCCTTCTCTTCGCTTTTCTGGCCATGCCGTTTCAAGCCCAGGAAACATCGGTTGCCGGATTCTATGCGTTACCTGGTTCCGGGCGCATTGTCTATAACTTCAACCCTGGCTGGCGTTTTCACCTCGGCGACGTGAAGGATGCCGAGGCAACAACATTCGACGACTCACGATGGGAAGTGGTCAGCGCCCCTCACACATCGCGATTAGAGCCTGCCGAAGTAAGCGGATGCCGTAATTATCAGGGCGTCACATGGTACAGAAAGACCTTTATCATGCCCGATGAAATGGCAGGAAAACAAGTAGAAGTGCACTTCGAAGCCATCATGGGCAAGCAACTCATCTACGTGAACGGTCGTCTGGTGCGTCAGAACTTCGGTGGTTACCTGCCCATTACGGTCAATCTGTCGCAGGAGGACGTGAAACCAGGCGACAAATGCATCATTGCCGTGCGTGCCGACAACAGCGACGACAAAAGCTATCCGCCGGGAAAGAAACAGACACAGCTCGACTTCGCCTACCACGGTGGCATGTATCGCGATGTATGGCTCATCGGGAAGTCGGCCGTCAGCATCACGGATGCCCTTGAACGCAACCAAGTGGCGGGCGGCGGCGTGTTCATCCACTACGATAACATCACCGAACAGAAGGCCGAGATGTTCATCAACGTAGAGCTGAATAACGCCGACGGCCGGAAAGTAAGCCCCGTTGTAGTGGCCAAAATCAAGGATGCAGGCGGGAAAGTGGTGAAGACCGTCAGCCAGAAAGTTGCTTTACCAACAGGAAAAAATGCGTTCGCGACGGCCCGATTGCAGACAAAAGTGACCAAGCCGCACCTCTGGTCGCCCGAGGACCCCTATTTATATAAGGTGGAGATACAGGTTATGGACGGCAAGCGCTGTCTCGACGGCGGCATGGTACGCACGGGAATCCGCAAAGCGGAGTTCCGCGGGAAGGACGGATTCTGGCTCAATGGCAAGCCATACCACCAGTTAATCGGCGGAAACCGACATCAAGACTTTGCCTATGTGGGCAATGCGCTGCCCAACAGTCAGCAATGGCGCGATGCCAAACGCCTGAAAGACGCCGGCATGGACATCATCCGCGCCGCCCACTACCCGCAGGATCCGTCGTTCATGGACGCTTGCGACGAGCTGGGACTCTTCATCATCGTGCCCACACCGGGCTGGCAGTACTGGAACAAAGACCCACAGTGGGCCGAGATGGTGCACCAGAACACGCGCCAAATCATCCGTCGCGACCGCAACCACGCCTGTGTGCTGATGTGGGAACCCATATTGAACGAGACCCGCTACCCTGAAGACTTCGCGTTGAAGGCATTACAGATTACCCGTGAGGAATATCCGTACCCCGGACGGCCCGTTGCTGCAGCCGACATGAACTCCGCCGGGGTGAAAGACAACTACGACGTGCTCTACGACTGGGCCGACAACATCGGCAAGGGCACGCTCGACACCGACAAGTGCATCTTCACCCGCGAGTGGGGTGAGTATGTTGACGACTGGTATGCGCACAACGCCATCAACCGCGCAGCTCGTCCGTGGGGCGAGCACGCCATGCTGGCCGCCTCTTTGTCGCTGGCCGACACCTACGGCATGATGTTCCGCGGGCAAAGACAGTTCATCGGCGGCTGCCTGTGGCACCCGTTCGACCACCAGCGCGGATATCATCCCGATGCCTACGTGGGCGGAATCTACGACGCTTTCCGCCAGAAGAAATACGCCGCAGAGATGTTTTTCTCGCAGATACCAGCCCCCCTTCCGTCCCCCGAGGGGGAAACTGTGACAAATGAGGCCCCCTCGGGGGCAGTATGGGGGGCTTCGAGGGCAGTAGGGGGGGCTAATCCCTTCCTCTTCATCGCTCACGAGATGACGCAATTCTCGCCTAACGACGTGACGATCTTCACCAATTGCGACAGCGTCCGGCTAACATCGCTCGGCGACTGGAAGTCAGCGACGCTCCCCGTCGTGCACACCAAGGACGGCATTCCGAATGCGCCAGTCGTGTTCAAAGGCTTCTGGGACTTCTGGAAAGCGCGCGAACAGAGCTACACGAAGCGCAACTGGCAGGGTGTAAAGCTCGTTGCCGAGGGCATCAAGGACGGGAAAGTGGTCTGCACTGAGACGAAGATGCCTTCGCGAAGGAGCACAAAGCTTCGTCTGTACGCCGATGAAATGGGCAAAAAGCTGGTTGCCGACGGTTCTGACTTCATCGTTGTAGTGGCCGAAGTGACCGACGACAACGGCAACGTTCGCCGTCTGGCGCGCGAGAGCGTCCTGTTCACCGTCGAAGGTGAAGGCGAAATCGTAGGAGACGCATCCATTCAGGCCAATCCGCGACTGGTTGAATGGGGCAGCGCGCCCATCCTCGTGCGCAGTACGAACCGTCCTGGCAAGATCCGCATCGTGGCCCGTCCGCTCTTCGAGGGGACCCACGCCCCACAGGCAGACACCTTAGAGATAGAGAGCGTCCCATACGTGGCGTACAAGCAGTTAGGTACTTCGCAGGAAACGACCTCCGACGGCTCCGTTCGTCGCGCCGAAAGCGGCACACGACGCCCCTCAGCCCTGATGAGCGACGAAGAACGCCGCCGCATGCTCGAGGAAGTAGAGAAGCAACAGCAGGACTTCGGCATTCAATAATGCCGTCGTCCTTCCATGATCAGCCTGACTACTGACAAAGAACAGACAGAAAACAGACAAAAACAGACTGAGTACAGACAAAGAGCAGACGAAAGACAGACAAAAAGCAGACAGAAAACAGACAAAGAGCAGACAGAAAACAGACAAAAATAACGAAAAAGCAGATCACCGTTCGATGAAATCAGTGATCTGCTTTTTCGTTATTCCTTCAAGAAACGGCTTACATCAAGCTCTTCTTACCAGCCAGTGTGTCGTAATTATTGTTCAGATTGCGCCAGTCAACCTTCGTTTTGGTGGAGATACCGTTGATGTATTTCTCGATATTTGTGTAGCCGTCGCCGTTGATGTCGCCGTTGGCATCCTTCGCATCATTCGGGTTCAGACCGTTGGCACGCTCCCATTCGTCCGGCATACCGTCACCATCGGTGTCCACCCAAGGCTTCCACTCTTTGTAGACGGGATATCCACCCATCTGACGCGGGTCGGTGATGATGCCCTGCTTATAGCTGTCGAGCGGCAGACGGCGGTATTTGAAGAAGCCCTGCTCGTTTTTCGACTTATCGTGCAGGCCCCACATGTTGCCGTAGGGATTGTCTTTCACTTTCTTCTCATACTTGTCAACGTAGTAAGCCTGACCTGTGCGCACTTCCTCGCAGATGCGCTGGTCCACGATGTCGCGGCAAGGCATGGTTGCACCCGCGTTCTGCAGCACCCAGTCGAACGCCATCTCAGCGTCCATGATGCTGATGAACGGCATCTCAAACGGTTCGTTCGAGCGCATGAGAGCCTTCTCCGTTTCGTCCATTTCACCGTCTTTGTCGGCCGTCTGAATGCCACCGTTCCAGTTGTCGCGTGTGATTTCGGGATAGCCTTCCATCACATTGCCCGTGGCATAGACGCGTCCGAACTGCTTGAAGCTGAACAATCCCTGCGAGCGGCTCTCCGACTTCACGATGCGATGGCCCACGGGCTCGTCTTTCGGTGTGAGCGGTCCGGGTTTGTAATAGTTGTTGATGAAGTTCGACATGGTCGTGTATTCACCACCGTCAGCCGTGCGGTGCACCCAGTTATAGATGACGTTGTTCACGAAATTGAACACGCCGCCCCATCCGATGGACGGGTTTCGGCCCGTATTGTCGGCCCAGAGGTTGCGCATGAATGTTGTGTTCTCACCGCCGATGGTCGATCCGAAGGCATGATTCCACGTGTCGAGCGCCTTGGCCGAAATCGTATTCTGAATCGTGACGTTCACTGTCGGCTCCTTCCGTTTGTCCTTTCCGTCGTGCAGATCGAACATGTGTCGGTAGAAAGAAATGTTTTCGTCGAGTCCCCATTCGCACGAACAGTGGTCGATCATGATGTTACCCACGGGGTTACCTCCGAAGGAATCCTCACGGTGCCACACCAAAGTTTCACCGCGACGGAAGCGCATGTGGCGAACGATGACGTCGTGGGTATCTACCTGGAACGACTCACCAGCAATAATCACGCCGTCGCCCGGAGCCGTCTGACCGGCAATGGTGATGTACGGAGCGCGCAGGAAGATGGGCGACTTCAGTTTGATGATGCCGCTGACATTGAACACCACGATGCGGGCACCGCCCTGTTCACAGGCCCAACGGAACGAACCAGGTCCCGAATCGTTGAGGTTTGTGACGGTCAACACCTTGCCGCCGCGACCGCCGAAGGTGAACATACCACCACCTTCCGCACCGGGGAAGGCAGGAATCTTGGCCTGACGGAGGTCGTAAGGCCGCGCAGCCCAGGGCACATAAGGTCTTCCTTCCTTGGCTTCTTTCACTACGATGGGGAACGCAGCCTCCCAAGCAGAGTCAGAATGCGCTCTCCAACAATTTTCAAGTGAGTCGATCAGATGCTTTGCTTCATCGGTCATCTGTGGGTATTGCGCCTGGGCTCCCATTGAAAAGCCCATGCCCAACACAAGCAATGCTAAACCTTTCTTTTTCATATTTTGTTTGTCTAATGATTCTCATGATGAAGACTCATATATATAAATAATGTACTATGTCAATAAGTTTTTTTAACCCGACCCACAGCACATACCGTTTTTTACTGATTTAATACAAAAGGAACAAAGAAACTTCGACGATTGGGACCTGAAGAAAGGCAGCAAAGCAATACAGGCACGCGAAAACGAACAAGGAAAGCCGCCGGCTGCAGCACCGTAATCTTGCCGTCCCGGCCTGAAGTCAAGGCATTCTTGCGGGCAGAAGCATGACGGCCTAAAATCTGAAAAAAGCTGACAAAAATCTCGTTTTTGGCTTCCGTGAGTGCCATCGTTTCAAAATTAAAATCAGACGGACGCGTACGCGCGAAATATGAGGGCTTTCTAAAACACTGGAAACATGCAAGTTGTTATTTCTTTACAAAAAACAGGTTTTCAAAACGGCTCATTTTGCGTTTCAAAACGGGCCATTTTGTCGGGCAGAATGATTCATTTTGACGAGCAAAACGAGCCATTTTGCGAAGTAAAACGGCTCATTCTGAAAAACAGGGAAGACGAGAGTGCGATTTTGTTTGAACTTTTTACCGTTTCAAGAGCATCCGGACTTCTAAAACGATCAAAAAATTGTGCAGGATTTTTTGGTAATTTTATTTTACGGAAACGACGCGGTTTCAACCTTGAAACCCCATCGACAAGCAGAAGCAGAGAAACAAACAGCCGTTCGCTTCGGCAGGCTTTCTTTTGCCGAGGCGAGCGAAGAAAAAAACGCCAGTGCAGCTATTCTTTTGTTGCGAACGCGTTACAGAAGAACACATCGTGCGTCATTCTAACAGAAAACAGAAAGACAAAAGAACAGAAAAGCATGAGAAAGACAGTATTCAGCCTGCTACTGCTCGTCACGACGGCAGCGGCAGTACAGGCACAGGGCACCATCACCGTGGCCAAAGACGGCACGGGCGACTACACAACCATACAGGAAGCCATCGACGCCGCGCCTGACGGCGATTTCACGACCATCTACGTCAAGGCCGGAACCTACGCAGAGCGTGTGGTCATCGGTTCAAAACAGCGCGTCTGTCCGAAGCAGCTGAGCCTCATCGGCGACGGAGCAGACAAGACGATCATCACGTCCGACCTGGGCAAGAACCCCAACAACACGTCGATAGAGAAGACGGCAGCCCTCGCAGTCTACGCCAACGACTTCTACGCCGAGGGCATCACGCTGCGCAACAGCAGCGGAAAGGCAGGCGGACAAGCGCTGGCCCTCTTCGTGTCGGGCGACCGCCAGACCTACTACCGCTGCCACATTCGCGGCTACCAGGACACCCACCGCACGAAGAAACAGACACGCAGCTATTTCAAGGAATGCCTCATCGAGGGTGCCACGGACTACATCTACGCCGGCGGGACAGCGTGGTTCGAGCGTTGCACGCTCAACTGCATCGGCAACGGCTACATCACGGCTCCCGAAGACATCACCATCTGGGCCGACGGACCGTCGGGACAGCGGCTGTGGCTGGGCTTCATCTTCAACGAATGCCACATAAAAGCCGATGGAATCGGCAAAAACAGCATGTACCTCGGGCGCCCATGGGGCAGCGAGAAGTGCGGCAGCATCTTCCTGAACTGCACGCTCGACGACTGCATCCGGCCCGAAGGGTGGACGACCATGGGCGGCAACACGGGCGAACGCTCGTTCTTTGCCGAGTACCAGAGCCGGAACGCCGACGGCACACTGGCCGACGTGTCGCACCGCATCGACTGGAGCCGACAGCTGAGCGAGGCCGACTACCGCGCGCTGATGACGTGGGAGTCGGTGGACAGCGTCTTCATGAAGCGCACGAACAGCGACGTTCCCTTCCGTCCCGAAGCTGCCATTGCCCTGAACCGGCAGACCACCATCGACGACTACGCCCCGGTGGAGCAGCGCCTGCTGGCCTTCCCCACGGCCCGCGGCTTCGGAAAGTTCGCCTCGGGCGGCCGTGGTGGCAAGGTGGTCGAAGTGACCAACCTGGAAGATTCGGGCGAAGGCTCGCTGCGGTGGGCCCTGACGGAAGCCGGACTGCAGGATGCCACCATCGTGTTCCGCGTCAGCGGCACCATCACATTGAAGAGCGACATCCGCGCTAAGCTGCGCAACGTGACCATAGCCGGGCAGACAGCTCCCGGCACCGGCATCGTCTTCCGCGGCGGAAAGCTGAACCTGGGCGGCTCGAACAACTTCATCATGCGCAACATCCGCGGCCGCATCGGGCTGAAGGACGACAATACCTTCATCAAAGGCGGCAGCATCGGCATCGAGAACGCCAACCGCTTCATCATCGACCACTGCTGCTTCGGATGGAGCGGCGAAGAGAACATGACCGTCTACGACAACCATTTCACCACCGTGCAGTGGACCATCGTGCACGAAGGACTCTACGATGCCGGCCACCAGAAAGGCAACCGTGGCTACGGAGACCAGTGGGGCGGCTCGCCAGCCACGTTCCATCACAACCTGCTGGCGCACAACTTCAACCGCTCTTCGCGCATCAACGGTGCCAGCAATGCGAACCAAGACCGCAACGTCTTCGTGGAATATTATAATAATGTGAACTACAACTGGGGCAAGAAGAACTCTTGCTACGGCGGCGAGAACGAGGCCGGCCCGGGCAGCACGCACGAATGCAACTTCGTGGGCAACTACTACAAGCCCGGACCGAGCACCCCATCGGGCAGCTACTTCATGCAGATTTCAAACAACCGCAGCGGCAAGACGTCCACCGGTCCGTCGCTCTGGTACTTCCATGGCAACAAGATGGAGGGCAACCCGGGCGCCGACAACGACAACTGGAAGGCGGTGAACAACAACACACAGTACACCGTGGAGCAGCTCCGGCGCGACACGCTGCTCTTCCCCTCGGCATTCTATCCGGCCAACAACGCCTTCGACTACAACGACTACATGACGCCCACCGAGTCGGCCGACGCAGCCTACGCCAACGTGCTGGCCCGTGTGGGGACCATCCGCCGCGACGTCGTGGAGCAACGCATCGTGGACGAGGTGGCCACGAAGACCGCCCACTACAAAGGCAGCACGCTGAACAAGGCTGGATTCATCGATTCGCCTGCCGACGCCGAGGGCTGGCCGACGTACGACAGCGCCACGCCCTACGTGGACAACGACCACGACGGCATGGACGACGCCTGGGAACGCGAGCACGGTCTGGACCCCACCGACGGCGAGGACGGCAAGCGCGTCTACTCGGCCGAGGGCTACACGGCGCTGGAAATCTTCCTGAACAGTCTGATGGGAGAGAATATTCCGATTTCGACGGGCATCGTTACAGCCCAGCACAAGAAAGAAGCAAAGTCGGTGAAGCTCTACAGCCTGAACGGCACCCTGATGAAACAGCAGACCGGCGGCAACGCTGTCGATCTGTCGGACATGCCGCGCGGTCTCTACATTGCGAAGACCCAGAACGACGACCGCACCGTGGAGACGCGTAAGATGCTGAAGAAATAGCGGGCAGAAAGACGGCACACCAGAACGAAACCGTCAGCAAACACACGACGACGGGCGAGACGCATTGGTCTCGCCCGTCGTTTTCTTGTCGTTATTTCAGTTTCGGCACGGTCTCACCTTACGCGCCAAGTGGCGGTAAAGCATAACCATGCAGGGCACGAGAAACACGTCGGCCGACACCCAGGCGACCGGATCGCCGTAGGTGACGCCCAAAAAGCCGAACGCCGGCACCAGCCAGAGGCTGACACCGCATCGCGCAATCATCTCCATGACGCCCGAGAGCATCGACAGATTGCTGTAGCCCAGTCCCTGGATGCTGTATCGCAGGATGGTGAGCAGGCCCAGCGCAGGGTAGAAATAGTTGGCAATGCGCATGAAGAGAGCGGCATTCTCGATGATGTCCGTCTTGCTGCTGTCCACGAAGAGCATCATCATCTCGTCGGCGAAAGGCCAGATGACGGCGATGGTGAAGAGGAAATAGACCAACATAATCTTGATGGCAGAGCGGATGCCGAGCGCAATACGCTCCACCCGTCCGGCCCCGATGTTCTGTCCGCAGTACGTAGCCATGGCCACTCCGATGTTCTCGAAGACGCAGGTGAAGAGATACTTCACGCGCATCGAGGCAGTGAAGGCTGCCACGTAGACCGTTCCCAACGCGTTGTTTGCACTCTGCAGCATGATGCTGCCGATGGCCGTGATGCTGAACTGCAGCCCCATGGGCACGCCGTTGTTCAGCAGGTGGAGAGCCCGGCGGCTGTCGTAACGCCGTTCGTCGCCCTTCGGAATGAGCAGGGGCATGTGCTTCCTGATGAACAGAAAGCATAGCCAGGCCGAGACGGCCTGCGCCGTCATGGTGGCAAAGCCCACGCCTTCCACGCCGAGATGTAGCCCTGGGATGAAAATCAGGTCGAGCAGGATGTTCACAACGGACGAAAAGATGAGGAAGTAAAAGGGTGTCTGCGAGTTGCCCAGCGCGCGTATGAATCCGGACAGCAGGTTGTAGGCGATGGTGAACGGAATGGACAGGAACTGCAGGAAGAGGAACGTGTAGGCATCGTCGAAGATAGTGTCGGGCGTATTGACCATGCGGAGGATGGGCGTGCAGAGCAAACAGGTGGTGACAGTCATCAATGCCGCGATGGCAACGGACAGCCGTAGCGCGTTGGCCACGTAGCGCCGCATGTCGGAAAAGTCCTTTGCCCCGAACGACTGTGCCACGGGAATGGCGAATCCGGAGCAGGCACCGCTGGCAAACCCCATGATGAGAAACATGATGGACGACGAAGCACCCACGGCAGCGAGCGCCCCTACGCCGATGAAGCGGCCCACGATGGCTGCATCGATGATCATGTACATCTGCTGTAGAATGTATCCGCACACTAACGGCAGTGCGAACCGCACGATGTCGCGCGTTGGCGACCCAACGGTCATGTCGTTTACGTTACCCATTGTCTGTCCTTCGTTGAAACAATCTTTTCCAAATACCGGGGTGCAAAGGTACGACTAAAAAACGTAAAAAAAGCAAAACGAGCCGATATTCGCTCTGAATATCGGCCGTTCCCTACGATTACTCTTTTTCTATCATGTCGGCAATGCGCTGCCTGAGCTCCTCTTTCTCGGTCGGAGAGAGCGGAGGTATCATGCACGAAAAGCGCGGCACGGTTTGTTTTGGATTCGTCGGGTTGTCGGTCTTCATCGTTTTTCCTTTTACCAAAAGACGCATAGCGACGAAAGGTGTACCCACCCGCCGTAACAATTAATTAAGAAGAAAAACCAGTTAATAGGGAAGAAAGGTTGAATTGACGTCTTTTTTGAGGTGTTTCTGATGTAAAGACACCCGCGAAAGGGGACTGGGCGTCAGACAGCCAGTTGCGTTTGCGTGGCATATTCGCGCAGCCTTGTGATGCTGCGGTGCATCAGATTGCGCACACTCTGATAGTTGATGCCCATGATGCTGCATATCTCGTCGTAACGGAGCTGCTTGACGTAGTAGAGGTTGATGATTTGTTTCTGCCGGGGCGAGAGCTTGTCGAAATGGCGTTGCACGCATGCCGAGAGGGCCTGCCGCCTGTCCCGACACTCACGGTCGAAAGCTTCCGTCTCGGCCAGCGTGCGCATCTTTGCGTCGTCGATGGTCTCGTCGCAGAGGTGCACGTTCCGCCTGTACTCGTCGTTGATGCGGTTACGTAGCGAGACATAGAGATAGCTCTCGATGTTTTCCACTCTGTTAAGTTCGTCTCGCTTGGTGTACAGTTTCACAAAGACGTCCTGAATGCAGTCCTTCAGCACTTCGCGGTTGGTTGTAAATCGTGAACCGAAAGCAAAAAGATTATCTATATGCTCGTGATAGAGTACAGTAAAGTCCACCATCTTGTTTTAGTTATTAAGTAGATTTGTTTGGCCAAAGTTACGAAAAATGATGAACATAGATCCGTTTTTGGTGAAATTTTTTGATAAAACGCTTGATTTTTATCAATTTTTCACCAATTCAGTGGGTACAAGGCAGCGAAAAGGGGTTTTCGGATGCAACGAAGGGTCAGCGTCCGAGGCGTTGCAACCACAGCACTGAACCCTCGCCGACAGCGTTCAAGGGATAGTAGGCACCGAGACGGAGCGACTTAGAAAGCGGTGTGACGGCTCCCGTCGCACGGTCAATGCGCCAGACGGCATAACGGCCGGGGGTTGTCGGCACGTGAGCAGCGTCGGCCGAGCGTACGTAGACCAAGTAGCCTACTTCGCCATTTCCCAACAGCCAGCAGCCGTCGGCATCCATCGGGCGCATCAGCGAGACGTCGGCCAGCAGCTTGTCGCTGCCAATCTGCACGTTGGGCAGCGAGCCGCCTGCCATGAGGATGGCCCAGCCGTAGTCGGGATACTGCTGTGAGAAGAAGGTGACGGCTTTCTGCGGATAGCGCTCACGATACTCGCGCACGGCGCGGTAAGCCTCGTCCTGTCCCGTCTTGCCCACCTTCATCTTGCGCATCCACTGCCGCGGCGCCAGGTTGCCACCGGCTTTGGGAGCCCACAGACCGTCGGTGTTATAGTGCCAGTAGCGTATGTCGATGATGTCGACCACGCGGCTCAGCTCCTTGTCGGCGAGTATCTGGTCCTGGGCATCCTTCGTGCAGCTCAGGGCAACGAGCGGATGGCGGCCCGTCTCGGCTTCCCATTCGGCGATGGTCTGCAGCCAGAAACGCGTGAAGTGGAGGGGTCCGGTGTACTCAGCACTGATCAGATGGACGGCGTTGGGCTGGTCTTTCAGCTCTTCGAGGCACATGCGGATGTACTGACGGTGCTGCCTGCGAAGGGCAGTGTCGGCGTCGTTGTAGAACTGTTCGGCGATGAAGATGCGCTTGTCGCCTGCGAACGGCACCGGTTCGGGGAACGATGCGCCGGTGTTGTTCACGTTGTTGACGGGTCGCCACGGGCAATCCACCCAGTGAGCGCCAGCTTCGAGGATGTTGTGCTGGAAGTAATGGTTGTTGAAGAGCAGCAGTCCACGGTCGGCTCCACGGTCGGCAAAGGCGCGCAGACGGCCCCAGTACCAGGCGTTGGGCTGCGTCAGGTCGTAGCGGCTCAGTCCGTCCCATGCCGTTCCCTGGCCACTGCGTGCGAAGGGTTGCTCGTAGAAGGGAGCCCAGACGTCGCCGTCGGCACGGCGCACACGCTCGTGGTCGGTGCGACGAAGGTCGTACCAAAGGCCGTAGTTATGGTCGAGCAGGGCGTAATGGCCCTTGCTGAGGAAGCAGACCACGGAGTCGATGCGGTCGGTCCAGCCCGTTCCCTCGCGTCCCGGAACAAAACGGGTGATGGCCGGGCGTGCTCCATGCTCGCAGAAGTTGTCTTTCACGCGGCCGCTCCACCACGGAATGTCGTAGCGATTGCCCGTGATGAGCCGTCCGGAGACCGTCAGGTGCCCGTCGGTGACGGCGAAGGGAGCGGAAGCTGCGGTAATACCGCGGCCTACGGGACGTTTGTTGGCTGTTGGCCGATGGCTGTTGGCGAGGTCGCGGGCCGTCAAGTTGGAGCCGCGTTTCAGTCCCTGGGCAGACAGACTGGCTGTGTAGGGAATGCTGTCGAGCCACATTTCGAGCGTCAGGCGGGGCTGCGTGAGCGAGGCCTGGGCCAGCTCATGGGCTTGTTCGGGTGTAGGCGAGCTCGTGGCATCGGTGGGTCGGGGCAGGATCCAGCCTTTCGGTGGGGTTGTCGTTGCTGAGGGGTTGCGGTCATACCGCAACGTACGGGACTGGGAGGCAGAATCGCCGGTGAGTCGCTGCTCCAGTTGTGAGTAGAAAAGACTGCGCGGCTGCACGTGGTCGTTGCTGCTGGTCCAGTTGCCGTTGCCGGTCAGCGTGCCCCAACAGCCGTGCGCGCTCGACCGATTGTCGTCGTCGGGGCTGTAGCACCAGAGCGTTGAGGCGGTGCATTGCCACATCATGCTGTTGGCGGTGTTCCATCCGGTGCCGAACTGAAACTGTTCCAGATTGCGGAAGCAGAGGTCATGGCCGTCGATGTTCACGATGTCGAACAGCAGTCCGGCTGCCCACGAGCCGATGCTGCCGCTGAATCCGAGCGACTCTTCGCCTTCGCACTGCACGAACGCGTTCGGTCCGGCGGCACAATAGCCAGCGGCGAAGTCGTGGATGCCGTGTCGGGAGATGCACCGCTGGATGAGTGTCTGCTGTCCGCGCGTTAGGAAGACGCAGCGTCGCCAGCCGCCCACCTCGGAGACGGGCTCATCGGCCACGCAATCCTCCACGGTCATGCGGCTCACATGCTTCTGAATGTTCACCGCCGAGCCCGCCAAGCGCCTGAAGTCCACGCGGCGCACCCAGCAGTCGCGGGCGTTCTCCACGAAGATGCCGTCCCAGCAGTGATCCTCGAACTTCGGATGTACGGTACCCTCGAGCCCTTCGATGCTCAGGTTCTCGATGCCGCACTCTGTCATCTCGCCCTGATTGAATCCTTTGCAGACGAATGCTCCGCCGTAAACGGGACTGATGGCTGTTGTCAGCGGGGCGTCGAGCGTCAGCGTGTTTCCCTCGACAGCGGTCACGGTCCGGTCCCACGTGATGTCGATGTCGCCCGGTTTCCAGCCTGTATAGTCGAGCCCACCGCCGAAATCGCCCATCGCGAGCGATGTGATCCACGCCTCGGTGGATGGCCGGACAATCTGTATACGGTCACCCACATGCAGTCCGGCGTCGGCCGACAGCGTCAGTCGTGTACTCCCGGCGGTCACTTTTTCGCTCGCAACGCTGACGGTATCACCCGTCGTCATCCTGCGCTGACCCTCCAGATAGATGGCAGCGCCGCGGTCGGCCCCCAGCTTTCGCAGAACGGTCTTTCCCTTTCCCATGCCACGAATGACGATGCCCGAGGTCTGGATGCGCAGCGCCTGGCTGAGTCGGAACGTGCCCTCGCCCAGAAGAATGGCGCCGCGACAACCCTCGCGGTCGGGTTTCATCGTCGAAACATAGTCGATGCAACGCTGCAGCAGGTCGGAGCAGTCGCCCTCACTGGCTTCTACGAAGAGCACGTTGGGCACGTCGGGTATCGCTTGTTCCGAGGCTCTGTAGCCGCAGGTGCTGTAGTCCATGGGGACAAACAGCTGCTTTTTCGGTTTCGGAGCAGCATGGCAGAGCATCAGAATGAACAGGCTTGCTATAAAAAAAAGGTATCTTGGGTTCATAGTTCTACATTATTTTGAAAATGACGCAACGGCTGCGCATTTGTACCCAAGGCAGCGATTGTGAGGTTCACATGGGGATGTCTGAAGGGCAGAAGCCTTTTCTAATTGGAAAGAAATATTAAAAAAGGTATAGTTTTTTTGTGGTGTGCGCGTTTTGCTGTACTTTTGCAAATGGTTTAAACTGAAAGAATTATGAAAATAGCATTGATAGGCTATGGGAAGATGGGCAAGATGATTGAGCAGATTGCCATCGGCCGTGGCCATGAAATCGTGAGCATTATCGACATTGACAACCAACAGGACTTCGACTCCGACGCCTTTGCTTCGGCCGATGTGGCCATTGAGTTCACCAATCCGACGGCAGCCTACGGCAACTATCTGCGCGCTTGGGAACAGGGCGTGAAGGTGGTCTCGGGCTCCACGGGCTGGATGAAGGAGCACGGCGACGAGGTTCGCCGACTGTGCAGCGAGGGCGGCCGCACGCTGTTCTGGGCTTCCAACTTCTCCATCGGCGTGGCCATCTTCTCGGCCGTGAACCGCTATCTGGCGAAAATCATGAACCAGTTCCCGCAGTACGACGTTGAGATGGAGGAGACGCACCACGTTCACAAGCTCGACCATCCCAGCGGCACGGCCATCACGCTGGCTGAGGAGATAGTGGAGAACATCGACCGCAAGGAGGCGTGGGCCGAAGAGACCACTGATCCGAAGTTGCTGCGCGTGGACCACATCCGGCGCGGCGAGGTTCCGGGCATCCACACCGTGCGCTACGACTCGGAGGCCGACCTGATCACCATCAGCCACGATGCCCATTCGCGGAAGGGCTTTGCCCTGGGAGCCGTACTGGCCGCCGAATACACCGCCGAGCACGACGGTCTGCTCACCATTTCGGATATGTTTAAGTTTTAGATAGTCTATATAGTCTGAAAAACAGATTGACCATGCTGACTATATAGGCCAGATAACCGGCCAAGCTGGAATCACTAAAAAAAGAATCATGATCGACAAGAAAAAAGAAAAACTGAATATGAAGGTGCAGTGGGCAAAGTTCATCGGCGTGCTGGTGCTCTACCTGCTGTTCCTCTTTTGGGTGAAATCGTGGTGGGGACTGATTGTTGTGCCTTTCATCTACGACATCTATATCACGAAAAAAATCAAATGGCAATGGTGGAAAGAGTCGGAAGGACCCGTCAGATGGGTCATGTCATGGGTCGATGCACTGGTGTTCGCCCTCGTGGCCGTCTATTTCATCAACCTGTTCTTCTTCCAGAACTACGTCATTCCGTCAAGTTCGCTTGAGAAATCGCTCCTGACGGGCGACTATCTCTTCGTGTCGAAAGTGAGCTACGGGCCGCGCATCCCGCAGACGCCGCTCACCATGCCGCTGACACAGCACACACTGCCCGTATTCGATTGCAAGTCGTACATCGAATGGCCGCAGTGGGACTATCGCCGTGTGCCAGGTCTGGGCAAAGTGCAACTGAACGACATCGTAGTGTTCAACTATCCTGCCGGCGACACCATCTGCACCGAACAGCCATACCAGACGGAATACTACCACATGGTGTACGACGCAGGCGAGACCATGTACGTTCAGGAACACGGCATGCCCAATCTCGACTCTCTATCGAGCCGTCAGGTATACGAGCTCTACGAGGAAATCTATCGCCTCGGGCAGGAGTATGTCAAACAGAACGAGAAAGTGTTGGGCAAAGTGGACTCACGACCCACCGACCGGCGCGAAAACTACGTGAAGCGCTGCGTGGGCCTGCCCGGACAGACGCTGCAGATCAAGGACCACATCGTCTATCTGGACGGCAAACCGAACAAAGAGCCCGACAACGTACAGTATACCTACGCCGTGAAGCTGAAGCAATACCTGCCCGACGAGCTGCTCAAGGAGCTGGGCATCAGCATTGAGCAAATCAGAGACCTCACGCAAGAGGGCAGCATGCCGCTGACGAAAGCTGCCAAAGAAGGACTGCTCAACCACAAGGACTACGTGGAGAGCATTCAGCCGGTGACGACAGCCCGCGTAGGTGAGACCTATCCGCGCAATGCCCACACCGGATGGACGCGCGACAACTACGGACCTGTGTGGATTCCCAAAAAAGGTGAGAGCCTCAAGCTCAGCATGGACAACATCGCTATCTACGAACGGCCCATCAAGGTGTATGAAGGCAACGACCTGAAAGTGAAGGACGGGAAAATATTCATCAACGGAAAACAGACCGACAGCTACACGTTCAAGCTGGACTACTACTGGATGATGGGCGACAACCGCCACAACTCGGCCGACTCACGCTACTGGGGCTTCGTTCCCGAAGACCACATCGTGGGCAAGCCCATCTTCATCTGGTGGAGCTCCGACCCCGACCGCGGGGGCATCTCGGGTGTCCGCTGGAACCGTCTGTTCCGCTGGGTCGACAATATTAAATAAACCAATCATTATCTATCAGCTGCAATTAACCATTAACAATGAGCAAACAAAGAAAGTATCTTCTGCGACAATGCACATTGTTGATGGTTAATTGTCTTCTTTTGCTGTGCATCGTTATGGTCGTGAAGCGCTATGCCTTCAACATCTATCGTGTTACTGACTCGTACATGGAGCCATTGCTGCGCAAAAATGACCGCGTCTTCGTCAACAAACTGCAGTGGGGGAAGCTGTTCAGCAAAGGTGAACTGGTGGTCTTCAAAGAGAAAACAGCCGGCATCGCCATAGTGGAAAACGCGCCCGGCGACACTGTCAGGACCGACAGCACAGCGTTTGCACTACCCAAGGAGTGCGCGTGCCGCCAGTGTTCCTGCCAGCATGAGAACTACTACCTGTTGAACATAGGACAAGGACGATGCAAACTGGTCAGAAAAACCGACATCGTCGGACGCGCTTATAACCTCAGATTCTGGAAATGACCATCGGTCTTGGTTTCGTCAACCTTTCTTCATGTACAAATGACAACAGCCTTGCTTTCTTCCACATACTTCGGACCGGTGCAGTGGTATCAGAAACTGAACCGCTACGACCACGTGCTGATTGAACAGTACGACAGCTTCATCAAGCAGACCTATCGTAACCGCTGCGTCATAGCAACCACGCAGGGCATGCAGTCACTCACCATCCCCATTGAGCGCGACAACGGATCGATACAGGCTTCAGCGACGCGAATGAAGGACATCCGCATCAGCAATCACGGGAAATGGCGCTCGGAACACTGGAACGCCCTGCGCAGTGCTTACGGAGACAGCCCGTTTTTCGACTACTACGCCGACGATCTCCATCCCTTCTTCGAGCGACACTGGGATTTCCTCTTTGATTTCAACCTTGACATCACCCAGAAGATGTGCGAACTGCTCGATATCACCCCCAACATCGAGCTCACTGACACTTTTATCGCCACCGCAGCAGCTCCATCTTCTTCCGATGTCACCACCACTACCACCGCCGAGGCACTTTCATCCAGTCTTGTTTCCCCATCATCCGTTGCGCATTCAGTGGCAGGGACGAGTTTCGCCGATTACCGTGAGGCCATCCGACCCAAGCATCCACTGCCCGATCCAACGTTTGAACCGCGCTCCTATTATCAGGTTTACCAGCAGAAACACGGCTTCCTGCCCAACCTTAGCATCCTCGATTTGCTCTTCAACATGGGCAACGAGAGCATCCTCTACCTTTGAAGAGTTCAAATTACCTTTCTGTTTAGTTACAAATCCTTTCTTTCGGAGTCCATATATAAAATAAGGTACGTATGAAACGGATTCTCACCTCTATGCTGGCAGCTGCCTTCGCCATGGCACTGTCAGCACAAAATGACTGCGAAACCCACCGCCAATACCTCAGCGGCAGGGGCTGCGACGACATGGTTGAATGGGACTTCAAGTGCACCGACGGACGTAATGCCGGACAATGGACGAAGATCGGCGTTCCCTCGTGCTGGGAACTGCAGGGCTTCGGCACCTACCAGTACGGCATGCGCTTCTACGGCAAGGCCACTCCCGAGGGCATCGCCGACGAGCAAGGCCTTTACCGATATGAGTTCCAACTGCCACAAGAGTGGGCCGGACGGCAGATCCTGCTCACCTTCGAGGCCGTAATGACCGATGCAAATGTCACTATCAACGGCCGCAAGGCTGGTCGCGGCCTCCATCAAGGTGGTTTTACGCGGTTCCAGTTCGATGTCAGCGACCGCGTCTTCTTCGGCAAGAAGACAAACAGGCTGGAAGTGACGGTGAAGAAAGAGAGTGACAGCCCGCAAGTGAACCTGGCCGAGCGTCGTGCCGACTACTGGAACTTCGGAGGTATCTGGCGACCAGTGTTCATCGTCAGCAAACCCGTGCAGAACATCCAGCGTGTGGCCATCGATGCGCGCGCCGACGGTCGTTTCATGGCCGATGTCTTCCTCAACCGCGCCCTTCCCAAGGGTTCTGTCAACGTTGATATCATCGACGCAAACGGGAAAAAGACAGCCAACGCCACCACAGACCATCGCGGCGGCGACCAGCTACGCGTAGACTTCGCTGTGAAAAGCCCTCGTCTGTGGAACGCTGAGACACCGAATCTCTACACCGCCGTGTTTACGCTGAAAGACGCGCAGGGCCGCACGCTGCACATCGAGCGCCAGCGTTTTGGCTTCCGCACCATCGAATACCGTCACAGCTACAAGAATACAGGACTGCAAAACGTCGAAAATTCCAGACATGTTTATGGCTGCGAAGAAGACGGACTCTTCGTCAACGGGCAGAAAGTCATCGTCAAGGGCGTCAACCGACACTCGTTCCGCCCCGAGACCGGTCGCACACTCTCCAAGGCGAAGAACATTGAGGACGTGGAACTCATCAAGTCGATGAACATGAACGCCGTTCGCCTCAGCCACTATCCCGCCGATCCTGAGTTTCTTGACGCCTGCGACTCGCTCGGCCTCTACGTGGAGTGCGAGCTGCCCGGCTGGCATTGGGCTCACGAAACCATCAACGGAGCACAGTTAGTGGAGGAAATGGTGACGCGTGACGTCAATCATCCGAGTATTCTTTTCTGGAGTAACGGCAACGAAGGCGGTTTCAACTACGACCTGGAGCCCTTCTTCGGGAAGTTCGACCCACAAAAGCGCGTCGTTCTCTATCCCTGGGCCAACCGCAACGGCTTCGAAACAAAGCACTACCGCTCATGGGGCGAGACGGCAGAATACATGCGACAGAAGGAGATCTTCATGCCCACCGAGTTCCTGCACGGTCTCTACGACGGCGGACACGGGGCCGGACTGCGCGACTACTGGCAACTGATGATGTCGAATTCGCGTTGCGCCGGCGGTTTTCTGTGGGACCTGATGGACCAGGGCGTCGTGCGGACTGACCAGAACAACATCGTCGACTGTATGGGCAACTTCGGTGCCGACGGCATTGTGGGTCCCCACATGGAAAAAGAAGGCTCTTTCTATACCATCCGCGAGGTGTGGAGCCCCGTGGAGCTCAATGTCCGCAACAAACAGATAGAGCTGCACAATCGCTACGATTTCACCAATCTCAGCGACTGCCGCTTCAGTTACCGACTGCTTGACATGCCCGCTATGAACGATAACGAAGTGAGCGTCGTGGGAAAGGGCACGTTGCGTGTTCCCAGTGTGGAGCCAGGCCAGAGCGCCACCATCGGTTTGCCTGAGAGTCTTGCCGAAGTGGTGGAAATCAGTGCCACCGATCCACACGGCCGCAACATCTTCACCTGGAGTTTCCCCAATCCTTTGATAGACATCGTCGATTCAGTTTACATACACGATGAGCCGATTCACACTGAGGACGATGCATATCTGACCGTCGAATCGCAGGGTAAAACTTACGTTTTCTCGAAACAGGACGGCCGTCTTACCCATGTGCAGACTGCCCGAGGAAAGATTTCGCTGCAAGGTCCGCGACTGGTGGCCGCCAAGCGTGCCGACCGATCGCAAGACGGCTTCTACAACCACGATGACAAACAGGCTTTCGACAAGAAGACACAGTACACTGAATATGCCGATCAAGGTCAGTTCTCCCACTTCGAATGGCACAATGGCGAGCTCATCGCCCACTATCGCCACGGCAGTATCGACCAAGTGGCGTGGGATTTCTGGCCGGATGGCCGCGTTCACGTTTCGGTAGGCTACGCGTTCAACGGCGTTGTCGATCTCTTAGGCATCAGTTTCGACTATCCCGAGCAACTGGTGCGCTCCAAGCGATGGGTGGGCCGCGGTCCTTATCGCGTGTGGCAGAACCGACAGGAAGGCCCGCAGTACGGCTACTGGACGACCGACTACAACGACCCCGTTCCCGCCGAGTCATGGGAATATCCTGAGTTCAAGGGCTACTTCGGCGATGTTTCGTGGATGCAGCTGCAGACCACCGAGGGCCGCATCGGCATCACCGACCTCGACACGCACGACTATGTGGGCATCTATCAACCGCGCGACGGTCGCGACCACATCCTTTTCGACCTGCCACAGACGGGCATCAGCATTCTGAAAGCGATACCTGCCGTGCGCAACAAGGTGAACACCACCGACCTGAACGGCCCTTCTGCTCAGCCTCACTGGGCGAAAGGCTATCACATGATCGGCGCAACGTTCGTGTTTGAATAACCCTTTTCCGCCCCGAACATGAAGAAACTGACAGTCTTTTTCCTTCTCTTTGCCTCGCTCGTCTGCGCAGCTCAGCCGCAGCAGAAGCAAGCCGACGAGCTGAGCCGACCATGGACCTTCTGGTACTGGATGTATGGCGCCGTATCGGAAGAGGGCGTGAAGGCCGACTTGCAAGCCATGAAGGACGTAGGACTGGGCGGTTGCTACCTGATGCCTATTCGTGGGGCCGCCGAACGCCCGGAGTTTCAGGGCCAGGCCGACGCGTTGAGCGACAACTTCTGGCACATGGTGGACGTATCTATGCAACAGGCCGACAGTCTCGGCTTAGGAATGGGCATTCATGTATGCGATGGCTTCGCGCTGGCCGGCGGACCCTGGATCACACCCGAAGAGTCGATGCAGAAGATTGTCTACAGCGATACCATTCTGGTTGGCCGACTGGAGGATTTGATTCACCGGAAAAACGGCCTGACCCTGCATCGTCCGCAGGGCTACGAAGGCTATTACGAGGACATTGCCACCTTTGCCATTCCGCTGACACGACGCTCGTTCCATCCTTTTCCCTATAACTTCAACCTGCAACGCGACGTGGATAAGTGTCCTGTCACGATGTCTTCAACCATGACTCGCAACGCCAAAGGCATCTTCACAGCTTCCGAACCGGCATGGATTCAGTTCGACTTCGGAGTTCCAAGACAGTTCACCAACATCGAGATAGCCGCCAACGGCACCAACATACAGGGACAGCGCATCACCATAGAGGTGAGCGACAACGGTGTCAACTTCCGTATGGTGAAACGATTAGTGCCCCCACGACAAGGTTGGCAGAACTATGACTTCAACACCACCTTTGCCTTCAAGCCTACTACAGCACGCTTTTGGCGGCTCTCATGGACACCGGGAGGCACGGAACCTGGCAGCGAGGACCTCGACGCTGCCAAATGGCGTCCGCGTTTAAGTCTGAAGAACGCCACTCTCTATGCTCAGCCGTGCGTCGACAACTGGGAAGGCAAGGCTGGCTACGTCTGGCGCATAGCTCCTGATGCTTCTTCCGAAGAACTGCCCGACAGCATCTGTTGGCCCCGACGTGAAGTGGTACGCCTGACTTTGGAGGGAGACCGGGTGACAGGCCATTCGCTTTCTTTCATCGATTCTCCAAGCTACGCCTACCGCATCGTCCGCATCGGCCACACTTCAACGGGACATACCAATGCAACAGCCGGCGGTGCCAAGGGCTTGGAGTGCGACAAGTTCTCACGCGAGGCCGTCAGCAAGCAGGTCGATTCGTGGTTCGCACTGTTCAAGCAGCGCCCTCATGCCGATGTAGTGAAGTATCTGCACGTAGATTCTTGGGAATGTGGTTCGCAGAACTGGGGCCACCGTTTTGCCGAGGAGTTTCGGCATCGTCGCGGCTACGACCTCATTCCGTGGTTGCCTGTCATGATTGGTATCCCCATTGAGTCGGCCGCCAAGTGTGATGAGGTACTACGCGATGTAAGAAAGACCATCAACGAACTCATCAACGAGGTTTTCTTTGCCACCGTGGCGCAGAAAGCCCGTCAGTATGGCGTGCAGCTCTCTTCAGAAAGTGTGGCGCCCACGATGGTCAGCGACGGAATGGAGCATTATAAATATGTGGACGTCCCGATGGGCGAGTTCTGGCTCAACAGTCCCACGCACGACAAGCCCACCGACATGCTCGATGCCATCAGCGGTGCCCACGTCTACGGTAAGAATATCGTGCAGGCCGAGGGATTCACCGAAGTGCGTGGTGTCTGGAACGAGACGCCCGCGATGATCAAACCGCTTCTCGACTGTCATTTTGCCCTCGGCATGAACCGACTGTTCTTCCATGTTTTCACCCACAACCCGTGGATGGACCGCCGTCCCGGCATGACTCTCGACGGCATCGGCCTCTTCTTCCAGCGCGACCAGACGTGGTTCCCCGAAGCCAAAGCCCTTGTAGACTATATCACCCACTGTCAGCAGTGGTTGCAGAAAGGCGACCCTGTGGCCGACATCGCCGTGTTCACCGGCGAAGAGATGCCCCGACGCGCCCTCACTCCCGACCGTTTGGTCAACATGCTACCTGGTCTCTTCGGCTCCGAGCGCGTTGCTGCCGAGCACAAACGTCTGGCCAATATCGGTCAGCCCATGGAGGAATCGCCTGTGGGTGTGTGGCATTCAGCAGGCATCACCGACGCAAACGACTGGATCAATCCCCTGCATGGCTATCATTACGACTCGATGAACCGCGATGCCCTGCTCCATTGGAACGACGACTACCCCTATCGCGCCCTCGTCATTCCCTCTGCCGTCAGCCTCTCGCCTGAAGTCAAGCGTCAAATCGACACCCTGCGCAGCCGCGGCATCGCCATCATCGACCAACCCTACACAAAAGCCGACCTCACACCGCTGGGCATCGAGCCCGACGTCATCCTTCCTCCCGATGTCGCCTTTGCGCACCGCAGCAGAGGAGAGTTCGGCGAAACCTATTTTCTTTCCAATCAGACCGACCGTGAGCAATCGTTCACAGCCTCCTTCCGTAGCGGACTTTACAAAGATGTAGTCATCTACGATCCACTCTCCAATACTTTTTCTTTGCCTGCTAAGGCCACTGTCAACCAGCCGCGGACCGATGTTGCGCTGACGTTGGCGCCCCACGGTTCCGTTTTCGTCTTCCTGAGTTCGGCTGTCGGCTACATCGGTTTGCAGCCCTCCAGCCGTTACACCAGCAAACCCCTGCCGAAAGCTCCGTGGCAGCTCACTTTCCGAGAGAACGGCCTGCGTTTGCAGACCGACACCCTCTTCGACTGGAGTCGGCATCCAGCTGACAGCATCCGCTACTTCAGTGGCCACGCCCGCTATCAGACGACCTTGAAGCTGAAGAAAAAAGAGATGCCGACAGGCCGAATCTGGCTGTCGCTACCCCATGTGAAGGATATTGCCCACGTATGGGTGAATGGCAAGGACTGCGGCATTGCCTGGACTGCTCCCTACGAGGTGGAGATTACGCGCGCCCTGCAGAAAGGAAAGAACTCGATTGAGATAGAAGTTGTGAATACCTGGCACAATGCCCTGCGCGGAACGGACCAAGGCAAGGCGCCCTACGAAGGCGTCTGGACCAATGCCAAGTATCGAACGAAGGGAGACAGCCTCTTGCCGACAGGTCTCCTCGCACAGCCAGAGCTTAAAATAGAACAATGATATGAGAAAACTAATCTGCGCCATCGTGGCGCTCATCGGAATAACGGTCCATGCCAAGGTCACGCTGCCTCAGTTCTTCGACCACAACATGGTGCTGCAACAGCAGACCGAGTGTAATCTCTGGGGCTGGACAGATGCCGGAAAAGACGGTGTCGTCGTCGTTACCTCGTGGAACGACGAGGAACATCTGGCCAAAGTCGACAAAAACGGGCGTTTTGAACTGAAAGTGAAGACGCCCGAAGCCGGAGGTCCCTACTACATCGCTTTCAGCGACGGCGAGGAATTCCTGATGCTCAACAACATCCTTATCGGCGAAGTATGGATATGCAGCGGACAGTCGAACATGGAGATGCAGATGAAGGGCTTCAAGCAGCAGCCCGTAGAGGGCACGACGGAGGAACTCCTCCGCTGCCATGATGCCAGTCTGCGACTCTTTACGGTCAAGCGCCACGCGTCGCTGACACCCGAACGCGATGTGACAGGACAGTGGAACGAAGCCAACAGTGCCAGCGTCCGCGATTTCTCTGCCACCGCCTATTACTTTGGCAGGGCGCTGCGCCAGACGCTCGGCGTACCCGTCGGCCTCATCGTCACCTCATGGGGCGGCTCTGCCTGCGAAGCCTGGATGGCACCCGAATGGCTGAAAGCTTTTCCCAAAGTGAACCAACACGTAACCGAGGACGACATGAAGAAGCTGCAACAACGTTGCCCCACGGCTTTATACTACGGTCAGCTGCGGCCCTTGGTGGGCTACACCATGCGTGGCGCCATCTGGTACCAGGGCGAAGACAACGTGCCGCGCTTCGACTACTATGCTCCGCTGCTCAAAACGATGGTTGAGGGCTGGCGTGCGGACTGGAAGCAGGGCGAGTTCCCCTTCTATTATTGTCAGATTGCCCCCTACGACTACTCCCTCATCGACTGGAAAGGCAGCCAATATCTGCGTGAACAGCAACTAAAGGCCGAGGCCACGATTCCCAATGCCCGCATGGCAGTGCTCATGGATGCCGGTCTGGAGTACGGCATCCACCCGCGAAAGAAGCGGCAAGCAGGCGAACGGCTCGCCATCCTCGCCCTCAGCAACACCTACGGCGTGAAGGGACTGCCCGATTTCGCCACGTACAGCAGCGTGGAGTTCCACGGCGACACGGCTGTGGTGGCTTTCGACCGCAGCAAGGAGTGGGTCTACTTTGAACACGGCCCGAAGAGCAGCAACTTTGAAATTGCCGGAGAAGACCGCGTGTTCCATCCCGCCGAGGCCTGGATTTCGCGCAACCGGGTGTACGTACGCAGCGAACAGGTGAAGAAACCCGTAGCCGTGCGCTACGCTTTCCGCGACTGGGTTGAGGGCGACCTGATGCACGACGGCCTCCCCGTCAGCTCGTTCCGCACCGACAGCTGGTAGCCCCATCATCCGAATAGTAAATAATCTAGAAAGTCTAGAATATCTAGAAAGTCTAGAATATCTAGAAAATCTAGAGAATCTAGAAAAAAAAACCAATCCTCCCAATCATGAAGCATCGCATTCTTCTCATCGCCTGGCTTCTTTGCATCGTCGCTTCCGCGGGGGCAAAGAAGCCAGGCGACTATGTTCCCAAACCCTTGGTATGGACCACCCAAAGCCGCAACAGCAGCGAGTCGATGCCCTGCGGAGGTTGCGACATGGGCATGAACGTGTGGGTAGAAGGGGGCGACCTGCTCTTCTACATCTCGCAGAGCGGCTGGTTCGACGAGAACAACACGCTGCTGAAGGCTGGCCGGTGGCGCCTCCATTTCGACGGCAATCCTTTCGGCACCAGCGACTTCCGCCAGACTCTTTCCCTCGACGAGGGCTGCATCTACGTGGAAGGCGGTGGCGTCAGGGTGCGCTTATGGGTGGATGTCGAGCAGCCCGTTGTGTTCGTCGCATTCTCTACACGACAGTCCCGACACGGGGCAACGCTCAGCTACGAGAGTTGGCGCTACCGCGACCGACCGCTGACCAAGGCCGAATGCCAGCAGAGCAGCTACAAATGGGTGCTGCCCGAAGGCACGGTGACGCGTGCCGACAGCATCGTTGCCGACAAAAACGAGCTTAGCTTCTTCCATCATAACCGCACAGAGACGGTTTTCGACTTCACCGTGCAGCGCGAAAACCTCCAGACCGTTTCCTCCGAGATTCACAACCCGCTGGCCCGACGGCTCATGGGCGGCACCATGTACGCTCCCGGCTTCCGCTTTTCGGGTACGACGGACGGTGTCTACGCCGGAACCGACTACCGCGCGTGGCATTTTGCGTCAGACAACAGCACAAACAGCACCCTGATGATCGACCTGCGCTATCTGCGACACAAGGAATACCAGCTGACAGCCGTCGACGGTTGCGGCACCATCGGCCCGTTTGTCTTCCAGAACATCAAGGCGTCAGAGTCGTTACGCCGCTCTGCCCGTTGGTGGCACGACTACTGGCAGCGCAGCTGGATTCAGACCGACAGCCACGAACCCGCCCTTCAGGCTGTCCTGCGCAACTACGAGCTCATGCGATTCATGCTCGGCTGTAACGCACGCGGCCAATGGCCCACCAAGTTCAACGGCGGACTGTTCACCTTCGACCCCGTCTACGCCGATTCGCTCACCCCCTTCACGCCCGACTACCGCAAGTGGGGCGGCGGAACGATGACCGCACAAAACCAGCGTCTCGTCCACTGGCACATGCTGAAGAGCGGCGACACCGACCTGCTGACCGCCCAGCTCGACGCCTACCTGCGCCTGTTGCCCACGGCAGAGCTATGGACCCGTCACCACTGGGGGCACCGTGGTGCCTGCTTCTCCGAACAGATAGAGAACTTCGGACTGCCCAACCCGGCCGAATACGGCAAACACAAGGACGGCGACGACTGGGGAATGGAGCGCAACGCATGGCTCGAATACGAGTGGGACACCGCCCTGGAGTTCTGCCTCATGGCCCTGCAGGCCCACGAATACAGTGGCCTTGACATCCGCAAATACGAGCCGCTCATCGAGAGCTGTCTCCGTTTCTTCGACGAACACTACCAATACCTCGCCCGACGGCGCGGCGCAAAGAGCCTCGACGGCGACGGCCACCTCATCATCTTCCCCGGTTCAGGCTGCGAAACCTACAAGCAAGCCTACAACCCGGCCAGCACCATCGCCGCACTGCGCACCGTAGCCACTGCCTTCAGCCGCTACCTAGTGCAATCGTCGCACCGTGCTGAGCATCCTGCCGCTCAAAAAGATTCTTCACTCTACGCCGACAGCCTTCTCCAGCGCCTCCCCGACATCCCCCTGCGCACCATCGACGGCGACACCTGCATCGCACCGGCAGCCGTGTGGGCACGCATTCAGAACGTGGAGACGCCGCAGCTCTACCCCGTCTTCCCCTGGCGCATCTACGGCATGGGCCGACCCGGCCTCGACATCGCCCGCAACACCTATCTGAAAGACCCGCATGCCGTGGAGATGCGCAGCACAAAAGGCTGGAAACAGGACAACATCTGGGCGGCATGCCTAGGCCTGACCGACGAAGCCCGACGCCTCATCACGGAGAAACTGGCCGACGGTCCTTACCGTTTCCCTGCCTTCTGGGACCCCGGTTTCGACTGGGCACCCGACCTGAACCGCGGCGGAGCAGCCATGATCGGCCTGCAGGAGATGCTCCTTCAGGAATCGCCCGACGGCACTCCGATCCTCTTTCCTGCCTGGCCCCGCGAGTGGAACGTCAGTTTCCGCCTGCGTGCCACCGGCGGCCGCGTTGTTGAAGCCACGATGAACGGCGGCCGTATCACCTCTGATTGCAAAACTCCAGAATAGTTAGGATAGTCTAGAATATCTAGAAAATCTAGAATATCTAGAAAGTCTAGAAAATCTAGAGAATCTAGAAAATCTAGAAAAAAACAACCATCAGCATGAAAAAAGCCATCCTCCTCATCTTTTCCATCGCTCTCAGCCTGCAAGCCGGAGCCCGACTGACCATCAGCCGCCAGCAATGCAACTACCAGACGGGCACAGCTGTGGTCAACGAGCAGGCCCGTGTGGGCTGGCAACTGACGTCCGACGTGCAGAACGACCGCCAGACAGCCTACCGCATCACGGTGACCGAACGCATCACCAACAAGAAGGTCTTCGACTCGAAGCGCGTGCGCAGCAGCGAGAGCCAGCACATCGCCCTCCCGGCACTGCCTTTCCGCCGGCAAGGCTACGTATGGCGCGTGCGCGTCTGGGACCAGAAGGGCAAGGCATCGCCCTGGAGCAGCGGACAGATTCTTCGTGTGGCGCCGCCCATGAACGAAGCCCGATGGATTGGAGCCATCACAAAGAAGGATGCGCGCATCCCCGACGGCCGGTGGAGCAACGCCGTCTTCAAGAAAGACACGTTCAAAGCCAAGTGGGACGGCGTGGACACGCTCTCGTCGAAGAGCATCGTGCTGCGGAAGGTGTTCTTCATCAATGGTTCCGTGCCGCTCAACGGCAACCGAAAAGGTGTCGACGCTCAGCTCGCCATCTGCGGACTGGGCCACTACGTGGTCTACCTGAACGGCCGACGCGTGGGCACCGACGAGTTCGCACCACTGTGGAGCGAATATTCAAAGACAACCTATTTTAATATACACGACATCACGCAGTACATACGCAGCGGCGCCAACGAGATTGTCGTCATCCTCGGCAACGGTTTCTACAACGTGCAGCGCGGCAACCGCTACAGCAAGCTGCAGACATCCTTCGGGCCGCCGAAGCTCCTGGCGCGCATCGACGTGCTGGCCTGGCGCAAGAAGCTCACAACCGTCTGCACCGACGAGTCGTGGGAGCTCCATCCCAGCCCCGTGACGTTCAACAGCATCTACGGCGGCGAGAGCTACGACGCGCGCACGTTCCCCTCGGAGGCGTGGGGAACCAACATGCCCATCGAGGGCTTGGGCGACCATGCCGTCGTCGTCGAAGCGCCCGAAGGCACCCTGCGGGCCCAGGAGGCACCGCCTGTGCGCATCATGGAACGCTACGACGTCGCGCGCGAAATAACCGTCAGCCCCGACTCTTTAGCTGCTGCTTCGGCCAAGACACGCCGCACGGTGCACCCCTCGGTGCGCGTCTTCGACATGGGACAGAACCTCGCGGGCTTCCCCGAGATTACCGTCACCGGACAGTCGGGCCAGAAGGTGACGCTACTCGTGGCCGAATCGCTGACGCCACAGGGCGTCTGCGACCAGACGCAGACCGGACGGCAGCACTACTACGAGTACACCCTGCGCGGCAACCGCCTCGGCGAGACCTGGCACCCGAGCTTCTCCTACTACGGTTACCGCTACATTCAGGTGGAAGGTGCCGTCATCGAGGGAGAGCCGAACCCCGACGGACTGCCCGTCCTGAACCGTCTGCGCAGCTGTTTCGTCCACAACAGCGCACCCGAAGTGTCGTCGTTCCTGTGCAGCAACGACCTCTTCACCCGCACGCACCGTCTCATCGAGCGCGCCGAGCGCAGCAACATGCAGGCCGTGCTCACCGACTGTCCGCACCGCGAAAAGCTGGGATGGCTCGAACAGGATCACCTCTGCGGACCGTCGCTGCTCTATAACTACGAGATGGGGGCCTACATTCCGAAGGTTATCCGCGACATCACCGACACACAGAAAGCCAACGGCATGGTGCCTACGACCGCACCGCAGTACGTCTCCTTCGGAAACTTGTTCGACGACTCGCCCGAATGGGGCTCCACGCTCGTCATCCTGCCCTTCATGTACTACGAGCACTACGGCGACTCCACGCTCATCGTCAACAACTACGACGCCATGCGACGCTACGTGGACTACTTGACAAGCCGCGCCGACGACGGTATCGTCAGCCACGGACTCGGCGACTGGTACGACTACGGGCCCTGGCGCGCGGGCTTCTCGCGCAACACGCCCGTACCTCTCGTGGCCACCGCGCACTACATCTACGACCTGCAGCTGCTCACACGCGCCGCACGCATGACAGGAAACGATGCCGACGAGCGCCGCTACAGCGCCCTGCTCGGCAACGTCACCGACGCCTTCAACCGCCATTTCTTCCACCCTGACTCCTGTTACTACGGCTCGGGCAGCCAAACTTCCAACGCCCTGCCCCTCTTCCTCGGCATCGTCCCGTATGCTGCGACAGCGTCGCAGCCCAATTCCCCACGCTCAGCTCTCTTAAAAAACCTCATCGCCGACATCCACGCCCACGGCACACGCCTCACAACGGGCGACGTCGGCAACCGCTATCTCTTCCAAGCGCTGGCCCGCAACGACCAGAACGAGCTGCTCTACGCCATGCTCAACCACTACGAGACGCCCGGCTACGGCTACCAGCTCCGTCAGGGTGCCACCACGCTCACCGAGCAGTGGGACCCCCGGCAGGGCTCTTCGCAGAACCACTTCATGATGGGCCAGATTGACGAATGGCTCTTCCGAACACTCGCCGGCATCGGTCAGCAGGCGGGAACCGTCGGCATGCGCCACCTGGAGATCGACCCGCACCTCGTCGGCGACCTGCAATGGGTGAAAGCCTCCACCGAAACGCTCTACGGCCGCGTCGCCGTCCACGCCACAAAGACATCCGTCACGGTCGACATCCCCGTCGGCTGCGACGCCCACGTGCGCGTCAATGGGCGCTGGCACAACGTGGGCAGCGGTCACTGGGAGCTGGAATGAACCGGTGAGGACATCTTTTTCTGTCCAGGCGAAAGCTCGTTCACAGGAAAAGTGCTATCTTTGCAGACAAAAATAGGAAAAGAACAAATGATAAACGAAACACAGAGCCGGACACAGCTGCTGCTGGGCGGCGAGGCAATGGAGGCCATCGGACAGGCACGCGTGATTCTTTTCGGCGTCGGCGGCGTCGGTTCGTGGTGCGCCGAAAGCCTGGTGCGGACCGGCATCCGCAGGCTGACCATCGTGGACAGCGACCGCGTCAGCGCGTCGAACATCAACCGCCAGCTGATGGCAACCACGACGACGGTGGGACAGGTGAAGGTGGACGTGCTGAAGGAACGGCTGCTGCAGATCAGTCCCGAGGCCGAGATCTGCGCCCTGCAGCAGGTGTTCTGTGCCGAGACGGCCGAGCACTTCCACCTGGAAACCTACGACTACATCATCGATGCCATCGACTCGCTGAGCGAGAAAGCGCTGCTCATCCGTCTGGCCACGATGACGAAGGCCGTCTTCTTCTCGTCGATGGGCGCTGCACTGAAGCTCGACCCCACACGCATACAGGTGGCCGAGTTCTGGAAAGTGAAGGGCTGCCCGCTGGCCCGCGCCCTGCGCCAGCGCTTCAAGCGCCAGAAGTTGTTCCCGGCGCGTAAGTTCCAGTGCGTCTTCAGCGACGAACTGCTCACGAACGAGGGACTACCCTATCCCACGGAAGCACCACAGCAGACCGTGACGGAAGCGGCCGACACCACGGGAGCAGCACCGACAGCACCCGACTGGAACGCCCGCAAGGCGCAAATCAACGGCTCGCTGGTCCACATCACGGCCATCTTCGGCTTCACCATGGCCGGTCTGGTCGTGCAGGACATTGTCGCGAAGTGCAGGAAATAGCTCCGTTCCGACCGCGCTTCACACTTCTTCCGCCGACGGCCCCCTGTGTTTCCGCGTGACACGCAGTCCTATTTCTTCAAGAAAAATTACCAAAAAATCCTGCAAGAATTTTCGACCGTTTTAGAAGGCTGAAAGGTTCTGAAACGGTAAAAAATCCAAACATTCCAACAAAAAAAATCATCTGTTTTTTCAAAACGGGCCGTTTTGCATCGCAAAATGGCTCGTTTTGCTCGTCAAAATGGCTCATTCTGCGCGACAGAATGGGCCATTTTCATGTGCAGAATGACTCATTTTGAAAGCGCGAAAAATGTAAAGAAAGTACAAGTCGTTTGTTTCCAGCGTTTTAGAACCCTCTCATAATTCGCGCGTACGCGTCCGTCTGATTTTTATTTTGAAACGATGGCACTCACGGAAGCCAAAAACGAACTTTTTGTCCGTTCTTTTCAGAAGTGTTTTCCGGCCATGAGCCGCGGTGCACGGCAGCCGGCATGACACACCGCCGTTGCCGGAATGCTGACCGCCGGCAGCCGAGGAAAGGAACCGAAAGTCGTCTCTACATTCGGAAACCATAGGAAACAATGCTTGTGCGAATTATTTTCTCGTTTTTACTTGCAGATTTAAATTGTTTTCACTATATTTGTAGCGATTTTTAATTTGTTAAACTCAAAAACGACAAACCTATGAAGAAATTATTGATTGCAATGTTCGCCCTCATCATGGGCGTTGCGTTTACATCGTGTAAGCAGAAAACAGAAGTCGAGCCCGAAAAGGCCGCGACTGAAGAGAAAGTAGAGAAAGCAGAGTCGCTCGAGGATCTCGTCGCCAGAGCCAAGGCCGAAGGTGCCAACTGGAGTGTGGACGAATGGAAAGCCGCTGTGAAGCAGGCATTTATTGCCATGAAACCTGTCATGGACAACATCCAAAAGATGACAGAGAAGACGGAAGACGAGAATCCCGACCTTGCCAAGATCAAGGAAGTGGCTGAAGATCTGGAAAAGAATCAGGCTGAATACGAAAGGATTGAGAAGCTGTTTGAAGAGCTGAACACCGCAGCCAGTGCCACAGCGAACGGCAAGGCCGTGATTGACGACGAGGAATGGGGCAACGCCGTGATGAAGGAACTGGGCTTCCCCGAGGATATGTAAATACGGAAACGCTCCGGACGGAGGCGTCGGCCGACGCTGTCCGCCTGCAAGCAGAAGAGGCACCACGGATGTTCCGCGGTGCCTCTTTTCTGCTGTCTTGTCGCTCACGGCCCGTCTCAGGGCGAAGGAGACCACTTTCACATTGACAGCAAGAGTGCAAGCAGGTTTCGTGCACGAAAAAAAGGAGCTGCCGAGTGCGAATGACTCGGGAAGCAAAAAGATTGTTCCAAATGACGAAGGCGAAACGGGAAAAAATCAATACCTTTGCAGACAGATTGCATCAACGTAACAACAGACATGAAGAAACTGCTATTCATCATCGCACTGGTCCTGACCGTAGCTGCTGCCAGTGCGCAAAGCTATCCGCCGAAAGACGAAGAAACACCCCGTCTGACCTTCGCCATGCAGCTGAACGTGACGCTCGGCGAGACTTACAGCGTGGGCCAGACCGCACACGGCAAGCGAATCGTCATCCCCATCACGGGCGGCACGTTTGAAGGACCGGCCCTCAAGGGAACCATCGTCAACGGCGGTGCCGACTACCAGCTGGCCAGTGCCGACGGCCGACGCACCGAACTGGAGGCCATCTACAGCATACGGACCGACGACGGCGTCTACATTCATGTGCGCAACCGGGGGCTCATCGCCTTCGATGCAGGCCGGGAAGGTCAGCCGTCGGTCTACTTCAAGGCGGCTCCACGGTTCGAGGCACCCGCCGACAGCCGCTATGCGTGGCTCAACGACGCGCTCTTCGTCTGCGCGCCGGCCCCGTGGAGTGCGCCCGGCACCATCGTGCTGAACGTGTGGAAGGTGGAATAGGCGCACCGTTCAGACGCTTTCCACGCCTGGCGGCAACGGGAACGGCCCGCCACAGAAGTAAGGTAAAGCCTCTCTGGAAGGAATGGACGAAACGAAGAAAGGATTCATACAACTGCACCTGAGCGTGCTGCTGGCAGGCTTCACGGGTCTGTTCGGTCGGCTCATCACGCTGAACGAAGTGGACATCGTGTGGTATCGCATGCTCTTCACGACGTGCATTCTGCTCGTCTTCACCGGACTGCCGCGCGTGGGCTGGCGCAAGCTGCTGCAACTGAGCGGCTGCGGTGCGCTGTTAGGGTTCCACTGGATCTTGTTCTACGGCAGCATCAAGGCGTCGAACGTGTCCATCGGTGTGGTCTGCTTCTCGCTCATCGGCTTCTTCACGGCCCTGCTGGAACCGCTGTTGTTCCGGAAGCGCTTCTCGTGGCTGGAACTCTTCCTCTCGCTGATTACCGTGGCTGGCGTGATGTGCATCTTTTCGCTCGATGCCCGCTACCGTCTCGGCATCAGCATCGGCGTGGTGTCGTCGGCTGTCTGTGCGCTCTACGCCATCTGCAACAAGAAGGCCAGCGTGGGAGTGCGCAGCCGAACTGTGCTGCTCTACCAGATGGCAGGAGGCTTGGTGGTTGTCTCGGCCATCATTCCGGCCTATCTGGCCTGCTTTCCCGCCCAACAGGCGGTGGTAGTAGTGCCCGAAGGCACCAATCTCTGGCTGATGCTCTGCCATGCTTTGTTCTGCACGGTGGGCATGTACCTGCTGCAAATCCAGGCCCTGAAGCGGCTGTCGGCCTTCACCGTCAACCTGACCTACAACCTGGAGCCCTGCTACACCATCATCTTGGCATTCATCGTGTTCGGTGAAAGCCGCGAAATCAATTTTTCTTTCTACATCGGCATCGGCCTGATACTGCTGAGCGTGCTGTTGCAGACACTGAATGCAGCGCGGCAGAAGCGTCCGCATGCCAAGGCAGCATGAGCGCGAAAGAAAACAGTCATTCCCCTTGGTTGCCTGTTTGTTGTCTCATTCCTTCGAGGAACTTCTGTTGCAGCTGCCTGGCAAGCTGATTGTCGGGGTTGAGTTTCAGGGCTTTCTCGAAGTCCTGCATCACATTGAGGTAGTACCGCGGTCCGTTTTGTACAGGATTCTGTACGATGCGCACCATGAAGAGGAAACCGCGAAGTGTGCAGATGTCCGATGGGTCTGAGTTCTTCATCTGTTCCATTTTTGCAATGGTCTGTTCCGTTTCTGCCAGCAGAGGATCTGTTTGTGCGGCATGGGGATTCATCACTGAGAAATTAAGACTTTGCAAAGCCATCTGATACTTGGGCTGGATACTGTCGGGAAACATCGAATCGATACGCTTCATCTCTGCGATGCTGTTGAGAAAAGCCTCGGGCGTGGGTTGCTGAAGCTTTGACAACGACTGGCCGATCAGCGCCTGCATGCCGGACTGCTGGGCTTTGACGCTCACACTTGCCATCATGAAGAAGGCGATTACAAACACTCGGAGTTTAGAAATTGGAAATGTCATACGCTTTGTTATTTTTAAGTGAAACACAAATTACGATATAGAAGAAGCGGTCGCGCGTAGGAACGACAGGCGTACCGTCGGCGTTGTAGCGGAAGATGTTCGTGCGACCGAAAATGTTATTGACCGAAGTATAGATGATTACCTTTGGACTCAACAGATAAGTGAGGTTCATGTCCACGCTGTTGTAATGTGGCGTGGTGCCAGAAGGGAAATGCCGTCCGCTGGTATAGGATTCCGACAGGCCGATAATGGTTCTGCCGAGAGGATATTTTGCCGTCAGTCGCAGGCTATGGCGCGAGGCGAAGTCTGGAGTCCGCTCTTCGGTGAAGTCGAGATAACGCCGTCTGGAGTCGTTGAACGAATAGGATAGTGTCGTCGTAAGATTCCGTATGAGCGAACGATTTTCCACAAAGACGTCTATTCCCCTGCTCATGCCGTAGCCATGAGGCTGATAGAAGCCATTCTCCAACAACGGAAGCCGACAATATTTCTTCCAGTACGGCTCAATGCGGAGCAGCGTGCTTCCCGACTTGTACTGAACAGAGAGAATGGCATGGTCGGCAAGACTTTGGTTCAGTGTCGTTTGGCTCATGGCCAGATAGTCATCCTCGGGCGTCTGACTGTATCGTCCGGCGACGAAAGACAGTTGCAGATGATTGTTGGGGATATAGCTGAGAGTGGCCCTGGGCATCAGCAGCCAATGGGAACGGGTCGACTTCTCCGCCGAAGCGCTTTCATGTAGCCTTTCAGTCCTTGCTGACAGATTGAAGAACAGACGCGGAACGACGCGCCACTGGGCATCGACGTGGGCAGCAAGAAGGTTGTAGCCGAGCTGATAACCGTGGGATTCGTACCTCATCGTACTGTTGCGGATATAGTCCTCGACCCCTGCTGAGACTTTCAATACGTCGGAGCAGACTTTGCGGACCTCTGCTTTCAAATGGACTTCGTTTCGGAAGTTGTGATAATGATCGCCTTCCTTCTGTGCATGATCAATATCACAGAAGACGGAAGAGTTGGCAATGCCAGTGAAGAGCGTGTAACCGCTGCCTATGATGGCCCTATGAGTGATGTTTGCATAGATATTGTGCTCTTTTAGCGAAAGGCTACGAACGGGTGAGTCGGCATCGGAATCGCCGATGCGCAGCCCTACCGATGTCAGGTCATAGCCCACGTACGACTTCAGCACGCTTTTCGTATTGAATTCCTTTTTGAATTGTGACTCGCCAGACAGCTTGCGATAAGGACGGCTGAAATCGAACCGTTCTGCAAACAGACGATCGTAAAGTGCCATGCTGGTCAGAGCAGCGTTGAACGACAGGCTGCTGTTTTGGAAAGCCTTAGTGCCTCCGATGTTCCAGTCGACCAGCGAAGCACTCACTCCGAATTTGTCGCTGCTGGCAGCATCGGTGGTTTCCATCGGAAGCACAGATGAAAGAGCCTGACCGTATTCACCGCCGTAGCCTCCCAGCGAGAAGTTGATACCTTTGAAGAGAAACGGCGAGAAACGACCACGGACAGCAGAGTTCTCGGTGTTCGTGCTGTATGGTACAAGTACGTGCATCCCGTTGACGAACGTCTGGCACTCTTCACTCTCGCCACCTCTGACATACAGTTTGCCGTTCTCGCCCACTGTCTGTGTGCCTGGCAACGTCTGTAGTGCGGCCACGATGTCGCCACACGAGTTGCCGGCCATCACCACGTCGAGTGCATCCATCGTCTTGAAATGATCACTCTTGCCGAAGCTAAAGGTGCTGGCCGTCACCACAACCTCATTGATGGTTGTGGTACGCTCTTTCATGAGGATGGCAAGACTGGCCAGCTGTCCCACTTCCGTTGTCAGCAGATAGTCTTCATAGCCGATGAAGGTGGCTTTGAGGGTTACTTCGCCTTTGTTGGCAGTCGTGAACGAGAACCTTCCAAGCGAGTCTGTCAGGCATCCATCCATCGTACCTATTATAAATACGTTGGCACCGACGAGGGGTTCCTTTCCGTCGCTGACGATACCCGAAACGACAGTCTGCGCGGTCAGGTTTCCGACCGCCATCAGCAGTAAAACGATATGTGCAATCCGATGTTTCATGCCGCAAAGATACGGCAAGAATACGATGCCTCCAAATAACCGTGACAGACGACTAAAACCGCTGACAGAAAGCTAAGGCCGATGACGAATGACTATGATTCCGGACGAATGACTAAGCGATAAACGACTTTAGCCGAGGCACATACGAGCGCGATACGGGGATGCTGTTCGTGCATGTGCCGAGTGTCAGCTGATATCCGTTGGAGTTGCCCTTGGCAGAGGTGATATTGTTCACGTTGACAACAAACGACCGGTGACATTGGAAAATGTTTTCGTACGCTTTCAGCTCTTCAATGACGGCTGTCAGCGTTGTATGCACTTCGACGGTTGTGGCGGTTCCGTCCTTCGTATAGCCTACACAGACATTGTTCTTCTGCGCTTCGACATAGAGCAGACTGTTGATGGGAATCACGAGATCGTTTCCCCTGACGTTGTTATCATGAATGGTAATCATGATGTCCTTTTGTTCTTCCGACGTGTTGCTCAGCAACGCCTCCATTCTCTCTCTCAGGCTACGGTTATACTCGATGCCTATGCCGAGTGCTGTCATCATGATGCCTATGATAACCGTCCAATAAAAGAACGCACTAAAGGCCGCGAGCGTGACAGGAAAACGGAAGATAGCAGCAAACAGGAAGAAATTGCAGAGCGTGATGAACAGTATCAAGCCAAAAACCGTGCACCCTTGATGCCAGATACGCCAGGGCTTGAAATGTGAATGCAACGGTCTGACAACAGCCCAGCCGTAGCAAGCATAGCATCCCGATGTGACAAGTCCAAACAATGCTGCGACCAAACATTTGCTTCCTTGATACATGCTGAATCCAAAGGGCTGCAGAAAAAAGAGTATCGCCCAAATGGCAAAGCCATAGACGAGGCTGTCTATCAGCCAGTTGCGGCTTTGCGTAAACGGATATGTTCGGGTGAGAAACGACATTTTGCTATTCTGTTAGTATCAAAAAAAACATGTCCCAGGAATTGGGAGGTGAAAGAAGCCGACCGTGACAACGCTTTCCAGTCAGAGCGTGGCTTCGCTTGAAACTGTCGGGCTCTGCCTTGATGCCCGGTCGTGCAGCAATCAATGGAGAATACTTTTTGGAAATCGCTGCCTTGCATTTGAGACAATCCTTTCCGCGTCTGTCGGTCTTTGCAGAAACCCGGCTTCTTCTCTGCCAATATGGTTTATGTATGGCAAAGGTACAACTTTTTGAAAGAATATGGTTTAGACAGACTCAACCTTTTATAGATTATTAGTAGAAAGGCATCATTATGATTCATATCGCGCGACAGGCAACGTTACCGGCCCCCTTCTTGCTCACCCGAGGGTGAGAGTCTGATTCAACCTGCACGAAGCACTTCCTCCAGTCCAGTGTGTTGCGGTATTACCGCAACCGGAACCCCATGCTTTATAAACATTTTTTACCAAAAAATCCTGTCGACTTATTTTTTCATTCTAGGAAGACGAAAGCCGTTGTTTTGGTAAAAGAACCGGACAAAAATCGAGAAAAATTTTTCTTCATTTTCAAAATGGCTCATTTTACATCGCAAAATGGGCCATTCTGCTCGGCAAAATGATTCATTTGGGAAAGTAAAATGGGCCGTTTTGAAGTGTAAAATGGGCCATTTTGCAAGCGCCAAAAATGTAAAGAAAATACAAGTGCTTTGTTTCCAATGTTTTAGAAAACTCTCAAAATTCGCGCATTTGCGGCCGCAGGATTTTTATTTCAGAATAATCGAATCTCAGAGCACTTTTTCGGACTTTTTGTCAAAAGAATTCAGAACTGTTTCCATCGCTTGTCGTCAGCGGCAACAGGCCCTGTCACCCGGTGACGGCATCCTATGATGGAGGAGTGCGCTGGCGGTTCGGCAATGCTTTTAGTGGAATCAGGCTGCCGCTACATGCATTTGCTTGACGATGTGAAACCCGACTACGGCGCATGGGTCGTCAGCTCAGTTTTTCCACCGGCTTTCGCTGCATCGTCCGTAAAAAAACGAAGGCTGGCGAGCGGAGTCGCTCCGTCACCAGCCTTTGGGATTCTTGTTTAGCCAAAAAGAACGAGGTAGCGTTCCCGATAGCCTATCTGGCGTTGATTTCGCGCAGCAGACGGTCGGCGTGTCCCCACTTGTCCATCATGAAGAGGACATAGCGAATGTCAACACCGATGCAGCGTGCCAGCTGACGGTCGAAGAAGATGTCGCTCGAAAGGCTGTCCCAGTTGCCGTCGAAGGCCAGTCCGATGAGGCGTCCCTTGCCGTCGAACATGGGCGAACCGGAGTTTCCGCCTGTGATGTCGTTGTTGGTGAGGAAGCAGAGCTGCATCTTCTTGGTCACGGGGTCGGTGTACTTTCCGAAGTCGCGTGCGCCCAGCAGTTCGTGCATAATGGGCTCGGCGAAGTAGTCGGGAATCTCGGCCGCGCGGTTCATCTTCTCCACCATGCTTTCTGCGGTGGTGTAATAGCCCGAGGGAGCACCGTTGAGCAGGTACTCACCCACCTGTCCGTAGGAGAGACGCATGGTGAAGTTGGCGTCGGAGTAGTGGGGCTGGTCCATGTCCATGAGCAGCTTGGCGGCGCACAGGTACTTTTCCTGTTCGCTGATGAGCTCTGTCGACTTCATGAGTGCTTCCTGCATGATGCCGGCTGTGGCCATGAGATCGATGCCCATCTGCACACCGAGGTCCTTCGTGTAGCTTTTCTTTCCGGGGTAGATTTTCTTTCCCTTCATGAGGAACGACTTCTTGTAGAGAGCGTTGACGTATTTCGTGTAGTCTCCTTTGAACTTCTTGTCGATGGTCTTGTAGAAGTCGGGCAGGTATTTCGCATCCACCTTCTCACGGTAGTTCTTCAAGAGCACGGCCAGAACCTCCTTGTCGAGCGCTTCGTCCCACTCGTCGCTGTTGTCCTTGAACTCGAAATACTGCTTCTTGGGCTTGTCCTCGGGGCCTTTCAGCTCCATGCCGCTGTTGGCGCGCATGGCTCGTGTGACGAGCTCGTTGGTGCGGCGGAAGGTCTCATAGTAATAATAGAACGCGCGAAGGTCTTCGAAGCGGTCGGCGTAGAGCTGCTTCAGTTTGGCGAAGTCAAGCTGTTTCTTCAGGTAGGAAGCCGTGGTTGTGGTGTCCATCCATGCCTTGATGCGCTGTTCGTACTGCTCTTTCTGGCGGATGATGCCGATGGAGTCGATGCACTTGTTCATGCCCATGGAGTTCTTCCAGTAGTTGGCACTCTGTGCAAACTTCGAGTCGTACTTGATGCGCACGGCCTCGGAGGCGTCCATGTGGCGCTTCATGACCTCCTGCTTGATGCCACGGACCTGCACACGTGTGGTGTTTTCAGCATCGCGCATCTCCTTGATGCCATAGCTGGAGAGGTAACGGTTGGTGCTGCCGGGGTAACCGATGGTCATCGAAAAGTCGCCGTCCTTGTAGCCTTCCATCGAAACAGGTGCCCACGACTGCGGGTGATAGGGCACGTTATCGGGCGAATAGTCGGCCGGTCCGTTGGTCTTCGGGTCCACATAGATGCGGAAGACGGAGAAGTCGCACGTCTGTCGCGGCCACATCCAGTTGTCGGTGTCGCCTCCGAACTTACCCATCGACTTGGGAATGGCAAAGACCAGACGCAGGTCGTTGAAGCGCTGATAGGTGGTGGCATAGTAGGAATTGCCCTCGTAGAAAGCGTCGATCTCCACATGGAGCGTCTTGTCGATTTTCTTCACGCTGTCGTTCATGGCTGTCTGCAGGGAGTCGATGAGCTCATTCCAGTCGTTGTCGGCCACGCTCTGTTTCTTGGCCAGGGCCTTGAGCTGCTCGGTGATGTCCTTCTGCGAGCGCATGAAACTGACGAACATGTTCTTGTTGGGCAGCTCCTCGGCGTAGCTCTGTGCGCAGAAGCCGTTGAGCATGTAGTCGTGCTCTACGGTGGAGTGCGAGCGAATGGCCTCGAAACCGCAGTGGTGGTTGGTGAAGACAAGGCCGTCGGGCGAGACGACGACGCCCGAGCAGTAGCCAGAGAAGTTCACCACGCAGTTCTTGATGGCGTTCTGACTTTCATACAGGTCGGCATAGGGCATCTCGAAGCCCTCGGCCTTCATTTGCTCGTAGACGGCCTGCGGCAGATTGTAAAGCGTCCACATGCCTTCGTCGGCGTGCAGCTGGTGCGGCATCGACGCGAAAAGAAAAAGCGGCAGTAGCGCTGAAAATACTTTTTTCATAATGTGCTGTTGTTTTATGATTGATAAAATTGTTTCACTTCCGAAAGTATTTACCAATGAATGGCAGTCCGCTCAGGGGCATGTCTTTCCTGATGATGTACAGCAGGAAGCAGAGCAGCCAGCCTGTATTGATTACCAACGCAGGCCAGAAGGAGAAGTGGCGGTTGGTGACTGTCATCCAGAAGTAGATGAAGGCGGCCAGAAGGAAATAGAGGCAGATGTCCTTGATGGGGTAGTCAATGGGATAGTACTTCTGCCCAGCTATGTAGCTGATGACCATCGACACGCCGTAGGCTGCCAGTCCGGCCCAGGCACAGGCCATGTAGCTGAAGCGCGGAATCAGCAGAATATCGATGACGATGAGCACCACGGCGCCGATACCAGAGAAATAGGCTCCCCAGATGGTGCGGTCGGTGAGCTTGTACCAGAACGACAGATTGAAGAAGATGCCGAACATGATCTCCGCAGCCATGACGATGGGCACCACGCGCAGACCTTCCCAGTAGCTCTCGTCGATGAGATAACGCACCACATTCATGTATGCAATGACGGCGAGGAAGGCCAGCAGCGTGAAGATGATGAAGAACTTCATGGACTGCGCATAGGTTTGCTTGCTGTCCTTGTCGTTACTCTTTCCGAAGACGAAGGGCTCGTAGGCATAGCGGAAGGCCTGCGTGATCATAACCATGATCATGGCTATCTTGATGCAGGCTCCGTAGATGCCGAGCTGAGCGTTCGCCTCGTCGGGCGTCCCATCGTAGAAGTAAGGGAAGAGAATCTGCGAAGCCGCCTGATTGAGCTGTCCGGCCAGTCCCATGACAAGCAGCGGCCAGGCATAGCTCAACATTCGCTTGCAGGCAGAACGGTCGAATCCGAGACGGATGCCCTTGAGCTCCTTTGACAGGAGGAGCATCTTCACGAACGAACAGAAGATGTTGATGTAGAAGACCCACACCACTTCGAGCGTGAAGTTGCTGTCGTAGATGCCGAAAGGATTCAGATGCAGCGCTGGCAGCACAATCAGATAAAGAATATTCAGGATGATGTTCAGAGCGATGTTGCAGATCTGAATCGTTGCAAACTTGAATGGCTTATGGAGATAGCGCAGATAAGCCATCGGGATGGCGACGAAGGCATCGATGGCTATGGTGACAAACATCACCCAGATGTACTCAGGATGGTCGGCATAGCCCATGGCTGTCGCGATGGGGTGGATGAAACAGCTGATGACGGCAGCGAAGATGAGCGACGTGGTGCCCACCATACGCAACGTCGTGGAGTAGATGCGGTCGGGATCTTCACCCTCCTTGCTCATGAAGCGGAAGAAGGTGGTCTCCATGCCGTAGGTCAGCAGGATGATGAGCAGCGATACATAGGCATAGACGTTGGTGATGATGCCGTACTGACCGCCCGAGGCACTGAAGCCCTTGGTCTGGATAGGCACCAGAAAATAGTTGATGAAACGGGCAACAATGCTCGAAAGCCCATAGATGGCTGTGTCTTTGACGAGTGACTTCAGGTTTGCCATAACTTGTTTCTTATTGTTTTCGCATGCGAAGGTTCAGTTGGAAAAGTGCGGGCAAGAGCAGACATAGCGAGAACAACAGCGACATCCACACATATTTCTGTGAGCCACCGAGAATCTGCGACAGCGTGATGTCCGGCGTGTTGATGTAGGCTACGGCCAACAGATAGGTTGCCGTGTTGTTCACGATGTGGATGACTGTACCGGGAATGATGCTTCGCGTGCGGGCATAAACCCAGCCGAGGAGCAGGCCGATGAGGAACGCATGGGGTATCTGGGCAGGGTTCAGGTGGACGACGCCGAAGATAAGGGCAGAAATAGCTATAGCCAGCCACATGCCTTTGGTGGTGAGGCTGCCGTTACGCCGCTCTTGTTCATCGAGCAGCACCCTGAGAATGGCACCTCTGAAGACAATTTCTTCTGCCACGGGCGTGAGTACAGCGATGGTGAAGTAGCCCAAATGGCTGTCCATCATCTTCAGAAGACTGCTGCTGGATATATCGGGTAAGAAGTCGATACACTCCTGTAGCCACATAGACGGAACAAGTGTTCCGAGAGCTGCGATAACGCACCAGGCAAGCAGGGTGTACGGCTTTGTTTTCAAGAAATGGGGGGATATGGGTGTCCACTTGCGCCATAGGAACCATAGCAGACAGGCAAATCCGAATATACATTGGACGACGACCATCTGCGTTCCTGTCATTTCTTTCTGTTCGCCACCGTTAATCGCAATGCCTCCGACCACCACGACCGACGTGATGACCATTTGAAGCATGAAGAACATAATGACGTATGTGAGTATTTTCTTAATCATTGTTTATTGGTATTGATGTTCTGGGAAATAGTGGGGAAGCCACCCGCAACCTTCGGGAGGTCTCGTGGGCATCGGCGCAGAGCTGCTCGGCCAGTGCAGACGGACTGTCGAAACGGCGTTCGCCGCGCAGCCGACTCACGAAGTGCACGGTGAGCTGCTGGCCATAGAGATCGGCTGAAAAATTCAGGATATGCACTTCGAGCGTCTGCGGATGGCCTTCGCCGTAAGTGGGGCGCGTGCCGATATTCATCATGGCAGGCTGGCCGTTCTGTACGAGAACAGCGTAGACACCTGCCGAAGGCACCAGTTTGGAACTGCAGCACAAATCCAGATTGGCTGTGGGGTAACCAAGCTGACGTCCTTCATGCGCTCCTCCCACCACACGTCCCGTGATGTCGTAGAAGCGGCCAAGCAAAACAGCGGCTTCGTCGACGAGTCCTTCACTCAACAGACGGCGCACCAACGAAGAACTGACGGCCGTCTCCCCGCTGAGATTAGCTGGTATCTGGTTCATGAAAGCTGACAGGCGCAGCCCTTCCTCATGTACAACGGTGATGCCAAGGTCACGACCGTAGCCTACATATTGCTCGAAACCTTCACTACGATCGTGGCCGAAGTGGTGATCGTAACCAATGTGAAGGCGTTCCACATGCAACGTCTGCTTCAACACCGTGTCCATGAACGAACGGGCTGAGAGAGATGCCATTTCAAGATCAAAGGGCAGCACCACGCAACAGTCAACTCCTGTCGTGGACAACAGGGAGAGACGCTCTTCAGGTGTAGTGAGCAGATGCGGACGGTAATCGGACTGTAGCACCTGACGGGGATGCTCGCCGAAGGTAATGACCATCGAGGCGAGGCCGTGACTGTGTGCATCGGCGGCAACACGGTTCAGCAGATACTGGTGACCGCGATGGACTCCGTCGAAGAATCCGATAGTAGCCGCGCAGGGCGGGAGCTCCACATTCTCCAGAGACTTATTCAGGTAGATAATTTCCATAACGGTTCTAAAGAATCAACAACGGTCTTTTTTCGAAAACTGCGTTCCTAATGACTTCATGTTTTCTTTCATGCCTGCAAAGGTACGCTTTTTCCTTGATTTTTTAACCAAATTATTTGCATATTTGCACGAAACCTCGTATCTTTGCAGCCGAAATAGACAAAACACCTATTTCAACGGACTTGTAGCTCAGTTGGTTAGAGCAACAGACTCATAATCTGGAGGTCCCAGGTTCAAGCCCTGGCTGGTCCACACTGAAAATCAAGGAGTTACATCAAAAATGTAGCTCCTTTTTCTTTGTTTTGCGAACAATTTGCGAACAAAATTGCATTTCGTGAACACCAATATAATCTTTCTGCAATAATTGATTCACTCATTTTGTTCGCAAATCCCATTATTTTTGTTCGCAAATCATTTTCGGCATATTATTCAGTAATATCAGTAATACCAGTAAGCTTTCTGATGAAACTTTCAATTATCCTTTTATATCCACCCTGCGTCCACCCTTGTCTGGTCCATCGTGACGGATAAAGCCTTCGGTTTGCAGAACGCTTAGGTCGCGGCGGATAGTCCTCGCATCAACTTTGAAATGCGTTGCAAGCGAAGCTGATGTGTCTAGGACATTTTCTAGGACATTCATTTGTCCAGTCTCTATCAGCCGATTGAATATATTCTTCTGCCTTTCAGTGAACTTGGTTGCATTTCGACCTCCGACATTACCTCCGACATTATCTCCGACATCTGTCATCTGCCAAATTTCTCTTTGAGTTCTTTATCTAAATCTTTTGCTTTTGTGGCGAATCGTTTCCAGGATGATTTGAGAATGTCAGGACTATTCCAAACCTTTTCAAAGTGTTGTAGTGGAGACTTCATCATATTCGCCCCACTCACAAGCATTCCTGCTTCGTGGTTCCTGTTCCCGCTTGCACGTTTGCCAATGGCAGCACTGGTTATGTTAGCTGAGCCGATGTACGCACGCTCATCATCAAATATGAATATCTTCATATGGTTGTGCTCATTGTACCGTAATTCGAAAAGAGAATTGTCTAGAAGTTGAGGACAATTTTCCTTGGTGTAGAGGTAAAAACCAAACGGTTTCATGCAAATCACCTGAACGTGAACTCCACGCTCTACAAGCGACAGAAAGAAATCACATAAACGAAGTGTTTCATTTGTGCCATCATTCTCAACGGTCACGCTAAAGTTCTTGAGATTTGCTGTTGCTATTTTCAAGCTGTGCTTTACCTCTGTCATTCTTTTGAAGACCTGTGTGTAATGCTCTTCATCAGCAACATAAGAAACACCATCCTCAATTAAAGGCTTCTCAATTACGAGGCCTGCTTCTTGTTGAATTAGTCCTAAATCGGCCAAAGCCTGAGTAGAAATACGCCAGCCGCTTTTAGGAGCTTTGTGAGCTTGGAG
>JAFPME010000040.1 GCA_017402445.1 Prevotella sp. | reverse complement strand
GGCGGTGGGTTACATCCTGCAAAATGAGCTATTGAACATTTTCAACCGTCAATTTGTGACCTGAAACGTTTGAATCACACAAAATACCTGAATAACAGGACTTTGAGCTATGTTTTATCCTGCAAAATGAGCTATAGGTCGAATTTTTCTTTTTATCTCTTGTCAGCGACCCCGTACTCTTTCCACTGTTCCTGTGGATAGTAGCCCTTGACAATCTTCTTGGCATCGGCGAAGTCGGTCTTCACATTTGCCAGCACCTTGTTCATGTGCTTCACCTTCTGCGACAGTTCTGCTCGCAGTCGGTCACAGACTTCGTTTGCCTCTGTCAGCGTTGCCAGTTCACTCTCCATCTTTTCTATCTCCGTGCTTGTGATGCCTCCTCCGACACCCGTGCTCAAGTGTTTGCGCAGTCCCTGTATCAGGTTGTGGCTCTTCTCGATTTGCAGTTCAATTGTTTTTGACATTTTCTCTGACTTTTGGTTTGACATTTCGGTTTTTCAATGGCAAAGATAACGAAAAAAGTCCTATCTTCGCACACTTGAATAGTTCAGTTTTCAGTTTTTTTAATCAAACATCAGCTGTCTGTTTAATCCTTTTTTGCATTTCCTTACGCCAGTTCGGGACAAGAAAGCCGTAAGGTGTGGTGCTCCTGCAATGGTTCTTCGAAATCTGAACTGACGTAACAAATGAAAACAAAATGCCAAGTTTTACACCACTTCCTCATCCCGAACGGGCGGATTTCTTTCTTATAGTTTTTCACTTCTATGCGTCATTCAGAATGTGTTCTTGTGTGCACAACAAAAAAGCATGCTGTCGGTATTGAACGGCAGCATGCTTTAGTCAGGTAGGTTTTGACCTATGAACCCATGATTCTCCTAAGCAGACTTTTCAGGATAGATGGCTTCAACTCGGCAGGTTTCTCGTCATCGTCGCCGATGACTGAAGCCAAAACAATGGCGATGTTGTCGTAGCCTCCAACGTCCAAAGCCTGGTTCAACAGCTTGTCCCTGCATAGAGACGCATCCACGTAATGGCTGTTGAGCGTCTTCTCGATGTCAGGATCGGCGCAGTAGCCACACAGTCCGTCGCTGCAGAGCAGGATCGTGTCGTTGGGATGCAAATCGTACGTAATGATATCAGCCTTCGCCTGAGTCTGGAAGTCGCCCAGTCCACGGGTGATGATGTTATTGTCAGGATGGTTGAAGGCTTCGTCCTCGGTTATTTCGCCCTTGTCAACAAGCTCCTGGACAAGAGAATGGTCCTTGGTGAGTCTTCGCAGACCTGTATCTGGATGATGGACGTAGCACCGGCTGTCACCACACCAGGCGACGTAGGCCTTCTCGCCGACGACCCAACAGATGACAATGGTGGTTCCCATGCCGTCTGTATCGGGGTCTTCGCACATCCGCTTGTCTATTTTCATGCTGGCATCGTCGATGGCCTGCTGCATCAGGTCTTCTATCTGTGCTTCCGATGCCAAAGCTTTTCGGGCATTGTCGGGCGTGAACGTCGACTTGACCGATTCGATGGCCAGCGCCGAGGCCACTTCTCCGGCATTGGCACCTCCCATGCCGTCGGCAACGACCAGCAGTGCCCCCAGTTCTTCTATCTTTCCGTAGTTGTCGGTCTGGTTTTGTTGCCAGTCTTGCTTCAGCACACTGGGACAGAACATGAGGTTGTCCTCATTGTTCTCGCGTTCTTTCCCGACGTCCGTAACGGCAGTTATCTTAATCTTCATGTTTTAATGTTTAGAAACTTAAGAATAGAGATGGTTTCTTGCTTCGTGTGAGAAAAAAGCACTCTGACGGGATCAGCTGCTTGCTAAATTTCGAGATGAGGCTTCTTCGGCTGCTTGACGGGTTTTGGCGGAGCAGGTTTTCTGGGCTTCGTCTTGTTCTGAATCACAACATTCTCCTTCACGGCAGGCTTGCTGACCGACTTTGGAACAGGCTTGGTGTAGGTTACTTCAAACGGATATTCCGAGATGGGACATCCTGGTTCCTGAATCTGTATGACAATTTGGTTGGTGCCGTCTTGCAAACCAGTGGCCTTGCATCTGTATCTTGTCTCGGACAGTTTTTCCAGACTGACGGGCAGCTTGCCTGCTTTCACGCTGACGGTGCTTGGATAGTCCTCCTCGCCAGGTTGTTTGTCGGCACTGATGTTGAATGTAAACAAGAGGTTCCGCTTGTCGATGACGGTTTCCACATCGTCAACGTCAACATTGAAGTACTTGTAGTACCACTCTTTCACGGTGAAGGGGATGGATGTGGAAACCAGACCGTCGTAGACAACACGTGCCACGTAGCGTATTTCCTGCGTCTCGTCGTCAAGTTCTTCAGGAATGGTGAGCCAACAGCCATACTGCACGGAGCTGCCGAAGCTGGTCGACTTGGCATCGCGCGAGGTAACGTCAATCTCGCATCCCAGTTCGGGATCCATTTCGATGGTGGCAGACTGAGCCGAAACCGACGGCGGCAGGTCTACGCGTACAACCGTTTCAACTCGCTGATGGCGGAAGGCGATGTCGTTTCCCTTGTTCATGTTGAAGCTGAACTTTTCGTCTTTGTGCACTTGCAGCAGTCCATAACGGCCGGAGACACAGGCAAACGCCTTGTTGTCGAAGCATGTCGGCTTTTTGGTAAACTGCGGTGGCAGTAGTTCCTTCCCGTCCCAATAGAGTCCGTAGCGGCCATTTGACTCTATGACTTCCAAGGGAGACTCTGTGTTCCATGCCTTGGCTTCTTTCTTCTCGTATGTTTTCGTTTCTTCGCCGACAGCGACCTCGTAGGGTACAAGGATTCTGTCGAACCTGAATGTGACTTGACTGTTTCCGCACTTGGCATGTAGTTCGGACTTCATGTCGTCCTTTTTGAGGAGGAAATCAGACAGGGTTCCTTCCACTTCGGCCTGAATCTTCTCGGTGTCGGAAGCGTAGAAGGGTTGCAGGTCCTGTGTGTTTCCGTTGAACAGATAGACTTTCTGTTTGACAACGACAACGGCGAGCCCTTCGTCGTTGACGGAAGAAGTGAAGCTGACGTCGTCGTTGTCGACCTTTTTCCCGTTGAGCATGAACGTGACGGGCTTGCCCTTGCTGTTGAGGAGCAGATGGTTGAAACCTTTCTTCTTCTGTGCATTCTCATAGGCTTCGCACTTCGCATAGCCGTTCATGAAAGGATAGGCTGAAGCACAGTTGCTGATGACGACCCGTGCGCGCTTGTCAATGTAATGGCAATAGCCGTCTTTGGACGATTTCAAAGCCAGGAGTCCGCCTGAGAAATAAGGATAAGCATTGACGACGAGATAACCGTCGAGAGGTGTCAGCTCTCCCTTGTTGGTGACGAATCCCAAAATGGCGGTGGTGCTGCCTTTGGTGATGACGGCTACGTCGTCCTGAAACGGGAACAGCGCTTCGGACGTCTTGAAAATCCGTCGGCCGTCGAATGTCCATAGAGTCTTCTCTTTGATTGAATCGGTGACGATGAGGTCGGCACCGATGACTTTGTACATGTTGTCGTAGGTTGGCGGAATCAGCCAGCTGGCCACCTGTGAGTGGGCTATTGCTGACATGGCCATGGCGAAGAGTGAAAGAAAGAGTCTTCTCATCTTATTCATAGTTTTATTTGTTGATTACTCAAAGGTAGCCAATCCTCGCTCAATCTTACCGAGCAGTTCCTGATTGTTGGCCTTCGTGGCCCATTCCTTGGACCGCATGAGGAATCGTTTCCCCTTTTCGTAGTTGGGCTTGTAAATGTTGTTGGGCATTACGTAGTAGCAGGCGAGGCGATAAGTGGCATTGGCATTGATGTCGGCATAGGAAGAGTCGTTCAACTCCATGATCTTTGTGAACAGTCCGACGGCCTTGTTGCTGTAGCGGTCGAGCTTTGGCAGGTAGGTGTCATCCATTTCGATGCCCAGCAACCGTTTGCGCTTGACGGAAACGTCGTCGGAATACCATCCGTATGTCAGTGCCATCTCGTAGATGGCAGGTACGTAGTTGGTTCCACTCAGACTGTCCATCTGTTCCAGTCCCAGCTTCAACGAATCCACGTTGTCGCTGTTCATCAGGGCTTGAGCCTCTGCGAACAGTTTCTTGACGTCCACGTTCTGATGAACCTTTTCTACCTCGATGATTTCAGGCTCGGCCTTCTGTGAAACAAAAAAGTAGATGCCGCCGGCAATCAGCAGTGCGCATAGTGCAGCCAATGCGAAATAGAGCGGACGCTTCGACTTCACAGGGAACTGCTGAGCCTTGGCTGCTTCCATGAGCTGTTTGGCTGTGGGCCTCTTGTGCAGGTCTTTGTCCAAGCAAGCATAGATGAGCTTCTGAATGTCGGCAGGAACGCCAGGAAGGCTGGGCATGGGCATGACACCCTTCATCTGCTCTTTTCCTCCATACTCACCGAAGGGCACCTGACCTGTCAGTATTTCGCAAAGAGTAGCTCCGAAGGCCCATATATCACTCTGCGGCATGGGTTCCGTCCCTTCTTGATAGCGTTCGGGTGCCATGTAGGCCAAGGTTCCATTGTTGTCCTCGTCATAGTAATAGCCATGCACACCCCCCATCTTGGAGCTGATGCCGAAATCGGTAATGGCAAAATTCAGGTTGTTGTCAATGAGGATGTTGGCAGGTTTGATGTCCTGATGCACAATGAGCGGCGTGTTCGTGTGGAGCCGCTCCAATCCGGAAGACACATCGAGAATGAATTTCCATATTTCTTCGGCCGTCTGTTTCTTACCAATGAGCTGCTCAGACGAGCCGAACTTGCAGTAAGGAAGGACTAAATAGGGAAGATTGTCGAAAATGGAGAAGCTCGTCGGCTGCAGCACATTCGAGTGACGGCATTCATATACAATTTTGAACTCGTCGCGAAAACGCTGTTCTCCCTCAATGTCGAGGGCGTTCTTGGGCCTGTAGATTTTGATGGCGACCAGCATGCCCGTGTCGTCTCCTTTCTCCATTTTCTCGTACTCGTCTTCACCGAGTGGACTGTCAATGGTGTTCACGTCGATGGCCAGCCATACGTCTGCCGTACCTCCGTCGGTGCTCAGTGGTCTCAGCAGCTTATAACGTCCATCGAAAAGTTCGCTTCTGTTAGCGAGCTGTCCTAAATCAATCATAATATTCGATTATTTTAGTTTAATTTTCTCTCCCTCTTTGAGACGGGAGAAAATATCCTTATCATTCATTTTTGCCAAACTGACCAGTTTGATGCCATAGTTCTGACATATTTCATAAAGAGTATCACCTTCTTTCACTCGGTAGAAATCCTGGGCTCCATTGTATTTGCTCTTTTTCTTTGCGATGAAGACGATGTCGCCTTCGTTGAAATCGTCTTCGCTTGTCACTTCGTTGTACTCAAGGATTTTCGCCTTGGGGATGTCGTAGCGCATGGAAATGGACGAAATGGTCTCTCCCGGATAAAGAATGGTGCAGCGGACCTCATTGATCTCTACGACAAACCGCTGAACAGCTTTGGTAACGGTTTCCTGCTCCTCGCTCTCTTCGGCTTCGTCAAGTTGGCAATCGGCATCAAACACTGGCTTCTCCTTCACGTAGCGAGTGATTTTCACGGTCTTACCAGCCTTGAGCTTGACGCCGCCGTTGACAGCGTAGAGCTGGTATGAATCAATGAACCCGATGAGTGCTTTCGCGTAGGTCTTCGCCGTCGCATAACCTGCGTTCTGCAAGCCAATGGCCCATCCTCTGTAATCGTAGACGCTCTTGGAGAAAAGGCTACGATAGCGTGTGTTGTTCTTCAGAAAAAGAGAATGGTCGCGAAACGATTCTGCTGCTGAACCGTAGACGCGGAAGCGGCTCTTCTGAGGTTCGTCGTCCCAGGCTTGATAGACCGCACCCTTCCAACCGCCGAAAGCCTTGATTCCGAAATGATTGTTGGCATTGCGAGTCAGTCCGCTTCGTCCGGCTCCCGACTCGAGGATGCCTTGTGCCAACGTTATCGGTGCGGGGATGCCAAAGGCTCTCTCTTCATCCAGCGCAATGCGCGTATATTTTGCAATGTATGCTCTGATATCTGCTGCAGACTGTGCTTGAGCCGTAGCTGATATGATGGCGAACAATAGAATAATGAGTTGCTGCTTCATGTCTTGTGTTTTTCTATTGGAACTTTACCGACCACCAAAGATCCCAAGACGAGAAATCCCAGTTGAAGCCATACTCGTTGACCGCTCCTCCTGTTGCCCTGTTGGTAATGGCACCTGCTGCGTGCGTTACGGTCTTGGCAATAAATACGGGAAGATGGTCGCCGGTGGCGTAGTAGCAGGCTAAGTCAAGGATAGCCCACAAGCTCCCTATTCCAGCAATGGCGATGGAAGCCGTTACGGCAGCAGCAGTTGTCGCAGCGGCAGCAGCCGTTCCTGCTGTTGCCATTCCGACCCCGACAGAGCCGGCGAAGATCACCAACGAGTTGCCCCATCCGAGCAACGACAATTCGAACTCGTTTTTGTAGAATGTTTCAGCAGGTCCATTCTCCTCGTACTGCCATTCCAGATAGTTCAGATAAACCATGACGCCCTCTGCGCCTAACCCGAGAATGGCCAAGCCAGTAAGGGCCCGCGATGCGCCCGTGAGACCTTTGATGGCATAAGGCTTCGGTCCGTTTTTCGGCACGGCAGGCGGTTTCGGGACCTTTGGGGCTCTTCGTGGACGAGCTTTGCTGTTGTCGACAGCTTTCCACATTTCCTCACCTCCGCCGTACTTCTCGGCATTTGCATGCGCTTGGGCATTCTGGGCTTTGATTCGTGCTTCGGCTCTGCGCTGGGCTTCAATCTCCATCTTTTTTATCATCTCCTCGGTATTGGCAGGAGGCGTGATGGCCTTTGCCCGTCGTATGGCCTCTTCCTTGGTGACTCCTTCTTTGACCGCATCGACAATCGTTTTGCCAACGGTGGACATCCATCCTGCCCAAGTGGCCAAGAAGGAGCCAAACTTCTTAACGAAACTCTCGTCGATGATAGGTGTAGCCGTCATTTTCTCCGCATCGACAGAAAATTGCTCTTTTTTTATCGAGGGAGTGTTGATTGAAGTTTGTGTTGCTTGCTTCTTTGCCCGCTTTGATCTGTAGAAGTGTACTTCGGGCAGTCCCTTGTCTCTTGAAATTTGATAGAGTTTCTTGTAGCGTTGTGAATCGTAGTAGTATCCATGGCTTGCGCTATATCTTCCGTCCCAGTCGAAATGATATGTTACCTTGATGTCCACATAGTCATACTCGGGATCGTCTCCATCGCGTGGGTGACTGGGGGTGATATAGGCAATGCCTTGGTAATAGTATCCGTCATCTGCCTTTTTCACGGGAAGATGAATTTCATGGAAAGTCCTATTGATGTCGAAATTTCCTTCTTTGAAATTGTACCAATCAAAGTTGGAATTGTCGTAAGCAATGGTCATGGTGTCGTTCTGTGAATGGTTTATTCCTCAAGGTTTCTGAGCTGCACCTTAATTGGCATGGCAATGCACGACTTGTTGATGATCTTCTGCTGCAGGATTTTGTCGTACAACATGCCGACAGCTCTGTTGTAGTTCTTCTTGTCCTTGAATTCAATATCAATGTAAAGGCCGCGTTGCAGACTTGCGGAACCACCAGTTCCTCCAATGCTGGTCTTGATAGAGATTCTTCGGAATTCCTCTTTGCCAAACTCTCCGATGATTTCCTTCCTTATGAAAGCATCCACATCCATACGGGTGTAAAGGCGGTCGTTGGTCAGCGAATAATATCGAAGTTGCTCGTAACGCTCGTCTGCTGTAGCTTTGTCGGCTCCTCCCATTCCTCCTACTACTACTTGTACTTTCTGTCCGAGAGCAGGTATCTTTCGGTTGTCCATGTTGTCTCCTGTCTGAGGCAGGTTTCCGACTCGCCCCATTGTCGTTATATAGGAAACCCTCGTGGAAGATGTCGGAGGATATTGGTTCATGTTCTTCATCACGTAGGTGCCACTGTCAAAACAAAATGTCTGATTCTGCTGCCCCACGCTCTTTCCAAGCTTGTTGATAGTCTCACGCAGTTGTTTCAAGACTTCACCGTCCTTAATGCCGTTGTACTCTACGAAAGCGTAATAATCGTCGATGAAGTGGTTATAAAGATTTCGGACTTCCCGATAAAGGTCGCCGTTGTTGTAGCATGAAGCATCAAAGTCGCGGACAATCACCTCATCAGACAGCATTCCAAAACCTTGCCGGTTCGATGCCGTCGTGGTTTCCAAGATGCAGAGAAAGAAAGATTCTTCAATCTTCTGAAGCTTCGCCATCGGCTGTGTCTGTGTGAGCATCAGACTGTTCACGTCAATATTGGTGACAGGCAGCACATTCAGTACAATCTCACAACTGTCAGGAACGGCAAAACCATCAGGAAAATCGAGCCTCAACCAAACGGTCCCGTCCTCAAAGCTGCTGAGTACGTCACTTTCCAGCCACTGTTGGAACTCTCTCGGATAGCTTTTCGGCTTGAACGAATCACGGTTCACTGCATTGTCCGTAATGTAAACCAAACTGGCGTCCTCGAGATTTAGCATACACTCTTTCCATGTCTCAATGAACGAGAACATCTCTCTCGAAGACTGTTGGGCATCAAAAGGCTCCGCCATTTCAAGGTTTTCCATCTCAAGCATGGTGGAGAACTCGATTTCGCTGCCGTCATTGACAGCATAGATATGTTCTGGAACGACACCACCTGTTCCTTTGATGAACAGCGACAATCCTTTGAGGTTGTCAACTTCAGTTGTTGTCTTGATGCCGATCCATACTTGTTCCTGTCGTTCCATTCTGACAGGAATCACTTTACCATCTGCTTTCATCTGCCGGGGAGTCAGCAGATAGAGTCCCTGATGAGGCAGCAACGACGTTTCAAACACCGGAATATAGTTCAATGGCTGCTTGATGTTGTCTGCCTTGTAACAGAAAACGGAACCAGAGCCGACACTGACCATTGACGAATCGGATGTCCGTTTGACTTCCGGCTTGATGAGGCAAACAGCAGGAATGGCCTCAATCTTGCGCCGCGGAATGAAGTCGGAGCAGAACCGCTCAACCAATCGTTCCTGCAGGCTGTCTATGTGGTCGTGTATTTTCTGTTCTTCGGCAATAAGTGCTACGAGCATCATCTTTGCTACAGGATCCATTTGTTGGAAGTCTGTCCTGTCAGTCGACATGTTCCGAATGCTCTCAATGGCTTCGCCGATTTTTTTCTCTAATTCTACATCCATTGTCTGGCGTTCTTTTTCTTATCGATATCGTTTTACGGTAGGTTCTATCAGGAAAGTCACCATCTTCCTATATGAAACCTTGGTGCCTAATCCATCATCAAGATTTCCCTCTACTATCACTTTTACCTCGTACTTGGATGGCATCCGATTCCTTCGCAGTTGTCTGTCTACAGCAGTGTCGAGTTCAATTGAGACAACTACACTCTTCAGCATTGGCTCATACGTTGCCAAACTGTTTCGGATGCTTTCTTCGCATTCTTTTCTCGTCACGTCATTATGCAGGCCGAAGGAACCCTTTCCTAGCTGGCTGTTGTTGAATTCTCGGTAGTGGACGTTCGAATATTCATGGTTCCAATATTCAAAGCCAAAATCCGGATCTGCCTCAAAACTGCCACGAGGTGTGAATACGATCAGTTCGACCAGATTGTCGAGCATAGTAATACGCTCGTTGACATCGCGAACCAACTGCCCGTCATCACTGATATTCAAGGGGGTGCCGATATACTCCATCATATATTAGGTCCGTTCCAACGTCGACGGTCGTCCTTCGGTGGTTCTGGCTTTGGTGGCGGCGGTGGTGCTACCGTCGGTTCTTCCTTCAGCAGACTGAATTTCTCTATTTTTTCGCTGATTGAATAACACATGCCCAATCCTTGTCTGATCCTGAGATACGCTATGCTGGGATTATAAGTGACACTTGAATAATTGAGGAAGATGTCTGCATCTTCGAGTGTCAGAATGTCATCAAGGTCGCAGGCACAAACGAAAGTCCTGACGACTCGCTGGACACAAGCCTGCAACTGTATCGGAGTGAGCACCTCGCGGCAAGTGTTCACTTCTACATACACCTGCTGTACCACTGGCCAATAGATGCTGATGGCAGTCCGCACTGGGGTCTTCAGCTGCTGACGGGTCTTCGAATCAATAGACTGCAATATTTCAAGGAATTGCTGAAGGAGTTGCTCGTATTTGGCATGTGCCGACACTAGCAGACAAGGTGGAACAAAGTAGTTCACGTCTTCCTGCCAACCACCATCGTTAACGATGCGCCCGATTGGCAGAGCATGTTCCGAAAGAGCCGTCTTTGGACTAACCAAAGAAAAAGTGTAGGTGGGCTCACGATAACCTCCCTCTGCATCTTTCCAGTCGTCAGGGTGAGCATTGACGGTCAGAAGGAAATCGTTGTCATCACTTCCGCCAGGAATCTGGACACGAGTCTCGTACGAATTGGTGAAATTCGTTCCGAACTGTACGTCAATAACATCGCCAGCCCGTGTAAGTCCCAGACAATCGAGGGCTTCTACTTCTATGTAACCTCTTGTCACACTCATAGACAAGCGGAAAGGCCTTGTTGATGGCATCAGGCCTAAACGTCCCATTGATGCCAAAGCAAATGCATGTCCCAGAGTCTCGTCATTGCAGCGGTCGGCAGCAAGGAGTACCTCGTCGGTCAGACGCATTCCCTTCTTCCAACTGATTCTTTTTGGCATAAGTATTATATGTTAGTATTGTAATTCAAATAATTGTAGACCACTTCGTCATTCAGGCGAAGAGGCAACTCGTCTTGGGTGATGTTGAATCGTAGTTCCTCGCCTACAGCCAAGAACCAGTCTTGCAGGAATACTCGGAAGACTTCGATTTCGTTAATAAAATGAAGGAATTGTTCATTGCATTCATCGTCACTCCAATAAGAGATGTCATAGACCGTTACCATGTCTACGTACTCGTTGCCCATGAAGCCTTCTCCCAGTGTCAAGTCCAACGATTCTTCGTAACGAGGATGTTCATCCCGTTGTAATTCGGTCATGTGATGCACTTCTACCTGCAGACCTTCCTCCATGAGCACTTTGCGTAGCAGAAACGTCAGAAGGGTCTTGTTGCCTCTGATGTTTTTGCACTGAGGCAGGAAAGGAATGCACAGGCGAATGAAACGGTTCTCAAGCTGTTCGGCAGTGAGGTTGTCGCCGATGATTCTTTCCATGATGCGATTCTGTTGGGCTAAAGGCAGGACTCGTTCTTTCACATCCATTCGCTGTTTGAGCAGCAAAATGTCGATTGGTGCAAAAAAACGGTATGCCTTCGCAATCTCTTCCTGCTGGGCCTCCAGTTGTTCTTCGAATCGTTCCTTTTCTTCGTATTGTGGAAGATTGTCGAAACGGTCAATAGGATGGAACATGTACTCCGGCAGAGAGTTGTAAAGACTGAACCTGGCTATGTCCACATGCAGACGGTCTGTATGGTCTTCCTCTATATTGACGATGTCGTTGTAAGAGTTCCTCTTGTGAAGCCCACGAAAGGAAACGGAGCATCCGTCTTCAGGGAAAAAACTCAACAGCGTCTCTGCACTGATATCGAAGGGGAAATTCTCAGGGACGGTCATTACCTTCTGTTTGTTTTCCATCTTCCTATTTCTCTCCTATTCGTATAACTTGCCATCTGCGCTCAGTTCTACATACGATACTCCGCGCTCGGAAGAAACCTGAATGACGTCATAGAATGGGATTCCTATTTGTTGTAACGTCAGCTCCTGGTAAGGGAATGTATCGTCAATGTTCTCATAGAAATGTTTGTGGAATAAAGTTCGGTAGCTAAGCTGCCGCATTTCCTTGTTTTCTTTGATGACATTGTCAAGCTTCGACTCAGGAACCATAACCTTAAACTCCTTCTCCGGACGGTCAGAAATGATGATGTCGATGAACTTGTTGTTGCGCATGTTGATTTCAACGGCATTCGTTCCCAAGTGTTGTTTCAGCAACGACAAAGCCTCTCTGACAGACATTCCTGCCGATAAATCCTTGCACTGTTCAACGTTTTCCCAATGCTCATGAGCTGGACAGTTGTTTTTCCATGATGCGAACTTGTAGATGTTCATGGCGTTAACCATGCCTTCATAGCGCATCATCTTGCCCTGCAGTGTTTGGAACTGGGATGCGGCTTCCGTGTCGAGATGTATGATTTTCATCGCCTCCTGCACTTGCAGTGCCCCAACGATGGAAGCACTGATTGGTGTCGTGGCAACACGTCCTGCCGAACCTTGTGTTCTGACTACATCCGCACAGCCTGTTCTCAGCATGATATTGTTGAATTCCTCGCGCGACAGTCCACATTCATAGCAGCTAATGCCAGGTGTGAACACACGTACTGTTCCGGTCAGATTCTCAATGCTGCCGTCAATCCACGTTTTCCCAGCGCGTAAGGATAGCCTGTTGAGCAAATAGCGGGCAATGCGGCTGTCAAGGCATCCAATGACCACGTCGACAGAACGGTAGATGCCAAGACCGACTTCTGAGAACAGATTGCCAACAATGGGAGTGACTTTAATCTGTGGGTTGATCTCCATCGCCCGTTTGGCTACGATGTCCGCCTTGTAGGCATGACTGTAGGCATCCTCCTCGCGGAACAGCACCGAGCGTGTCAGGTTGGAGATTTCAATCTGGTCGAAATCGACCACGAATATATGTCCGACGCCGAAAAGCGCAAGGTTTTTCACGACCTCATTGCCTAATGCTCCTGCCCCGGCGACGAGCACACGGGCATTGCGGACTTTTTCTTTTTTGAACCAGGAGAGCAACGTGAACACACCCTCTCCCCACTCATATCTCTTTTCCTTTTCCATCTTTTCCGCCACTTTGAAAACTCTGGATTTCTTGAAACTCAAGAAAAACTAAAACTACGATTCTACATATTCAAAGATGGTGTCGCCGACCTTGAACGTATCGCCATTCGACAATACTACCTGACGGCTGGCAGGCAGTTCCGTGCGGACATTATAGACCACACCGGGAGCCAATGGCTTCATCATCGGAAGATTCTTAGCTTTGTCAATGAAGAGCTGGACGTGCTCTTTGGCCACCTTGTTGCTCTTCTCCCAGTTCATCTGTATCTCACATTCGCCTGTCATACCGATTGATACCTTGTTTCCGCCACCAGTAGCATTCATCCACTTATGGATTGGAATGCGTTGACCTGCCTTCACACCGTTTTTGATGACAAGGAAGAATTTCTCTGCCAGCATACGGACTGTGACGAGCGAGGCTCCAAGTCCGCCTCCATAGATGATAAAGTCAAGCAGCATGCTCATCCATCCGTACTTGGCCCCTACGACACCACTGAATGCCAGTACAACGAAGCCGATGACGGCGGAGCATAAACCTCCAACCAAAGCGCTCTTCATCGGTATGGACGACTTTACCGTAAGGCTGAGTGCCACGCAAATGGAGAACAGAATGTAGGCAGGCAAAGAACAATACCACGGGATGTAGGTCGTTCCGACCGCAGACAGCAACAGACAGAAGATGATGCCGCCTACAGCGAATGCCAGCATGCCGACGACTCCCGAGAATACCGACAGCCCGAATATCTTCAGACAAGTCTTTGCATCTTTCTTTCGGTACTCGTCATTCCAACGGAAAACGAGCGAAAGGAAGAAACCCAACAACAGACCGACGGCCAGGAAAGCTGACACTTTCTGCACACAGTCATTGAACAGATTCCCCATCTGCTCTTCGTTGCGGAAGAAGGTCTTCGCAATGCCCGACGCCAAGGATGTCAGAATGCCTCGGCCCATCAGCTCGAAACATATCCAGCTGACCAGTGCGGCCACGATTCCCGATAATGCCTGATAGCTCTCGAGCAGTGACGAACGGCTGAAAATCTCTTTCATGTCAACGTGGTCCTGAATGCCCTCCTTGCAGTTCTGACCGTACTCCACGCATTTGTAACCGTTTTGCTGCCAGCAGCTGACGTGCATGATGTGCTTGCACTTCACAACCACCAGCTGTCCCGGTTCTATGTCCTGTCTGCAATAGGTACAGATGCGGCGCTGTACATTGGCTTCGGGTTCATATTTCTTATAATACTGCATGGAGAAACGCTTCGACTTGATGTATGGAATCACAATCTTCATTATCAGGAAGAAGAAGACGGCAGTCAAAAAGGCCACCAGCAAGGCCACAACAAATTTCAGCAAAGAGTCGGCTGCACTCTCAGCCTTCAGAGGCCAAGGTGTTTCTGCCGTGCCGATAGAGTAGTCGCCTTGTCCGGCTTCCATACCTTTCCACTCGGCGACATAGGCAATTCTGCCAGTATAAGCCTTACCCTCTGTGGCACGATAGGTGAAAGCGAAATCGTACATGGCGTCATTGACCACTTCTTCGAAATTTTGCAGCACTTTATTCATATCGTCTGAGGGCTTGTATGATCCCTGACGCTCCTTCAGAATGGTTCCTGTCGTGTCGCGCGGGACAGAAACGCCCTCAAGTGTGAGCTTCACGTTCTCGTCGACACCGTTCCCCGTGTAGTACATGGCATAGACACGTGGGACGAAATGAGCGGGATTCGACTGATAGTCGGTCACTTCAAGGAAAGTGATGGTCTCGTCTTCCGAGCGGGTATTTCCATCGGTAAAGACTATCAGAACATTCTTGTCCTTGGCCAACTGTGCGCGTTTCAGGATGTCTGTGTTCTTCTTGTAACCTGCAACAGCTTTCACGTCCTGCTCGAACTCGCCTGCTGCGGAGCTGAATTCTGTCAGTTTTGAATACAGTGCACTGTAGAAATGCTTCGCTTCGGCCGTAGCATGGAAACGTGCTTGGAAGCTCTTGTAGTTCGCTTTGGTCACCATCTCGCTCGATGAAACCTCGTCGCCAAAGAAAGACAGATAGACACAGCTGTCCGGTGCACTGTCCACCAGCTTGCCTATGGTGGAGTAGATCCTGTCTTTACCTTCTTCAGGTATTCCCAGGTCAACCAGGACGGAGAACGTGAAGTCGCTCGGAATGCGTTGGCCCGAGCTGACGGCTGTTATTTTTCGACGGTCGGGAGAAATCAGAGTCCCCTCTTCATTCACCACTAAGTATTTTTCCAAATCAGCCACACTGACATCTTTCGTCGAAACTCCTTTCCCGTCCAATACTTTCAAAAACAAGGTGATGCTGTCTTTTCCCTGGCCATACTCGTATTTCTTGTCACAAAACTGGATGCGCGACACGTCCTGTGCAAGCGCAGGAACCATCCAAGCTGCACAAACCAACATGCTCAGAAATCTCTGAACAAAAACTACTTTTTTCTTGTCCATATCTTCAGGTCTTCTAATTGTTTTTCTCCGTAATAATTCTCATCCGTTGCCAGCTTTCCGTCGATGACGGGTATCGTCGTCAGCACACCTGTTACAGGTGAGTAGAACAGGACGAAGTTCATTTTCTCCAAGTTGTTCTCCACAGCTTTCCGGATGGTCGGAATGCTGAAATGTGTATCAGTGACAAAACAGCCGACCAAGTCGAGCTTCGACACCGATTCGTTGTTCGATAGCAGTTCAGCCAGATGCTCCACTTTTTGGTCTTTCTGATAGGAGCGTCCATGGACATATCCGACGAATCCGCTGCTCTGTGCACTCATCGACATGCACATGTCTACGATAATCTCACGATTCAGCAACACGCACTTGCAAACATCATAGTACGACTTCGCTTCCGAGAGTGTATCGAAGAAGTCGGAGTGCTGGAACTCTTCATTGGCATCAGGCATGTTTTCACCCATCGACTTGACGGCCCACTCGTACCATTCTTTCAGTGAATAAAGCCGTTTCAAGTCGTTTTTCGAATTGATGTTCTGGTCGCGACGGAAGGTGAAGATGCCCAGTTCCTGTGTCGGCGTGAGGACATCCACGACGATAGCTGTCAGGAAATTGGGGTGTGTCGGATGTTTCAGCTGCGTCTGCACGCTCACGTCCGAGTTGCTGAAGAAGACACCAAGCCCGGGATGAGAATGAACCCAGCACGTCAGGTCGTACTGGAAATTGGTTTCACGACGGAGCTTCCGCAACTGTTCCAGCACGCGCAGCTTGATCTTTCCTCCGAAATTCAGCTCATACTCAGCAAACACTGCATCGTCTCCCGGCAACACAATCTGCTCCAACGACACGTAGTACTCCTGACTTTCATTGTCAAAGACCCAGCGTCCCAGCACCATGCATCCATATTCCTTTGCATTGTCAGGGTTGCTGATGTCTCCTGCATACATATTATATATGTCAACAATACAGGTGTTCTTGATGTATATGCGGCGGACGGCCGACTCATAGCTGAAATCGGCAACATCTATCTGTAGGTAGTTCGGATTGCCAATCACATCCTCCAGACTCTGTTTCTTCAAGATGGTCGCGGTCTTGCGGCGAACGATGATTCCCCCGTCGGCGCCTGGCTGCCCCGTCGGCGCAGTCCTGACAGGTGCGGGGGGCGCAGGTCGGTTTCCTTTCTTCCGGAAGGCTGCCACCAACACACCTACAAGCAGTATGCCGCCTGCAATCCATCCAACGGTCTTCCAGTCAGACGATGACTTTTCTGTGACGGTGTTGAGTTCGCGGTCAAGCAGGTTCAGGCTTGTCTCCCGTGCTCCCAACTTGTCGTCCAGTATTCCCTTCATGCTGTTCAGGCACTCCTGTTCTTCATCGGGACCGACTTTGTGTTGTTTGAGGAAATTGTCAATCAGCACCGTTGCAATGCCCTTATAGTATTGCAGCGAATCACGATAGGTGCTAATATACTCTTTCAGCTGATGCTCCTCGATGTATGCCTCGCGGTCATTCCAGTTCTTGAGGCACTTGATGTGCTCGTCAATCTGGTTTCGGACTGCTGTCAGAGCTGTGTCAGAAAAATAGGGAACGGTCTCCACATGTTTGCGGAATTCTTCTACGACCACCGTCGCGTCTTCTTTGTTCGATGTGTTTTTGCCTTTCTTGGATGGAAGTGCATGCACCTGTCCACCTGCCAAGAAGAAGAGCAAAGCAATCATCGCAAGTGCGTTTGATGTTTTCATAACACGTCAAATTGAAACATTATTATTGTTATTCTCTTGTCCTGGTTTCCGCCAACGCTTGTATTTTGACGGAATCACATCATTCATGGAAGGACGGTGAGGCTTGGGCGACGGGGGCGTCTTGGATTCTGCCTTTGCCTGACTCTGCTCCATGTCTGGGGCATTCTTGCCCTTGCGCATTTCCATCAGCCGTTTCTTCGCAGCTTCGGCCTCCTTGCTCATGGCGCGCTTACCTTCCTGCTGTACTTTCTGCGCCATTTGGTTCAGGGGATTGGCTCCTCCTTGCGGAGTGTTTATCCCATTCAGCGGATTGGCACCGTTCATGGCTTCCTGAGTAGCACGCTGGGCGGCACTCTGTGCTTGCTTGATGGAATCCATCATCTGCTTCTGCATCTTGTTGTTCTTGATGCTTTGAACCACCTGCTTGACACCCATGAACAAAACCGTCAGGGCACCGAGTCCGCCAATCAGCCACATCATGTCCTTTTTGTCTTTCGACGACTGCTCTGCCTGTGCCGCTGCAATGGAATCGGCACGGGCCTGTTGTGCCTGAGCAGCAGCGGCCTGTGCAGCAGCGGCTTGTTGTTGGTTGGCGTCGGCCTGGCTTTCCAGCTCTTGTTTCTTGTTTTCATAGTTCTCCAGAGCCTTGTTAATCTGTGCCGAAGTCTCAGGGTCGGTCACCTTGAAACGCAGTTCGCGAAGCATCTGTGCCTCGTGCGTCAGGTCCTCAGACAACGGGAACTTGTTGGCTCGTTCAAGCATGGAGTTGAGCGAATTGATTCTGATGGCGGCCTCGTCGACGGGCGACATGCCTTCGTCAACCAGCACTTCCTCTTCTGCTGCAGACGATACCGTCTCCATCGTCACCTCACTTGTACCATACGAAGGGCTGCTGCTACGGCGGTTCTCTCCGCTTGATGTCAGTTGAAGGTCACCGCATTTGGCAAAAACCTTGTAGTGGCGTTTGCCTTCATAATGGGCAAGATAGAGTGGAATGCTTAGCTGGGCCTTGCTGCCCGATGTCAGACTGAAGGAAAGAGACGGTTCGTCCTGCAACAGGAAATAGCCGTCGGACGACTTGGAGTAGTTCAGGTTTGAAGGCACCATGAAGGCATCGGCGGTCATTCCGTCAAACTTGATGTCGCTGTAGTTGCCGGTCCTGTCGAACATGACAACAGCCACTTCGTTCAGCTTCTTGTATTTCTCCTGATGTTTCTGCCCTAATTTCTTGTGCACACCTTGAAAACGCACCGACACCTGGCCGCCGTTTTGAACAATGGAATAGTTCACTATGATGCGGTCGCCACCACTTGAGTAGAGCGTGTCTTTCACGTCTTTAGCCTGTGCCGTCAATGCAAGCAGGAAAAAGAGTGTCAAGCAGGAAAACCTTGATGTGATCATATTCCGTTGATACGATTATAACGCTCTGTTATCTTCGACTTATAACCATCGCCGCCGCTCTTCCACTGCGCTGCATGCTTGCTGCAAGAGGCATCCGTGCAGCACCGATAAAGGGCGTTCACCTGACTCATGACGGCCTTCTTGGCCGCCTTGCGGTCGGAACTGCTGTAGATCCTCTTGTACAGATCGTCCAGCTTGTGGTATATCTGCTGCAAGGACAGCGAACAGTAACTGCACTTGTGGCCGCCACCGCCGCCGCCACTGGCTGCCTTATGGCGTCCGCAGTCACGCTCGCGCGAATCGAGATCGATGCTGTCCAAGGTCTTCTTCAAAGCCGTGTAGCGCACATATCCGTTGTCGGAGGGAGTCCAGTTGTGTCGGGCTATGGCTTCGTCGATGTCTTTCTTCAAGGCATCAATCTTGTTGACATAGCCGACTCGCTGACGGTCCAGCGATGGTTTGTGCTTCGGATTCGTGCACAGCACGGCGCGCGAGATCTCCCTTTCCAGGTTGTCGCACTTGTCCTTCAGCCCCAGGTATTCCGCACTGGGCTTGAACTCGGCCTCGATGTTCAGCTCGATGATCTGTTTTTCTAACAGCAGGACCTTGTTCATCTTCTTTCCCTTGTATTTGCCGATATAGATGGGAAGGCGGCAGACCTGCGCACTTCCGTTCGAAACGGACAGCAGGGGCAGGTCGTACTTGTCGGAAGGACGGAACAGGATGACGCGGTCGCCGTCGCCGCTGTAAGGCTCGATGACACGCTTGTTCTTTGTTCCGCCAAATGTCTTGTCGAATGTAATCGACGTCGGCATCTTCTTGATCGTCTTTTCATCGTAGGCACGGTCGAAGAGCACCAACACGTTGGATTCGTCCAGGTTCTCAATCTCGATCTTCACCTTTCCGCTCTCGCCGTCGTTCTCGGCAAGCGAGACGAAGATGTTCGCGTAGGCCAGCGTTATGGTTTCCTGCGGATGGTCGCCGTTCAGCGTTATCTTTTTCTGTTCGTCAGCCAGAGCTGTCGAGGCCAGCGTGAACAACAATACGAATAAGAACAGTGTTTTTTTCATATACTCAACGACACTTTGGGTTTCCGAGGTTTTTCTTCATTGTTGTCGGATGACTGCTGAGGTGGAGTGGGGGCCGGTTCGGCGCTGTCCTGCGCGAACTTCACCCAACCGTTGGGCTCACCTTCTTCGCGGACCCACTCGGCCACGCCCTGATCCTCTGGGTAAGGATAGGTGTTCTGGGCGTGGTACATCTGATACTTCAGATAGCGTTCCACACGCAACACCAGATCCTTGATGCTGGCCAGCACGCCCATTTCTTTGATGGTCAGACAGACATGTCCCTTGAAACTGCCGGAGTGGCGGATGTTCGGGTGCCAGATGTCTGTAATGAACGTAAACACGGGATTGCCGTCGGCGGAAGGATAGTTGTTGGGCAGCACGACGCTCATCTTGTGCAAGTCGCCGAAGATGGGCTTGCGAGGCGGTTCCGTCTCTTCCACGCCGACGATGCTCTTGCAACGATACCAGATTTCAAACTCTGTAGGCAGTCCGATGACGTTCTTCCTGCGTATGATATACGAAAGAGAAGGCTTGAACGGATTCGGGCTCTGCTGTTTCCGTTTGCTGCAAAGTGCATCCAGCTCTTTCCATTCCTGGAACAGACGGGCATCGCGTCCCTTCAGTTCTTTCAGATTGAAGTTATTCAACATTGGATTCATAGTCGATAGGTTTTAGCAAGGTTATTACTATTGTCTTGATGATGACTCTTTTCAGCCAGCAATGGGAACAGAAATCAGGTGCAGATGGTCCAAAGGCTGGATATCATAGTCTATCAGAGCCATCTCGCGGCCGTTCTCATCCTCGAATTCCAAGATGACGGGCTCTTCGTCGTTTTCCATCAGCTTGCCGAGCAAGTACTGGATGGGGTTGCCGCCGTTGTCCATCTTGGGAAGTTCGAACACCTGCACGATGCTGTTGATCTGGTCCCGAATCGTCTTGTTCGGGTCTGTCACCTTCACTTCAATCTCATCATAGGATGTGCCGTCAATCGTCAACAGCACGATAAACTCGTCTTGATAAAATTCCTGGTCTGTCATAATTGTTATTGTTTTATGTTATATTTTTTTTTTATTAGTTTTAGAACCACGGGGTAACATCTTACACACTACCATATAAAATAAACAACGTTATCTGAATCGTTTTTTTTATGTATGGGATATTACCATACCCAGGCTCCGTCGGGTTGATTATAATTTGGAGTTCGGTAAAATTCTCGGCCGTCACGAAAAACAATGGCTTGATAGGCTTCATCATTAAAACTGGAAATAGTCTGTTCCCCCGCACGACTCAATGCCAGTTCATAACGTTGCGCACGACTATCAAGGCGAAGTAACAAATCGGCGGGCCTTAGAGAATCTATAATGAAAAAGCGTTCAAACATTCTCATGCTGCCTAATAGTTCAAGCCAAAAATAAGCTGAATATTGTGCCTTTCCACTATGCCATTTCACGGAAATCCTGCTTGGTACACCTGCATGATGATAATTGAGCAATTCGAAGCCGGCTCTCTTGTCTAACGTACCGTCAAGACGAAGTACGTATATACTGTCAAGATCCAAGTCGTCATAATACAGATCTTCATCAGAATAGGCTCGCCAGTCTTGGCCGTCATAGTACTCCTCTAATGCAACGAAACGATAGTCGTACTTCGTCATTCGCCTTTCAAACAGATTCTGTGATGGCAGGCCATTATTTGCTAAACTGCTTTGAGCTTCATAATAGGTTGAAAACAGCTCCTGGCAGATGGTTACCACTCTGTCTCTCCCGATTTGATTATTCTGGGATATTTGTATGGCCTTTTCCCAATTCAGCAGTAACGATTCTTCATAAGAAGACAGCCAAACTGCCACCCCCCCAAACGGAGCTATTCCGATGGTGAGATATTCCATGCGAAGCTCTGATGTCAGACACTTATGCTCGTTTATAATTGCTTCAGCTCTTTGTGTGTCTATGGAAAAATCTGCACGATAGCAGCACTGTTCTGCAGCCGATACCCACATAGCGACAAGTCTGACTGGGAAAGGATACTTCCGGCTGCTTACTATGTCAAAAGAGGAACGCTCACCCCACACCTTGGTGCATTGGTTCTCAATGACAGTTTCAATACCTTTCCCCTCCGTATCAAACAGTCCAATGAGCAAAAGTTTGACAGGATAGGGGAATGGCGTCTGGCAGGATACTGTAAGAGTGTGAAGCATTGACTCAATAGATAGAAATATTTTTCAATCTCGTATCTTCATCGATATCTGGAACGGATGATTGAAGTTTTTCATACGATGTTAATTTGTAGCCATTCGTGAAACCGTCAACTGTAATGGCATTCCCTGCCCATTCCATACTAAGATTATAGGCTTTTGGAATACCACTCACAATATCACCCAATGAGATGAAAGAGTTTTTGAAGTCTATGATTTCTGCTTCTTTCATGGCGATGGCTGTATCTGTTTCCCGAATCTTTTTACCCAAATCTATCAAAGACTTTACATCATCCCTGCGTTTTAATGACCCGCCTCCATTCTGTTTAACCCTTTTAAGTGACATTTGTGGTGAGATTCGTCCCTCTATATATGCTTGAGAAACTTTCTCGGCATTGACGCCTTTCCCGCATAGATTAGTGATTTGCGTCCGCAAACTTTCGCGCTGAGCTTCGGCAGTTTTTTTCATGACACTTAGACTTTCTTGAAGCCTTTCCAAGATGATCGGGCCGGAGTTCCTTGCAGCATTAATATATCCCTTGAAACGAGCAGTATACACACCCACTTTATTCAGGGTAGGAAGTGTCTTTGCTTTGGCCACTGTTAGTGCTGGCTCCAATCTTAAAATGCTAACCACTCGTTCCCAGTTCAGAAGTAGGAAAACACCATCGGTAAGCACGGCTTTACCGTGGCCTTCAACATCGTTATAGAGGTCTGGGTCAAATTCTTCTCGGACAGTCTCATAGACATGCAGGCCAACGTCAAGTGCTGTTGCTACAGCTGTAGTTGTAGCTGCAGCTGTGGCGATGGACGTAGCAGTGGCAGCTGTTATTGCACCTGCTGCAACAGCAACCGGTGCAGCGACGACGGTAAGTACGACAAGCCCCACTATGCATGCGCCAATCACCCAATGGTTCCGCTGCTTGTCGTTTTCCCATTCTGCGACTTTGCGACGTCGTTCGTTCTCTTCTTCAATGGCTTGTTCCAGCTTACGACGTGCCTCTTCTTCTTTTTTGATGCGTTCTTGGCGTTCTTTCTCGGATTCTTGATAGAGTGCTATCAATTCCAGAATGGAGGCATATTCCACTTCAAAGCACCTTCCGTTTTTCTTAAAAAGGTTAAACCACTGTGTCTTTGCCAAATTTGTCTTGGCATATTCGGAAAAAGACTTATACTCTTCTTGTGCTGTCCTGTCATCTTCCCATGCACGCAGTTCGTAATCGAAGAGACTACAAAAACCATAGACAAGACCCTCAATGGGTTTGAATCCTGACACGCAAAGCTTTACTTTGACATCTCGATAAATCAGCAGACTTTTCAAGAATGGTTCCATCTTGTTCAACGCTTCTTCCATTTTTCGCATCATGTCGTCAACGGAATACATTTTGCAGGCACAAGTATCCCAAATAAGATCGCTGCAGTCAATCCAAACAGGATAGTCGAAGACGTCTTTGTCGTTTTCAGAGCTCATCGGATTCGTTCCAAAATCCAAGAGGCGTTTTTGGATGATGTGAATTATCCCTTTTTCTTTCAAGTCGCCGCCTGGGTCACGCAACATCTGAGGTGGACAAAGGGAAAAAACGACATTAATCCGTTTCTCCATTTTCACATCTTCTTTTGCTTGTGTATTCTGCGGAGGACGTGACGCGTTGGCACCGAGTAGTATTTGCATGTTGGGGGTGAACTTGATATTGATTGTCGGGCTTTATCTGGAATTAACAACCATCTTGTTGTATCTGAAGGCGTGTCTCTTGGTTTAGCAGCTTCATCTTGTTGTAAGCATTCTCGTCAGCTTTTTTCTTGGCACTTTGCTCGCGTGCGGCGCCGGTGACGCTAATAAGAAGGGCCGTCGATTTGTTGGCTTGCATCTCTCGTGGGTCACCATAATTGTCTGGGGCCATCATGTCTTTGGCTACGTTGTCGGACAGCTGACGGTCTATTTCCGCTTCTCTGTATGCTTTCTGCTTTTCGGCATTGATGGCTGTCCGTTTCTGTTCGTACTCTTGTCGTTGGCTGTTGCTTAGTTTGTCTAAGTCTTCCTTAGAAGGAGGGAGTGTCTCGCGGTATTGGCGATTGACATCGCTAATGGCCTGGTTCTTCTTGTCAGTGGCAATGTTTCTGTTCTTTTCCTCCATCTGTCGGGCCATTTCTGCTTTACCCGCCTCTCCTTTACGTTCATAGTCTTCAGCCGTTTTTGCCCAAGCGCCAGCTAACAGTTGTTCTTTGGCACCAGCTTGCTCTGCCTTTTCCAAATCATTCTTGTAATGCTCTTTATCCTCTTCTGACAGGTTTTTGAGTTCATCAGTTGTGAGTGCAGCACTGTTTCCTTTAGGTTCACAGTCAAGCTTTCCTCGTGGTGTCATATTCATCGGCGGTGGAGTCGGGGTCTGTCCGTCAGTGACGAAAGTAATTTGTCCAAGCCACACGCACATGTTTTTGCTTGAGCGGGTCAGTGCAGGCATTCCTTGAATCAGCACGTCTGGCTTGCCTGGAAACCATGGAGTGGTTATAACTGGAAAACAGGGCATGGGGGTTGGCACACCCATGGCGGCGGCTGTTGCTGAGATGACAGATGGATTTGAGGGTGCTGAGCACATTCCGAAGGGGCCTATATTTATCGATGGGATATAGTCACCGATGTTGGCACGTTGCTTTCCTTGCAGCATCACCGTCCGCGAAGGATTGACCGTCAGCGTGCTGGTACCCATACCGAAGGAGCATGTCATCATGGCTGAAGTACATACGTAGGAGTCTTGCATTTTATTTTTAGGATTGGGCTCGTACTTCTATTAAACGTTGTTGAAGAAGGCATATCGTCTTCTGGTTGTTTTCTTGAATGGCTTTGAGCATGGTCGGAGCGTCAGCCGTAAGGACCTGTGCGCTGTTAGCCATGCACATCGTCTTGTCAATCGATGTCATGATGTCTATGTCGCCTTTTCCTGCTATCATGCTGAGCAGAAGCAGGTCGCCGTTCTCCAAGGGGAAGGCGTCTATCGTGTGTGCTAAAGCTTCTGCCTGCTGGACGGCGTACGTCAAAAGCACGGTAGACTGCCCCTTTACAATGCGTGTCCTGAGGTTGGCACTGGGACGTTCGTAAACACCATCCATCATGCTACTGATGTCATTAAGTCCTGCTTGCAAGGTCGGAGCGTTTGCCTCAAGCAACCTGCCAAAACAGGTGACACTGGATTTAAGACCGTTTTCTTCAATTGATTGGAAAAGAGACTCTATACTTATGTCCAAATAGGTATCGATTATCGCCTTAGTGGCTGTGATGACATGAACAATGTCTCCGAGATGTTGTACGATAGTACGTAACCCCTTGGGCAATCGCAAAGATGTATCAGGTGCTGACATCTTCAATGCCTGATTGTACATCTCACCTATCACTCTCTTGTAATTCTCTTGATGGATTGACATTTGCTGCAAGTCAGCAGCCGTCAGGTCCATATTTCCCGTTTCAGGAAAGTCCATGTACCGCTTGGTCTGAATTCTCTGAACGGATTTGTCTGCTTTGACCGTTTCTGGTTTTATGGAGCTAACGACTTGCTCATCCTGTAAAAAAATAGGGGGCGCGACTTCACTGACAATGTCTGTGGCATCGTTAGAGCTGGTGCCATTCGACTTCGGCAGTCCGATGTCGTAGGCTGCAAACTTGTCTTCCCAGTTGTCATTCATGCTTTGAAGGTCAATTCTCCTTTATGATCATTGCTTTCAGGTCAATGCTTGACGTTGCCGATACGGCTATTGAGTTAGTTGCGCTTATATTATGGGTTACTGAGTATTGTCTCATTTCGTTCTGTGCCTGTAAGTTCATGTTCATGGCAGCTGTCTCCATGTTGTTGGTGACGGCCATGTCCATGCTTTCATGTACATCGATGGTAAGATTCTTCGTTATGTTTGTTTTCTGGTTCCCTTCCACGGTCAGTGTATAGTCCGCATACGTCGCTTGGAACATATTCTCCTGAGCGAAGACGTGCAGTTCGCTACCTGTGTCAAGGAACATGTTCTTGTCGGAGTGTGAGCTAAGTTCGTTGTGGGCATTTTCTTTGATGTCATGCTTCGCCTCTGTGCTGTGGTCATTACCGACTGTTATCTTCATGTCATTGCCGGCCTTCATGATGATGTCATTTGCGGCATCCAGCTCGATGTTGCCCTCCGATCTCAGTTTGATGAGGTTGCGGTCGGAAGAAAGCAAGATTTCGTAATGTGGCTTGTGGGCATTGTAGATTCGGATATAGCCTTCGTGGTTGAACATTCCTTTCGGTCCCTTGTCATGAATTTCTATGGTGTGCCCGCTTTTTGTCCTCAGTGCCTTTACTTCGTTGTTTTCAACGTTCTCGCTGCTGGTCCAGTTCCGGTCGGGTGCCTCATGGAGATACTCGGCACTGGTGTCTTCGGAGCCCGCAGTCATTACGGGACCGTCGTTATCATGGCTGGAAGCATAGAGGCAGCCGCGCACATACGGCATTTCGGCATTCCCTCCTTCAAAGTCCACAAGCACTTGGATGTTCTTTTCCGGGATGAGGTAAGCACCGCGGCCCCTGACGAAAGTGTAGGGTTGTACGACGCGTATCCACGGCGTCATCCCCGCGTCAATGTGTCCGTTCAGCTTTTTCAGTATTTCGGGTTCAAACGCGACTCTGACGCGTCCCATGCGTTCCGGATCCCTGTTGTCGGCAACCCATCCGCAGCAAGGAAATGCCCTCGGCACTGCTGCGGGGTTTGCATAAGGTGGATATTGTGTGGCTGCGGCCAGTCCGTTGAAAGTGTTCTCGTAGGTTTCGTCATTGGAGAATATGTGCACCACCGATGTGATGAGTATCTCGTCCTGAGGAACGTCACTCTTTGTGTTCGATTGCGCGTCAGTGATATAGTTGTCCACGATGGTCAGCTTGCATCCGACGCTCAGCCTGGAGCACGAAGATGATCCCTGATAGTTAAGTAACGATGCCTTACGACCTTTCGCCTGAGGTGTCTGCATGATGTCAAGATGCTCTGATGTGCCGTTGAACTCCCATTTCATGCCACTGCCCACGAGCGACTCGATGGTCAGTCGCTGGAAGTTCTCGTTAGATGCTTCGAAAGCCGCTTCGTTCAGGTTGTTCAGCACATCGGTCATCTTGTCGTTTTTCGCTTCACGGTAGTTGCCCCATATATTGTTCTTTGCATAGACCTGATGGTCAGACAAGATGATCTGAGCATAGTTCAGGTGATTCACACTCAGACTGGCGCCGTAGTCCGTCAGGTCCCGGCTGGGATAGAACAGCTTCACCTGCTCTTTTTCAGGCAATCGGCCGAAGTAGAGCTTCCTGCCGTCGCTGAAGAGCCACTCACCGTGGCGGATGGCCAGCCGTCGGATGAAGCCCCAGGTCGTCTCATTCCATTTCACACAGTAGTTCAGTGGCTCAGAAGCCTCATCGAACATCGGTTCAACCTCCGATTCCAGTTTCTCTGCGAACATCAGTTCGTTCTCCACAATCTGTCCCAGCGTCTGGCTCTCGTTATTGTAATGCATGACATCCGGGCTGTCATCGAGCTGGCCGTCCCAGCTCACTGCTTCTACGCTGATGGCGTACTGGGCGTTGCTTGCGCGCGAGGCGGAAGCGTTGCAGATGAATCCCTTGAACTCGATGTCTGCATTCTGGTCGCCGCTGCTGAATCCTTGGATTTCGTTTTCCATGTTGTCAGTCTCAAGGAATAGCGTTACTTCCTTGCCGATGATGTCGGCACAGACTTGGAACTGAGTGTCACCGATGGACTCGTCGGGCGCCTTGATAAGGTTGAAACTAAGCCTGCAGTGGTCAAGCAGGCGCTCCGTGATGACGAAGTTGGCCAAGGAGAATTTGTCTCCCGACAGTTCTATGTTGAATCTGTTGGAGCGTATGCCAGCAATGCTGACGGAAATGTTTTTGACTGAGATAGACATGGGGCGAAAGTCTCTGAAATGTTTTTGAATGATGGTTGCCGTAACTACGTCCACTCGTTGTGGAACACGGCCAGGTCGAGACGTCCGACGGTGATGGACTCGGCCACGATGGTGACGGTAGTGTACATCAGTTTGCTGTCGGAATCGTTGAAATAGTCTTTCAGACCTACACAGTAGGCATTGGTGAAGGCCACTGTCTTGTAGCTGCGTCGGTTGTTATGTGTCCACACCGTGAAGGTGAAGACGCCGCTTTTCACCTCTGTCTTGTTGAACATCCACCTGTAGAACATCTGGTCCTCGTCGTTGGTGGTGGGCATGACGAAGGTAATGGTGCCACCCCGGGTGCGCGATGTAGGCTTGTTGGTCTGGTCTACGGTTTGCGAGAACTCGTACTGAGCCTGCACGACGCCGTAGCTTTTCCCCATAATGACGACTTTTCCTTGTAGTGCCATAGTATATATATAAAATAAGGTGTAAGGTTTCGGGGATCGTTTGTCAGCCCCGAAACCTTTTTGTGTGTATTAGTTGTCGATTGTCCAGCGGTTGTTGTGACGAGCGTTGCCGATGCTGATTTCCTTGGCCGAGATGGTGAACTCCTCGTACTGCTGAACCTCGTTCTTGTTGTCGTAGGTCTCAGCGTATTCCACCATATAGCCCTCCTTGAAGTCGAGATGCTTCATCTCGCCGCCCTGACGGTTGGGCCATGAGATGGTTCCGCTCTTAGCCATGTAGGTGTCGCACATCCACTCCAGCAGGTCAGTGTTTCCGTCGTCGTTCGACTTTACCTTGAAGTGAATCTTTCCGCCGCGTGTGGTGCCGGTGGGCTGTCCTTCCACGTCGGTCTGCTGATTCAGTTCATAACGTACATACATTACCTCGCGCTCGGCGATGCCGTCAGCGTTCAGCGTAACAGTTCTTGTTGATGCCATAATTGTATTGGTTTAAAGGGTTAATAAATAAAAATGATGTTGAAATAATAAGTTGCGGTTACTGAACGTTCTGATCCCATTCCACACCGGCCTGTCCGTTGTGTCCGGTCAGCTCGATGAAGAAGTTCTTCGCTGCGAAGAACGGTTTCAGTTCGACCTCAATCTTGATGTCCTTTGTCTTCGGATCTTGGTTGATGTTCTTGAGGTTGTAGTTCTCAATCAGCTTGCCCGGGCCCTTGTAGTCGCTCAGGAAGTCGTGCACGGCCTGCTGCAGCTCAGCCTTCACGGACGAGTTCCAGTTGATGAACGCCTCGTCGTTGAAGAAGTTCTGGAACACTTTTCCGATCCAGTCGAACACGCGGACGATCGGATATTCCTGCAGTCCGATGGTGGCACCGTTGTAGAGCGAGCGGTTCGAGAAAGCCATCGTGCGGCCGTCTTCCTCCACCATGGGGATGACGCCCTGGTCGATGAGCGCAGCTATCTCCGACTTGCGGAGGTCGAGTCGGGCTCCCTTCACGTTGCTCAGCGTGCCGTATTTCTTTCCGGCTGCGCCCTGTGCGATGACAATCTCGTCGGTGTTGGTCATGCGTCCGGCCAGTGCTGCCGAGGCGGGTATGTAGAGATCGTCGTCCTCGTCGGCCAGTTCCGACTTCTTGCGTCCCAGCAGGTAGTTGCATGTCATGACGACATTGGCCAGTTTCGCGTCCTGTCCTTGCAGGTTGGCGTCGTCGAGTTCGTCCTTGAGCATGCTGAAGTTCTGGCTGTCCTTAAAGTCGGTGATCATCATCACCTTGTTGCGGTAGGCCGTATCGGCCCACATACGGATGGTGTTGGCATCGCCCAGATAGCCGGGGACGACCAGCAGGCTGTAGTTGTTCTTCAGGCTCAGGCGGTCGTAGTAGCGCTCCATCTCGTCACGGATGGCCAGTGTGTCCTCCGAGTCGTGGTATTCCAGCTCCTCTTTGTTGACGTTCATCAGCGTGATGCAGTCAATCTTGCCCTGTCCGGCGTTGGCAAAGAAGGAATCGAGCGAGCGGTAGGTCACCTCCAGCTTTTTGATTTCCTCGTGCACGTTGAAGAGGTTCGACTTCAGGTTCTGCTCAGCCTTGTCGCGTTTTGCCTTGCACGAGTCGATGATCTGCATGGGGTCGGTGCCGCCGCTTTCGAGGATGTTCACCCACAGCTCCAGTTCGTTCTTCAGTTTCTGACGGCTGTCTGCGTAGGCTGCGTCCGAGAGGAAGATGTTCTTCACTGCCTTGCGGCGCGGGTCCATGTTCTCCACTCCCTTGATGAGGCCCTTCACCATCTGGAATCCGCCGAACTTGTTCAGTCCGTCAAGACTTTGCTGAAGCAGGGCCGCGGGATCTTCTATTTTTTCTCTTTCACGAAGCGCTACGGGTTCGCCCAGTGCTTCTTTCTTTTGTTCTTCTGCTGCCATATTCTTTTTCTCTTTTTAGTTAGGTTCGTACTACAGTTAATCAGCCTCGTCGAGCTCTGCCAGCAGGGCCTTCAGCGCGCTCTTCAGGTTGCCGCGGGCTGCTTCGTCCTTGAGTGTGTTGCGCAGTGTCTTGTTCTTCTCCAGCTGACGGATGACCGAATTGTAGGCGTCAATCTTGCCTTTGGCCGCACCCATCAGGTCGCTCTGTTCGATGAGCTGCTCATCCTCGAAGTCCTTGATTTGCTTGAAGTCGAAGTCTTCATAGACAGCGCCGCCTTCTTCGGTCTCCAGTGTCACGCCCTTCTTGCTGGGCTGGTAGTGCTCGAAGACCTCTTTCATGTTTTTCGGTTTGAAGCCTTCGCGGTCGTCGTCGGTGTTCGGAGCCTCGTCAGTGAACTGGTCGGCATACAGCGTTCGGTTTTGCGGGAACTCGATGATGCCGTCTTGTGCATCCACGTCGAGCACCTTGGTAATAACAGTCTTTCTTGCCATAGTTATTGATGATTATTGTTAATGAATGTGTTTTTGTTTAAGGTGTAGAGTAGGGTGGAAGAGGTACGGATGAAAGTCACATCCTGCTCACCGCTCCTGGTTCTCAGCTCTCGGCTGCCGGGGCTTCCGTTTCGTCCGGCGAGTCGATGTCCCACTGAATCTGCTTCTGCTCCTCGTCGTACTTCATCGTGACGGTGTCGCCCGGAGCCACGTCGCCGGCAATGATGAGCTTCGAGAGCGGCCGGCGTATCTCCTTTCTGATGATGCCCAGGATGGGACGCGCGCCGTAGTGAGCGTTGAAACCGACCTTCGTCACGTACTTGCGTGCCGTTTCGTCGATGACGAGCTTGATGTTCTGCTCGTTCAACGTCTTCAGCAGGTTCTTGATGTGGATGTCGAAGATGCGGTCAATCATCTCTTCGGTGATGGGCGAGAACGGAACAATCTCGGTCAGACGGGCCAGGAACTCCGGCCGGAAGCTGCCCTGCATCACCTCCAGCAGCTTGTCGTGCGTGGGAACGACGCCTTCGCCGAACGACTTGAAGATGTAGTCGCTTCCGATGTTCGATGTGAAGATGATGAGCGAGTTGGAGAAGTCGCCCACGCGGCCCAGCCTGTCGTGCAGCTTGCCTTCGTCGAGTATCTGCAGGAAGAGGTCGAACACCGACTTGTGAGCCTTCTCAATCTCGTCGAACAACACCACTGAGTAGGGATGCTGACGAATCTGGTTGACGAGCAGGCCGCCCTCTTCGTAGCCCACGTATCCCGGAGGTGCACCGTAGAGCAGCGCTACCGAGTGCTCTTCCTTGTACTCCGACATGTCGAAGCGCAGCATGGCTGTCTCGTCGTCGAAGAGGAAATTGGCCAGCGACTTGGCCAACTCGGTCTTACCGGTACCCGTCGGACCGAGGAAGAAGAACGAGCCCATCGGCTGTCCTTTCTTGTTCAGGCCCGAGCGGCTTTCAAAGATGGCGTCGAGAATGCTCTTGATGGCGTGGTTCTGGCCCACGACGCGCTGGTGCAGGATGGCCTCGGCGTTGCCCAGCTTCTCGCGTTCTTCCGACTGGATGTTTCCCATCGGGATGCCCGTCATCTTTGCCACCACGTCGCGCACGGCGTCTTTCTCCAGCACGGAGTGCTTGGTGGCGGCGGTGTCGCCCTCTGCCAGGTCGGCCATTTCGTTGGCTATCTTCACCGACGACATGGCGCGGTCGAGCAGGTCGAGCGCAGACGACGGCAGCCGGCGGTCCGGCATGTAGCGCTTAGCCAGCCTGACGATTTCCATGGGCACCTTTTCCTCGATGGGCAGATGGTGGAACTGCTCGTAGCCTTCGCGCTTGCTGCGGATGATGTCCACGGCCTGTTCCTCGGTAGGTTCTTCCACGGTGATTTTCTCGAAGAACGCCGTGAACTCCTTGTCCTTCTCGATGTCCTTCGTGTAGCCGTCGATGGTAGCGGTGCAGACCACCTGCAGCTGGTTCTTCGACAGCAGCTTCTTCAGCCCCGGCAGGATGCCGCTCAGCGTTGACTGCTTGTCCTCCACGCGGTGGAAGTTCTCGATGACCAGCACGGGTTGCGTCTGGTTGAGCAGCTCTTCAGTTACTTTCTTGAAGCGGTCTTCTATCTCGCCCTTGTAGCTGACGCCTTGGCTCAGCGCTATCAGGTCGAGTTCGTAGGGCTGCATGCCCTCCAGCGAGGCAGGCACGCGCTTGTCGCGGATGCGCTGCACGATGCTGTTGATCAGGCTGGTCTTGCCTACGCCCGTTTCGCCCACGATGAGAATGTTCGCACGGTCCTTGCGGGCCAGGATTTCCACGATGGACAGCACCTCTTTATCGAAGCCGATGACGGGTGTCTCTTCCACTTCGGCGAGCATGGCGACGCAGTATTCCGACGGTCCGCCAGCTCCGGCAACGGCACTGCTGCCCGATGCGCCCGCGCTGCCCGTCGGCCTGGCCGCCGTCGCACCTGCACCGAGCGTCGCTTTCACCTTGTCGGCCTGCAGGGGCAGCGTCTTCAGCTGTTCGTAACTGAAGCCAATGCCCGGCATGACCAGTGCTGCCAGCAGGCAGACGGCATTGATTTCGCCCAGGCCGCTCTCCTCGGCAATCTCCTTCGCGGCCTTCACCACGTTCTTAGAGTCGTTCGACAGCTCGATTCCCTTCATTCCGTAGGGTGACTTGTCGCACTGTTTCATGCGCATGTCAGCCCAGTCGAGCATGTAGTAGTAATCCTCATCGAGCGTGTCCTCGATGAATCCGACAAGTCCGGCACTCTTGTGAAGCAACGCACGCAGCAGGTGTGCCGGCTCTATCTTCGGCGACTTGTTGTCATTGGCAAACGACTGTGCGATGTGCAACAAGTCGAACGGAAGATTCGCTAACATTTCAGAGTATTTGTCCATAGGTCTTGTAGTTTTTATATGAAGCTTAAATAATTGGACGGTACAAACGTGATGGCCACTGCCGCCACTCCTTCTATCTGCACCACGACGTGCTTGTTCTTCTTGATGCGCTTGATGGTGCCTTCCACTCCGGCGAAACTGCCCTCGTTGATGCGCACCCTCCGGCCCTCTTTCCCGATGAAGTCTTTGTAGTCGAGGAACATGACGCTCTCGTCCTGAACCGTTGCCACGCGCATGAAGTTCTCCATCTGCTGGTCGGGAACGCGCAGGATGACGCTCGACGTCTTCTCCAACGAGGTCTTGATGATGTAGCGCAGTGGTTCAAACTCTTTGCGTGTCATTTTCAGATGGGTGATGAACTCCTGCGTGGAATGAACGAAGATGAGGTTATGGATTGCCGGAACGAGCATTCTTTTCCGTCCTTCCTTCGTGTCGACCAGCTCGTAGTGCATGGGTATGAAGTTCTCCACACCAAGCTCGTCGAGCGACTCCTTGATTTTGAGTTCCCTGTTGTACGTCACGCGCATGGGAAACCATTGCAAGTTACCAGAAAGATCCATAAAGAAAAAGAGTGTAGTTCTATTTGTGTTTGGGCAAATAAAGAGGGTCACTGCAAAACAGGTATGCAGGTGACATTAGTTATTGTGTGGCTAATAAAACGCTCCATCTCTTTGCGCTGGCATCCAGCAACAGCAATGAATTGTTGTATTATGAAAAGATGAGGTGAGGCACCTTTATCGTCCGCAAATATAAGAAAAAAATGACAAACTGCCAAACATCTGCTCAAAAAAAAGTTGATGAAAAGGAAAAATGTTTGTTTTTTCATTTTCTTTGCATCGTCATGACATATCAGTCGTATATCGAATAATGTTTTACTTTTATATATATATGTCGCCGATCAACCGTACTGTCTGCACTTCTGTGTTCCAGGATGAAGGTGACTGGCGCGCCCTGTTACGAAACGGATGCGGACGTCGGCGGAAACTCGTGCACGGTCTTGTCGGAGAATGGGTGCGGAAGTAAATAAAAATTACCGTAAAATTCTGCAGAATTTTTTGCTCTTTTTTTGAGGCCGAAAGCTCTTGAATCGGTAAAAAGTTCATACAAAACCGATGAAAAATCCAGGTCGTTTTTCAAAACGGCCCATTTTACTTCGCGAAACGGCCCGTTTTGCTCGCCAAAATGAATCATTCTGCGCGACAGAAAGGGCCATTTTGAAATGTAAAACGGGCCATTTTAGAAGCCGTTTTTTTGTAAAGAAATTACAAGAGCTTTGTGTTCAGGATTTTACGAAGTCCTCATATTTCGCGCGTACGCGTGCTCCTGATTTTTATTTTGAAAAGATGGCCTTCACAGAAGGCAAAAACGAGGGTTTTGTCCTGATTTTTCAGCGCGCGAAGGATACCCGTCGGGACGGCAGACCGCGCGCAACCGGCCTTTCCAAAGTGCAGCGACTGATGAGCGTGAGTGAAAGAAAAACAGTTTTTTTTGTGCGTTCCTGAGCATCAGTCTCAGGAAAAATGACTATATTTGCACAACGAAACAAGACAATAAACAAAAAACTGACCATGGAAACGACATTCAAGACGATTTACAGGAAGACTTTTGCCTTATGCATGGCGGCGATGCTGCCTTTACCCGGCTGCGCACAGGAAACCAACAAAGGTGTGCAGGAAACCAAATACACGACTTTTGTCTACACCAGCAACGAACTGGCCAACGAAATCAGCAAGATGAACGGCGAGCGCGACGCGTCGCGCGGCTATCTCGGCGACCTTTTCGATGCTTCGAAGAACTCGATGAAGGGCATTGCCGGAGGCTACGTCACGTCGTTCTTCGACCTGGGCGTGAACGCCATCGGCTCGCTCTTCACCCGGAACTCGCGCAGGAAGAAGGCATGGGAAGAGGAGGTGAAGAAGGAGAACGTCTTCCAGACGGTCATCAATTCCGTCTCCGAGATGAGCGACTTCTACGACGACACGTCGTTCGACGGCGCCATGGACCCCAAGGGCATGCGCTTCGACGGCATCGGCTGCCTGCGCACCGAGGGTCGCGACACCATGTTCTACGTCTCCTGCCACATTGACCGCAGCAAGATTCACCGCATCATCAACCACTCGAAATTCGAGCTGGTGCTCGACACGCTCATCGTCAGCCCCAGACACTCCAATCTGCCCAACACGCGCCTTGACATTCCCTACTCGTTCGAGGACCGGAAGAACTTCACCCTGGCCATGGACATCGCCATCACGTCGTCGTGGATGAACGAAATCGTGCAGTTGCAGAAGGACCAGGAACTGGGACTCTTCCACATCAACATCCCCGTGGACCAGAAGGTGCTCGGCAAAGACGGGTTCCTGCGCTACGCACGCCGTGCCGACGAGGCTCCCCGCTACGCCGTGGTGGGCGAGTGCTTCATCGTTCCGCGGTCGTATATGGGCTTCCGTGACGACAAGGACAACTTCAAGGACTGCTGGGGAACGGGCGAGTACAAGCTGACCGTCACCATCAAAGAGACGTGCGACGTCACCGACCAGTACCGTGCCAGGTGGAAGGAAGACTACAAGCATCGGCGTCGGCTGGCCAAAGTCGGCAAACACCAGACTTTGGCCGAGCAGACATGGCAGATGATTTCCAGTCAGAAGTGGGACGAGCTGGCGCAGTCGTGGGTCATCACGACGCTGAAAGCGCCTGCCAGCAAGCTGTCGTCCGACCTCATCAACCAGTTGGGACTCAAGGAGGAGTGAGCGATGAGAAGGCTTTGGATGCTGACAGCCGTATGGTGCTGGGCCCTGCTCGGGGCCTTTGCCCAGGGGACGCCGACGCAGACAGCCGCCGACTCGCTCGACGAACAGGCACTGGTGCGCGCCCGGGAGAGCAATCATTGGGAGGCGGTCAGGCTGGCACAGGAGGCGGTCAGGCTGAGAGCTGCGCAGGGTGGCTGCCAGACAGCGGCCTATGCCCTTTCGGCAGCGCGTCTTTCAAAGTTCCTCTCGTACGCAGGCCGCCAGAAGGAAGCCATCGCGTGGGGGACGAAGTCGCTTGCCGTGACGGAGCAGATAGCAGGTAAACAGAATGCCGAATACGCGCAGACGCTCTCCGACCTTGCTGGCTACTACAGTCGGGCCGGTGACTATCAGGAGGCATTGCGCTTGGGAACGGAGGCGCTGAACATCCGCGACAGCGTCATGGGAAAGGCGCATGCCGAGTATGCGCAGTCGCTGAACAACGTTGCCCGCTACCATTCCTACCTCGGAAACTACATGGAAGCCATCTCCATCGGTCGAAAGGCCATGGAGCTGAAGGAGCTGCTGCTTGGCACAAACAATGCCGACTACGCACAGTCGGTGAGCAATCTGGCTGGCTACATGTCGAGAATCGGTAACTACAGCGAAGCCATCCGGCTGGGGCAGGAAGCTCTTCGCATCCGCGAAAAGACGCTGGGCAGGAATCATCCCGACTATGCCGAATCGCTGAACAACCTGGCCAAGTACCATTACTTCGTAGGACAGTACGACGTTGCCATCAGATTGGAAAAGGAAGCGCTGGCAACGCGTGAGGCCATCTACGGCAAACGCCATCCCGAATACGCCACGGCGCTGAGCAACCTGGCCGACTACTATCAGAAAACAGGCAACACTGAAGAGGCTATGCGCTGCGGTACAGAGGCCATGGACATACGCAAGGCCGTGCTCGGAACGCAGCATCCCGACTACGCCGAGTCGCTGTCCAACCTCGCAGGCTATCATTTTGCCGTTGGCAACCTGCCGGAAGCCGTCGCACTTGAAGAGCAGGTCATCGGCCTGCAGCAGCAACTGCTGGGCGAGGAGCATCCTGCCTACGCGCAGTCGCTGTGCAAGATGGCTACTTTCTACTCTGCCAACGGTCAGGACACCGAGGCTGAAGCCTTTGCGTTCAAGGCCACACAACAGTTCACGAAGGTCATCCTGAACACCTTCGCCGACCTCACGGCTGCCGAGCGCGACCTCTTCTGGATGAAGGTGAAGCCCTGGTTCACGAACACCATACTGCAACTGACGGAGAAAAGCCCTACGGACATGATGGTGTCGAGTGCGTTCAACGGCACGCTACTGGCCAAAGGCCTGCTGCTGAAGAGTGAAGAAGAAATGGTGAACATGCTCATGGAAAGCGGCGACGCGGCTGCCGTGGATGCCTACCGAAAGCTGCAGGCCAACCGTTCGCTGCTGCTCAGGCAGTTTGAAACGCCGCGGAGCCTTCGCACCCTGAACATCGACTCGCTGCAACGCGTCATTACCAAGCAGGAGCGACGACTCGTCAAACGGTCGAAGACCTACGGCAACTACACGCAGCCGCTGCGTATCGGGTGGGAGCGCATTGCGGCGCTGCTGCGCACAGACGACTGCGCCGTTGAGTTCGTGCACTACCGTTCTGCCGGAGGTACGGGCCGTTATGCGGCACTCGTCGTCAACCGGCAGTCCAGACACCCCGTCTTCGTTCCCCTGATGGACGACCAGCAGCTGGCAGCCATTCCGCCGAAGGAGCTCTACACGAGCGACCGTCTGACGCGCATGCTCTGGCAACCGCTCGAAAAATACCTGAAGAAGGCGCGCCGTGTCTTCTTCGCACCGGCTGGCGAACTGTACAACATTGCCGTTGAGTCGCTTCCGCTGTGGGAACCGGGTGAGGGGAAGCCGTCGGTGATGTCGGATTGCTGGAACATCTTCCGCTTGTCATCGACGCGTGAGATTGCTCTTTCGGCCGGAAAGCAAAGGCGAAAGCAGCCGTCCATATCGGTCTACGGCGGCATGAACTACGATGCTGTCACGACAACGGGGAACAAGTCGGCACACATTGTGCGGAAAGGGCGTAGCGACGCGGCCAAATATCTGCCGGGGACGAAGAAAGAAGCCGAGGAGATAGGTCGGCGTTTCGGCGAGCACGGCATTGCGACGCGGCTGTTCGTAGGCGATGCCGCCACCGAAAACGCTTTCAAGCAGCTCTCGGGCCACTGCTCCAGCCTGGTCCACATTGCCACTCACGGTTTCTACTGGACCGACAGCGAGGTGCAGGAGGGCGTTCTGGACGAGAAACTGCAGTTCCTTTCGATGTACGGAAACATGGATGACGCCGACAAGGCATTGTCGCGGTCGGGCTTGTTGTTCACGGGTGCCAACCATGCGCTGCGTGGCAACCGCATGCTGAAGGAGGACGACGACGGCGTGCTGACGGCTAAGGAAATCTCGCTGCTCAATCTGCGGGGGCTCGACCTGCTCGTCTTGTCTGCCTGTCAGACGGGTTTGGGAAAGGTGACGGGCGACGGTGTCTTCGGGCTACAGCGCGGTTTCAAGAAGGCCGGTGCCCAGACGCTGCTCATGAGCCTGTGGAAGGTTGACGACGCTGCGACGCGCCTGCTGATGTCGCGGTTCTATGACTACCTGATGGAGGGTGTGGGTAAGCATGAAGCCCTGCGTCGCGCTCAGCAGTACCTGCGCACGCTTGACGTGGAGACAGCTTCCGGCAGCAAGCGAAGGGCTTTCTCCGCTCGGAAGAAGAGGGCAAAAAAGAACAGCATCAAGAAGCTTTATCAGGACCCTTACTACTGGGCAGCCTTCATTCTTCTTGACGCGTTATGAATAATGCATAATGTTTAATGCATAATGCATAATGAATAATGCTTAATGCATTTATTCGAACTTGTTGCGGCGCAGTTCTTCCGAACGCAGGAGGCTCACGTTGACTTGCTCCAATGGTGAGAGCTCGATGGCGTTGTTGTCGTCGGCGGGCTTGTAGTCGCGTCGGCTGCTGAAGCGTTTGGCCAGTTCGGCATCGGCAAAGACATATCCGTGTCGGGCCCATATCTCGTTGCGGATGAGGCGGAGCATGGATACGGAGAACGATTCCAGCATGCCGGTTGTAAGTACCGTGTGTGACGTGAAGCCGTAGGGCCAGCTGCTGTTGGGATTGTCTGCCGAGGCTGTTTTCTTGTATTTCCCCACCAGTCGGCCTTGTTCGTAGTTTCCTTCGTCAGCGTTCTTGTTTGTTTCGTAGAGTTCCAATCCGTCTTCTGTCATCATGAATCCGTAATAACGTCCGTTCACTTTGAATACGTCGCAGTAGAGGTCGTTGCCGTCGGGCTCGAAGACGAACGCCACGGGCTTTGTTTCGCCAGGCATCAGCACTTTCCCGTCGTTTGTGAACTTCAGTTCGCCGTTTCCGTCCAGTTGCTGGTATTTCCCTGCCAGGATGAGGCGTTTTTCATAGACGATGCGGTTGCTCAGTTCTCCGTCGTAGAGCACGAGCACGTCGGTTGCTTGTCCACCTTCGTTGCTCACGACCAGCAGTTCTTCGCCAGCCAAACGGCAGTGACGGGCATTCAGAAGTTGTCCTGCCCCGTTCAGCGAGACGTAGCCTTCTTCTTTAGGTTCGGTTGCTTCTTTGTCTTCAATCATCGACCAGTTGCTCTCTTTCACTCGGTATGAGCCGTCGTTCTGTGGTTGCAGTCCGAATGTGTATCCGCCTTCATGTGTGGTTCCTCCGAAGAAGAAGAAGCAGTCACCTCGTTTTTCCACGACGTACGAGGCGAATCCGTCCGTCCAGTGTTGCCCATCCTTCAGCCTGCCCTGTGAGTCCGTCGTGTCGATGTCTACTTTCTGTACGGGCACCTCTTCCGTCACTTTTGCCGGATCCGTTTCTGTTGCAACCGTTTTTTCGGCCTTCGTCTGGCACGATGCTGCCGCAGTGACGACTGCTGCGAACAACAAGGCTGTAAGTCCTTTCTTTCTCATATCGTTCGATTATCAATTATGCATTATGAATTGTGCATTACCAAGAACGTCCTGTATGCCGTCGTACCACGACGGCCAATAAATTATCCATTATGAATTATGCATTGCCAAGAGTTCTTTCTTTGCTTTTTCCTGTGCAGCTATCACACGGTCGCACCATTCATCGAACACGGCATCCTCTTGCTGGCATTCGGGATGGGACAGCACGTAGGCCACGCAGCGACGAACGCCCTCCTCGAAGCGCACGCTGGCCTGATAACCGGGCACGGCCCGTTTCACCTTCGAGCAGTCGAAGACCACCGTCGCAGCCTTGTCGCCCAGGAGGTTGCCTTCCACGTCATACTCCTTCGGTGCCACCGATGCTAAGAATGCCGACGATACATAGTATGGCTTGAACGGAACGCCGAGTGCCTTGGCCACCGCTTCATAGATCTGGTTCCATGTGAGCGACTCGTCTGACATGATCTGGAACGCCTCTCCGATAGCTTTCGCGTTTCCTAACAGGCCGATGAATGCCTTTGCGAAGTCGCCGTTCCACGTCAGCGTCCAAAGCGAGCTGCCGTCGCCATGCACCAGCACTGGCTTACGGTCCATCATCCGCTTCAGCACCTGCCAGCTGCCTTTCGTGCCATGGAGCCCGACGGGTACACTGCGTTCGCAGTAGGTGTGACTGGGGCGGACGATGGTGACGGGGAACTGCCTTTCTCGATAGAGGTTCATCAGCAGCTCTTCGCATGCTATCTTGTCGCGCGAGTACTGCCAATGGGGGTTTGCGAGCGTCGTACCTTCGCTGATGACGTGACTGCGCACGGGTTTGTTGTAGGCCGAAGCTGAGCTGATGTACACGTACTGATGCGTGCGCTGCGCGAAGAGTCGGTAGTCGCGCTCGACCTGTGCCGGCACGAATCCGATGAATTCGCACACGGCATCGAACATCTGCGCGCCGAGGATTCGGTCCACTTCTGCCTCGTCGTTGATGTCGGCAATGATCTGACGTACGCCGTGAGGCACTTCTGCCTGTCGGTTGCCGCGGTTCAGTAGCCAGAGTTCGTGTTCGCTTGCTGCCAATTGTTGCGTGATAGCGCTGCTGATGGTTCCCGTTCCACCGATAAACAAGATTTTCATAAGTTATTCTTTTGGGGGTTTGACATCTTTGTGCGCGACAAATATAGCAATAAAAAACGAGACATGAAACAAAACACGAGAAAAAATATTGTTTTCCCGTATTTCTGCCATGCGATTCGTTTTCCAAGGAAATGGGCTGCTCATCATGCTTTATAAATTAAGCTTTATGCATTATGTCATCGTCGTAGATGCCTTTACAAAGCGAAGCGACAAAAAGAATTAGGGAAATCCCCCTCCGCTTTTAGGGTTTTTCCCCGTTCCGGCCGAAGAAAAAGCTGTTAATTTGCAGTATTAATCATTTAAAAGCATGAGTCTATGATGAAAGAAAAAGTCATTTCTGCAGCAATCATCGCAGCAGGTATCGTTGTTCTCGGTCTGTGCATCAAGGGAGGCATCGACAACTATGCCAACAAAGACCGCAAGGTAACCGTCAAAGGGCTCTCGGAAAAAGAAGTGCAAGCCGACAAGGTGACGTGGCCAATCCTCTCCAAGGAGCTCGGTAATGACCTGCCCGAACTCTACCGCGCCATCGGCAATACGCAGGCGAAAATCAAGAACTTCCTCGTACGAAACGGAATCAAAGAGACGGAAATCGACGTCAACGCCCCCGTCGTCATCGATCTCAACGCAGAACAGTACATGAACAACCAGAAGGGCTACCGCTACAACATCACCTCCATCATCACCGTCACTTCGCAGAACGTCAAACTCGTACGCTCCATCATCGCACGGCAAGGCGAACTGCTCAAGGAGGGAGTCGCTATTGTCAACGGAGGATACGAGAATCCTATCAAGTATGAGTTTGTGTCGTTCAGCGACATGAAGCCCAAGATGATGCAGGAGGCCATCGAAAACGCACAGAAGACAGCTCAGCAGTTTGCCGAGAACAGTCACAGCAGTCTGAACAAAATCGTGTCGGCCGACCAAGGACAGTTCTCCATCGACAACCGCGACGAGAATACACCATATATAAAGAAGGTACGCGTCGTGACAACTGTCACTTATTCACTCAAGGACTGATCGACTACGATGGCAATTACACTGGCCATCTTCTTGCTCTGCATCGGAGCCAGCTTCGTGCAACGTACGACAGGATTTGGATTCGGCATCTTCATCATGACCATGCTGCCGTTCTTCCTGCCCTCGTACGGGGAAGCAACCACGCTGTCAGGGCTGCTCGCAATGACCACATCGGCGGCCATCGTGTGGCGACTGCGTCGGTACATCGTTTGGATACGGCTATGGCGAATCCTGCTGACATTCATCATTGTCTCCGCTTTCGCCATTGTCGCACTTACGCGAATCCACGACCATGACCTGCACATCATCCTCGGTGGCACCCTCGTGCTCATCAGTCTTTATTTCTGCCTCTTCAGCTATCGCATCAAGCTGCCGACAAGGCCTTCCGTTCAGGTCGGAGCGGGCGTGCTGAGCGGTCTGATGGGAGGCCTCTTCGGCATGCAGGGACCGCCTGCCGTGCTTTACTTCATTGCTTCCGAGCCCGACAAAAAGCACTACATGGCCATGGCGCAGACCTATTTCCTCGTCGGAAACCTGATGATGACATTCGTCCGGGCACTGAACGGATTTCTCACCACGGCCGTCATGACTGATTATCTGTATGGAGTCGGGGGCGTCGTCATCGGAATATGGCTCGGAGCATACGTTTTCAACCGTATTCCCACACGATTCTTCCGCTACATCGTTTATGTCTATATAGGAATCAGCGGACTCATTATTCTCGTTACGGCCATCTCTTCTTCTTTCCATTCGATGGCGTGAAACGGAAATGTCTCTTTTTTGTAATTTGTTATTGAAGCGAATCGTGTTTTCCCCGTCCTTCTCGGGCGCTGGAAACCATACCTCCCTCCCCTTTCGCGGGAGTTGGTGGTGGGGTCCTCAGTTGATCAGTTTCATCTCGTTAGCTTTGAAGTCATCGGTAGAGGGCTGCCATTGCGGGTCGGGCATGTACCACCATAGCTGTCTGAAGTACTTCTGCAGTTCTTTGCTTTTGAAAACATAGCCGCGATGAGCATAGGGCAGGTTGCGCAGGATGCGCTTGTTGACGGTTTTGGGGTCGACGAACATCAGTGTGAAATGCTCGCTTCGGTCGTAGAATGTGCCGAGCTTCATGCCGTCGGAAGAAAATTCATAGAGGACATCTGCAGATGATATGTTGATGTTGCACGCAGGAACGAAGTTTCGTCCATGCCATTCGACGGTTCCGTTCCTGAGTGAAACCTCGACTGTTTTCGTGTCTCCATAGCGCATTACGTACCTCACCTTTCCTGTTCCCTGTGTGACTCTGAATGGAGCGGACTGGAACAGAGAGTCGTCCAGACAGAAGTGCTTGGCTGTGTTCTCTGCCTTGATTCGCAGTGTGAAGTCATCTATCTGATGATTGGCCCATCGCATGGCTGGTTTGAGCCAGTAGGGTATCTCGAAGGTCCGGCCGATGCCGAACGACATCATGTAGCGGTAGGTGTGGTGTACGGTGTTTAGTCCCTTCTCGAAGTGCGCTTTGAATAGGTAAGCGTATGAAAAGGGAGTGATGCTGTCTGTTCCTTCTTCTTTCAATTCGTGGCAATCGAGATTGTGATCGGGTTTCCACTTATTGAGGTCGAGGGGTTGGAAGTCGGTTCCATCGTAGGAAAAGGCGACAACAGCATTGGTGTAATGAAGTCGTTGTCCGTTCATTGTGACGGTGAAATCATGGATGTAGGGGTGTTGTCCTTCCTTGTTGAGTGGTGCTGTGGCATCGTTGTAGGGTGCGTTGGCCTCAAATCCCATCTGGACTTCCTTGGCTTTTCCGTTATTCATGAATTCATATTGTACGTCAACTCGTGCATAACCGTCGTCGCCGATGCTGATGGTTAGGACCTCTTTGGCTATGGTGATGTCGGTTTCCGTGAGTGGCACGAGCTGGTTGCCGTTCATGTAGTACACCCCATCGTTCGCCCTTGCAGGGCTAAATGACAAAAGACAAATGATAAATGATAAAGCCAGTATGCTACTCTTCTTCATATTAATGCTTAATTTATAATTCATAATGCATAGTTCATCATTCTTTTAGTCCCCGCATCCTTTATCCTTTTTAACTGCTCTTAGGCTTACGCTGCTTCCCACTTGACGGGAACGCTCAAATCTTTAAAACTATCTGCGGAGCAGGTTGCTGATGTCTTCGTCCATGTCTTGTGCCGTTGCTGTTGGCTCGAAGCGCTTGACCACTTGTCCGTCTTTATCGATGAGGAACTTGGTGAAGTTCCATTTGATGTCTGGGTTCTTTGCGTAGTCGGGGTCTTGTTGGCTGAAACGCTGGTCGAGGAGTTTTCCGATGCGGTCTTGTAGGTTGAATCCTGCGAATCCTTTGCATTTTTTCAGGTATGTGAACAGTGGGTGTGCGTTTTCGCCGTTGACGTCGATTTTGTCAAACTGTGTGAACTCGATGTTGAAGTTGGCCGTGCAGAACTGGTGTATCTGCTGTATGGAGTCGGGTGCCTGCTGTCCGAACTGATTACAGGGGAAGTCGAGGATTTCGAATCCTTGTGCGCGGTATTTCTCGTAGAGTGTCTGCAGGTCTTTGTATTGGGGTGTGAATCCGCATCGTGTTGCGGTGTTGACGATGAGCAGTACTTTTCCTTTGTACTGTCTGAGGCTGACATCGTTTCCCATGTCGTCCTTCACATTGTAGTCGTAGACCCCTTGTGCGGCTGCCTTTAGTATGCACAGGCAGGCGAGGGTGAGCATTAAAAACATTTTCTTCATTTTCATTTTGCCTTTATAATTCTTTTAGTTGCTTGGCTTTGTAAAATCGTCTACGACGATGAGATGATGCGCATTTTGCCTTGCAAATATACAGGAAAAAAAGCGAAACAGGTCGTTTGTTGAAAGAAAAATGACTTATTGTTTGCGGGTTTGTTGTTTTTTTCTTATTTTTGCCCTTGTCGTTCGCCCTTGCTGGGCTAAATGACGAATGACAGATGGACAAATGATAAAGCCAGTATGTTCGCCCTTGCAGGGCTAAATGACAAATGACAGATGGACAAATGATAAAGCCAGTATGTTCGCCCTTGCAGGGCTAAATGACAAATGACAAATGGCAAATGATAAAGCCAGTATGCTACTCTTCTTCATATTAATGCATGGTTCATCATTCTTTTTGTCCTCGCGTCCTTTGTCCTTTTTAACTGTTCTTAGGCTTACGCCGCTTCCCGGTTAATGGGAACGCTCAAATCTTTAAAACTATCAACTATGAGTAAAAATCCTCCAACACCGCACATCGGCGCCCAAATGGGCGAGATTGCAGAGACCGTGATCATGGCTGGCGACCCCTTGCGGGCAAAGTTCATGGCAGAGAATTATCTTGAGAACCCCGTGCTCTTCAACAGCGTGCGCGGCATGCTGGGCTACACTGGCACGCGTCAGGGGAAGCGTGTCAGCGTGATGGGCCACGGCATGGGTATGCCTTCCATCTCTATCTACACGTATGAGCTGTTTCATTTCTACGGTGTGAAGACAATCATCAGGGTCGGGTCGGCAGGAGCGATGCATCCCGAGCTCCATGTTGGCGACCTTGTGATTGCCATGGGTGCCTGCACGGACTCGAACTATGCTTCCCAGTTCGAGCTTCCGGGCACTTTCGCTCCAATCGCAGACTTTTCGCTGCTGCGTACGGCTGCTGATTGTTGCGACCGTCTGGGCTACCGTTACAAGGTAGGCAACGTTGTCTCGTCCGACTTTTTCTACGCCGACACTCCTCACAACGACAAGTGGATGAAGATGGGTGTGCTGGCGGTTGAAATGGAGATTGCGGCTCTGTACATGAATGCTGCGCGCTCAGGCAACCGTGCGCTGGCCATCTGCACCGTTTCCGACCACCTGCTCACGGGCGAGGCAACCACGGCGGAGGAGCGTCAGACCACGTTCACGCACATGATGGATGTTGCCTTCTCGCTCCTTCCGTAGCTTCGTTTACTCCTTTCTTGGCAGCGTCTCCACGATGCGTGCCATCTGGTTGGGTATGCGTATCTGCTGCGGGCACTTGGGCAGACATTCCTCACAGTCCTGACAGGCCGTAGCCCATGTGGCCGTGTCGTTTAGGGCTGAACGCAGACCGTCGGCGAACTGCTTCTGTCGGTCTGCGAAGTCGGCGGCGTTTGCATCGGGCAGTGGCAGGATTTTGTTGTTCACCGCGTCGTTGTAGTAGGCGAAGTTGCCGGGGATGTCCACTCCGAAGGGGCACGGCATGCAGTAGCCGCAAGTGGTGCAAGGAATGGTGGGGAATCCGGCCATGGTGTCGGCGATGCTGGCGAGCAGTGTGTTCTCGTTCTCGTTGCAGGGATCGAGGGGTGAGAATGTCTGCACGTTCTCTTCGAGATGGTCCATGCGGTTCATGCCGCTGAGCACGGTGAGGATGTTTGAGTGCGACCCCACCCACCTGAAAGCCCACCGTGAAGGGCTGTCGTCGGGTCGCAGGGCGGTCAGCGGCTCTGTCAGTTCCTTTTGCAGTTTGCCCAAAGCGCCGCCCCTGAGCGGTTCCATGATGACGCACTGTATGTTGAGCTTCTCGCATTTGTTGTACAGGTACTCCGCGTCGGCATCTTTCCTCCACCCGTTCTTGTTCAGCGAGGCGTGACGCCAGTCGAGTAAGTTCATCTGTATCTGTACGAAGTCCCAGTGGTATGTGTCGTTGTGGTCAAGGAGCCAGTCGAACACTCTGACGTCGCCGTGGTATGAGAATCCGAGATGCCGTATGCGTCCAGCCTCGCGTTCTGCCATGAGGAAGTCCAGCAGTCCGTTGTCGAGGAACCGTCCTTTCAGGGTATCCATGCCTCCTGTGCCGATGCCGTGTAGCAGATAGTAGTCGAGATGGTCTGTTTTCAGGCGTTGGAACGACTGGTAGTAGAGCTTTTTCGATTCATCGATCGGCCACAGGCGTTCGTTCTGGTTTGACATCTTCGTGGCAACATAGTATTTTTCGCGTGGATGTCGTGAAAGTGCGTTGCCCATGAGCACTTCCGAATTGCCTCTCATGTACATCGGCGCGGTGTCGAAGTAGTTCACCCCGTGCTCGATGGCATAGTCGACGAGCTGGTTGACCTCTTCCTGATTGTTGGGCAGTCGCATCATGCCGAAGCCTAAGAGGGAAATCTGTTCGCCTGTGCCTCGCTGTATGCGGTAGGTCATGCGGTTGTCGCCGGTTGTTTTCTTTTCGTCATGTGCGAGTATGCTCAGCGGGTCCATGGCCATGAGGGCCATGGCTGATCCTGCTCCTATTCCGAGCCGTCGCAGGAAGTCGCGGCGACTCATGTCGTTACGCTGTCTGTTTTTCTTTTCCATAGGGGGGAGTTATAATGCATAATTCATAATGCATAATTCATAATTCATAATGCATAATGCATAGTTAGCAATGCAAAGTTAGTAATTCATAATGCATAGGTAGTAATGCATGATGGCTTTCGCCGCAAAGTTACGAAAAAAGGTGTGCAGTACAAAGCGAATCCCTTCTTTTTTTGTGACAACATAGAGTTTCTTGTTGAAATCGTTGATAAAAGCGATGCGGTTCTGGCCGATTGTGACAATTTTTTGCTCTTCGTGCGAAAAAACTAAAATATTTTACATTTTGTGCCACCGTTTGAAAGATTTTGTTTATATTTGTGCCCAAGAAGTTAGCGTCGGCAACTTTCCTCATTTCTGCAGTATGAACATTTTTAAATCCACAAAACTATGATTCCAGCTTTAATTGTTATTGTCCTTTTGGTAGTCATCGTGATTGGCTACTTCGTGAGCACGCAGCGTTCGCTGGTCAACCTTGATGAAATGTGTAAGAATGCGCTCAGTCAGATTGAGGTGCAGCTGAATTCGCGCTGGGATGCCATGTTAGCATTGGCGCAGACGGCGGCGCAGTATGCCAAGCATGAGTCGGAAACGCTCATCGAAGTGATTCGTCAGCGGCGTGGTGAAGATGTCAATTCGCCTGCCGCCGTCAACGAACAGCAAGGCGCATTGCAGCAGGTGATGGGCCGTCTGATTGCTATCGGCGAAGCATATCCCGACCTGAAGGCCGCCGATCTGTACAAGGAGGTGACCGAGGGTGTGCGCCAATACGAAGAGCATGTGCGCATGTCGCGTATGATTTACAACGACACGGCGACGAAAATGAACCGTATGGTTCGCCAGTGGCCCTCGTCCATCGTGGCATCCATGCTGAACTTCAGTCAGAGAGACTATCTGAAGACCGACGAACCGCAGAAGAAGGGCTACCCCAATCTTAACGAAGCGTTCAAGAAATAAGATGAACAGGAAGCTCTTTCCTCTCTGTCTTGTGCTGCTGCTCGCGGCATGTTGTCTGACAGGCCGCGCTGCACCGCAGCTGAACGACCTGCAGATTCAGGTCGTGCTGAGTCCCAACGGCGATGCGCGCATCACCGAAACGCGCTACATGGAGATTGACCTTGAAGGCACCGAGTGCTACATCGTCGTGGGGAACCTTAACGGCAGCGAAGTGCGCGACCTGCAGGTGTCCGACGAGAAGGGAAACAAGTTCGAGAACATCGGCTCGTGGGATGTCGACCGCACGCGCATCGAGAAGACCAACCAGTGCGGCATCGTCACTACGAGCAGCGGCTACGAGCTGTGCTGGGGGCTGGGCGACACGGGCAGTCGTGTCTATACGACGACATACACGGTCACCAACCTGCTTCGTGCCTACTCTGATGCCGACGGCTTCAACTACATGTTCGCGGCCGAGAACCTCAGTCCGCGACCCGACCATGTGCGCGTGACCATCGTTCCCGCAGCGTCGGCCGCCGACTCGCTTGCTGCCGCGGGCGGAAAAGGCGTGTGGCTGAACGTTGAGAACACCGGTGTGTGGGCGTTCCGCTATCGTGGCGACGTCCAGGTGGAGAACGGTTCCATCGTGGCCGAGACCAGCGAGCCCTTCAGCAGCGGCAGTGCGCTGATCGTGATGGCTCGTTTCGACAAGGGACTCTTCTCACCGGCTGTTACTGAGAGCGGCTCTTTCGAGCAAGTACGCGAGCGGGCATTCGAGAACAGCGACTATCTTTCTGTCGGCATCAGCGAGAGAAGCGCGAAGGAAGACTTCTACCTGATGCTGCTCATCATCTTCATCTTCTTGATGCCGCCCCTTCTTATCGGACTGTACATCTATTATGTATGGAAGTCGCGCAAGCAGGTGCAGAAAGACCTGCTCTGGTATCGCGACATTCCGGCCAACGGCAACCTGCAGTGGGGCAACGAGGTAATCAATGCCTACAAATACTTCTCCCCGAACTACAAAAACCTGCTCTCGGCCAGCGTACTGAAACTGATGAACCTCGGGGCCATCGGCATAGAGACGGGAATGAACAGGAAGGGGAAAGTGGTGCAGCAGTTCGTCATCCACCCACTCAAAGACGCCGACCGTCAGCCCAAGCTGCTTCGCCAGATACACAACATCTTCCGCCTTGCGGCAGGCGACGATGCCATCTTGGAGCCGAAGGAACTGAAGAAATGGATGAAGCGGAGTGAGAATCAGGACCTGACCGACGACTTCTTGCAGACGCTGCACACCAAACGGAGCATCAGCAATCTTAAAAACCAGTTAGACGAGGTGCGCCAGCTGTTCGGCTTGAAGAAATTCCTCAAGGAATTCTCGCTCATCGACGAGCGGCATGTGAACGAAGTGTCGCTCTGGAAGGACTACATGATCTACGCCGCACTCTTCGGAATCGCCGACCAGGTCGTCAAGGACATGAAGAACATCAATCCCGAATTCTTCAAGATGGACCAGGTGGCGCAGCAGATGGCCGACGACTTCACGCTGCCTGCCATCCAGACAGCCTTCCTCTCGGGCACGTCGAAGGCCGAACGGCTGAAGGCTCAGCGCGAAGCAAGGGCCAGCGGACGCGGTGGGTCGTCGTCGTGGAGTGGTGGCGGCGGCTTCTCAGGTGGCGGTTCGGGCGGTGGCGTGCGCTGACCGGCTGCCCATCTCTTGTAACCAAAAACAAAAAGACAGCCCTCATGGAACAAAATGCGAATCCCGTCCCGTCCGACGCGGGGACGACCAACGTCCGGCTGCGGCAGGTCACGCTCTGCGCCGACGGCAAGTACCGTTGGATCAGCGAGCTTGACATGTTTCGCAATCCTACCATTTTTTTCCTGCTCTTCAAGGTCTTCGGAAGCATCATCCTCGGCATCGGAGCGTTCATCACGCTCATCGGGCTCTTCGAGGGAGGTGGCATCAACGCCTTGAAGAGCGGCGTTCAGATTGTTCTCATCATCAGTGCCATCTTCTTTTTCCTCACACTTGCGGGCTATCTCATCGTGGCTGCCATGTATGGAGGCAAGTATGTGGTGGTGTTCGAGATGGACGACAAAGGCATTCTTCACCGCCAGCTGCAGAAACAGGTGAAGAAGGGGCAGGTGGTCGGCTGGATTTCTGCCTTCGCCGCCCTCGCGGCGGGCAAACCGACGGCTGCCGGATCGGGCCTGCTGTCGGCAACGAAGACCTCCAGTTACTCCACGTTCTCGGCCGTCAGACGCGTGAAGGCTTATCCTCGCCGACATCTCATCAAGGTGAATGAGCCTTTCTGTAAGAACCAAATCTACGTGGACGATGACTTCGAGTTCGTCTACACCTACATCTGCAGCCATTGTCCGAAAGCGAAATGCAGCTGAAGAGCGGACGGACCTCGGCTGCTTCCTTTCCGAAGGATTGTCCTTGATGTGCCTGTAGGCCGCAGTGGTCTTGACGGAAGGCTTCAGATGAGTTGGCAAACCGACAGCAATGACTTGTCGTTTCACTGATTTTGCTCAGCAATTTCACTGATTTTGCTGTGCAATTTCATTGATATTACTGCGCAATTTCACTGAAATGGCAGTCCAGGCACGCAGCTTTGGCAATCTTCGGAGATGCTGTTGACGAGACAGACAGCACGTTCAGACAGAACGTTTCGGACATTCTCCATTCCGTCTGACCTTGCACTACGGACTTCTCTTATTTATTTCTAAGGACTTTTAGGACTATTAGGACTTTTCTTACTTCTGTCTTTGTTTGACTCTATGAGGTGGTCTAAGGCGGAGACTCGGCCGAGCGGAAGACTGAAGTCGCCGTCGTGCAGAAAAAAACGAGACAAAAAAACTGTCGGAGACCTTGTGTTATGGCTTTTTTTTACTATTTTTGCAGGGACGATGGCATGTGGACGCATGCCGACGACAAACGATTCATGAAAACAGACGACGATGCTCAAGACGTTTTTCCTCATGTCCGCATCAGCCAGATGGTTTTTAACGGCTTTAATACTAACGTTTATGAATATGAACAGCGATGACTCAACAATTCGCCGCAACACTCCGACAGTGAGAGGGGCTACGCAGGCAGGACGCTTCTACGAGAGCAGTCCGCAGCGGCTGAGCCACGATGTGGACAGCTTGCTGGCCAACCACGCCGAGCGGGTACCTTTCGACCATGTCGCTGCGCTCATTGTGCCGCACGCAGGCCATTATTTTTCAGGCAACGTGGCTGCTGCAGCCTACATGGCGCTCAATCCCGACAGACCGTTCAAACGCATTTTCCTGATAGGTCCGAGCCACTATGAATGGCTCGACGGGGCTTCCGTGAACACCGAAGCCGACAGCTATGCCACTCCTTTGGGACAGGTGAAGGTGGACCGAGAGACGGCCCTGCGGCTGACGGAGGCCGACAGCGTGTTCAGCTACCGCGCCGAGGCGCACGACCGCGAGCATTGTCTGGAGGTGCAGCTGCCATTCCTGCAGCGCAGGCTGGGCAACGTGCCTCCCATCGTGCCCATCATCATCTCGACCGACAGCTACGCGAAGCTGAAAAAGATAGCCGCCGCGCTCCGACCTTATTTCAACGAAGACAACCTCTTCGTCATCAGCAGCGACTTCTCGCACTATCCTTCGTACGAAGATGCTTACCGTGTGGATGCTCTGACAGGTAAGGCCATCGAGAGTGGCAGCGTGGAGCGTTTTGTCGCCGCGCTTGAAGAAAACGCAGGCAGCGGCGTGCGCGGGCTGTCGACCAGTGCCTGCGGGTCATATCCCATCGTCACGCTGCTGCTGATGCTCAACGACGGCTACGAAGTGAAGCATCTGCTCTATCAGAATTCGGGCGACATCGACAACCATGACCATCGCCGGGTGGTGGGCTATCATGCCTTTGCCATTCTCCGGCGCACTGCTTCTGCCGGTGGCGACGGTGCTTCGGACGGCCGCTTCACGTTGGCTGCGCCTGAAAAAGAACGGCTCAAGGCCATTGCCCGTGCGAGCATAAGCTCGGCCTGCGACGGAACGGCGTTCTCTTCTGCTGCCCTGTGCCGCGACATGCCTGTCCTGGAACAGCCTTGCGGTGCCTTCGTGACACTGAACAAGAACGGACGGCTGCGCGGTTGCATCGGCCATTTCGGCGAAGATGCACCGCTGCATGCCACGGTTGCAGAGATGGCGCGGGCCGCCGCTTTTGAAGATCCGCGTTTCCCACGCCTGCGTGCCGACGAGCTGCCCGACGTTGATATTGAGATTTCCGTGCTCACGCCGATGCGTCGCATCCACAGTCTGGACGAATTTGAGCTGCATCGCCACGGGCTTTACATCCGGAAGGGGCGCCGTAGCGGCACCTTCCTTCCGCAAGTGGCCGACGAAGTGAACTGGACGAAGGAGGAGTTTGCCGGTCACTGCTCGCGCGACAAGGCCGGACTGGGTTGGGACGGCTGGCGCGATGCCGAACTGTATGTCTACGAAGCCATTGTTTTCTGATGCACGAACACGAATGTCGATACTACAAAAGGCTGCAGAGTGGGGACGTGGAGTGCCTGCTCTGTCCCCACCACTGCCACATCGGCGAGGGGCGGAGCGGTCTGTGCCGCAGTCGGCGACTGGTCGGTGGGTCACTGGTGAGCGAGGTCTATGGCCGCCCGTGCGCTTTGGCCGTCGATCCGATAGAGAAGAAGCCACTGTACCACTTCCATCCCGGAACGACTTGCCTGTCCATCGCCTGTACGGGGTGCAATCTGCACTGCCTTCACTGCCAGAACCACGACATTTCGCAGGCTGCTCCCGACGATGTCGGGCACGCCGAGCTGACGCCCGAACAGGTGGTCGGCCTCTGTCTGGCGCGCGGTTGTCCGGGCATTGCGTACACGTACACCGAACCGCTCACCTACATAGAATATGTAATGGATACGGCGCGGTTGGCACATGAGAAAGGTTTGTGGAATATTCTTGTCACGGCAGGCTATGTATGCAGCGAACCGTTGAACGACCTGTTGCCGTTCATCGATGCTGCCAATGTGGACCTGAAGTACTTCAACGACGACACGTACCGCAAGGTGAGCGGCGGGCGCCTGCAGGTTGTGCTAGATACGATTCTTGCCATGCGCGATGCGGGCGTTTGGGTGGAGCTGACGAACTTGCTGATTCCCAATGTAAACGACGATATGGACTGCTTTCGGAGCATGTGTCGGTGGATGGTGGAGAACGGTTTGGAAAGTGTTCCGCTCCATCTCACACGTTTCTTCCCGCACTACAGGATGCGCCATGTGGAGCCTACGCCGCTATCTACGCTACAGACGGCTCGCCGCATAGCGACCGACGAGGGGCTGCGCGTGGTCCATTTGGGCAATGTTCATTGAGTGAGCAGCCGGAGGTAGCTGCGGTCGTCGAAGGACTTGTTGCCTTGCATGAGTCCTTTGGTGGCTTTGAAACGATGGATGCAAAGAGGGTCTTCGGCCAGGAGCTGCGCCAACTCGTGTTCGCTGTCGGCGAGCGTGGGCCGCAAGAGGGGGTATCCGTCGGTGGCCAGAACGATTTCGCGGGCCTTGCTGACGTCGATGATCCGTATCTTCGCTGTCGGAATGCTGAATCCGTCGATGACGGCGAACGTCTTGTTCTGGTAGCGGCAGCTGTCAATCAGTACAGGCAGGACGAAGTCGCGGCCCTCGTCGTGTTTCTGGAAATCGCTGACAGGCCGACCTTGCATCAGTTGCAGGCGTATGTAGGCGGCACGCATTTCGGCTACGGGCTCTTCGTAAGGCTTCGGGTTGTCGTAAGGCTGTCCGTCCACCAGGCACTGACAGTCGCCGACGAGCCACACTTCACGCCGTGCCGGGCTGTAGACGGCGGCACTGGCTGCCATCCGCTCGGTGGGATGGTTGGTGAGCAGCTCCATGTCGGCAGCGGCACGCTCGTAGACTGCGCGAACATTTTCCGTAATGTCATGGCAGAAGCGTTCGCAAGAAGTGTCGGCCGGCATGTTGTTGAGCTGTTGGCGCACCAGTGTCATGCAGAGACGGCCGTTGCTCATGTCTGGGTCGAACCATTGGTGGCTCTTGCTGGTGCTGCCGTCGATGACAGCCGCAAAGCGTCCGTTCGCGACGACAGCGTCTTCGCACTTGTCCTGCCCCGCTTTTCCGATGCTGCATTGTTCAATGATGGTCATCGTTCGTTGTTTGTTCTTTTGCTTCTCAGATGTGGGTTGAGGCTTCAGTGACCTCGAAGAGCTTCTTGATACGGTCGGACGTCATTATGTATTGCGAGTAGAGGTCCTCGTAAGCCTTCGGTGTTTTATTGCCAGAGAATTCGGTTTTGAAGTCTTCCGAATCAACCATGGCCTTCTTGACAATTGTCCGAAAAGGCTTTCCGTTGGAGAAGTAGAATCGTAGTTCGTGCATAGTGGATGTGTCTTCATCGGCTTCGGGCGTGCGAGCATAGATGAACGCAATCTTTCCGTCGTCGTCGAAGAGATATTCCTCGTAGTACTCGCGTGCAGCGAAGTTGTACTTCAAGGTGGCGAAGGTCAGGTAGTGCGAAGGATAGATTTCGTCGTCGTCGCGTTCGTCGTAGAACATCTTGGTGATTTCGTGGTGAGGTCCGGTGCCAGGCAGGTTCTGCACGACTTTCACTTCGTAGTACACGGGCGGGAAACCGTCCTCCTTCATCATTTCTGTGATGTCGTCCTTGATGCCAGCATATCGCTGTCGGATGCTTTCCACCGTGTTTTGGGCACAGAGGTTGTGCCAGCATGCGGCAATGAGCAACAGGATAGTGACCGTTCTTTTCATAGTGGTTCTTTCTTTAGATGGGTTGTAGTTTGTAAAAAGGTTGTGAAGGCCAGCTTCTCTCTACTTGATGCTGTCGCAGCGAGCGGTGTAGAACTGCTGGAAGTCGGCCCATCGGTAGTAGGGGAACAGGTCGGCAGGCAGTGGCAGTGTGGCCTCGTTGCCGTTGAGGAGGCATTTCACGAGAATGGGGTCGCTCTGTTTCTTGCCCCGGTAGAACACGAGCTGTATGTTTGAAGCCTTGCATGTCTGCCAGTTTTGGTAGCAGTTCTTCACTTCGTAGGGATCTTCTGGGTCGCGGTCGGCTCCGTTGATGCCCATGAGCACGGTGAGTGGGCCTATGCAGGTGTCGTGCCCGAAGCGCAGGTCGGCCAGTCTGTCACTTCTTCCACTGATGACGTTGTCAGCTTTCCGTATGATGTCCTGCAGAATGGGAATCATTTGGTACTGGGGACCGAACACCCACGAATATGATCCGAGGTTGGAAGCTTCCCACTGTTCGGCTATTTCCTTGTCGGTGATGATGTTGCCCATCATTCCTTGATGGCCGATGTTGGGCAGCGAAGTGTAGAGGTTGATGAGGTTGCTGCTTATGTGATGCAGGTTGCCGGGCAGTCCTTCGGTGGAAGTGAATACGCGTTTGATGATGTCGTCGTGCAGTGTGTTGGCGATTTTGAACTTGTCGCGGTTCTTTTCGAAGCGTGGGCGCACTCTCGGAAAGCGGTGCTTGACGGGATTCTGCCCGTCTGTGGGCACGACTCCGTCGAGTGTGAATCGCGACGACTGCTCTCTGATTTCGATGTTCGGATTGCACTGTACGAGTTCCTGGCAGAATGCTGACATGCTGATGACACAACGGCCCGACAGCGATGCAATGGCAAGCACGTCTCCACCCTTTTTGAACACCTGCGGGAAGTTGTTGTACATGATTCGGGCGATGCGTTGGTGCTGCTCCCAGCCCAGTTGCGTGAGTTCGCTCACACCGGTGGTCAGCTCCTGTTTAGCTGCCATAAACCGGCTTCTGAAGGCTTCTCCTTCAGCGGTCAGCTGGTGTTTGTCGTGAGCGGTGTTCAGCAGGGTGTCCAGTTCCTTGTAGAGTTTGTCGTTCCAGTAGTATCGCGAGCCGTGACGCGCATAGTGGCTGATGTAAAAGGGCTTGTAACCTTTCGGCGTCTTGGTCAGTTTTGTGTTGTCGAAAGGGTATGGACAGTCGTTGCCGTATGCTTTCTGGGGGTTCTCATTCAGTTGTTCCAGGACGTTTGTCTGTGCTCCCGCTGTGATGGTAAGGACCATGAGGAGCACTGTCGTTAAAGCTTTTTTCATGTTAGTGATAGGATTATGTGTTCAAGATAGGGGATGTGGTATCCGTTTTATGTTGCATGGTGGCGTTCACCGCCCGTACGAGCCAGCGTGGCTGCGGGTTGTTCCGCTCGGTTGACTCCGTCGGTTGACAGTCGGAAGTCGTAGTAACAGTAGAGCTTCAGCAGAAAGTTGCAGAACTTCCGTCGCCGGATTGTGTCTTCTGCTGGCGACAGGCAGTGCTGTTCCACTTCAAAGCAGTTGCCGCCTTGTCCCGCTGTCACTTGCTTGGGCTGCAAGTCGACGACCCGGTAGGGGCCGCCAAAGTAGTGCTCGATGGTGTCTTTGTGCCGTAAAGATACGCATTTTTCCGTAAAGGACGGTGTAATTAGGAGGATTTTAACACATTTTCCTCGTCATTTTCGTTTGTCAACGATGGTGTAGCCAGGGTAGCGATGCTTGTCGAAGACAAATATCTGGTCGGAGATGCTGCCTGTCTTGAAGTTCGTAATCTTCACCGTGGTGTGGAAAATGCCCAGTTTGATGCGGATGGCTTGCGGATAGCGAGTATGAAGGTCGAGCTGTACGCGTGCTTCCTTGATACCTTTCACGCCGCGCTTTGCTTTCAGTGTGATCCAGTATGCCTTATCATCGCGGCTGATGCTGTATTGGTAGTTGTCGGGCGAGAACTTGAATTTGGTAGCATACTTGTCGCGCGAAGGGTCGTTCATGCTGTATACGAGAACCTCTTGTTTTTTGCGTTCGGCACGCCAATAGGTGACTCCGTCGCTGTAGGCATCGTATTTCTCATCGACGAACTTGCTCTTCTTTCCTTTATACCAGATGGTTCCTTCGGTCTTGAACAGCCCGATGATGTTTACAGAATAGTGGAGTGAGGAGCCTTGCGGTCCGAACACCATGTCGTAAACTTGGTCGAACATCTTCCGTGCTTGCTGTTCGTTGGGCGTCTGTGCAGCCCCTGCAAGAGGGAGGGCAATGAGTATGATGAGTAGTCTAAGTCTTGAAAACATTCCTTTCTGTACTTGAAAAACGGCTGCAAAGTTAGTAACTATTTGCAAGAAAAAGCTTTTTTCTTAACAAAAAAAACAAAAACGGAAGCAATACCAAAGAAAATGCCTACTTTTGCACACGCCGACACGGAGCTGCGACGTACGCAGGCTTATCGTGAAGGAGGCAAAACCTCAAGAACATGGATTATTCTTATCTACTCGGACCCCTGTTGGGCGGCGTCATCGGCTATGTCACCAACGACATTGCCATCCGAATGATGTTCCGTCCGCATCAGCCAAAGTACATCTTCGGCTTGCGTATTCCTTTCACGCCGGGCATCATTCCCAAGGAACGAGGCCGCATAGCCGAAGCCGTAGGTTCCTCCATCAGCGAAAATCTCATGAACCGAGAGGTGCTGGAGCGCAGTCTGCTGTCGGCCGACATGCTGGAAAAAATCGGCAGCGGCTATGATCGGTTCGTAAATCGGCAGAAACAGAACACCGAGACGCTGCGCACTTTCCTGCACCACTATTTGCCTTCGGACGACATCGATGCCATACAGAAGGATACAAGTCATCAACTGGCGCAGCTCATCCACAATCGTCTGGCCGATTCCGAGATTGGAAACCGACTGGCCCATGCTGCCGTAGGCCATGCCATCGGCAAGATGGAGAACAGTTTGCTGGGGCTTGCGCCCGGTGCCGGCCATTTCGCCAAGCTGTTGGCAGAGCCTGCCGAGAGTCTGTTGGCCAAGCACATCAACGGCATCATAGGTGATCACTCCGAGGAAATCGTCCGCGATCTCATCGCAAACGAATCGCAGAACCTGCTCGACAGGCCCGTATGCGAACTACTGAAGGATCACGACGAGCAACTTCAGCAGCTGCGCACCGTCATCATCAACGCCTACATCAACGTCATCAACACGCGGCTGCCCCGCATTCTGAAGGCCATCGACATCAGCCGGATTGTCCGCGACCGCATCAACGACATGGACATGCAGGAGGCAGAGGCCATCATCCTTAGCGTCATGCGCCACGAACTGCGCGCCATCGTGTGGCTCGGTGCCTTGCTCGGCTGTATCATCGGAACCGTCAACGTTCTCTTCTGACACACCCCTCAGCTCTCCTCCTTACTATTATAATAGTATATAAAAATGATTCCCCTTAATCCTTAACCCTAAAAAGATAACTTTTAATTCTTATCTCTTAATTCTTAACTTTCAAGAGCTCTTCGAAGGCTGCCCGATGGTGCCCTTGGAAGATGATGTGGTGATTGCCGATGGGGTGGGTGAGGAAATAGTCCGTATGCGGAAGGCGCAGTACCATCTGCGTACGACACAAACCAGGCGAGGCCTCACAGCGTATCAGCTCACCCTCTTCCACGTAGTATCGGCTCAGGTCGCCTGCAACCTTGAACACCGTAACGGGCCCCGGCTCCACGTAGCCGCGTATGCCCACTCCGATGCCCGACTCAAAATGGGTGTCGAGCTCATATCGCCGCACCATATTGAAAGGAATCGTGCAGTGTGCAAACAGAATCTCCCCCGTGTCGGGGTCGATATGTGCGGGATTGGCTTGGAAACCGCTCGATTGCGTGAGCGCCTGTCCTAACTTCATGCTGAGCATAGCCGGAACGTCGCCCTCACAGCCTGCCACAATACCGTCCGCATTCAGCAAGGCCAGCGCCAGGCAGCCCGTATTGCGCACTGCCGACAACAGGTCGAAGCACCTGAGCGTAAAGCCTTGCAGCGAATGACGGCTGACAAGCGAGCGCAAGGCCTCGTGCACCTGCAGGGCCACAGGCAGCGAATCCTTGATTCCCATGTTGCAGTCGCCATATCTCGACAGCTCCGCAGGCGAGAGCGGGCGTACCGCTGTCAGCTCGATCTCGCTGAGCAGCTCCTCCATGGGGATATTCACCAGCTCGATGCCCAAAAGCCGCTTCACGGCATGAACGTCCCAACGGCTGGAAATGAGCCAGTCAGAAGGCGCTCCTACAATACCCAGACGCACTCCTGCGAGCTTTCGACGCGCTTGCTCCACCTTAGCCAACAAGCGGATGCGGTCAGAAACCCGGGAGGGACTGCCATGAATGATTTCACCGTGACAGCCCATCGACTGCAAGTACGACAGTATCTCCATCGCCGCAGCCAGCGAATTGCTCTCACCCGAGGTCAGGAGGTAGAAAGGCGCGGAGGATGCTTGCTGCAGTGCGGGCAGTAGCTCGCGGAACGTGTTTTCTGTTCCACCCGTCCTGACGAAAATCAGGTCTAACGAATGCGTACCGTATGATGCGAAGTCGCCCCCGCACATGACGTAATCCAGAGCCAATGTTGACAAGAACGCAGATGCAGCTTGTTCTACCTGCTGCTCGCTGTGCAGCGTGGACGTCAGTTGATAAATGGCAATGCTCATTTCTTTTTTTTGCAAAGGTAGTAAAAAAATAGAGGAAAAGCAAGATTATATCGACTATTTTAATTATCTTTGTAGCCGTAACAGTGACAGGACGACCAACACTTTTACCGTCAAGCGCGGCTACATTCGATGAATCGTGTTTCGTAACATATTAACAGTAGGTGTCCTGAGCAACTAAGTTTACCTCTTTAAATCATCAAACCAAAAACAATATGAAACAACTAAACCATTTCTATTCAGCTTTCAGTGCAAAGGTACTGTGGCTGTTTCTTTTGGTACTGTTGCCTTCGGCGACAAATGTCAGTGCCCAGAATAACAACACGGAAGCTGGTGCTTCTTCAGGAGTAGTCCTCGACGCGACTAACTTCCCCGACGACACCTTCCGCGTGTACATTTCTTCTATTACGGGTGTGGCAGAAGGAGGAACGCTGAGTGAAGAGAAACTGAAGTCGGTAACCAGCATCAACGTCAGTGGAACATACTCTGCCAATGGAGGCATAACAAGCCTGAAAGGAGTAGAGCATTTCACCGCGCTGACAGAGTTGTATTGCTCCAACAATCAGCTGCCGAGCCTCGACGTGTCGCATAACACCGCGCTGACAGGGTTGTATTGCTTCGGCAATCAGTTGCCGAGCCTTGACGTATCGTATAACACTGCGCTGAAAAGTTTGTCTTGCGGCGAGAATCCCATGTCGAGCCTTGACGTTTCGCAAAACACTGCGCTGACATCGTTGTCTTGCCATGAGAGTCAGCTGACGAGTCTTGATGTTTCGCAGAATAAAGCGCTGACATATCTTGATTGCTACGACAATCCGTTGTCGATCCTTGACGTGTCGCAAAATACCGCACTGACATCATTCCATTGTTACGGCGACCAGCTGATGAGTCTTGATTTAAGCATGTGCTCGAATATTTCTTTCGCAAATGTGAATAGTCAATCAAAAACCATGGTTGCTTCTTCCTTAGGCTCGAATCAATACAGCATTGATGTTCCTTCCGGTTTCGATTTGTCGAAGGTGTCTTCATTTACGGTCAATTCATACGTTGTGACCCCGACCTTGTCGAACGGTAAGCTGCAGTTCACTTCGTCGACTGTCCCTACATCCGTTACATACCAATACAACACCGACAACAGCGTTGCCGGTAACATGGAGGTGACGGTCACTATCACAAGTGCCGAAGAGGCAAGTGGTGTAGTACTCAATGCCGACAATTTCCCCGACGACATCTTCCGCGCGTACATTTCTTCTATTACGGGTGTGGCAGAAGGTGAAATGCTAAATAGTGAGGTCCTCAACTCAGTGACAAGGATTGAAGTTGGCGGCAGAGGCATATCAAGCCTGAAGGGTGTTGAACATTTCACGGCTTTGGAATTTTTGTTGTGCTTTGAGAATCAGCTGACGAGCCTTGACGTGTCGCATAACACCGCGTTGAAAGAGTTGGAATGTGGCCGCAATCAGCTGACAAGCCTTGACGTGTCTCAGAATACCGCGCTGTATAATTTGCAATGCTATTACAATCAGCTGCCGAGCCTTAACGTGTCGTATAATACCGCGCTGACAACGTTGCAATGCTCCGGCAATCAGCTGACGAGCCTTGACGTGTCGCAGAACACCGCGCTGACATCTTTGGATTGCTCTGACAATCAGCTGTCGAGCCTTGACGTGTCGCATAACACCGCGCTGACATCGTTGGTTTGCTCCAGCAATCAGCTGCCGAGCCTTGACGTGTCGCATAACACCGCGCTGACATGGTTGGATTGCGGGATTTGTCAGCTGCCGAGCCTTGACGTGTCGCATAACACCGCGCTGACAGTGTTGGGTTGCTCGGGCAATCAGCTGACTAACCTTGATGTGTCGTATAACACCGCGCTGACAAATTTGGGTTGCGACGACAATCAGCTGACAAGCCTTGAGTTGTCTCAGAATACCGCGCTGTCTGATTTGCAATGCTCTAGCAATCAGCTGTCGAGCCTTGACGTGTCGCTTAACACCGCGCTGACAGTTTTGGATTGTGGTGACAACCAACTGACAACTCTCGATGTGTCAGGGTGCAATTTATTGCGGTATTTATATTGCTATAATAACTCATTGACTGAACTCGATGTTTCCGATTGTTCAGCTCTTGAACTGTTGAACTGCGCAGCCAATCAGCTGACGAGCCTTGACGTGTCGCAGCACACCGCGTTGACGGAGTTGCACATCAGTCTCAACAGGATCAATGGTGCTGATATGGATGCCTTGATAGCAGGACTTCCTTCAACAGGAGGCGTATTCTATGCTTTTGATCCTTCAGATGAATCTGAGCACAATGTGTTGACCACGACTCAGGTGGCAGCAGCGAAGGAGAATGGTTGGACGCCGCTTCGTTTCTCGCCAGATATATGGGACTGGGTAGAATACGAAGGCAGCGACCCGCAGGATATCACTCCTGTCGATCAGGGTGAGACCGTCGACTTCGGGTCGGAGCTTGACGAGGATACCGACCTCGACGGCACCGTGGTGGGCGATGTCTATTTCAACATCAGCAGTGGTGACGGCTCTTACGACCCCGTGGATGGCTGCATTGTGGTGACCACTCCTACAGACGACTCGGCCATTGACGGCAAGGACATCTTCGGCGAGGACTTCAAGGACAACTTCTCGGGCATTGTCTTCAAGGTAGCACCCGGTAAGGGTAAGGTGATAGTGGAGGCCGAGACGCTGGGCGCAATGGTGCTGAAGGTGAAGATCGGCGACAACGACCCCATCGAGCTGGTGCTGCAGGGCAAGCTGAAGATGACAGTTCCCTACAACGTGAGCGAGGAATCGTATGTCTACATCTATGGCGGCAGCAGCAGTACGGCCCATGCAAAGGGCATGAGGCGCGTGGATGCGACAGAGTCGGCTCTGAAAATCTACGGCTTCGAGGTGATCAGCGACGAGGAAGGCGTCGTGACACCGGTCCGTCTGACTGATGGTGAGCAGGAGGACGGTGCTGTCTACAACCTGAACGGCCAGCGCGTGGACAGTGACATGCTGACCAGAAAGACTGCTGCGGGCATTTACATCAGGAACGGAAAGAAAATCCTGGTGAAATAACCGGCCCTGAGTCACTGCGCTCTTCGTCCTCTCGTTCGTCACGGGGCGAGAGAACCCCGCAGGAGGTACTGCTCTTTGCCGACCTGAAGCTATGCAACAAAAGAAACGAGGACGTTCCCAGTGCGGTTTTCCTGACTGGATCGTCCTCGTTTTTCTGTTTCCCTCCAGCGCACTTTGCCGACCTTGTCATCGCCGATGTGTCAGCAGACTCTGTTGAACGGTAGATGCGACCGCTGGTACGGTGCGTAAGTGGGACCCTCGACGGGTGCTCCTGTTTTGTTTCTTGATATTTCTGTTTGTCAGACGTGAGCTTAGTCGGTCTCAGGCTTTGCTTCCTTGGCGAACTTGAACAACTCGATAGGCAGATGGCAGTAGCCTTCGGGATTCTTGTCGAGATAGTCCTGATGGTACTCTTCGGCGGGATGGAAGTTCACCAGCGGTAGCTTCTCCACGGCCAGCGGCTCTTCTTCGAGCGCCTGTTCCTCTTGCCACACCTCTTCAACAATGGGCAGGTCGCTCGGATCGGTGTAGTAGATGCCTGTCCTGTACTGTGTTCCCACGTCGTGTCCCTGTCTGTTGATGCTGATGGGGTCGATGGCTTTGAAGAACATGCGCAAGAGGAAGCGCAGGCCGACGCGTTTCGGGTCGTACACGATGCGCACTGTTTCGGCATACTGCGTTTTGTCCGTGCACACGTCTTTGTAGGTGGGGTTGTCCGTGATGCCGTTGGCATAGCCAACCTCAGTCTCCACTACGCCACTGATCATCTTGAAGTAGTGCTCGGTTCCCCAGAAGCAACCGCCAGCGAGGTATATTTCTTTGTTTCCGTCGGTGCGTTTTATAGCTTGTTCTGTTTCTTTCATTTTTTTGTTTATTTGAAGATTCGTTTGTTTTGACGGTGCAAAGATAACAATAGAATTCGTTTGTCGGCATCTTTCGAAGCGAAAAAATGAAAGATGACAAGTTTTATCGCGAAAATCCTTACAGTTTCAAAGAAAACGACTATCTTTGCAAATGCACATATCTTAATGCATAATTCATAATGCATAATTCATAATGCATAATTCATAATGCGTAATGCATAATTCATATTTAGTATAATTACAGAATGATGAAAAAGATTTTAGTCGTTATGGCCGTGCTGCTTTCGATGGCAGCCTGCCAGCAGAGCAAGCCTAACCAGGCGGTGGAGAACGAAGAACCTTCGCAGGAAGCGGTCAGTGACACCCTGAGCGAGGAAACCAAGCAAGCGAACATGAAGGAAGTGCAGGCATACCTGAAAGAGTGTGGTGCCTTCTTCATCGCTACGGCCGACGGCGACCAGCCGCGCGTTCGTCCGTTCGGCGTTTCCGAAATCATCGACGGCCGTCTCTACATCATGACGGGCAAGGTGAAGGACGTGTACAAACAGATTGAGAAGAACGGAAAGTTTGAGATCTGCGCCCTGAAGTCGTCGGGCAGCGAGTGGATGCGACTCAGCGGTACGCTCGTCAACGACGAGACGCTGGCCGTGAAGGAAGAATTCCTCAACCGCAACGAGAGCCTGAAGTCCATGTACAAAGCCGACGATGACAACATGGCTGTGCTGCAGGTGACGAAGGCCACGGCCCGTTTCTGCTCTTTCACCGAACCGGAGCGCAAGGTTTCTTTCTAATGCATAATTCATAATGCATAATTCATAATGCATAATGCATAATTCATAATGCATAATTCATAATGCATAAGTGGGAAGTGATGAAGGGTAAAAACAGGAAAAGGCTCTGCGCGGCGATGGTGGCTTCGTGCCTCTGCCTGAACGCGATGGCGCTCGACCTGAGCAAGGCGACCATTGTCTATGCTCCGGCCGATGCCCCGCTGGTGGCACATCTGGCACAGGTGCTGGCCGACGACATTGAGCGCGTGGCGGGCACTCGGCCGCAGGTGAGCACGCGTCGCGGCACGGGTCCGCAGATTGTGGTGGGAACAACAAAGCACACGGGACAGCACCGCGAGCTGCGCGGCACGTGGGAACGCTATGCCATCGACACGAAGATCGGCCGTCGGGGCGACGAGACCCTCTACGTCACCGGTTCGGATGCCCGTGGTGTGGCCTACGGCGTGTTCCATGTGAGCGAGGCCATCGGCGTCAGTCCGTGGTATTGGTTCGCCGATGTGCCCGCGGACAAGTCGGGCAAGCGTGTCTTCGACTACCGCGAGAACTGCGTCAGCAAGTCGCCGAGCGTGAAGTACCGGGGCATCTTCATCAACGACGAGGACTGGGGACTGAAGACGTGGGCGGCCCGGACGTTCGAGAAAGACCTGGGCGACATCGGCCCCAAGACCTACGACCGCGTCTGCGAGCTGATACTGCGTCTGAAGGGCAACATGTTGGCCCCCGCCATGCACTCGTGCACCGGTGCTTTCTACAGCCATCCTGAGAGCCAGCGCGTGGCCGACCGTTGGGGAATCATGATCACCACGAGCCATTGCGAGCCGCTGCTTTTCAACAATGCCGCCGCTTCTGAGTGGGACAAGCAGCGCGACGGCGAGTGGAACTACGAGACCAACAGCGCGACCATCCTGAAGAAACTCGATGACCGCATCCGCGAGACGGCCTCGTTCGACAACATCTACACCATGGGCATGCGCGGACTGCACGACGAAGCCATGCGGGGAAGCACCGATCCGAAGGACCGGGCACGCACCCTGGAGACGGTCTTTGCCCGCCAGCGCGACATACTTGAACGGCACAAACAGCGCAAAGCCACGTCGCTCCCGCAGATTTTCGTACCTTACAAGGAAACGCTCGACATCTACGATGCCGGTCTGCGCGTGCCGGACGACATCACCCTGGTGTGGCCCGACGACAACTACGGCTACATGAAGCGCGTGAGCAACGCCGCAGAACAGCGGCGCAGCGGCCGCAGTGGCGTGTACTACCATCTGAGCTACTGCGGTGTGCCCCACGACAATCTCTGGCTTCCCACCACACCACCCATGCTGATGTACGAAGAGCTGCTGAAAGCCTACGCCGCTGGGGCCGATCGCTACTGGCTGCTCAACGTGGGCGACATCAAACCGATGGAGGTTGAGACGCAGATGTTCATGGACATGGCCTACGACTTCGGCTCGTTCAGCTACGACAATGCGAACGACTACCAGGCACGGTGGCTGGCCCGCGTGTTCGGCGCGGACCATCAGTCCTCCTTCCAGTTCATTCTCGACAACTACTACCGTCTGGCCTGGGACCGCAAACCGGAGTTCATGGGCTACGAGATGGAGTGGGACGAACCGGCCTATGCGCGGCTCTACGATACCGACTTCTCCTTCGAGACGGGCTCTGCGCAGAAACGGCTCGTCGACTATCAGGACATCTGCTTCGCTTACGATGCCATTGAGCGTGCGGTGGCTCCCGAGCAGCGCCCGGCACTCTTCGAGCTGTTGGGCTACGCGGTGCATTCCTCCTGTCAGATGAACCGCAAGTTCCTCTATGCCCAGGCCAACCACGAGACGGGCGAGACCGCCTTTGCCCGTCAGTCGCGCCACGCCCACGAGGAGCTGCAACGGCTCATCGGCCGCTATCACGCCCTCTTCGATGGCAAGTGGGACCAGATGATCTCGGAGATACCGCCGGGATACACAGCCCTCTACCATCAGATGCCCGAGCTTACCGACACGCCAACGACCGCCTTCCGCCTTCCCGACAGCCAGCGGCACCCGGAGTTCGGTCGCAAGATAGACCTGACCACGCTCAACGTGAGCGAGCCTTTCCGCCTGCTGCGCGGCATCGGCACCGACTGGACGGCTCTGCAGATGGGACAGCCGCTCAGCCTGAACACGACGGGAAGCATCGACATTCCGATTCCTTCCGCCACGCTGGCCAGCGATGCCGACTCCATTTCGCTCTGCATCTCGGTGGTTCCCGTGTGGCCTGTCGCCACGGACCGCAGCAACCGCTTTGCTGTCAGCGTGGACCGCGGCAAGAACGTGGTCTGCAAGAACGTCTTCAAGGAGTGGGGGCGCGAGTGGAAGATACAGGTCTTGGAGAATCGGAAGGAGTTCGTTCTGTCGTTGCCGCTCGACCGGCAGCGTCGTGAGCACGTCGTCACGCTCTCCATTGTGGACCCGGGGCAGATGGTTCAGAAAATCACCTACCAGTGACCGACGGCCGACGGCCTGCCCTTTGGCATCACCAAGGGGCAGGCCGTGCTGTTCCCTTCACGGTACGGCCGTGTGACACTGAAACCATGTTTGTGAAGAAAAATTACTGAAAAATTTCGCAGGATTTTTTTACTTTTTTCAGAGCCCGATTCGTTCTTTTTTGGTAAAAAAGTCGTACAAGACAACAATAAAAATAATGCTGATTTCCAGAATGGCCCGTTTTGCATTTCAAAATGGCCCATTCTGCTCGACAAAATGAATCATTCTGCCAGCTCAATAGGGCCGTTTTGAAGTGCAAAATGAGTCATTTTGAAAGCTCCGAAAATGTAAAGAAAATACAAGTACTTTGTTTCCAGTGTTTTAGAAAACTCTCAAATTTCGCGTATTTGCGGCCGCAGGATTTTAATTTCAGAATAATCGATTCTCAGAGCACTTTTTCGTACTTTTTGTCCGCTTTTTTCAGAGCGACGTAATGGTGTCTTCCTCTCCGATTCCGGACGCAGAGCGGCCCTGTTCCCATGCCCTACGCACCAAGGACTACATGGCCCCGACGGGCTTTTCCACCCGACACCGGAAATAAAAGCAATCTTTCATTTTGAACATAGCATTCTTTTTCGTATCTTTGTCCTCATGAATCGTCATTGCCGGGATTCATATTCTGAACAAAAATACGGACCCAAAACAGTTTTACACGGCTATGGACAGAAGAGATTTTATCAAGAAAACAGCCTTGGCAGCTGCAGGTACCGCCATCACCGCACCCGTGGCGGCCATGTTGTCTGCTGCAGGAATACACGAAACGGACGGTGAAGGCACGCAACAGTCGTCGCCAGCAGCCGACGAGGAAGCGGAACAAACCAATGAAAAAGCAAACAGGAAAATGAAGGTATTATTGATTAATGGCAGTCCGAGGCCCGACGGAAACACTTTCGGTGCGCTCAAGGAGATTGCCACTCAGCTGGAAAAGCACGGCGTCGAAGCAGAAATCGTGCAGATTGGAAGAAAGGCTGTGCGTTCGTGCATCGCTTGTGGTGCCTGCCACAAGAAGGGCGAGTGTGTGTTCAATGACGATTTGTGCAACGACGTGGCACGGAAAATGGCCCACTCGGACGCGCTGGTCGTCGGAAGCCCCGTCTACTACGGTCAGCCCAACGGTGGTGTGCTCTCGCTGATGCAGCGTCTGTTCTTCTCGTCGGGCAGATACGTTCAGAACAAGCCTGCGGCTGCCGTGACCGTCTGTCGTCGCGGCGGGGCCACGGCAGCTTTCCAGACCCTGAACATGATGTTCCAGATGATGAACATGTATGTCGTCGGCTCGCAGTACTGGAATATCGCCTACGGCATGAACAAGGGTGAGGCGAAGCTCGACAGCGAGGGCATGCAAACCATGCGCACGCTGGCCAACAACATGGCCTGGCTCTTAGAGAAACTGCATGACGGCAGTCCGTCGGCTCCTGCGCGTGAGAACGAAAGGCACTCCATGAACTTCATCCGGTAAAAACGACGCAGCCGCCACGTTACAAGGTCCAGTCAGGCTGTCACCGCGGTCTGATTGGCCCCAATGTCATGTGCCTGAGAATCTCCCTACTCGAACTGTACGGGATTCACGATGCCTTGGTGTCAGACTGCAGCCAAGTCGTCTGCTTCTGAAATTAGTATTAATGTCTCGCATTATGAATTGTAGAAACCTGCTATGGTTACATGCTGGCTAACATAAGTTTCTGTGAAAACCAGACAAAGTTATGCAAGAGTTCACTCTTTGTGTGGGAGAGAAAAAGACTACGTGTCGTTTCCTTTTCTCACGAGTCGAATTGCAACAATGAATGCTCTGGCAAAATATACCATAAAGGAGGCTAAAAAGCGCGCTTATCACCGTGATTCTACACTGTCCAAGTCGGAAGTGATGCTCATCCTGATACTTTTCCACGACTCCGGCTACCGCTGCCTGAAGCACTTCTATCAGGAAGCCGTCTGTAAACACATGCGCCATCTGTTCCCGCACGTTGTCTCATACAATCGTTTTGTCGAGTTGGAGCACGACGTGGCGATTCCGTTGACGTTGTTTATCAAGAAGGTGCTGCTTGGCAAGTGCACGGGTATCAG
>JAFPME010000039.1 GCA_017402445.1 Prevotella sp. | reverse complement strand
TATTCCTTTGTCTTAAAGGTAATACAAAGGTACGCATTTTTCCAGTAAAACGGGAATTTTTTTAGTTAAGGATAGCTAGATAAAAGCTAAAGTTTGCTAGTCGCTACTTTCGGGGACAACAGGTATATAGTTCCCAAAATTTTTCTTCAATTTCAAAATGACTCATTTTACATCGCAAAATGGCCCATTTTGCTCGGCAAAATGATTCATTTGGGAAAGTAAAATGGGCCGTTTTGAAGTGTAAAATGGGCCATTCTGCAAGCGTCAAAAATGTAAAGAAAATACAAGTGCTTTGTTTCCAGTGTTTTAGAAAACTCTCAAATTTCGCGTATTTGCGGCCGCAGGATTTTAATTTCAGAATAATCGATTCTCAGAGCACTTTTTTCGACTTTTTGTCAAGATAATTCCGAACTATATGCGCTACTGGTTCTTCCTCTGTTGAAGCTTGTCGGGGACTTTGGTGTCAGTTGGGGTGACTGCCTTCTCGCCTCCTTCGCACGTTAAAAAATCGTATTTTTCCACATTATATAATAATATTAGGAAAATAATCCGTAATTTTGCACCCCAATTTGGATTATTGCGCCTGCGCAGAGGAATGTGTAGGCTGCAGTGAAGTGAATATTAATCAAAATAACAGATAAAGAAGATGAAAGTTACATTCGAGAATCCTGACAAGGTGAATGGCCTGATGACGCTGACAGTAGAAGAAGCCGATTATCAGGCAAACGTGGACAAGGCACTGAAAAACTATCGCAAAAAGGCACAGATGCCGGGTTTCCGTCCGGGTATGGTGCCGATGAGTCTCATCAAGCGCCAGTATGGCACTGCCGTGAAGGTAGAGGAGATTAACAAACTGCTCGGCCAAGAGATTTACAAGTATGTGAACGACAACAAAATCATGATGTTGGGCGAGCCGATGCCTTCAGACAAGCAGACTCCGGTGGACGTGGAAGGTGCTGCTCCCTACACGTTCGTGTTCGACATCGCCGTGGCTCCCGAGTTCAAGATTGAACTGACGGACAAGGACAAGATTGACTATTATAATATTACGGTGGACGATGAGCTGGTGAACCGTCAGGTGGACATGTTCGCACAGCGTGCTGGCCACAACGAGAAGGTTGAGGACTATCAGGAGAACGACATGATTAAAGGCGACCTGCGTGAGCTGGACGAGAACGGTAGCACGAAGGAGGGCGGAATCGAGCTCTCTGAAGCCACTGTCATGCCTACCTACATCAAGGACGAGGAGCAGAAGAAGCTCTTCGAAGGTGCCAAGTTGGGAGACATCATTACCTTCAACCCGCGCAAAGCTTATCAGAGCGACGCCGAGCTGGCTTCCTTCCTGAAGGTGGACAAGGCCAACCTGGGCTACCATGCCGGCAACTTCAGCTATCAGATTACTGAGATTTCGCGCTACGTGAAGTCGGAAGTGAACCAGTCGCTCTTCGACCAGGTGTACGGTGAAGGTACGGTGAAGGACGAGAAGGAGTTCCGCGAGAAGATTGCTGAAGGCCTGAAGGCTCAGTTCGTCAACGACTCCGACTTCCGATTCATTCACGACCTGCGCAAGTACTGCGAGGACAAGGTGGGCGAGCTGACATTCCCCGATGACCTGCTGAAGCGCATCATGAAGAACAACAACAAGGACAAGGGTGAAGAATACGTCGACAAGAACTTCGCCGCCAGCATTAAGGAGCTGAAGTGGCACCTCATCAAGGAACAGCTTGTCACTGCTAACGGTATCAAAATAGAGGACGCCGACGTGAAAGAGGCTGCCAAAGAGGCTGCTCGTGCACAGTTTGCACAGTATGGTATGAACAACGTCCCCGAAGAGTATTTGGAGAACTATGCTCAGGACATGTTGAAGAAGAAGGAATACGTTGACGGTCTGGTGGATCGCAGCATTGACCGGAAACTGACCGACGCTCTGAAGAAAGTTGTGACACTGAACGAGAAATCGGCCACATTGGATGAGTTCAATAAGCTTTTCGAAGCAGAACAGGCTTAAAAAATCTTTTTTTTAGAAAAAAATCACTTCTGATAAGAGGTTATCCACTTTTTTTTCTTATCTTTGTCATTAGATATGGAGAAAAGAGGTGGATTGCCTCTTTTTTCATCCCCAAACTTATTTGAATGATGAACGATTTTAGAAAATACGCAACAAAACATTTAGGAATGAATGGTCTGGCACTCGACGATGTCGTGCGTGCTCAGGCTCAGTATCTGAACCCTTACATACTGGAAGAGCGACAGCTGAACGTGACGCAGATGGATGTGTTCTCAAGGCTGATGATGGACCGCATCATCTTCCTCGGAACAGAGATTGACGACTACACAGCCAACACGCTGCAGGCGCAGTTGCTCTATTTAGACTCGACAGACCCAGGAAAGGATATCTCTATCTACATCAACTCGCCGGGTGGCAGTGTCACAGCCGGGCTTGGTATTTATGATACCATGCAGTTCATATCGTCCGACGTCGCCACCATTTGTACCGGTATGGCTGCTTCGATGGCTGCCGTGCTGCTGGTGAGTGGTCAGGAAGGCAAGCGTTCGGCATTGACACACAGCCGCGTGATGATTCATCAGCCGTTAGGCGGCGTGCAGGGTCAGGCCTCTGACATTGAGATTGAGGCGAAGGAAATCATGAAGTTCAAGAAAGAGCTCTATACCATCATCAGTGAGCATTCGCACACACCCTACGAGAAAGTGTGGGCCGACAGCGACCGCAACTACTGGATGACCGCCGAAGAGGCGCGCGAGTATGGGATGATAGATGCCGTATTGAAGAAAAAGAATAATGAAAAAGAAAGTTTGTAGCTTCTGTGGCCGCAGTGAGTCGGAAGTGAAGCTGTTGATAACAGGCATCAACGGGTACATCTGCGAATACTGCACGGAGCAGGCATACGAAATCGTTACGTCGTCCGGCATCCGCTATCAGACAAAAGAAGGGGCAAAGACGCCCTTCAAGATGAAGAAGGTGCCGAAACCGCACGACATCAAGAAACACCTTGACCAATATGTCATCGGTCAGGACGAGGCCAAGCGCTACCTCTCCGTGGCTGTCTATAACCATTACAAGCGTCTGATGCAGCCGCAGGATGACGATGGGGTGGAGATTGAAAAGAGCAACATCATCATGGTGGGCAGCACCGGAACGGGAAAGACGCTTCTGGCGCGCACCATCGCAAAGATGCTCGACGTGCCGTTCACCATTGTCGACGCCACGGTATTCACCGAAGCTGGCTACGTAGGCGAGGATGTGGAAAGCATCCTGAGCCGTCTGCTGCAGGTGGCCGACTATGACTTGGAGGCAGCCCAGCGTGGCATCGTGTTCATTGATGAGATTGATAAGATAGCAAGGAAGGCCGACAACCCCAGCATCACGCGCGACGTAAGCGGCGAGGGTGTACAACAGGGTCTGTTGAAGTTGCTCGAGGGCACAATCGTGAACGTTCCGCCGAAGGGTGGGCGCAAACACCCTGACCAGGATTACATCCACGTGGACACACGCAACATCCTGTTCATCTGCGGTGGCGCCTTCGACGGCATTGAACGCAAAATCGCTCAGCGACTGAATACGCATGTGGTGGGTTATAACAGCGTGCAGAACGTACGCAACATCGACACGAAGGACCTCATGCAGTACATATTGCCGCAAGATCTGAAGTCGTTCGGACTCATTCCTGAGATCATCGGGCGACTGCCTGTGCTGACTTATCTGAACCCGCTGGACCGCACGGCACTGCGAAAGATTTTGGTGGAGCCGAAGAACAGCATCGTGAAACAGTACGAGAAACTATTCGAGATGGACGGCATCAAACTCACCTTCGACGAGGATACGCTCGACTATCTGGTGGACAGGGCCGTGGAGTACAAACTGGGAGCTCGTGGACTGCGTTCCATCGTAGAGAGCGTGATGATGGATGCAATGTTCGATATCCCGTCAAAACAGCAGAAATCGTTCGAGGTGACGCTCGACTATGCACGCAAACAGTTAGATAAGTCGAAGCTGCGCAGGTTGGAAAGTGCCTGAACTTGACTGACAACTACCATTGAAAACACATTCGAAACAGAAAAGAGACCGTATTATCTATGAAAAAAGAAGTGAACCTCTCAGAGAAACTGAAGCAATACTTCGGATTCGATAAATTCAAAGGGGACCAGGAGGCCATTGTTCGCAACGTGCTGGCCGGAAAGGATACCTTTGTGCTCATGCCGACTGGCGGGGGAAAATCGCTGTGCTACCAGTTGCCTTCGCTCATCATGGAGGGAACGGCCATCGTCATCTCGCCGCTCATTGCCCTGATGAAGAACCAAGTGGATGTCATCAACGGCATGAACGAGGAGGATGGAGTGGCTCACTACCTGAACTCGTCGCTCAACAAGGCGGCCATCGATCAGGTGAAGGCGGACATCACGAGCGGAAAAACCAAACTGCTCTACGTCGCACCCGAATCGCTCACGAAGGAGGAGTACGTGGAGTTCTTGAAAACGTGCAGCATCAGCTTCTATGCCATCGACGAGGCTCATTGTATCTCTGAGTGGGGACATGATTTCCGGCCCGAATACCGCCGTATCCGGCCCATTGTCAACGAAATCGGCAAGGCTCCCATCATTGCGCTGACGGCCACTGCTACCGACAAGGTGCGCACAGACATCAAGAAAAGTCTCGGCATCATGGATGCCACGGAGTTCAGAAGCTCGTTCAACCGCCCGAATCTCTATTACGAGGTGAGGCCCAAGACGAAGGAAATCGACAAACAGATAGTCAGGTTCATCCGGCAGAACGGAGGCAAGAGCGGCATTATCTATTGCCTCTCGCGCAAGAAAGTGGAGGAACTTGCCGCTGTGCTCTGTGCCAACGAAATCAAGGCTGCACCTTATCATGCAGGACTTGACAGCCAGACACGCTCAGAGACGCAGGACGCTTTCCTCATGGAGCGCATCGACGTCATCGTGGCTACCATCGCCTTCGGCATGGGCATCGACAAACCCGATGTGCGCTTCGTAATCCACTACGACATACCCAAGAGTCTCGAAGGCTACTATCAAGAGACAGGACGCGCCGGACGCGATGGCGGCGAAGGCCGCTGCATCGCCTTCTATAGCTACAAGGATCTGCAGAAACTGGAGAAATTCATGGAGGGGAAACCCGTGGCAGAGCAGGACATCGGCCGCCAGCTGCTGCAGGAAACAGCTGCCTATGCTGAGTCGAGCGTTTGTCGTCGCAAGCTGTTGCTGCATTATTTCGGAGAGGAATATACGAAGGAAAACTGCGAGAACTGTGACAACTGTCTGCATCCGAAGAAAAAAATTGAAGGACAGAAGCAGCTGCTCATCGTGCTGCAAGCCATTCAGCGAATCAAGGAAGATTTCCGTACCGACTATGTGATCGACTTCATTTGCGGACACGCTACGGAAGATATCATCGCACATAAGCACGACCAGCTGGAAGAGTTCGGCATGGGCGAGGACGAGGACCCCAAGCTGTGGAACCCGACCATTCGGCAGGCCATCATTGCCGGTTTCCTGAAAAAGGATGTGGAAAACTACGGCCTGCTCAAGCTCACCCCTGCGGGCAAGCGCTTCATGAAGCATCCCGAACCCTTCATGATTGTGGAAGACCATGAATTCAATGAGGATGAGGACGACGAAGCCAACGAGGCCCACGGCAGTGCTCTCGACCCCACGCTCTATTCCATGCTGAAGGACTTGCGGCTGAAGATGGCAAGGAAAAAGGGATTGCCACCCTATGTCATCTTCATGGACGGCTCGCTCGAACAGATGGCCACCATCTATCCGGTTACGCTTGAAGAGCTGCAGAACATTCAGGGCGTGGGTGCCGGCAAGGCCCGCAAGTTCGGCAAGGAGTTTGTCGAGCTGATCAAAAGGCACTGTGATGAAAACGACATCGAGCGACCTGAGGACTTGCGTGTGCGGACCGTGGCCAAGAAGTCAATGTTGAAGGTGAAGATTATACAGAGCATCGACCGTCAGGTGGCCCTCGATGACATAGCCAATGCGCAGGGACTGGAGTTTGAAGAGCTCCTGGACGAGCTGGAGGCAATTGTCTACAGTGGCACGAAGATCAATATCGACTATTTCCTTGAAGAGGTGATGGACGATGACCATGTGGACGACATCTTCGACTACTTCAGCGAGAGCGATACCGACAGCCTGAACGCAGCCATGGACGAGCTTGGCGACGAATATAGCGAAGACGAAATACGCCTTGTGCGCATCAAGTTCCTGAGCGAAGTGGCCAACTGATTGTTGTTGAATGTCAGGACTGTCGGTACTCCGACGGTGACATGCCGACGTGTTCCTTGAAGTATTTGCCAAGGAAGCTCTGGTTCGGGAAATTCAGATGCTGTGAAATCTGTTTGATGCTCATCGTGCTGTTCTTCAGCAGAACGCGCGCTTCGAGTATGACGTAATTATCTATCCACTCGTTGGGGGTACGGTGACTGACGGCCTTCACGGTTTCCGAGAGGTATTTCGGCGTGATGCAAAGTTTTTCACCGTACCAACCCACACGGCGTTCCTGCCGGAAATTCTCTTCCACCAACTTGATGAACTGTGCAAAGATGGCCTCGGCGCGTGTCTGCCTGTGGTCACTGATTTGCTGTAGCCTGTAGATGGCGTTGCTGATGTCGTAGATCATCGTCATGATGAGCGAGCGCACCACGTCGATACGAAAGTGATGGCCAGTGTCGTCCACCCGGTATTTGATGGCCCTGAAGTATGCCTGAATGGCAAATTGCTCTTCTTTTGTCAGGCTGAATACAGGGTGCATACGAGAAAACAGAAACAGTGATGACAGTTCGTGGATGCCCTTGATGACGTCGCTGAAGAAGTCGTAGCCCATCATGATGGCTATACCGTCGAAGTCGGTGCTGAACATGTAGTTGTCTACGACCGTTCCCTCGTTGATGATGATGACGTCGCCGCCCTTCACCATGTGTTCTTCCGTGTCCACACTGTACTGTGCCTTGCCCTTCATGCACATGGCGAGCAGGACACACTTCATTCGTCGCGGCGAATTGGGCCACGGCAGTTTTGTCAGGCTTTCGAATAGCAGCAAGTCATCGTCGATGAAGCTGCTTGGGCCTATCAGTTGTTTCACGCTGGCCACCGAAAGCTCTTCCATTTTGATTGTTGCCATGTATTGCTCTTCTTTTCTTTTTCGCGGTCGGTACTCTTGACCGTTCACGACTTTATCCGATTATTTTCTTTGCTTTGCCCGCTTTCAGCTTCAGCACCTTTGGCTGTCCGTTGCTGATGACGGTCACTGTGCCTCCTTTCCGGCTGCTGACAGTCGCCTGCTTGACGCGGCCGTTCTTCCACCATATCTCCACTTCGTAACCGCCACGCGCGCATAGTCCTTTCACGTGGCCGGCAGACCATGCTTTCGGCAGAGCCGGCAGCAAGGTGATGGTGTCGTGGCCGTTGCCGTCGGAGCTGCTTTGCATGAGCATCTCGCAGACGCCGGCCGTTCCGCCGAAGTTGCCGTCTATCTGGAAAGGAGGATGAGCATCGAAGAGATTGGGATAGGTGCCGCCCGAGCGCCGCTTGTCAGGCCCTTCATATCCGTCGGGTGACACATAGGTGAGCAGCTTCTGGTAGATGTGGTAGGCCTGTTCGCCGTCGCCGAGTCGTGCCCACAGGTTGATGCGCCAGCCCGTGCTCCACCCTGTTGTCTCGTCGCCCTTTATTTCCAACGAGCGTCGGCAGGCCTTCATGAAGTCCTCTTTGCTCAGCTCGGCGGGATTTGCCGCTTTCAGTTCGTCGAGTTTCAGGTAGTGCTGTCCTGGGTAAAGCCCGATGAGATGGCTCTGGTGGCGGTGGTGGAAGTCCTTGTCGTCCCAGTCGTAGTACCATTCGTTCAGGTCGCCCATGTGCCCCACGGTGTAGGGATGGAGGCGCAGGGCGGTCTTTTTGAGTGCGGTGGTGGCATCACCGCATACTGAACCGGCTGCGTGGGTGTTCAGCAGCAGCTCGCGGATGATGGCCAGGTCGGCCGTTCCGCCGTAGCATGTCATGCCGTGGTACCCCTTGTCGGTGATATATTCGTTCTCGGGCGATGTGCTGGGGGCTGTGATGAGCTCTCCTTTCCGCTTGGGATTCTCCACGAGCCAGTCCGTGCAGAAGTCAGCTGCTCCCTTCATCAGCGGAGCCGCCACTTCCTTCAGATGCTGCTTGTCCTGCGTGAACAGGTAGCGTTCCCACAACGTGTTCACCAGCCAGGCGCCGCCCATGTTCCAGTTGGCCCATTCGGGCATTTCGTTTTTCTCGCCCACAGGGTTCGTCATGGCCCAGATGTCCGAGTTGTGGCTGCTGCACCAGCCGCGGTTGATGCCGTAGTAGTTCTTTGCCGTGTGGCGTCCGTTTTCAGAAAGAGCCTTCACGAAGCCGTCAAGCGGCATGGCCATCTCGGCCAGATTGGCCGTGAAGGCAGGCCAGTAGTTTTCTTCCAGATTGATGTTCACGGTGTAGTTGCCTCGCCAGGGTGACCATTTGTGCGGTGTCCACAGTCCCTGCAGGTTGGCCGGCACACCCGGTGTGCGCGAGCAGCTGATGAGCAGATAGCGGCCGTATTGGAAATAGAGCGTCTCTAAATAGGTGCTGGGCCGTCCGTTGCTGTAGGCCAACAGCAGTTCGTCCGTGGTCATTGCTTCCGACTCGTAGTCGTCGGAGAGCGTGAAGGTGCTGCCCGCCACGGTCTGTTCCATGCGTTCGCCCAGCTCCAACTGCACGCGCGAATAGAACTGCCGGTAGTCGTTGATGTGCCGTTCGCGCAGCTGAGGCCACTTGTAGTTCACGAGGTGCCAGGCCTGGTCGGCCGCATCGTTGATGTAGTCGGCTCCTTCTGTCACCGGATGCTTGTCGAAACCGTTGAAGCTTGTCGCGTTGACGAAGCAGAGCGTTGCCTCATCCACGTTCCTGAGCTGCAGCGTGGAGTCGCTCACGACGACACTGCCTCCCGTGTTGAACACGTGCAGGATGGAGCAGAAATGAATGCTGTTCCGCTCGTCGCCGATGGCATGTCCGAGCATGGTCAGTTGGTTTTGGCTGGCTTTCACGTGGTGAGGCACCTGCGAGGTGAGCCTGAGGTCAACGTTGATCGACCGTGCCTTGTTGGCCGTCAGGTGTACGGCAATCACCTTGTCGGGGTTCGACGCTATGTATTCTCGCTGATAGCTCACGCCGCTTCGGATGTAATCCACATGAGCTACTGCACTGTCGATGTCGAGCGTGCGGTAGTAGCCGTCGACGCTACCCGCGTTTCGGTCGTCTATGTAGAGCATGCCGAGGGGCTGGTAGAACTGCGAGTTATGTCCCTGCACGTGCAACTGAAGCGAGTCTGCCAGCCGGTAGTCCTCGTTGAAGAGCGCGCGCCGTATCTCCGGAATCCATTTCGATGCCCCCGCATCCTCGTTGTGGTCTACAGGCAGTCCGGTCCACAGCGTGATGTCGTTCAGGTAGAGCGAATCCACGTCTGCCCCGCCGTACAGCAAGGCTCCTGTTTTTCCGTTGCCGATGGGCAGTGACTCCTCGAAGTAGCGTGCCGGACGGTCATATTGCAGTCGCATGGGCTGTTGCTGGGCTATGGCATTCACGGTGGGTGCGAAAGCTGCAGTCAATATCCATGCGAGCACAGAAATTGTTCTTTTCATTACCAATGGTATTCTTGTTATTAGTTGATAGTCTGTGCAAAAATACGCTTTTCTGTTCAGATTCTCCTATTTTTCCTTCTAATAATTCTTAAAAAGGCGAATTATTCTCCTGTTTTTCACCTTTTTGCAGATATAAAAGCAAACAAACGCTCGTCTGCTGCGAGTCGGTCGTCTGCTGGTCGGTATTGCGTGCGCAGCATCGGGCACTGTTTGCATCAAGTCACAGGCCAACGCAGGCAAAAAGGTAAGCCAACGCAGCCTTTTCCGCCTGCCAAACGACTGTTTGCCAGTTGCCAAACGACTGTCTGCCGGTTGCCAAAAAAGCCTGGAAGTGTTGCCGTTTCACTGATTTTGCTGTGCAATCTCACTGATATTGCACGTCTGTCCGGCCGTGGGGGCATTACAGGAAAGCTGTTCGTGCACTCTGTTTACGTCCGTCTTTCATTCGTCTCCCTTGCTGTTGCTTGTCCGAGACCGCTTGCGGTTCTTCTTCATTAGTTGAAAAATGCAGCCGTAGCCTGCCATAATAAATACATGGCAAAGTTGCAAACTTGCAGAAGATATTCGCTTTTCTCAGACATTCTTCGTACCTTTGCATTGCCTTATGAGGTTTGAAACATTCCCGGTCGGCGGGAATGTGACCTGAGTCATGGGCGCTATGAAGATGAACTGGATAATCTTGATTCTTGCAGGGCTGTGCGAAGTGGCATTCACCTATTGCCTCGGACGGACAAAGGGCGTGAGCGGCTCGGAGTGGTGGACGTGGATGACAGGCTTCGCTGCCTTTTATGTCCTCAGTGCCGTGTTGTTGGCCAAGGCCACGCAGACGTTACCGTTGGGCACGGCCTATCCTGTCTGGACGGGGATAGGGGCAGTCGGTGCCGTACTTGTCGGCATCTTCATCTTTAAGGAACCCGCCACATTTTGGCGGCTGTTCTTTCTCACGACTCTGATAGGGTCGATTATCGGCCTGAAGTCCTTGTCGTAAAGACGGTCCTTCAGGAGTCGTTCCGTCTGTGAAGTGCCTGATGACAGACAATCGAGCATTCGATGTTTCCGATGACGTAGCGAACCTGATCAATTCAGAAGAACATAACGATTATGAAGAAAATCATCAATCCATGGCGGAACCACGCCGAATACAACTGTTTCGGATGCTGCCCAGACAATCCTATCGGGCTTCACATGGAGTTCTATGAGGATGGTGAGTATATCGTGAGTACCTGGCATCCCGAAAAGAACTATCAGGGGTGGGTAAATACGATGCACGGTGGCATACTGAGCACGCTGATAGACGAAGTGTGCGGATGGGTAGTCACGCGAAAGTTGCAGACAAGCGGCTACACCGTGCAGCTGAATGTGAAGTTCAGGAAAGCCATCCCGACAACCGAGCCGTTGTTGACCATCAAGGCCAAAGTAGCTAAGCAAGTCAGGAATCTTGTCTATATCCATGCCGAGATTACCAATTCTAAGGGAGAACTGTGCAACGAGGGTGAGGCCGTCTACTTCTTGATGAACCAGGAGAAAGCAAGGGAAATGGGGTTCCTGCATTGCGATGTTGAAGGTGAACAGTAAGCTCACTTTAAACTGCAAGTTTTTTTTCGGCGATACCATGCAGTCTTTTACATGATTGTCGGACTTTATAGGTAGAGACATCATGTTTTCGATGGAGGTGACACGGCTGATAGAACGGTGCAGACAGGGCGATGCGGATGCGCTCGGCGAACTGTACGAGGCATACGCCCAGAAGATGAAGGGTGTATGCCGTCGCTATGTCAGTGACGAACAGGCGTTGGACGATGTGCTGCACGATGCTTTTGTGATTATCTTCACCTCGTTTGACCGGTTGCGAGACGATCGGAAGGCCGAGTCATGGATGATGTCGATAACGAGGAATGTCGCGTCGAAATACAAAGACCATCAGAAGAGTCTTTCCTTCGTGCCGTTGGAGGACGTAGAATCGTTGGCGGCAGTCAATGAAGCGACCACTGTAAAGGGCGTTCCCCTGGAAGAAGTGATGAAGCTGATAGACAAATTGCCAGAAGGATACGGCAAAGTGTTCCGACTGTCTGTCTTTGAAGGAATGTCGCACAAGGAGATTGCCGACATGCTGGGCATAGAGCCACACTCGTCATCATCGCAACTGGCACGGGCCAAGAAAATACTGCGCAAGATGATGCAGCACTATTGGGCTGCCGTGCTTCTGCTCTTGCTTCTGCCTCTTGCCTACTTTTTGCACAAGAAAGACGGAACGGCTATTACCAATCATGATAAGCCGGAAGTGGCAAAGCAGAAAGAAAGCGAGGAGGAACGACAGCCGTTGCCAAAAGAACCGCTGAAAGAACAGGCACCTGTGACAGTTCATGTGCCTATGCATCGTACAATTGTCACTGCAACAGATTCCCTTCCATCGAAAATAGCTCAGGCTACGGATTCCGCCACGGCCGACACCTTATTTAATATGGTTGCTCAGGAAAGGGTAATGACTGACACGATATTAAGCGATACGGCAAAGACTAGGCATGAGGCAGAGCTTCCGCCTTACGACATGGCCGACTTATTCCCTAAAAAGCCATTCAAAGAAATGGGTCGTCAGCAAAGGTGGTCGGTGGACCTTGCATACACAGGAGGCATGGGTGAGCAGCATGCGAGCCGTCCATACAGCTTCACGGAAACACCCACGTTGGAAATCATTGGCGAATCGCCTTCGCCTGTCACCTTTGAGAACTGGAGCGACTATGCGGCCTTCCTGGCTGAAAATCCCGATGAAGGCAGCAGTCATAGCCGAAGCGTCATCATGAACATCTCGCTGAATAATGCCGGTGCAGTCCCAGGTTCTGGCTCAGACAAAATCATCCGCAAGAGCCACCACTACATGCCCGTCAGCTTCTCGTTGGCATTGAAGTATCAGCTGAACAATCGCTTCGGATTAGAGACCGGACTGCGTTACAGCAGGCTGAAGTCGGACTTCGAGATGGGTACAAACGGCAATACGATCAATGAGCAGCAGACCCTTCATTATCTCGGCATCCCCTTGAAGGGCACCTATAACATTTATAACAGGAAGGCGTGGAGCCTCTACGGCAGTCTCGGCGTGACCACGGAGATTCCTGTCAGCTCGTCGCTCAACACGAGCTACTACCTGCACGGCGCGTTGGAGGCATCCGACAAGACCACTATCCGTGCCCCGTGGCAGTGGGCAGTGGGTACGGGTCTCGGCCTGCAATACAACGTCACGCCCAGCATCGGACTGTTCGCAGAGCCAAGCCTGCAATACTACATTCCGACGGGGACACAAATAGAAACCTACCGCACGGAGCATCCGTTTACGTTCTCTTTGCCTTTGGGCATCAGATTTACATGGTAGGCGGTGCAGTCTTTTCATCGATTTGGGGACTATATAAATAGAGACAACCCTATTAAACGCAAAAGAACATGAAGCATGACAAACCCTTTGCCTGGTTGATGGCGATAGCCATTGCCACGCTTTCCCTGCCGCTGACCGCTTGCGGCAATGATGATGAGGCGATTGCTGTCGCGGAGGTTCATAATCATCCTGAACCGATGACGAAACTATGCGCTTACGGTGTGATGCCCACAGGAACCAGAGGCGCTGCCGGTGCCGTGTTCACCGACGACGACATCGAATGGTTCGACCTGAGCACTCGCGAACTGCGCTTCCGCGACACGATGGAGCCACTACGTGAGAAGATACCGTTGACTGCTGAGATTCATTTCTATCTCGGAGGCGAATACCTCTTTTCCGGTGGGGCCACTTTCGTAGGTCTCATCTGTAGCCAGATTTTCGACGACCTTGTGCTCTGCTGCGGCAAGATCGACGGCGAAGTCATCGACGATGGTCGATATTATCTCTACGACTGTTATCCTACTCAGTTCATTAATGATGAGCGTGTGCAGGCGAACCGCCTTCGCCGCGCTTCGCAATGGGAAGCGTTCTTGAACTATCTGGAAAGCAAGGGTAAGCTGAGGCGATAAAGTCTTGACGTGCACATTGGTGTTCATACAGAGAAAGAGGACTGAGCTCCCGTTGGGGCACAGTCCTCTTTCCTGTATGTCATTTCACTTCCAAATAGCTTTTCAGTGCATCCACATAATCCTCAAAGGCTTTCAGCCCTACGGGCGTGATGCGGCAGAGGGTGCAGGGCTTCTTGCCCTTGAAGGTCTTTTCCACCTTAATGTAGCCCGCCGCCGAGAGTTTGTCTATCTGCACACTCAGGTTGCCCGCCGTGGCTCCCGTCTGTTCCTTGATGTAGGGGAACTCGGCTTCCTCGGCACTGATGAGCAGCGACATCACGGCCAGTCGCAACTCGGAGTGCAATAGGGGGTCTAATGGCTTGAACATGGGCTACGAGTTTTTTAGTTTCATGCCTGGGAGCATTAAGCCGATGAATGCCAAGATGGTGACGATGATGGCAGGGATGATGCCGTGGGCTACGCCTACGTAGTGACAGTTGGTATAATAGACCAACTTCGCAGCCAGTGTCTGTGTGACGTAGAACGACTCCCAGATGAAGCCACCGATTCCACCCACAATGCCGCACCACACCATCCAACGACTCTTCAAGATGTAACCGTTGATGGTAATGGTCATGCCCATGAGCAGGAGCACGACACGAAGGGGGTGAATCACCAGACGTGAATAGACTTCGGGCTGCTCGAAGTGGGCCATCAGCATGTTATACAGGATGCCGAACACGAAGTATGCGAGTACGAAGATGCCGAACGTCTGCCAAGTCTTGTCGACCATCGAGCCGACCAGACTGGCGGGAACTTTCGGTTTGCCTCTCTTTGCATAGCGGTCAGCAGCGAAGATAATGACAGGCAGTAGGATGTACATCAGATACCAAGCCGTGTTGGACGTAAGATAGACAAGGATGCCTATAAGCATAGCCATCCCCATTGTGCATAGCCCTGCCACGTAGAGTGACAGTCCAGTGTCCTTAGCCACCACTTGGCGGCTGCGCTCTATCTGCTCCGTGATAATCTCCAGACTGCGCTCAGCAGTCATGTTATTTTTTTCTTCCATTGTTGTTTCATTTTAAGTGATGTTCTACTTTTGTTTACTACTCTCTGGCCTTGTCCGTACTCCTGCAGAAAGCACGTCTTCGGCCAATCGTGTCCGGTTCACGATGCAAAGATAGACAAGTTTATAATATAAACCAAATTATTCCGTAAATATTTTGCTTCACAGGTTGTTATTTAACATTTTAGCATAGAACAAGGACAAATACGCAAGTGGCAGATACTCTAAAAAAAAGCAGTGCCAGCCTCACGGCCGGTACTGCTTCAACGAGAGAGTGTATTTTTAGAAACTGTATTATTCTGCGGATAGTTCGTCAATCTCGTGGATGGAACGGTTGATGCGGTGCATCTCCCAAAAATAGCCACAGAAAACAATGAGAGAGCCGATGAAGAATCCTATGCCCGCCCTGATGCCGATGGCTGCAACTCTTTCTGTCGGATTATCTGCGAAGACTCCTAACTGCCAGCATAAGGCGAATGCCCAGAGTGCAAGCAGCGGTAAGGATATGAGCATCTGCAGGCGCTCCCCCTTCTTGAACTTCAGCAGCCCGCGGCGAACGGCCAGCAGGTCGTTGCCTTCGGTGAAGAGTCGCTGTATTCGTCGATGGCAAATGATGTTATAGGCAAGTTCGACGATAACACTTAAGAGTACGATGAGTCCGAGATACCAAGAAACGCCCATCTTGGAGAACACCCAAAAGACGAGAGGCATCATGAGCAATACGACAATATCTGCAATGACGCTTGTCTTGGTGAAGACGCTGATGCGGGCATTCATCGAGCGGCGCATGAGTCGGTCGTTGATGATTTCCTGCTGGTCCAGTCGCTGCTTGAACAGGGCGAGTTGCTCGCGGAGTTCGTCTACTTCGTTTTGAGGGAAGTTATTATTGTTTGTCTGAGTTTCCATAATTGTATGCTTTTTATTATTTATAATAAGGTGTAGTTCCGGAGCCTACGTTTCTCGAGTCTATTTCATTCTTTTCAGTTGTTCCCTGATGCGCACCAGACGCACGCTGACGTTCTTCGCCGAGATGCCCACGATGGCGCCAATCTCGTCGTAGCTCATGTTCTCCAGCCACAGCAGTACGATGGCACGGTCGATAGGCGGCAACTGGTTGATGCGCTGGCGCAGCATCTCCATCTGGCGTGAGTTTTGGTTGTCCTCCTCGTAGGGGTTGATGTCCATCGTCAGCGGGATGGTCTTGTTGCGGCGGCGCTTCTTTCGCTCCAGGCTGACGCAGACGTTCAGGCAGATGCGGTATATCCATGTCCGCACGTCGCTGCGATGCTCGAAGTTCGGCCAGCTTCGCCACAGGTTGATGAGGCACTCCTGATAGAGGTCGGCCACCTCGTCTTGGTCCTTGCTGAACATATAGCAGACGGTGTAGATCGTCGCCTTGTGCATCCGCACCAGCTGTTCAAATTCACGTTCGGTTGAGTCCATTATTTTGACGTCTTTTCGTTCGACTTTGACCTTTAGTCGCAGCAAAGGTACGATTTGCTACACGAAAAGGCGAAAAAAGTTCATCAGTTTATTCTTCATTGTGCAGTTATTCGTTGCAGTTTTGGACTTTATATGTAGACAACAAAATTGCAACGAATTATTATGTACACGATTTACGATTACGCCTATAATGGACTTCTCTATCTGAACAACATCATGAGGCCGCAGCACAAGCGACTCTCACAGCTGATGATTTACTCAACGACTGCCTGCCAGTCGCGCTGCAAGCACTGCAATATATGGCAGAAGAAGGTGGAACATCTTTCGCTCGAAGATATTCAGCGAATCATGCAGAGCCGTTGTGTTACCAAACGGACTACCGTAGGACTGGAGGGCGGCGAGTTCATCCTTCATCCACAGGCAGAGGAAATCATGGCGTGGTTCCATGAGCACCATCCTAACTACACGTTGCTGTCAAACTGTCTTGCGCCCCGTCGGGTTATCAATGCCGTCCGTCGCTATCAGCCCCGTCATCTGTACGTCTCTCTCGACGGCGGGCGCGAGACTTACCAGCGGATGCGGGGCCGCGACGGCTACGACCGAGTGATTGAGGCGGTGGAAGCTCTCAAGGATGAGGTGCCCCTGTCGCTGATGTTCTGCCTTTCGCCGTGGAACTCATTCGATGATATGGCCTATGTCATAGACGTTGCCAAGCATTACGGAATAGATGTTCGCATCGGTATTTATGGGACGATGGCGTATATGAAAGCCCCCAAAGCCCCCCTTTCGTCCCCCGAGGAAGCCCCCCATACGGCCCCCGAGGGGGATTCAATACTCTTTTTCAATGAAGACGAGACATTTGTGTCCCCCTCGGGGGACGAAAGGGGGGCTTT
>JAFPME010000038.1 GCA_017402445.1 Prevotella sp. | reverse complement strand
TATCCCACGTTTACGGAATATTATGTGGACTTCAATAGGGCAAGAGGGTATTATTGATAATGGAACCGCCGTATGCCGAACGGCACGTACGGTGGTGTGAGAGGACGCATGGGGAACTAATCCCCATGCTCCTACTCGATTTTTGTCCAGTATGGTCGCACCCTTCAGGGTGCATCGTCTTGTTTGTGGTCCTCCGCTTTGAAGTTTTTCGGTAATTCCTGTCCTTGTTCTTTAGAAATAAATGATCGGGAATTACCATCAATTTAGTGTATTATGCCGAAGTGATGCGAAGCTCCGTCAAGTTGGGCATAATGGCCCTTGATTGTTGTTTTTTGAAGTCAATCGGACAGCTTTTCTGACTGTTTTCGTTGTTTGTCTGAAAAGTGGGAATGTGTCCGATGCTCTTTCGGAGGAATTGCAGAAAATGTTTGGAATGAGACATTTTTTGTGATTACCTTTGCAATGTCAAAAGGAACAAACAACCTTTCAGACAATGAAAATGATTAATAATAACAATTAAAAAATAATACAACAATGAAAAAGTTTATAATCTTCTCAGTAGCACTCGTTTGCTTCACCATGCAGTCGCTCACTTCTTTCGCAGGTAATCACCTGATTTCCGTGAATGATCTTCCCGCTCCGGCCATACAGTTTGTAGCCGATCATTTCGGAAACAACGACATCACCACAATCGAAAAAGGAAAACAGGGATTTAAAACCACCTATACGGTGATGCTGAACGACGGTACGTCCATCAGCTTCCAGAAGAACGGTAAGTGGAAGACAGTGAAATGTGTTGAGAATGCCGTTCCCGAGTCAATCGTCCCGTCGGACATTGCCAATTACGTGACCCGAAACCATCCCGGACAGAGCATCGTCGAGATTGCCAATGACATGATGGGGTACGAGGTAGAGCTGTCGAATCGTGTTGATTTGTCCTTCTTTCAGGACACCCAGCTCTACGGCATGAACTTCTGAACATCGTTCTTCACGCGAAACCGCCAAACAGCAGCTACGCCTATCGGGTCGTAGACTGCTGTTTGGCGGTTTTTGCGTGGAGGATGTCTGGTCTTCGTCCGGCCGTCTCGGCGGGCTGCTGCCCGCAAACGGGAGCACGTTCAGAACTCTTCGTCGTCCCAGACCAGCGTTGGAGGCTTGCTTTCAGTCCATTCGATGCTGTCCGTGACCAGGTCGTCTTCGCCGTCTCCTTCGTCGTCCACGTCGTCGAAGAGCCCGGTCTGCTGTTTGGCGTTGGGTACGATGCCGCTTCCGCTGACGCTTCCCAAGCCTCCGCCGCCGATGTCTGTCATGAGTTCCTCCGTTTCGATGACGAATATCTCCGGCCGGTTATAAACAATCTTTTTCATCTTCTTTCCTTTTTCTTGCTGTTATCCATTTACTTTGTCATTTTCTTTCCGTTCACGACATAGACGCCGCGTGGCAGCTTCTGCCATGATGAACCGACGAACTGTCCGTTCAGGTTGTAGATCTTCACGTCGTGGCCGTTCTCTACAATGCCGTTGATGTGTGTCACCACGCCGTCCTCTTCGTCCACGTCGTCGCTGAAGTAGAACGTCATGGTCTTTCCTTGCAGCGCCTCTGCTGGCAGGATGAAGAATGCACGTCCGCCCGGCATCTCGTATCCGCTCGTCGTATTGTAGTACAGCTTGTTGTCCGTGCCCAGCAGGAACCGGTTCGTGCCGTCGTTGGTCAGCTCTGTCGGCACGAGTACGCCCTGAAATGCGAAGCCTCCGTCCGTTGTGGTCGGCCGTGAGCTCACCGCTTCAGGAATGGTTACGCCCTTGAAAACATGCTCGTCGAAGACGAAGTCGCTTGCTGGCTTGATGATGTAGCCCTTGCCAGCCTCTATGGTCGACGTCGGTTCAAAGTGGAACACGTTCTTCTCAGCGTTTGTCATCTGCGTGAACTCCTCGGGCTCTGTGTCGCCGAACATCTCTGTCACCTGTGTCTCCGTCATGTTAAACGGCAGGCACAGCGTGTTCACACGGTCAGACGAGAGCTGTCCGCGGTTCACGATCTTCACGTTCGCCGTCTTGCCAAGGTACGGACTCAGCTTGCTGATGGCTTCCTTGTCCGTCACGTCGAACTTCACGACAGCGCTCTTCGCCATCTCCTTGAACTTCGCGTCGAGGTAAGGCAGGCGCGTTTCGAGGTAGTTCTTCAGTCGGGTCACCTCGTCGGCATACGTCGTCCCATTTTCCACGTTCTTACTGTAGTCAGCGATGCCCTGGCCGGCAATGGTCCAGCCGGCTCCGCCTTCAGCTGTCGAGAAGTTCAGTGCCTGACTGCTCTTCGTGCTGTTCACGATGGCTGCCAGCTCGTCCACCTTGCTGGTCAGCGTCGATGTCAGCGTGCCGTCGGCGTAGAGGGAGTTCCATCGCTCGTTGACAGCTTCGGCGAACCACGCCTCTTTCCACAGTTCCTGCAGCTTTGTCTGCCATGCCGCCTGTTTGCCTGCGTTGATGAGCAGTCCGTTGAACGACGTCTTGTCGTCCTGGTCGTTCATCAGTCCCGTCGCCGTCAGGTCGATCGCAGCGCTGTTGTCGTAGCTGGACTCATTGTTCCACAGCGGCCCGAAGCTCAGTTCCGTGGCGTTGATGTCCTTGTAGGCATAGATGCTCGACAGCGCTTCGTAGCTACCCGTTATCTCGCTGGCGATGTACCAGTTCACAAGCGACTCCTTGTCGAGACCTGTTCCGTCGGTTGCCGCCCACATTCCGTCGAAGTCGTACACGTCCGTATTGAACGTTTCGTTCCAGGCTGCACGTTGTTTCTTGCTGATGTCAGGATTCTTGATGGTGAGCCACGGCTTTGTGAAGTCCTCACCGCTTATGAGGTGGTCCGTGGCGTCGGTGTCGTCCGAGCCTGTCATCTGGATGAGCAGGCCGTTGTCCTCGTCCACGTTCACGCGTTTGGCGTCAGCCTCCAGATATTCTGTCACCTGATATGTGCCCACGTACTTTCCGTTCAGCACCAAATCGACGAAGCAATAGCCCGGCGTGAACGGCAGACCCACGGCGTCGCCGATCTCCTTTGTCAGCGCATTGCGCACCAAGGTCTTGTCGCCTGCGTTTGCCAGGAGCACCCAGTTGCGCTTCTTCACAACACCTTCGGCGTTCTCCGGGCCCAGCAGGTAGTGCTTGTACGACTGTGTGACGTTGCCCGCATCGTCCTTGTCATCCTTGCCGAACTGTATGCGGTACGACTTCTTCTCCGTGTTTGTCCACGAAGCAGTGCCGCGGCCGCGGATCTGCAGCACTTCCTTGCCTGCTGCGGTCAGTCCTGCTTCGAGTGTGAACGGTGTCAGCCTGCCGTTTGCATCTATTACTTCGATGCCTGCTCCGACCCATTCGCCCGAGCTGGGCTGCACTTCCGCCTGGTTTCTCGTGTCGATGTAGAGGGTGGGCAGGTCGGTCAGCTGAGTGCGGACGACGGGCTCGATAATCTCCTCGCTGAATGAAATCTTCACTGCCGAGCCGTCCGTGATGCGGATGAAGGCGCGTGCGCCCGATGTTTCGTCTGAAGCGAAGTGGCTCAGCGTGTTGCCTTCCGTGTAGACGTCGTTGGCAAATTCGTAGTCGGTAGCCGTATCAAGATAGGACGCCTTGAACAAGGTTCCGAAGAAGTAGTGCTTGTTGTCGAAAGTCACGCTTTCGCCGTTGTATTGCTGGTTTTGATTGGCACCGTCAGTATTCAGCACCCCGTTGAACACCATGCTTGTCACGTTGCTGACAGGCTTGATGAGGTACGGGAAGGCAGCCTCGATGTCGAGCGATTCGGGGTCGGTGAACAGCATGGTCTCATCGTCGGCAGCCATGCCCGAGTGCACTTTCAGTTCGTATTTGCACCCCAGGGCAGCCTCCATCTGTTCCTGCGTAGCCGAGAAAGGCATGCAGAACGTGTTCCACTGTCCGCCTTTCAGCTGCCGGTTGACGACTGTTTGGTTCACAATCTTACCTGTTGTCAGCTTTTGGTCGTACCATGGGTTTTCGGGATCGTAGGTTGCGCTCGCCGGTGTGCCCACCATTCTTTCGTATGTATCGTCAACATGTTTCTTCACGAAGGGAATCTGTGCCTTCAGGTAATCTTTCAGTACTTTGATGTATTCCTGATAGTCGGTCGATGACACGTCGGTTCCCCATGTTTGATCTGTGCTGTTGATGGCCCATTTCTGGTAGTTCAGCTCGCGCGTGTTCTTGATGAGCTCAGCCAGTTCGTCCACCTTGGCGCAAAGATCGTTAGCCAGCTTCTCAGCATCTATTTCGTCCATTTTCTCCTTCAGCTTCTTCACGAAGAGAGGGTCGCCTGATGCCTGAGTGTCGGTTTCCCCCATCAGGCCACGCATCGTATACCTCAACTGTCCGTTTTCAATGTTGTCAACCAGTGTACCGGCAGGTGCGCCTGTGTAGTTACCGAAAGCAAGATCCTTGTCCCATAGCGGGCCGAGGAACAGCTTTCCGTCAGCCTCGCGGTAGGCCTTCACGGTCATGAAACCGTCGTAGTCGCCCGAGATGTTGATGCCGAGATAGAACTTCACGAACGAATCTTCGTCGCTGTAGGCACGCCATCCCTTTGTCGTACTGGTCAGATTTGGGTTCCACTGGCTGATGGAATTATTCCATTGGTTCAACCAATCCGTTACTTCCTGCTTCAGCTGGTTGGTTTCTTCCTCGGTGTCATACTCTGGGTTTTTGATGCTCCATTGTGCTCCGCCTGCTGTGACGGAGGGTTCTTCAACCATATCGCCGCGTGCCGCCTCAATATACCAGCCCGTATCCTCGTTCACGTTGATGCGGTCGGCGTCGACTTCCACGTGATCGGACACTTGATAGGTGCCTCGGTATTCGTCGTTGATGACGAGGTCAACAAACTTGTAACCTGGGCAGAAGTCCATTCCGAGAGCTTTGCCGAGGTGGTAGGTGATGGCGTTTCGCAGCATGGTGCGATCGAAATAGTTTGCCAGCAGCACCCAGTTGCGCTTCGAGTAGCCGTTGCCCAGTAGGTCGTGCTTGTGGGCCTTTCCGTCGGACGAGTTCGATTTCTTGGAAAACCTCAGTCGATATGGGCGTTTGCTTGGAGCCGAGGTAGAGTTGCCTCGCACTTTGATTTCCATGTCCAAGGAGTTTGTTTCCTCGAACGACTCCAAGTAGTGTGGGCTTGATGTGTCGTCGGTGGCTATCACTTTGATGGTGGCGTTGTAGTAGGGAGCCTCACCAGTATCACGGTTCTTGTACAACTGATTGTCAAGGTCCGTCACATTGGGAATATCAATGTAGATAGTGGGTGCATCGGTCAGTTGCACTCGCGCTGCAATCTTGCCTTCAAGGGTGGTCAGGTCGGGTGTGACTTCGCCGCCTCCTTCGCCACCTTCACCTCCGCTATTGCCACCGCTCGGCTGTTCCAGCTTCAGTGTCAGTTTCACGTTTCCTTTGCTCGGTGTGAAAAAGAAAGCGTATGTTCCGTTTTTCTTCCCATCACCAACATAGGGAATTTCATTTGCCAAATAGCTTTGAAGTGTTCCTGTTGCAGAAATCCAATAGGCATTTGTGGGCGAGCTTTGCCCGTTGACAAGTTGCCAAGATTCCTTAATGAAATAGTACCCTCTAAACATCAAGGTTCCGTCTACGGTTTGGTCCATCCATCCGTCTGTGATGCTGCTTGCGAAAGTCACCCCGCTGAACGTCGGATTCTCAACCGTTTTGTTCACCTTTAATATATATGGTGTGCCGGCAACGACGGCTGGTGTCTGCATGATGGAAAAACTGATGGTGTTTCCGTCGAAGTTTGTGAACTGCTCTAAGGTGTATTTGCCTTCGCCGAAGGCATCGTCGAGCTGTTCTTTGGTTGCCGAGAAGGGGAAACAGACGCCCGTCCACTCTCCAGCCGTGAAGGTTCTGTTGGTCAGCGTCACGTTGACTGTCTTTCCACAATAGCTGGTGTATTGCGATGCGTATCCATTTTTAACATCGAACGACACCTCTTCCGCCCCCACTTGGCCGCAAACGAGCACAAGGAGGGTGGAAATTAATAGTTTTTTCATTTTGGACATATATGGTTCAGTTAGTTATTATTATAGCAAAACGTTATTGTCTTCTATCATTTGGATTGCAAAAGCTTTGCAAAAGTACAGAATTGGTGTGTATGTGACAAGTATTCGTGGCGAAAAGAATTGTTTTTTTACATTTTTTTTGTTGTCTTTTTTGCGTGTGCGCCCACATATCGTTGACAGACGCTGTTGGTTGTTCGCTTTACACTTATCGTTTTTCCGCTCAGAACGGCGGTGGTAGGGTTGCAAAGCGGTAGTAGGCAGGCCTGACGTGCGCGTCCCTGTTTTCCGGCGCTGCCAGAGAGGATCGGCGACAGGTTGTTTTCGTCAAGATAATTTATCAAAAAAAACTGCAGGATTTTTTTTCATTTTTAGAAGGCAAAACGCTTCTGAAGCGGTAAAAAGTTCATACAAAAGAGCCGAAAAATCCAAGTCGGTTTTCAGAATGGCCCGTTTTACATCGCAAAATGGCCCGTTTTGCTCGACAAGATGAGCCATTCTGCTCGCCGAAAAGGGCCGTTTTTAAGCGTAAAATGAGCCATTTTGAAAGCCCCGAAAATGTAAAGAAAATACAAGTCGTTTGTTGTCAGCGTTTTAAAACTTTCTCATAATTCGCTCATACGCGTCCGTCGGATTTTAATTTCAGAATTTTTCAACCACAGAAGCCAAAATCGAGCTTTTTGTCCGCTTTTTTCAGCGTTTTATTACCACTGGCTACGAAGCGGACTGGGCCTCTCCGCTGCCCACGGGAAGAGCCGGGTGGGTGACCGTGATGAGACAAATAAAGGGGGTAAAACACATCCGCGACATTGTTTCGGAACTATAAGAAACAATAAAAAGCAGGGGGATTATTTGGTGTACGGGTCGAAAATGATTAACTTTGCACCCAAAAGAAAGGAAAACTATGGCTTTAGTAGCAATTGTAGGACGCCCGAACGTGGGCAAGAGCACGCTGTTCAACAGGCTGACCAAGTCGCGCCGCGCCATCGTGAGCGACGAGGCTGGCACGACGCGCGACCGCCAGTACGGCAAGTGCGACTGGAACGGCAAGGAATTTTCGGTCGTCGACACGGGCGGCTGGGTGGTGAACTCTGACGACATCTTCGAGGAACAAATCCGCAAACAGGTGGTCGTCGCCACGGAAGAGGCCGACCTGGTGCTCTTCTTGGTGGACACGCAGAACGGCCTGACTGACTGGGACGAGGACGTGGCCACCATTCTGCGGCGCTCGAAGCTGCCTGTCATTCTCGTGGCGAACAAAGTGGACAACTCAGGACAGCAGTACGACGCGTACGAGTTCTACAAGCTGGGCTTAGGCGAGCCCGTCTGCATCAGCTCGTCCACGGGCAGCGGCACGGGCGACCTGCTGGACATCGTGCTGGAGAAGCTGCAGAACGTGAAAGACGAGGCCGACATCGAGGAGGGCATCCCGCGCTTCGCCGTGGTGGGTCGTCCCAATGTGGGCAAGTCGAGCATCATCAACGCGTTCATCGGCGAGGACCGTCACATCGTGACCGACATTGCCGGCACGACGCGCGACAGCATCTATACGCGCTACGACAAGTTCGGCTTCGACTTCTACTTAGTAGATACTGCCGGCATCCGTCGCAAGAACAAGGTGACTGAAGACCTGGAGTTCTACAGCGTCATGCGCAGCATCCGCGCCATCGAGAACTCGGACGTGTGCGTCCTGATGCTTGATGCGACGCGAGGCATCGAGGCTCAGGACATGAACATCTTCCAGCTGATACAGAAGAACCAGAAGTCGTTGGTCGTCGTGGTGAACAAGTGGGATTTGGCCGAGGACAAGAGCCAGAAGGCCATCACCTATTTCGAGGACACCATCCGCCAGCGTCTGGCTCCGTTCACCGATTTTCCCATTATCTTTGCCTCGGCGCTGACGAAGCAACGCATCTTCCGCGTGTTGGAGACAGCGAAGCAGGTGTACCTGAACCGTAAGGTGAAAATCGGCACGACAAAGCTCAACGAGGTGATGCTTCCGCTCATCGAGGCCACGCCGCCGCCGTCGGTGAAGGGCAAGTACATCAAGATCAAGTACTGTTCGCAGCTGCCGAACACGCAGATACCGTCGTTTGTGTTCTATGCCAATCTGCCTCAGTACGTGAAGGAGCCTTACAAGCGTTTCTTAGAGAACAAAATCCGCGAGAACTGGACGCTCACGGGTTCGCCCATCAATGTGTTCATCCGCCAGAAATAGTCGGAGAATCAGCGCAAACGGTTGGCAAATATCAGATTTATGCGGAGGATAGTGACGATAACGGTGTGCGTCGTGATAGCGGCCATCATCTCGTGTTCGCAAGAGAAGCACGACTTCGCTGCGGCGAATGCGGCAAAAGAGTACTACGACATGCTCATCGACGGGAAGTTCGACGGGTTTGTCGACGGCATGAACTACGCCAACCCCATCCCCGACTCGTATCGCGAACAGTTGGAGATGAACGCGCGGATGTTCGTGAACGAACTGAACGAAGACCGGAAGGGGTTGCGCGAGGTGCGCGTCATCAACTGCGTGACCGACAGTGTGCTCCCCGCTGCCAACGCCTATCTGATGCTCTGTTTCGGCGACAGCACCTTCGAGCAGGTGGTGGTGCCGATGGTGAAGCGCGACGGGCGGTGGTGGATGAAGTAGCCCGACAGCCTGCAGGAGCCGAGATAGCGGCAAAGCCAGAGGACGACCTGTAAAGTTCGGGACGGGACTATGCGGGAGGAAAAGGACTGTTGGCTGTTGAGGTTATAAGTTTTCAAAAGGTTAAGCGCATAGCAAATACTTATAATAACAAGGAGGGCGTGTCTGTTTTGACACGCCCTCATTGGCGCATGCTCGAGAGTTGCTAAACTTGTTTGAATGGCCGAACGTGATCTGTTTATTCAATAGTCTGTCGGTGTCCGGGATTTTTGTTGTATCTTTGCACACAGATATGAAACAGACATCTTTTCGTAGATGGTGTCCGTCGCGCAGCCATGGGGTCCGCTTGGTGCATCGACATCATCACAATCACCACAAGTGACGATTCTGTCACTGTTTTCTTCGCAATGATATGGAGAAAAAGCCGTATATTTGCAGCCAGTCAAACAAAAGAACTATTGAAATGAAGATACAAGAGGATTCAACGTTTCGTCCAATGAGACGAAAGCGCCAGCAGCTTACAGCCGACGAGAGCATTGGCATCTTGGAGAAGGCTACTTCTGGAACATTGGCTTTGCTGGGTGACGGAGGTTATCCGTATGCTGTCCCCATCAGCTATGTCTATGATGATGGAAAACTATATTTCCACAGTGCCTTGTCTGGCCACAAGGTAGACGCCATAAGAGCGTGTGACAAGGCTTCGTTCTGTGTCATAGATCAGGATAACGTAAAGCCTGCCGAGTACACCACCTATTTCCGTAGCGTGATTGCTTTCGGCAGGATCCACATCGTTGAAGATGAAACAGAGAGACTGAAAATTGCCAGAATCCTTGGCAACAGATACAATCCCAATCAAGAAGAGGCGTTACGGAAAGAGCTGGAACACGGCCTGAGCCGTATGCTGGTCATCTGTTTTGACATCGAGCACCTGACAGGCAAGGAAGCGATAGAGTTGGTAAAAGCTCATCAGATGGATGAGCATGGTAGCAAAAGCTGAAAAAACAAATCAATTTACATTCCATAAATGCAGATAACCAATTCAGCCGGAGGGTAGGTCCGGCTGAATCAGGTGTTTCTTCACTATCAGATTTTCTCCAGTGCCTGCCGGATGTCATCCAGAATGTCCTCCACGTCCTCGATGCCTACCGATAGACGAATCAGATCGGGGGCCACGCCGGCTTCGCGCAGCTGTTCGTCGGAGAGCTGACGGTGGGTGTGGCTGGCAGGGTGGAGCACGCAGGTACGCGCGTCGGCCACGTGGGTGACGATGTTGATCATCTCGAGCGAGTCCATCCAACGGATAGCAGTCTCGCGCGTGCCCTTCAGTCCGAAAGCGATGACGCCGCATGAGCCGTTTGGCAGGTACTTCTGTCCGCGCTCGTAGTTCGCGTCGTCCTTCAGTCCGCAGTAGTGGACCCAGGCCACCTTCGGGTTGTCGTGCAGGAATTCGGCTACGCGCTGTGCGTTTTGGCAGTGCTGCCGCATGCGTAGATGGAGTGTCTGCAGCCCAAGGTTGAGCAGGAACGAGTTCTGCGGTGAGGGTATGCTGCCGAGGTCGCGCATGAGCTGTGCCACGAGCTTCGTGGTGTACCCTTTCTTTCCGAATGCCTTCACGTAGGTCAGACCATGGTATGACTCGTCGGGTGTGCAGAGACCCGGGAATTTCTCCGCATGCTGCATCCAGTCGAAGTTTCCGCTGTCAACGATGGCGCCGCCCACTTGCGTAGCCATGCCGTCCATGTACTTCGTCGTGGAGTGCGTCACGATGTCGGCTCCCCATTCGAAGGGTCGGCAGTTGATGGGTGTTGCGAACGTGTTGTCAACAACGAGGGGCACGCCGTTGCGGTGGGCGATGCGTGCGAAGCGTTCGATGTCGAGCACGGCACATCCCGGATTTGATATGGTCTCGCCGAAGAGCAGCTTCGTGTTCGGCCGGAACGCGGCCTGAATCTCTTCGTCGGAGGCATCGGGACTGACGAATGTAGAGTCGATGCCGAGCTTCTTCAGCGTAACGCCGAAAAGGTTGTATGTTCCGCCGTAGATTTCGTTGGACGTGACGATATGGTCGCCAGCCTCACAAATGTTGAACACGGCGTAGAAGTTGGCGGCTTGTCCACTGCTGGTCAGTACGCAGCCCACACCGCCTTCCAGTGCCGCAATCTTCGCAGCCACGGCGTCGTTAGTGGGGTTTTGCAATCGTGTGTAGAAGTATCCTTCCTTTTTCAGGTCGAAGAGCTGCGCCATTTCGTCAGAGTCGTCGTACTTAAACGTTGTGGACTGGATGATGGGCAGTTCTATGGGTTCACCGTTCTTTGGTTTGTAGCCCGCCTGCACGCAGAGCGAACCCCTTCTGAGTTTCTTTTCCATAACAGTTTTCTTGCTTTGTTGTGATTTGAATTATCCGCTCTTGCTCGGCCAGTTCTATACAAGCTTGGTTGCGCGTCTCGCTTACTTGCGGATTTGTGTGCAAAAGTACAAAAAAACGGCCACAAACTATCAGTTTGGCCGTTTTTTCTTATTCTTGCTGTCGTGTGTGAGGTCAAAATGTGCACATACCATCCCATTCGACCATGTCTTCGCGCACATAGCCTACTTTTCTGTCGAAGCGAATCTTGTACCATCCTTTCGTTTTCCCCAGGCAGGGATATGCGTCAGGAACGCCGTCGGGTTCTGCAATCTTACCGATGACAGCTGTCTTGGTCGACGGTCCTTTGCGGACGTTGATGTTTCCCTTTCGAATGTGTTTCCTGTAAACGATACCCTGTCCGTTGGCGGCACTGAAGGTGACGACGCGAAGCCCTTCCTTGGGCACTTCGCCATCGTCTTGCACGGCTATGGTGTAGGTGGTGGCGTTCGTGCGGACGTAGCGTCCGACGGCTTCACCATTCTTGTCGACGACCATTTTCATGCTCTGTGCGCTCAGTGACAGGCTACAGACGATGGCGATGGTGGTTGAAACGACTTTCTTGTTCATGTCTTTTTCGGTTTGTCCTATGGTCTTTTTTTTTGAAGGAAAGATGTCAGACGGGGTGTTCGCCTTTGGCGACAGCGCTGTGGTTGGCCATTTCCTCCTCCTTCACCTTCTTGAACAGGTCGGAAGCGAAGATGAAGTCGTTCAGCTTCTTGTTCGTGGAGGTCATAATCTGGTCCTTGTTGCCCGTCCATGCAGCCGTTCCTTTGTAGATGAAAATGATGTTCTCGCCGATGCCCATGACGGAGTTCATGTCGTGGGTGTTGATGATGGTCGTCGTCTGGAACTCCTGCGTGATGCTGTGCAGCAGTTCGTCAATGACGAGCGATGTCTTCGGGTCCAGTCCTGAGTTCGGTTCGTCGCAGAAGAGGTATTTCGGATTGAGCGAAATGGCGCGTGCGATGGCTACACGTTTCTGCATGCCGCCCGACAGTTCGCCGGGAAATTTACTCCCAGCGTCTTTCAGGTTTACTCTGTCCAGGCAGTCCATGGCGCGTTTCTGCCGCTCGCGCAGGTTCATGGTGGAGAACATGTCGAGTGGGAACATGACGTTTTCGAGCACGGACAGTGAGTCGAAGAGGGCTGCGCTTTGGAAAATCATGCCCATCTCGCGGCGCAGCATTACTTTCTCTTGCTTGCTCATGGCCACGAAGTTCCGTCCGTCGTACAGAATCTTTCCCTTTGTGGGGTCGAGCAGCCCAACAATGTTCTTCATCAGCACGGTTTTACCCGAGCCGCTCTGTCCGATGATCAGGTTTGTCTTTCCGTTCTCGAACGTGGCGTTGATGTCGTGCAGGACTTCTTTGTCCTCGAACGACTTATAGAGGTTTTTTATTTCGATCATTGTTTCAGGTGTTTCAGGGACTTCTTCACGACAGCAGCTGGGTGAGGAACACATCGGAGAAGAGAATAAGCACGCTGGAAGAGACCACGGCGTCGGTAGAGGCCTTGCCCACTTCCACGGAACCGCCCTCGACGGTGTAGCCGCAGTAGCTGGCCACGCTGGCTATGATGAAGGCAAAGACAAGGCTTTTGATGATACTCATCCAGAGGAACCATGGTTGGAAGTCGTGTTGCAGTCCCAGTGTGAGGTCGCCAGGCGGCAGCACATGACCTATGTATGCGGTGGCGTAAGCTCCGATGATTCCCATTGCGGACGAGAAGATGACGAGAAACGGCATCATGGTCACCATTCCAAGGATCTTCGGCAGGATGAGATACTCTGCAGAGTTTACACCCATGATTTCCAGTGCATCTATCTGCTGTGTGACGCGCATGGTGCCGAGTTCCGATGCGATGTTCGACCCCACTTTACCAGCCAGAATCAGACACATGATGCTCGACGAGAACTCCAGCAGCATGATTTCGCGCGTGGTGTATCCGCTCACCCAGCGGGGCATCCACGGGCTTTGGATGTTCAGCTTCATCTGGATGCAGATGACGGCTCCGATGAAGAAGGAGATGAGCAGCACGATGCCGATGCTGTCGACGCCCAGGGCCTGCATCTCGGTGACGTATTTCTTCATGAACATGCGCAGCCGTTCTGGGCGCGAGAAGGTTCTTGCCATCAGCATGATATACCTCCCGAGGGCGAAGAGCCATTTATATAATAATGTATGTTTCATCAGCTTGACAACTTTAAAACGATCAACTTGTCAACTTTGAAATCAGCCACGACGACACAATCTCGCAGGCGCGGTAGATGTTTTGTGAGAAACCGTGGTCGAAGGCTTCAAGCTCTTCGTAGTCGCTGCCCGCCCACTGCTGGTGGAAACGCAGACCGTACGTGTACGGAACTACGCGGTCGCCCGTGCCGTGAACAATGAGGGCCGGACCTTTGTAGCGCGCTGCCGTTTCGTAGATGGGCAGTCTGAAGGCCGTCTTGATGTATTCACGTCCAAGTTTCTGGTTGCCGAAGAGCTCCACGAATTCCGGTGGGTCCAACGGATCGTACGACTTCCCGAATGTGCTGCCGCGGATTGCGTCGTCGCGCAGTACGGCGGCAGGAGCCATCAGGGCCACGGCGGCAATGTCGTCAGACCCCAGTTCGCCAGCCGTCATCGCTGCCACCACGCCGCCCTGTGAGTGTCCCACCAGGGCTACGCTGCTGACGTAGCGCAGGTCGCGTACATATTCTATTATATGTTTTGCATCTTCGATTTCGTTCGGAACGGTCATATCCTCGAACTTGCCCTCGCTTTCGCCATGGCCGTTGAAGTCGAAACGCACCGAAGCGATTCCATGCATGGCCAGCGAGTCGGCGATGAGCTCGAACATCGGACCGTCTTTCCGGCCGCCGAAACCGTGGCAGAGCACCACCATGGGGCACTGCGCACCCGCCTTGAGCTCGGGCTTCCTCACGATGGCAGCCAGCTTTCCGTGGTCGCCGTCGATGCTCACGCGCTCCTCCGAGCCCGCCATGGGCCGCTCCTTGGGCGCGAAGGTTTCGGTCAGCGTACGCTCCATCTTGTCGGAGAGCACCGTTCCGAGGATTACCTTGCCGTCGGGACCGATGAGATACATCGACGGAATCCATTTCACACCGTAGGCAGCGGCTATCTGTGTGTCGTGGAACTTCACCAGCTCGCTCACCTGTGTGTAGCGGATGTCGTATTTATCTACGGCGGCAGCCCATTTCTCGCGGTCTGTGTCCATTGAGATACCAATGAACTCAACACCCAGGGGCGCGAACTTCTTGTACATGCGCTGCACGTTGGGTACATCCTTTCGGCAGTCGGGGCACCACGAGGCCCAGAAGTCCAGTACCACGTACTTTCCCTTGGTCGCCTTTGCGAACTTGAACGTCTTTCCGTCTATCGTCTTCATCTTGAAGTCGGGTGCCGGTGTTCCGGGTTTCAGCAACTCTTTTGCATACTTCGTGTCGGCATCAGACGGCATGAACTGTGCCTTGGCTTGCATTGTTGCCATCATCACAAAGATGGCGGCCCACAATAATTTCTGCTTCATTACTCTGGTTTGTTTGTTTTTTCGCTTGCGAAGTTACGCATTTTTCCCCAAACGAGCAAAAAACTCGGCCATGTTTTGGCGTTTTCGGGCAAGAAGCGGCTGGTTTTCTCTCAGAAAACATTTGTTTCGTATGGTGAAAGGCTCGCATGTGGCATAGCAGATGATTGTCGGCTTTGCATTATTTCCACCCGTTTTTTTCGTTTTTCTAATTGAAATGTGTATATTTGCAACAAAATAGATTTCTTGCTAAACTGTTTGGGAATAATTAGTCAGCGATTATGAAAAAGTTTTTGATTCTTGTGGGCTGCGGTCTTCTGTTGGCTTTGAGCGGTGCAGCGCAGACGTTCGAGAGCGCCACCGAGGCGGTGAAGAACATGAGGGTGGGATGGAACCTCGGCAATACGTTTGATTCGCATGGAAGTGGCGCGAGTGGTTCGCCGACGAACTTTGAGACTTATTGGGGACAGCCTGTTACAACGCCAGCCTTGATGAAAATGATGCACGAGGCCGGCTTCAATGCCATTCGCGTTCCGGTGACGTGGTATCAGCATATGGACCGCAACAACCGGGTGGATGACGAGTGGATGAAGCGAGTTCATGAAGTGGTGGACTACGTTGTCAGCGAAGGAATGTACTGCATTCTGAACGTCCATCACGATACTGGAGCCCACGATGCAGCCTGGCTGGTTGCTGATGAAGCGGTTTATGCTCAGCAGAAAGATCGATACGAATCGTTGTGGACGCAGATTGCAGAAGAATTCCGCGACTACGGCGACCGTCTGCTCTTTGAAGCCTATAACGAAATGCTCGACGTGAAGCGCTCGTGGTGCTTCGCTTCGTTCAATACCCCGGGGCGCTATGATGCCGCTATTGCCACTTCGGCCTATAATGCCATCAACAGCTATGCTCAGAGCTTCGTCAATGCCGTTCGGGCCACGGGTGGTAACAACACGCAGCGCAACCTCGTCGTTTGTACCTATGGCGCATGCAGCGGTGGCGGTACGTGGAATTCGCATCTGAAAGACCCGCTGCGAATGCTGAACATGCCGCAGGATGTCACCTCCGGGCACATCGCTTTTGAAGTACACAGCTATCCGAACGTGGAGAACATGCAGTCGGTGAAGGCCGAGGTGGACGACATGGTGAATGCACTGAACACCCACTTGGCTTCCAAGGGGGCTCCTGTCATCTTCGGCGAGTGGGGCACGTCCAATGTGGATAACGGTGCTGACTATTCAGAACGTCGTGCCAATGTGCTCGAGTTTGCTCACTATTTCTGCGGAAAGCCAAAGAGAACGGCATCGCAACGTTCTACTGGATGGGACTCTCCGACGCACAGGCACGGATGGTGCCCGTATTCAATCAGCCCGACGTTGCCGAAAGCATCCTTAAAGGATGGTACGGCGACGACTATGCTCCGAAGCTTCCAACCTACGATGACTATGAATACCAGTACACCGTGGTTCTTTTCAATGGGCAGTGGCAGGAGCTGAATCTCTATACGGGATCGGCTCTCGACATCAGCCAGTATACAGGACTGCGGTTGGAAATGGCAGAGCCTACAGCCAACGGCCTGCTGAACATTAAGGTGTACGGAGCCAGTGACGGCAAGGAGAGCTTTATGCCCGTGACAGAACTCTCGACGTACGTCAGTTTCGACCGTTCTAAACTGGGAGCGCAGGTGCGACGTGTGACATTGCAATACCAGAAAACAGGGGCGCAGGAGTTTAAAGTGGTGCGGGCTGTGCTGTTGAAGGCCGACGGCACTGAAGAAGAAACAAAATTGTCGCCTTTCTGGGGATGTCGTGTAACAGATATCGTCTTGAAGCCAAAGGGTGATGAGTCCAACATTGTCAGCACCACCGTCGGTACGCCCCGTCAGAAGCAAGAAGGCTGGTGGACACTCGACGGCCGACGGTTACGAACGTCACCTGTTCACCCCGGTGTCTATCTGCATGAGGGACGCAAGGTGGTTTTCAGATAGATACTGTGTGCATGATGAACGATAATAAAAAACATTAAACGTTTGGTTGGTTTCGTATTAATGCGTATCTTTGCACGAGAAGAAAAACGATAGTAATGGATTTGAACGACTACAATCAGAACAGGGAGGAGGACCTCAACAGCGACGGGTCAACGGTCAATAACGAACAACCAACGGCCAACAACGAAGCGCCAACGACAGAAAAATCTATCCTGCGCGCCGAAGGACTGGTGAAGCGATACGGCAAACGCACGGTGGTGAACGACGTGCACATCAACGTGCGGCAGGGCGAAATCGTAGGACTGTTAGGTCCGAATGGTGCTGGCAAGACCACCTCGTTCTACATGACGACAGGTCTCATCGTGCCGAATGCCGGACATATCTATATAGACGACAAGGAAATCACCGACTTCCCCGTCTATCGGCGTGCCCGAGCCGGCGTGGGCTATTTGCCACAGGAGGCCTCAGTGTTCCGCAAACTGAGTGTTGAGGACAATATCAAAGCCGTACTTGAAATGACAGGCAAGCCCCGTGAATACCAGCGTCAGAAGTTGGAAAGCCTCATTGAGGAATTCCGCTTGGGCAAAGTGCGCAAGAACAAGGGCGACCAGCTCTCGGGAGGCGAGCGCCGACGCACGGAGATTGCTCGCTGTCTGGCCATCGAACCGAAATTCATCATGCTCGACGAGCCGTTTGCCGGTGTGGACCCCATCGCCGTGGAGGACATCCAGCACATCGTCTGGCAGTTGAAATACCGCAATATTGGTATTCTCATCACCGACCACAACGTGCACGAGACGCTGAACATCACCGATCGTGCCTACCTGCTCTTTGAAGGTCGCATCCTGTTCCAGGGAAAACCAGAGGAGCTGGCAGCCAATCCCATTGTGAAAGAGAAGTATCTCGGCACAAACTTCGTCCTCCAGAAGAAGGACTTCCAACTGCTCGACGAGGAGAAGCGTCGCCGCGAGCAGGAGGATTGAAAAAGAAATGAAACAACTACTGATAACTATTCTATGCCTGATTACTTCCGTCGTGTGCCATGCCCAGTTGGCATGGTTCGACGGCAAGAAACCTATTACTTATTCTATCAGCGGCAAGACGGATCCTGTCGTGACCGTTGCCCTGCAGATGTTCTGTGATGACATGCAGCAGGTGACTGGCATGAAGCCCGTTGCTGCGCGGCAAGCCACTGTCCGCATTGTGCAACGCAAGGGATCTGACGACGCCTTCCGGCTTACGGTCAATGACGGACACATCCTCATCGAGGGCAACGGCGGACGTGGTACGGCTTACGGTATCCTCGAACTGTCGCGTTTGGCGGGGGTCTCGCCGTGGGTGTGGTGGGGCGACGTGGTTCCGCAACGGCGCTCTCTGTTGACGCTCCCCGACGGATTCGTCAGTGAACAGAAGCCCAGCGTAGCCCTACGGGGCATCTTTCTCAACGACGAGGATTGGAGCTTGCGTCCCTGGAGCTGCCATACCTACGAACCAGGACCTGAAGGACGCATAGGTGTACAGACCTACAAGCGCGTCTTCCAGTTGCTGCTCCGCCTGCGCGCCAACGCTATCTGGCCCGCTATGCACGAGGGAACCACTGCCTTCTTCCGCGTAGACGGAGCCAAGTCCATGGCCGACTCGTGCGGCATCATCGTCGGAACGTCCCACTGCGAACCGCTGTTGCGCAACAATGTAGGCGAATGGGACGTCAGTCGTCGCGGACGGTTTAACTACAAAACCAACCGGCAGGCTGTGCAAGACTACTGGGCGGAGCGTCTGAAGGAGGTGCGGTGCCCTGATGATTATGTCTTTACCATCGGTATGCGCGGCATCCACGACAGTTCGATGGAGGGATACACCACCAATCAGGAGAAGTTCGAAGCTTTACAGCAGGTCATCGACGACCAGCAGCAGCTGCTACGCCGCCATGTGGGCAATCCCTCACGTCTGATGCAGATGTTCGTGCCCTACAAGGAAGTGTTACAGCTCTACGAGATGGGATTGCGAGTGCCGGACAACGTTACACTGATGTGGTGCGACGACAACTATGGTTACATGACGCGTTTCCCCAACGAGCGGGAGCAGCATCGAACGGGTGGATCAGGCATCTATTATCATTTGAGCTACTGGGGACGCCCCCACGATTATTTGTGGCTGACCACGACACAACCCGGACTCATCTGCCAGGAACTGCACGAAGCTTACCGTCGTAACGTTCGGAAGCTTTGGATTGCCAATGTTCACGACCCGAAAGTGGCGGCGTATGACCTGGAGTTGTTTCTTGACTTGGCCTGGAACATCAACAGTGCAACGCCTTCAACGCTCTGCGATCACTATCGCCGTTGGCTCTGCCGACAGTTCGGTGACAAGGCTGGGCTGCTTCTGTTCCCCGCCATGCATGAGTTTTTCCGCCTCTGTGGCCAGCGTCGGCCAGAGTTCATGGGCTGGACGCAGGTGGAACTGGACAAAAAGAAATATGAGCGCGGTCTCTCTCCTGTGTCGACGATCGAGCTGAACAAGCATGAAGCAGCTGGTCGATTGGCAGCTTTTGCGCGTATCAAAGCTGCCGTGTGGGAGAGCGAGGCCTATGTACGACCCGAACTGAAAGATGCTTTTTTCGCTGCCATTACCTATCCTGTGTTCGCTACTGAGGCCATGACTCGCAAAATGGTCGGCGATGAGGCCGAGAGCCGACGTGCCAGCGATGATATACTGTCGCTGACAGCGCAGTATAACGCGCTTGCTGGCGGTCGTTGGAACGGGCTGATGGATGCTGCGCCGCGACGGTTGCCTGTCTTCGGGAATGTGCATGCGCAGTTGGTCAACGACACCGTGAACGCTCCTGTGGCCGTGATGCGGCAGGCAGCCGATTACGATTCGGCAACCGAGGGGGCTGTAACGGTGCAGATGCTGGGACATTCCATGCAGGCTGTCGCCCTGCCGAAGGGCGGTGAGCTGAGCTATACCTTCCAGTTGACCGAAACAGACGACTACGTACTGCGCGTTGCCACCATTCCGATGCAAGCCGTTGACAGCGAAGACATCCGATTCAGTGTCAGCATCGACGGTGCGGATCCGCAAGTGTTCTCGCTCAAGGAGCCCTTCCGTTCGGAACGATGGAAGCTGAACGTGCTGCGCGGTCAAGCCCTGCGCGACCTTCCCGTGCGACTTGGCAGCGGTATGCACACTTTAGAAATCCGCGCCCTCGACGACCATATCGTCGTCGATCAGTGGCAGCTCGACAATCATCCCGAGCGTCAATGCTATCTGATACCTGCTGATAGTTGACAAGTTTGATAGTCGGTTCGTCGGTTTTTGCATTTCTGTTATTTTGCCATTAGACTGTTATTCTGTCTTAATATAAACCGTAAATATGTCTGCAATGAAAAAGTTGTTCTTGTTGTTATTGTCTTTCGCCGCGCTTCAAGTGCTGGCATCTGAGTACAATGTAAAGGATTTTGGAGCCGTGGGTGACGGAAAGACGCTCGACCACACGGCTATCAACCGCGCCATCGAGACCTGTGCAGCGAAAGGCGGAGGACGCGTCGTCGTCCCTGCAGGCACCTATCTCTGCGGAAGTATCCGACTGAAGAGCTTCGTCGAGCTCCACCTGAGCCTCGGCGCCACTATTCTCGCCGCACCCGCCGAGCTGAAAGCCTACGACGAGAGCGAAGTCTTCGGTGGTCCTGAGTATCAGGACGGCGGACACACCTATTTCCACAACTCGCTCATCTGGGCCGAGGGACAGCAGCACATTGCCATCACAGGTCTGGGAACCATCGACGGCGATGGACTGACACGTCACGATACGGAGAACGCCGGCAACCCGCAGGGCGGTAGCATAGGCACTGGCGACAAGGCCATTGCCTTAAAGCTCTGTCGCAACGTGCTCATCCGCGACATCACCATCTTCCGCGGCGGACACTTCGCCATCATCACCACTGGCTGTGACATTGCCACAATTGACAATGTCACCATTGATACCAACCGCGACGGAATCGACATCGACTGCTGCAAATACATGACCGTGAGCAACTGTAAGGTGAATACGCCCAACGATGACGGCATCGTGCTGAAGAGTTCCTATGCACTGAAGAAGCCTGTCTACACCGAGCATGTGACTATCACGAACTGCATTGTCACGGGTTACAAGCTCGGCACCCTGCTTGACGGCACTTATCAGCCAGAAAAGGTGAATTGGGTGTGCGGACGTATCAAACTCGGAACAGAGTCGAACGGCGGCTACCGCAACATTGCCATCTCCAATTGCACCTGCATGTGGAGCAGTGGACTGGCCTTCGAGGAAGTGGATCAGGGACGAATGGAAAACATCGTGGTGAGCAACATCACCATGGAGCACGTTCACCACTATCCCATCTACATCACCACTGGATGTCGCAACCGCGGACCGAAGGAACGTACTGACATCAGCTACGGTGCAAACATCTCCATAGACAACGTCGTTGCAACCGATGTTGACTCTCTTGCTGGCATCATCGTTACCGGCATGCCTGGGCATCCGCTGAAGAACATCGCCCTTAGCAACATTCGTATAGAGTACCGGGGCGGTGGAACGGCCGACCTCGCGGACAAACCTTACCGCGAGCAGAGCACTCACTATCCCGAACCGCGATGGGCTGGCCCTACACCGGCCTACGGGCTCTATGCCCGTCACGTCGACGGACTGAGAGTGGATCGACTCAATATCACCCTGCAGCGCCCCGACCAGCGTCCAGCCATCATCCTCGACGACGTCGTCAACGACGCTTTCACCGCCATCCAGTACCCTAAATAGAAGGACCGAGTGGTTATAAGAGCACATTTCGGTGTAAAGCAGCTCGCTAAAAGAGCCGCTTTACACCGATTTTCTTTAATATAATTGACGGAAAATCAGTCTCTCAATCGCAATCCTTCCCCATAGTCCTGCAGGATTTGCAATCTGCCCCGCTGTTCAGCTGGATTTGCAATCCAGCTAGAAAGGGTGTCCGGTTTTGCAATCCGCGACGGACAGTGTAATAAAAGAGTCAGTTGCTTCGTAGGGAGACTACTTGCAAAAAGTATGAAGGAATCAGAGAATCGGCGAGGGCAACGTCTGGTATGAGGTAGCCGAAGACAGCAAGACGCACGCCTTTGGAGGTGTCAAAGCGCTAATTTCACTGGGCCTTCGCTCCAAAGGAGGATAAAGGACCTTCCATGCAGCTTCAGTCCATAAACGCAGGAATACTTCATTGTAAATGTTTTTCCTGAAAAAAACGTGCCAGATTTTTTTTCATTCTAGGAAGACGAAAGCGCTTGTTTGGGTAAAAGATCCGGACAAAAATCGAGAAAAATTTTGGGAACTATATACCTGTTGTCCCCGTTAATGTTTTAACATAAATATTCCTAAATTACCATTTCGGGTACAAATATAATGCAAAATCTCAAAATAACCAATATCCCAACAGGAATTTTTCTTCTTGTTGGGATATTTA
>JAFPME010000037.1 GCA_017402445.1 Prevotella sp. | reverse complement strand
TTGCTATTCCCGAGGTCGGCGAGGTCTATGAGGGTACTGTCCGTAGCGTCATGCCTTACGGCTGCTTCGTAGAGTTCATGCCTGGCAAGGACGGTCTGCTCCACATCTCCGAGATTGACTGGAAGCGCTTGGAGACCGTTGAGGAGGCTGGCATCAAGGAGGGTGACAAGATCCAGGTCAAGCTGCTTGAAATCGACCCGAAGACTGGTAAGTTCAAGCTGTCGCATCGTGTGCTCATCGAGAAGCCCGAGGGCTATCAGGAGCGTCCTGCCCGCCGTGAGCGTGGCGACCGTCCTGAGCGCGGCGAGCGTCGTCCCCGTCCTGAGCGCGGCGACCGTCCCGAGCGTGGTGAGCGCCGTCCCCGTCCTGAGCGCGGTGAGCGCCCCCGTCCTGAGCGTAACGAGGAGTATCACGAGCCGAACCGCGAGCCGAAGGATTTCACCGACGAGCTTGACAAGCTTGACTTCTAAGCTACAGATTAAAAAATCCCGATAAACGCCAAATGTTTATCGGGATTTATCACCCCTAAAAACCTGTCATACAATGGAAGTAATCAATTTCGCAGAACAAAACACCATCATCAACCAGTTCATGTACGAGCTGCGCGACAAGAGCATGCAAAAGAACCGACTCCTTTTCCGACACAACGTCGAGCGCATCGGACAACTGATGGCCTACGAGGTGTCAAAACGACTGGAGTATAAGCCCAAGACCGTGACGACACCCCTTGACACGCTCCAGATTCCACTGCCGAAGGACGACATCATCCTGGGCACCGTGCTGCGTGCCGGTCTGCCGTTCCACCAAGGCTTCCTCGACATTTTCGACCGTGCCGACAATGCCTTTGTCTCTGCCTTCCGCATGTACATCAACCGCGAGCATACCGAGGTAGGCATCCATGCCGACTACATCGCTGCGCCCAGCGTCAAGGGCAAGACGCTCATCATCACCGACCCCATGCTGGCCACCGGCGGTTCAATGGCGGCAGCCATCGAGGCACTGCTCATGTCGGGCAAGCCCAAGAAGATGCATGTCTGCTGCGTCATAGCCGCTCCGGAGGGCATTGACGTGGTGAGGGAGGTACTGCCCGACGATGCCACGCTCTGGTGCGCCTCTATCGACCAGGGGCTGAACCCCCAGAAGTACATCGTACCGGGATTCGGCGACTGCGGCGATCTCTGCTTCGGCGAAAAGCTACAAAGCTTCCGAAAAATAGCCGATAAGCGCTAACCTGTCACGCCGTACTGCGTATAGGACTCTAATCTATTCAGTATAAAACTTGGTACGCAGCGAACGCTGCCGACAATTTCCCCGCCCGCTGCCGATATTAGCAGCGGGCGCTGCTGATTATCTCCCCGCCCGCTGCGAACCCGCTCGCCTCAGGTAAACTCCCCCTTAGGTACAAGCTAAAACCCTGTTTGCATCATCCTATCTCCCCTTGTCCATCAATGTCTTGCATATATAATAAGGTGGAAATGTTAAAGTCGGAAATTATCCAGAAAAATATTTGGCGGATATCAGGATTTATTCATATCTTTGCAACCCCAAATATGAAAGGAAAGATTATCTAACGCATTTCGTACTACAACGATTATGATGCCAACGCATGGCCAATAACGCCATGTGTATAGGCTTGCGCTCTCTGGCAATGCCAGCACTCTCGCTCTTTGAGCCTTCGGCTCGAAAACCGGCTTCGCCTCAGCAAAGCTCAAGCAAGCTTGGCCCTGCCTTCGGCTCGCGCGCTCTTTAACATACTGATACACCCCCTATTCGGCATACAAACTCTTGTACGTCCCTGTTGTGGGAACAACGGGCGACGGATTCGTTAGAACACACAACGTTTTATCAAATGACATTTCAACATTTATGATTGAAAACCACAATCTTTTGATCAAATCCATGGAAATGAGTGTCGAAGAACAGTACTTCATCATGAAAATGGAGACCGACAGAAACAGTATGAAAGACCACGACTTTCGTTGCTGTATCTATGCTGACGACTACTTCTTGATGTGTACTGACGCTGAAGAAAATGCCCCGAAAGTGCGGCGTGGCACTGTCAGGCTCAAAATGCAGAGCCGCTTCCCGTGGCTGGCAGGGCATTACAAGCTGCATTTCTCGCTGGCAGAGTCACTCATGGGCGTGATGGAGTTCCAGGTGGACGAGCAACAGGATGTCGAAATACAAGCCATCAATGCCTATGGCATTTTCGACCCTGACGACATCGCAATGTCCTTTCTGGCCAACGACACTGCCTGGGGCGTGCTGGCCACATTGCCAGGCACTAAGGAACTGCGACTGGCAACGATTGAGGCGAATCGCATGCGACTGTGGGCCGGCTGCCTGCACCTCAACGTCAAGGATTCGGTACGGCAACCGTCGGGCTATGTCTTTATCAACAAAGGCAAGGAGAACCCGCTGCCCGCCATCCGCTGCTTCTTCGACGAACTGTACACCAAGTCATCGTTAGAACTGGTCGACAGTACGACACTCTACGACACAACACTGCAAAATCCGATGGACAGATTCAACCAGCTGCTTAACGAAACGGAGGCAGGAAAGACCATCTGTCTTGATCATGTGGGAGCGCTGACGGGGACTGGAGGACGGCTCATTATCCAACAGCTCTCTAACGCCGTACGCAACAAACGCTACGGACTCTGGCTTTCCGGCTCCTGCCAGGAAGTCGAGGCACTCTTCAACATGTACCCCTCGCTGAGGGAATTCTTTCCCGAATCAAAACGGCTGACGCTGCTGCCACCCACTCCCACGGAGATGGTACACAGCTTCTTCAGCGAAATGACGGCATGGGACCTTCATCCTTCAGAGGACGTTTCACGGCAGCTCATGGCTGCCGTCCGAAAGGGATGCGACGACGGAACCATTGCCAACTGGACCAGAGCCGACATCAACCGCTTCTATCAGGAACACGTGATGAAGGCTTATCTACGCCGATTAGCCGATACGGCACAATCGTTTGACAAAGACGAACTCAAGGCCGACGACATCGACTTCACACAACTCTACGGTCGGCTGTCGGGCTATGAGGAAAGTCTGCAAGAGCTCAACCAGATGGTGGGACTTGACAACATCAAGAAAAGCATTACCACCATAGCCCATCAGGTCAGAATCTTTGCCGAGCGACGCCAACAGGGACTGCCTACCAATACGAAGGACGTATTCCATGCCGTCTTCACTGGCAGCCCGGGCACTGGCAAGACCACTGTGGCAAAAATGCTGGGACGCATCTACCATCAGTTGGGACTGCTCTCGAAAGGCGAAGTCATCTGCGTCGATAGAAGCCGCATTGTAGGCCGCTTCATCGGCGACACCGAGGACAACGTCAAGAACCTGCTCAGGGAGGCACAGGGCAACGTACTCTTCATCGACGAAGCCTACTCGCTCTACAGCAGCGAAGGCACCAACGACTACGGACGGCGCGCCGTGGAAAGCCTCCTGACATCGCTCTCAGAGAAGAATCCCGACATGCTCGTCATCTTTGCAGGTTACAAAGAAGAAATGGACCGTCTGATGACGATGAATCCTGGTCTCGTGGGACGATTCCCATATAAGTTCCATTTCAGAGACTATACCGCCGACGAACTGATGCAGATAGCACAATCGCTGCTTGCTCGCGACGAATATATGCTCACCGACGAGGCGGAAGCCCTGCTGTTGCAGACCATCCGCGATACCGTCGCACAGAAGAACAAGAACTTCGGCAATGCCCGCTGGATAGAACAGTACGTGAGCAACGGCATCATCCCTGCCCTCGCCGACCGACT
>JAFPME010000036.1 GCA_017402445.1 Prevotella sp. | reverse complement strand
TCGGCAGCAGCAACAGGTCCTCCCCCGATCGGCGGCACTCTTATCTTAGCACTTGTCATGCTTCTTCGCTTACTTGAGAATTTGCTGATTTTGATAATCAGCAAATTTTTCAGTCTGTTATCTTTCGTCGAACTCACGTTATTATAAAGAGAAAGACAAGAAAGACGGCACGCGCGGAAAGCTGTTCGCAGGTCCGGTGTGGGACTTCAACCTGGCATATGGCAACTGCAATTTCTGCAAAGCCAACAACGTAAACGCTTGGGTGTACCAAGGATGCGAGACAAACCCGACACCCGTCATGTGGCGCCGTCTACTCGAAGACGAAGCTTTCCGCAACGCGGTGAAATGCCGTTATCAGGAACTCAGGCAAACAATACTCAGCGAAGAGGCCATCAACCAATTCCTTGACAGCTACGCTGCACTGCTCGACGAAGCAAAAGACCGACAACTGACGAAGTACAAGGAGATCCTGAAGTCGTCAAATCCATGGGGTTGGGGCAGTACCAATTTCTTTGCAGCCTACCGTGTGTCTTCGTATGCAGAGGAAATCAGCATCGTCAAGAACTGGTTCCGCCAACGATTACAGTTCCTTGACAAGAATCTGCCGGGCGAATGCAATGGCCAGACAGCCATACATAACCTTTCGTTCTTCGATGTTGGCTTCCACTTTGACGGTCAGTACGCAACCATAGAGTCATCACAGCCTATCACGCGCATTGATGTCATCAACGCCACGGGGTCTTGTCTACAATCGGAAAACGTTCAGAAAAAATGCAAGACAGTCGTAGACCTCACACGGCAGAGCCAAGGTTTGTTCATCATTGTGTGTTATACGTCCGACGGTTCTATGATTTCGCGAAGCGTTATGAAACAAACCGGCTAACGGCAGAGGAGCTGTAACGATATACAATCGGTGCACTTCATGAAAAAGTAAAGGGCGAACTGGAAGTAGCGCACCCTTTATGTGTTTTCAGTCAAGCTCAAACAAGCCCCCAAAAACTTGGATCAGAAGTTATTCCACGATCGGGAAAGCCAGTCGACAGACCTGTCCTCGACGGTCTTAGCGTCCCCGATGATTTCCTCGTTGCGCGACTCCATACTCTTGGGCCACCCGTTGAAGAAGAGATGCAAGTAGTAGCCGTCGTCGACGACCACTTCCTTGTCGGCGATATCGTCGGCGTGAAGCTCGGCGATGGTCTTGCTCAGCATGTTACCCTCGCCCAGCACAGCCCCTTTGGAGAGAAAGAAGGTTTTGATGTCGTCGCCCTTCAGACGCGTCTCCGTCTCGGCCATGACATAGTAGTCGTCGTCGAACTCAGCATCCTTGTCGCCGTCGTTGCCCGTTTTCTCAAGTCCGGCGACGACCATCGACGAGCTTGGGAACTCGGTATCGGAGCCTTCGTCTTCGGTTTCGGTCATCGGTGCGTAGCTCCTGCCGTGGGCATTGAAGAGCAGTTCTATCTCCTTGAACCATTCCATCAGTCCTTCCTCGGTCTGATAGCTCTGCGAGACGATACCCATGAGCTGCCCTTTAGGCACCAGTTCTTCCAGTCCAGGAATCTTGGGATAGAACTCGTTGTAGGCGGTGAAGATGCCCTGAATGACATCGTCGCGAATATCGCTCCAGTTGACAAACGCCAACACCTCGCCCACCTCGCTGAGTTGGAAGACAAGTTTCTTGCCCTTGATGCGCTCGAAGACGCGCTGGTGCATGAGCGCCTGGGCATCGGCGCTGATGGTGTCCATGCGGACGAAGTCGGTGGCCACATATTCCATGCGGTAGCCGTCGGCCGTTGAGTCGGTGATGCAGAGCATGAAGTCGATAGCGTAGGCCGAACGCCACACGGTATCGTTGCCGTTGATGTCCTTCTTTGTCGCCATGAAGCGGTATTCCATCGTGTCGCGGTTACAGAAATAAGCAACCACGTCGGTACTGTCGGCGGCTACGCTGTCGGCCGGAGCCATTGCCGCACCATCATTTTGCGCGTGTGCTGCCATCACTGTGATCAGGCAGCAGAGCGCCATCAATATTCGTTTCATATTTTTCTTCACGTTCTTTTGAGAATGCGCGGAACCATCGTTTCGCCAAACGATGACCCCACGCCCTTATTTCTTAACTCTTAATTCTTAACTCTTAATTCTTAACTCTCAGCCCCTTCCATAGCTTCGCGCTCGCGCTTTGTCCCGTTGGGGTTCTTGAGTTTCTCCACATAGTCGTTCACTTTCTGCATCTCGCGGGGAATATTGATGCGCTGCGGGCAATGCGGGTTGCATTGTCCGCACCCGATGCAATGGTCGGCCTGCCTGATTCGTGGTACAGAGCGGTCGTAGCCGATGAGGAAGGCCCTTCGTGCACGCAGGTATTCGGGGTCTCCTTGAAGCTTTGTGATGTCCTGCTCCATGTTGACGAGGTTTCCCTCCTTGATACATTTGTTATAATGCGAGAAGATTGCCGGAATATTAATGCCGTATGGACAAGGCATACAGTAGTTACACTCGTTGCAGGGAATGGTCTTCAGGTTGTAAATATCCTCGGCTATCTCCATGAGGAATGCGTTCTCTTCCTTCGTAACAGGCTCCAACGGAGCATAAGTACCCACATTCTCACGCAAGTGCTCCATGTAGGTCATGCCACTGAGCACAGTAAGCACGCCCTCAGGCGTTCCGGCATATCGGAAAGCCCACTTGGCGACGCTGTCCTCGGGCCGTTTCTGCTTCATCTTCTCCACGATGGGATCGGGCACGTTGGCCAGTCGTCCGCCCAGCAGCGGCTCCATGATGACAGCAGGTATGCCGCGCTTGTGGAGTTCGCCGTAGAGATAGGAGGCATCGGTGTTGCGGTCGTTGATCTCGTTGGCCCAGGTCCAGTCGAGATAGTTGAGTTCTATCTGCACGAAGTCCCAGTGGTATCGCCCCTCGTCGTGCCACCGTAGCAGCATGTCGAAGATCTCCACGTCGCCGTGATAGGAGAATCCGAGGTTGCGAATGCGCCCTTTCTTCTTCTGGTCCACGAGCCAGTCGAGGATGCCGTTGTCCATGAAGCGGGCGTTGAAGGTCTCCTCGCTGTCCATGTCGCGGCTGTCGCCTCCGATGGCATGGAGCAAGAGGTAGTCGATGTAGTCGACCTGCAGCTCCTTGAGCGAGTTCTCGAACATAGCAATCGACTCGCTTCGCTTCCAGTTGTCGGGTGCGAAGTTCGACATCTTCGTAGCCACGAAATATTTCTCGCGCGGATGACGGCTCAGAGCGATGCCCGTACAATGTTCCGACTGTCCGCGACAATAGGCAGGACTGGTGTCGAAATAGTTCACACCGTGCTCGATGGCGTAGTCCACTTGACGGTTTATCATCTCCTGATCGTAGGGAGAATCGTCCACGCCCATGTCTTCCACGGGCAGGCGCATCATGCCGTAACCCAGGATCGACACCTTGTCGCCCGTATTGGGATTGGTACGCATGGTCATTTTGTCCTTTGGTGGCTCCTGAGTGTTCGCCGTGGACTGCTGTTCTCCGCCCTTGCAGGCTGTCAGTAAGGCCGAAGAGGCCACGACACCGCCTCCCACTGCCTTCAGGAATTGTCTTCTTGATATATCTTTCATTTGTCTATCACTCTAAAAAAATAATCTACCTCTTTCGCAACTTCTGCATTTCCTATGGATAACGATTCTCTTACCTCCCTTTGGGAGGGTCGGGGTGGGTCGCCCCACTTTTAGTTTGTCCGATGCACTTCATGCCCTTCGACATAGATGGCACTGAACGGACGTGCGGGACACAAGTGTTCGCAGGCGCCGCAGCCGATGCACTTCGACTCGTTGACGGTAGGAATCATCGGCGACTCTTCGTCGTTCTCGTCGAGCTGCACCATCGTAATGGCTCCTGTAGGACAGTGTCGCTCACAGTTGCCGCACTCCACGCCGTCGGTAACGGGTATGCAGTTCTTTTTTATCCACACGGCATGTCCAATCTGTACACTCGATTTCTCTTCTATACTAATAGGTTTGATAGCTCCCGAGGGGCACACACTGGAGCAGCGATTACATTCAGGACGACAATAACCGCGCTCGAAACTCATCACCGGCTGCATGACAGTGAACAGTCCGGTGGAAGGACGGAGCACATCGTTCGGGCATTCCGATACGCAGAGCTGGCAACCAGTGCAGCGGCGCGCCATATTCTTCGCCGAGAGCGAGCCCGGCGGGGTGATAGGCGTCAGCCGTTCGGGCGCCACCTTGTCTTCGATGACAGCCAACCCGCCGTCCACTTTCTTCTTTTCCTGCGCCAGGGCAGCAGCCGTCGTGGCCAAAGCGGCCCCCAGGAGGAAGGAACGGCGCCCCATATCGGTGGGATTCGACTGCGAAGATACAGGTGTAGATGCCGCAGAAGAATCTTTCTCTGCTATCGTCGGAGCGGTTGAAGATGCTGTTGGCTCTTTCGCCACAGTCGTAAGGGCCTTATCGACAGTATGAGCATAGTGAAGAGCACCGAACTTACATTTCTCCAAGCAGTTGCCACATACCACACAACGGCTGTAATCGACCACATGATTCTTATAGTCAATGCAAGAAGCCTTACAGTTCTTCGTGCAAAGGCTGCAGTTGCGGCATTTGTCTGCATCGAAACGAATCTTCATCCATGAGAAGCGCGCGAAAAAGCTCAGCACTGTTCCCACGGGACAGATGGTATTGCAATAGGTACGGCCACCACGCCATGCCAGGAAAGCGATGACAAGAAAACAGACCAGCGCGATGATGAAGGTGGGAATGGACCTGATCCACACGTCTACCGAGTAGAAGGCATAGCTGTTGTAATGCTCGGCAATGCCCGCCAGCACGTTGTTACCCATCTCGTAGAGCGGTTTCAACAGGTTCGTCACCATGCGTCCGTAGCTGCTGTAAGGTGCCAACAGGGCAACAAAGGAGCCGATGCCTGCAGCCAGAGCTACGATGAAAGCCACCAATACGGGATAACGCAACCACTTCACCTCCTTTGAATAGGAGAAACGATTCTTCTTCCTCCGAATCCACGAGATGACATCCTGCATGATGCCCAACGGACAAACGACAGAACAATAGATGCGTCCGAAGGCCAAAGTGACCAAGACAAGCACGGCAACGACGACAAAATTCAGCGCCAGTACGGCAGGCAGCAGCTGAATCTTCGCCAACCAGCCAAACCAATGGTGCAAGGTGCCCGTAAAATCAAGGAAGAGCAACGTGATGAACACCATCATCAGCGTTGCCAGTACAATTCTTATTCTTCTTAACATAACGCTTTTATATAAATTCTTAACTTAATGCCCCATCCAACTCCCCAGAGGGGGAGAGATTAGTATCACCTTTCAGGAAGCCTCCCCTCGGCGAGGCTTGGAGCGGGTCGCATCCTCCACGCGCTTCACGATGATGATGCTGAATTCATAGAGCAACCAGACCGGAAGCGACACGACGACGAGCGTGAAAACGTCGGCCGTCGGCGTAATGACAGCCGCCACGATGAGGATAGCCACGATGGCATGGCGGCGGAAACGTGTCATCCACTCTGCCCTCAACATGCCGAAACGCGCCAGCAACCAGGACAGGACAGGTATCTCGAACAGGATGCCAAACACGAGACTCATCAAGAGAAGCGTGTCGACGTAGCTGCTGATGGTGAGCATATTACTTACGTCTCCGCTCACCTGATACGTTCCGAGGAAGCGAACCGTCAGCGGGAACACCAGCAAGTAGTCAACCACCACGCCCATGAGGAACATCAGGTAGGCTGCCAACGTCAGGCGGACACCGTAGCGTCGTTCCTCTTCGTAGAGTGCAGGCGACACAAAACGGAACAGCATATATAATATATAAGGTGAAGCCACCAGCACACCAGCAGCGAAAGCCACGCGCAGATGAATCATGAACTGCTCAGTGAGTCCCGTATTGATGAGCTGCAAATCGAAAGGTTCCGCTCCCATCCACCGATAGACGAAGAAATCGTCGCGCGATGGTGCTAAGACCACGTTGAACAGCGGCTCCTTCAGCAGAAAAGCGACGACGGCCATCAGCACGGCGGCGACGAGCATCCGGATCAGACTGCCGCGCAGCTCGTCCAAATGGTCCCAGAAAGTCATTACGCCCTGGTCACTCTCCACACGTCCGCTCACGTCCTGCCTCACTTGTCCTTCGGTTTCTCTGCCTCATCGAAATCATCGTCGATGCCTTTCATGCCGTCCTTGAAGCTCCTGACGCCCTTACCCAGTCCCTTCATCAGTTCAGGAATCTTCTTGCCGCCGAACAGCAGCAACACGACCAAGGCAATGAGCAGAATCTCTGAAAATCCTAAATTCATTCTTTCCGATTCTTTTTTTTGATAGATATAATTTTGTGCAAAAATACGAAGAAATTCTGATATAACGTGATATATATTACTGTTTTTCTTTCACATTTTTCAAAAAACAGTCCTATCTTTTTCTTTTTCGGGACGGCTTCACCCTCCCGCAGCACCTCTCGTGACATTCTACATGCGCAATTCGTCCACATTTGCTCATGTATTTAGCTTTTTCTGCCATACTTTTCGTCAGCAAATGAAAAGAAAATTCCTTTTCTTTTGCTCATATCTCACTATTTTCGTAAATTTGCGGCACGAATCTATTTAACTAAGAATCCATGATCAACGAACAACTATTACATCCGAAAAGCATCGTCGTCATCGGCGGCTCGAACAATGTTCACAAACCGGGCGGTGCCGTGGTGCGCAACATCCAGAACGGCGGCTACCAAGGCACGCTGCGCATAGTCAACCCGAAGGAAGACGAGGTACAGGGCATCAAGGCTTTCCACGACGTGAAGGAGCTGCCCCCCACCGAACTGGCCATCCTCGTCGTGGCTGCCAAGTTCTGCCCCGACTACGTGGAATACCTCGCAGCCGAGAAAGAGGTCAGGGCCTTTATCATCATCTCGGCAGGCTTCGGCGAAGAGACCAAGGCCGGTGCCGCGCTCGAACAGCGCATCCTCGACTCGTGCGAACGTCACGGAGCAGCTCTCATCGGCCCGAACTGCATCGGATTGATGAACAGCTGGCACCACAGCGTCTTCACCAAGCCCATTCCCACGCTCAACCCACGGGGAGCCGACTTCATCAGCGGCTCGGGTGCTACGGCCGTCTTCATCCTGGAGAGTGCCGTCACGAAGGGATTGCCGTTCAACTCGGTCTGGAGCATCGGCAACGGCAAGCAGATCGGCATCGAGGACGTGCTGCAATACATGGACGAAAACTTCGACGCCGAGCGCGACTCGCGCGTGAAGCTGCTCTATATCGAAAACGTGGGCAACCCCGACAAACTGCTCTTCCACGCCAGCTCGCTCATCCGCAAGGGGTGCCGCATCGCTGCCATCAAGGCAGGATCGTCCGAGAGCGGCAGCCGCGCCGCCTCGTCGCACACCGGTGCCATTGCCAGTAGCGACTCCGCTGTGGAGGCTCTGTTCCGCAAGGCAGGCATCGTGCGCTGCTTCTCGCGCGAAGAGCTCACCACCGTGGGCTGCATCTTCACCCTGCCGCCCATCAAGGGCAAGAACTTTGCCATCGTCACCCACGCCGGTGGTCCGGGCGTAATGCTCACCGACGCACTGTCGAAAGGCGGGATGAACATTCCGAAGATAGAAGGTCCCGAAGCCGACGAGCTGAAGGCGCAGCTCTTTCCGGGCTCTTCTGTTGCCAATCCCATCGACATCCTCGCCACGGGAACGCCCGAGCACTTAGGCATCGCCATTGACTACTGTGAGAACCGCTTCGAGAATATCGACGCCATCTTCGTTATCTTCGGAACACCAGGTCTGGTACAACTCTACGAGGCCTACGACGTGCTCCACAAGAAGATCCTGGAGTGCAAGAAACCCATCTTCCCCATCCTGCCAAGCATCTACACCGCAGGCCCCGAGGTGGCTGAGTTCCTGCAGAAAGGGCACGTGAACTTCAGCGACGAGGTGACGCTGGCCACCGCGCTGACGCAGATTATGCAGACACCGCCGCCCGCCGCCCCCGAGATAGAGCTCTTCGGCGTAGACGTGCCACGCATACGCACCATCATCGACGGCATCAAGACGAACGGCTACGTAGCACCCGACATCGTGCGCCAGCTCTTCGCATGCGCCGGCATTCCCATGGTGCCCGAAATGGTGAGCGCCAAGAAAGAGGCACTCATCGACTTCGCGCAGAAAGTGGGCTACCCCGTCGTGGCGAAAGTCGTCGGTCCGGTGCACAAGAGCGACGTGGGCGGCGTGGCGCTCAACATCCGCACGCCCGAACACCTCGCATTAGAGTTCGACCGAATGATGAAAATCAAGGACGCCACGGCCATCATGGTGCAGAAAATGATCAAGGGCACCGAAGTGTTCATCGGCGCGAAATACGAGCAACGCTTCGGACACGTAGTGCTCTGCGGCCTTGGCGGCATCTTCGTCGAGGTGCTCAAGGACGTGAAGAGCGGTCTGGCTCCCCTCTCCTACCCCGAGGCTTACTCGATGATACACTCGCTGCGCGGCTACAAAATCATCAAGGGCACGCGCGGACAACGAGGCATCAACGAGCAGAAGTATGCCGAAATCATCGTTCGACTGAGCACCCTGCTCCGCTTCGCCACCGAAATTAAGGAGATGGACATCAACCCGCTGCTGGCCGACGAGAAGGATGTCGTCGCTGTTGACGCCCGCATCCTGATAGAGAAATAAAAATAACGCTGCAAGAAACAGCTAAACCAAGATTCAGAACTGAAAGACTTCTTACATCAAGCCTTTCAGAACGACTCTCGGCCAAACAGAAAAACCGAGGCGCGGAACTACGGGATGAAGAGCCCTTTCGCTCACACGAACCCGCGGGCCGTGCCTCTTTTTATTGCAAATGGCACTCTTCGGACCGTCAGCAGGTGCTCCGTCAGAAACACGCGGCTGCCGACGCTCGGTTTCTTCACTCTTCTGCTGCGCCTGCTGAAGGTGGAAGGAAGTGTCTGAAGCGGCACTGTTTGTCAGTTTTTCTTATCAAAAAATCCTGCAAGATTTTTTTTCATTCTACGCAGACGAAAGCCATTATTCTGGTAAAAGAATCGAACAAAATCGCCGAAAAAATCTTTTTGTTTTTCAAAACGGGCCATTTCACATCGCAGAATGGCCCGTTTTGCTCGCCAAAATGAATCATTCTGCGCGCCGAAAAAGGCCGTTTTGAAGCGTAAAATGACTCATTTTGAAAGCCTCTTTTTTGTAAAGAAATCACAAGAACTTCTGTTTCAGAGCGTTAGGAAAGTCGTAAATTTCGCGTGTACGAGTCCGTCTGTTTTTTATTTCAGAACGATGGCACTCTCAGAGCACTTTTTCAGTCATTTTGTCAGAATTATTCCAAGGAATGTGCAGTCCGTCGCAGAGCCCGAATCTGCGTTGAAGGCCAAAGAAACAGCGTATTTATTTTGCATATTTATTTTAATTTACTATCTTTGCATCGCAAACATAACAATCAACCTTTCTATCAACATGAACAACCAAGAAATGTCTATGAATGCCAACCCCGTGGTTGGCTTCCTGCAGAAGATGCCACAACAGTTTACGAAGGCTGACATCATTCACTACGTGCGTGAGAACGGCATCAAGATGATCAACTTCATGTACCCAGGCGGAGACGGAAAACTGAAAACGCTGAACTTCGTCATCACCAACGAGGCTTATCTCGACACCATTCTCACCTGCGGCGAGCGAGTAGACGGCAGCAGCCTATTCTCGTTCATAGAGGCCGGCAGCAGCGACCTCTACGTGCTGCCGCGCTTCAGCACCGCTTTCGTGGACCCCTTTGCCGAGATTCCGACACTGTGCCTGCTCTGCTCCTACTTCGACAAGGACGGACAGCCCCTGGCCAGTGCCCCTGAACACACGCTGGCCAAGGCGTCGCGCGCCTTCACCGAGGCCACGGGCATGGAGTTCCACGCCATGGGCGAGCTGGAATACTACGTCATCACCGACGACGAGGGCCTCTATCCTGCCATCGACCAGCACGGCTACCACGAGTCGGCGCCCTACTCGAAGATGAATCTCTTCCGCCAGCAGTGCATGCAGTACATAGCACAGGCAGGCGGACAAATCAAATACGGCCACTCGGAGGTGGGCAACTTCAAACAGGACGGACTGGTCTACGAGCAAAACGAGATAGAGTTCCTGCCCGTGCGCGTTGAGGAAGCTGCCGACCAGCTGATGCTTGCCAAGTGGATAATCCGAAACCTGGCCTACGAATACGGCTACAACGTGACCTTCGCGCCGAAGATTACGACGGGCAAGGCAGGCAGCGGGCTGCACATCCACATGCGCATCATGAAGGACGGGAAGAACATGATGCTCCACGACGGGGCCCTGAGCGACGACGCCCGCAGGATGATTGCCGGCATGATGGAGCTGGCTCCGAGCATCACGGCCTTCGGCAACAAGAACCCAACGAGCTACTTCCGCCTCGTTCCGCATCAGGAGGCACCGACAAACGTGTGCTGGGGCGACCGCAACCGCTCGGTGCTCGTGCGCGTACCCTTAGGCTGGACCGCCGATACCGACATGTGCCAGATAGCCAATCCGCTGGAAGAGAAGAGCCGTTTCGACAAGACCGTCAAGCAGACCGTCGAGATGCGCTCGCCCGACGGCAGTGCCGACCTCTACCAACTGCTGGCCGGACTGTGCGTAGCCTGCCGTCACGGCTTCGAGATGGCCGACGCCCTGGAAGTGGCAGAGCGGACCTACGTGAACGTGAACATACACGACGCGGCCAACGCCGACAAGCTGGCCCAGCTGGAACAGCTGCCCGACAGCTGCGAAGCATCGGCCGAGTGCCTCGATCGGCAGCGTGCCGTCTACGAAGAGCGCGGTGTCTTCAGCCCCGCCATGATCGACGGCATCATCGGTCAGCTACGCTCGTTCAGCGACCGCACTTTGCGCAAGGACACAGAACAGCATCCCGAAGAGGTGAAGAAGCTCGTTGAAACCTATTTCCACTGCGGATAAGCCGACGGACGGCCAACTTCATCATCGTAAATCTTTTTTCCAGAGGACTTTCAGGGCTCCGAGGACATCATCAAGAAGTGTCCTTGAAGTCATGAAAGTCCTATTCGTGAACAAACAAGAGCCATACTAACGCCAAGTCATACTCTCCCCAAAGAGCTCGGGAAGAACAAAAAAACGCAAAGCCACCAGAAGAACCAGAAAGAAGTTGACGTGTTTTTTTCATAAAAAGACTCATAATTCAGAAAAAAACATGTATATTTGCACATTCATTGGTATTTCGCTCAATGAAGAAAGAACACGTTCACACAGACATGGCCGAAGGTTTAGAAAAGCATACACTGCCGCAAGACTTCATCACGCAAATGACTGCGCTGCTCGGTACAGCGCAATGGGAACGGCTGAGACAGGGGCTCGAAGACGATGCTCCCGTCAGCATCCGGCTGAATACGCAGAAAACAGGCAGCACCCGGCATGTGGTGTGTGCCGACGGACAGGTGCCCTGGTGTGCCGACGGCTGGTATCTTGACCACCGCCCAGCCTTCACGTTCGACCCGCTGCTCCACGCCGGTGTCTACTACGTGCAGGAAGCGTCGTCGATGTTCATCGACTTCGTGCTCCGGCAGTTGGTGAAACGACCTGTCTGCATGCTCGATCTCTGCGCCGCACCGGGCGGAAAATCGACGGCGGCACGCAGCGCGTTGCCTGCAGGAAGCCTGCTCGTGAGCAACGAACCAATCAGTACCCGCGCACAGATACTGGCGGAAAACATCGTGAAATGGGGACATGCGGACTGTATTGTCACCAGCAACTACCCCGAAGACTACGGCCGCTCGGGCGAAATGTTCGACGTGGTGCTCTGCGACGTGCCCTGTTCCGGCGAGGGAATGTTCCGCAAGGACCCGCAAGCCATTGACGAATGGAGTCTCCAAAACGTGGAAAAGTGCTGGCGACTGCAACGCGACATTGTCAGCGAAGCATGGAATAGTCTGCTGCCCGGCGGTCTGCTCGTTTACTCCACCTGCACGTTCAACACCAAGGAGAACGAGGAGAACATCCGCTTCTTCATGGAGACGCTCGGCGCGCAGCCCGTCAGCGTGGAGACAGAGGCAGCATGGAACATCACCGGATCGCTGCTTCAGGGCTTCGATGCGCCTGTCTACCGCTTCCTGCCCGGCTTCACTCGCGGCGAAGGACTTTTCATGTGCGTGTTGAGAAAAGGCGGCGACGAAATGCAAGGCGACAAGCAGACGGTGAGGAAAGCCGTCGGCAAGAAGCTCCGCACACTCTACACCGGCGACATGGAGCCCACGGCAAAAGGGAAAAACCTGATACCCGTGCATGCAGAAGCATTGTTCGCGAGGCGCGACCCGGCGAAATATCCCATGGCAGAGCTCTCGTACGAACAGGCCATCAGCTATCTGCGACGCGAAGCCATCGTGCTTCCCGAAGGCACGCCACGCGGCATTGTCGTCGTCTGCTTCCGCGGTTATCCCTTAGGATTCGCCAAAAACGTCGGCAATCGCGCCAACAACCTTTACCCACAGAACTGGAAAATCAAATCATCTCATACACCATCGGAATATGAAACAATACTTAGCCCTGCTTGACCGCATCCTGACCGAGGGCGTGAAAAAAGGTGACCGCACGGGAACGGGCACCATGAGCATCTTCGGAAACCAAATGCGCTTCAATCTGGCCGACGGCTTTCCACTGCTGACCACGAAGAAGCTCCACCTGAAGAGCATCATCTACGAACTGCTGTGGTTCCTCAAAGGCGACACCAACGTGCACTACCTGCAGGAGCACGGCGTGCGCATCTGGAACGAATGGGCCGACGCCGACGGCGAGCTCGGACCTGTCTACGGACACCAATGGCGCTCGTGGCCCGACTACGACGGCGGCACGATAGACCAGATACAGATGGTGCTCGACCAAATCAGGAACAACCCCAACTCGCGCCGCATGATTGTCAGCGCGTGGAACGTGGCAGAGGTGAACCGCATGGCTCTGCCGCCCTGCCACACCATGTTCCAGTTCTACGTCGCCGACGGCCGTCTGTCGCTGCAGCTCTACCAGCGCAGCGCCGACACTTTCCTCGGCGTGCCGTTCAACATAGCCAGTTACGCCCTGCTGCTCATGATGATGGCACAGGTGACGGGACTTGAACCGGGAGACTTCATACACACCACGGGCGACACACACCTCTATCTGAACCATCTGGAACAGGCTCGGCTGCAGCTCACCCGCGAACCGCGCCCCCTGCCGACCATGCGCCTGAACCCCGACGTGAAAGACCTGTTCAGCTTCCAATACGACGATTTCCAACTGGAAGGCTACGATCCGTGGCCACATATCAAAGCGGAGGTGTCGGTATAGTTCACAGTTCATAGTTCACAGTTCATAGTTCATAGTTTTTTAATAGTTTATCGTTCATTGTTCCATGACTATCTCTATAATTGCCGCCGTGGCACGCAACCGCGCCATCGGACGGGACAACAAGCTGCTCTACTGGCTGCCCAACGACCTGCGACGATTCAAGAACCTGACCACCGGCCACACCATCATCATGGGACGCCGCACGTTTGAAAGCCTGCCCAAGGGTGCCCTGCCCAACCGAAGGAACATCGTCCTGAGCCGGTCGCAGCGGGAATTTCCCGGTTGCGACTGCTATGCCTCGCTGAAAGACGCACTGAATCATTGCCAAAAGGATGAAGACATCTATATCATCGGCGGTGCCAGCATCTACAAGCAAGCCATGCCGGTGGCCGACCGGCTCTGCCTGACAGAGATTGACGACACTCCGACAGACGCCGACGCCTTCTTCCCCCCCTACGACGACTGGATTCTGACGGCCCGTGAAGACCATCCTGCGGACGAGAAACATGCATACAGCTACTCCTTTGCAGACTATGTAAGGCCTCAAAAAGCGGAAAAACAGTAGAAAACGCCACACGAACTAATTTCTAACCTATAAAATAACAACCGACATGAAAAAGTATTTGTTCATGATTGCAGCTTTTGCTGCTTTCACATTTGCCATCTGCTCCTGCGGTGAAAAACCGACGACGGGAGAAGTAAACAATTTCCGCATCAAGCGCGGAACCAACCTGAGCCACTGGCTGTCGCAGTCGGAAGAGCGCGGCGAGGCACGTCGCCAGCACATTCAGGAAGACGACTTCGAACGGTTGGAACAGTTAGGATTCGACTTCGTGCGCATTCCTATCGACGAAGTACAATTCTGGGACGAAAACGGCAACAAACTGCCCGAAGCATGGGACTTGCTGACCAATGCCCTCGACCTGTCGGTGAAGCATCATCTGCGCGCCATCGTCGACCTGCACATCATCCGCTCGCACTACTTCAATGCCGCAAACGAAGGAGGGGCTGACGCTAACACCCTCTTTACATCAGAAGAGGCGCAGCAGGGCCTTATCAACATGTGGTACCAGCTCTCCGACGCACTGAAGGGCTACAGCACCGACTCCGTGGCCTATGAATTCATGAACGAGCCCGTGGCCGACGACCACGAACAGTGGAACCAACTCATCGCGAAGGTACACAAAGCACTGCGCGAACGTGAACCGCAGCGCACACTCGTCATCGGCTCAAACCGCTGGCAGGGCTACGAAACCATGAAATACCTGAAGGTGCCCGAGGGCGACAAGAATATCGTTCTCTCCTTCCACTACTACAACCCGATGCTGCTGACGCACTATGGTGCCTGGTGGACACCGCTCGGAAAGTATAAGGGAAAGATTAACTATCCCGGTATTCTCGTGTCGAAGGAAGACTACGAGGCTGCACCCGACTCGCTGAAGCCCATGTTGGAGCCTTTCACCAAACAGGAATGGAACGCCGACAAAATTCGTGAGGACTTCAAAGACGCCATCGCAGCAGCCCAAAAATACGGTCTGCAGCTGTTCTGCGGGGAATGGGGTGTCTACGAACCCGTCGACCGCGAACTGGCATACAAGTGGACAAGGGACATGCTCAGCGTCTTCGACGAATTTGACATTGCTTGGACCACATGGTGCTATGATGCCGATTTCGGTTTCTGGGACCAACAGAAGAACGACTATAAAGACAAGGGACTCGTGGACATCCTGACCTCAGGGAAAAAGCTTGAAAGCCCATCGGCCGGACAATGAAGCAAAACAGAAATAAATAGATTATGAACATGAAAAGGACCCTGACCTTCCTGACGCTGCTGTGCGCCTGCATGGGAGCAGCAGCACAATCACAGCAACTCTTCGACGACGGCTGGCTGTTCACCCATAACGGAACGTCGGCCATCGTGAACTTACCCCATGACTGGGACATCTTCACTGCTCCTGATCCCGAGACAGGCATCACAGGAACGGGCGGCGGCTGGTATCACGCAGGAAAAGCCGAATACAAGAAATACTTCGCAACACCCCGTGCAGAAGTGGTGAAGCTCCATTTCGAAGGAGTATACCAAAATGCTGTCGTCATGGTGAACGGACAGAAGGCCGGACAACATGCTTACGGCTACACGCCCTTTACCGTCGACATCACACCTTATCTGTTTAAGGAGAAAAAACGGAAGAACGAGGTAAAGGTCGTAGTCGACAACAGCCAGCAACCCAACTGCCGTTGGTATTCCGGTTCGGGCATCTACCGCCATGTATGGTTGCAGACAATGCCCGCCCTGCACATCGCCGAGAACGGCATCTTCGTCACAACGCCAGAGGTATCGGCCGAAAGAGCCACCATCCGGGTTGACGTTGACGTGCAAAACGAAGCCGCTACCGAGCAGCAGGCCATCGTTAAACTGGAAGGCCAGCAGCAGGAACTTTCGTTAAAAGCCCGTGAGCGGAAAACAATCACGTTCACCTATGCCATCAACCAGCCACGGCTTTGGACGCCAGACACGCCACACCTTTACAGCGTAAACGTTCAACTCTTCAGCAAGGCAGATACACGACGACCTCTGGCACAGATCTCTTCAAGCTTCGGCGTGCGCTCGTTCTCGTTCGATGCCGAACGGGGATTCGTGCTCAACGGAAAGCCCATGATCATCAACGGGGCCTGCGTGCACCACGACGACGGCATCCTCGGTGCCATGGCCTTCGACGCAGCCGAAATCAGAAAGGTGCGCCAGATGAAAGATGCGGGCTTCAACCTCATCCGCACGAGCCATAACCCCACGTCGCGCGCTTTCCTTGATGCCTGCGACTCCATCGGCATGCTCGTCATCGGTGAGGCATTCGACGGCTGGCGCACAGCCAAGACCACCCACGACTACTCCACTGTCATCGACTCATGCTACCAGGAAGACCTGCGGGCAATGGTGGAACGCGACCGCAACCACCCCAGCATCATCTGCTGGAGCATCGGCAACGAGGTGATCGAGCGCAAGGAAATCCGCGTCATCACAACGGCACGGCTTATGAAGCAGGCCATCCTCAAGTGGGACCAAACACGACCCGTCACCGAGGCACTCTGTGCATGGGACCGCGATTGGGAAATCTATGACCCGCATGCCGAGGTGCTTGACGTCGTGGGCTACAACTATATGATATTCAAGCATGCAACCGACCATCAGCGCGACCCCAAACGTGTGATCTGGCAGACAGAGAGCTTCCCGAGGGATGCCTTCCGAAACTGGGCTATCTGCTACGACAACCCTTACGTCGTGGGAGATATAGTATGGACGGGGCTCGACTACCTGGGTGAGTCGGGCATCGGACGCTACTACTACGACGGCGAGCGTCCGGGCGAATCGTATGCCGAAGGCGGACAACCCGACTGGCACGGAGCCTGCTGCGGCGATGTGGACGTGACAGGATGGCGAAAGCCCATCAGTCACTACCGCGAAATACTATGGAGAAGCGGAGAAAGCGCCATGCTCACCGGCTCTGCAGCTACAGAAAGCCTGCTCTACATGGCCGTACGTGAGCCTGACGGCTATCGCGGAAAGATCAACGGGACATCATGGAGTGTATGGCCCACGTGGGAGTCGTGGAACTGGGCCGGATGGGAAGGCAAACCCGTCGACGTGGAGGTTTACACGAAGGCACCCGAGGTGACGCTTTACTTGAATGGACGTGAGATCGGCAAGAAGACAGTAAACCGCTCCACGGAATATAAAGCCGTATTCCAAGTACCTTACGAACCAGGTACGCTCCGTGCAGAGGCCAACGGCAGAAGCGTCACGCTCAGCACAGCCGGTGAACCGGCACGCCTGCGTCTGACCGCAGACAAGATGAAGCTGACAGCCGACGGACAGGATCTGGCTTTCGTCATCGTCGAAGTTGTGGACAGTGAGGGGCGCATCTGTCCCGATGCAGCCATCTCATGCGAGGCCGTGGTGAAAGGGAACGGCCAGCTCATGGCTTTCGCATCGGCCGACCTGAAGGACCGCGAGCCCACCGTCACGCCGTGTGTAAACACTTGGAAAGGCCGCGCCATGCTTGTAGTGCGCAGCACCCACAGCAAGGGTAAGATTGATGTCAGCGTGAAGAGCTCACTACCAACAGCTACGCTAACCATCAGGACAGGACTCCAAGAAAGCCGCTGATGCGTTGCTTGCAGTTTTTCTGGAGTGCTTTCCTACACGGCTGACGTCAAGGTGCCGACCTATACTTCTACCTGACGAGGAGTTCTGACGAGCCTGTTTCAATCACGAAAAACAGGCGTATCGCTTATATTGCAGTTTGTTTTTTGACCTATAGCTCAAATTGTTGGATGACATTCTATCATTCTTTCATCGCAGGTTCAAATTGGTTTTACTGCTTTGCACTGTAGTCTGAATCATTGTGGACTCTGCTGGGGAACAACTCCATGAGAAATAGGTTTGCACAAAGCGACGAGCATAGGCAGGAGTCTCTCTATTGGCGAGGCTTCTGCCTTTTTCATGCTTGGAGTTTCGTAAGCATTCGATAAACTACAGGTAGTAATGCCTATATATAGTAATAACAGCAGCTATCACATCATTGTTGTAGCTGCTGTTGTATTTATCTTGTACCTATATGTGATACCTATATCATGCAGTCTTAGTCATGACAGATTCCGGATGTGTGAGTTTCCACTTATGCGGTAGCAGTTGTAATAGTTCCTTATATGATGCTTTTGTATGATAGGGCATCTGGCTGATAATGTCATTCAGATAGTCTCGGGGATTGACATCGTGGTTCCTGCATGTTGCCAGCAGTGAGCAGACGACAGCCATGTTCTGTGCTGCCTCGTGGTTACCGCAGAAGAGGTAGTTCTTCCTGCCCAGCGTGACGGGACGTATCTCATTCTCGGCAAGATTGTTGTCAAGCAGGAGTCGTCCGTCATCGAGATATCGCATCATGTTGTCCCATCTTGTATAGGCATAGGTGATGGCTTTTCCTATCTGTGAGCTCTCGCTGTACTTCACGCCCTCTGTTTCCATCCACATTTTCATAGCCTCCATTATGGGACGTGAGAGCTCATCGCGCTTGGCCTTCCGTTCCTCTGGTGACATACCGGCGTCATCGCACATGTGCTCTATCTTGTATAGGTGCTGTATCTCCTTCAGGGCATGCCCTGCCGTCGTGCGGTTTTCATCCAGCGCCTGCTCAAAGTGGCGGCGGACATGTGCCATGCAGTTGACCAAGAGCACGTCTGCATTTGTCCTGAAGGCCGTCTCATAGCCCGCAAAACCGTCGCATTGTAGGTAGCCCTTGAAGTTATATCTGTTTGCCAGCGACTCTATCACAGCTCCCGCCCTGGAGCCATGGTCGTAATGGAAGAGCACCAGCCGCTCCATTACCGCCCTCACCATCCACAGGTATTCCTTCGCAGCCTTGTGGGTGTCCCTGTCTATGACAGGTGTGGTGGTCTCGTCAGCCTGTATGTAGTCAGCTTTCATCACCTCAGACTTCAGTACTTCGTAAAGAGGTCTCAGCAGCTCCATCATCTGCTTGAACCAGCCGTCCACGGTGCTTTCTGTCAGACCCTTCATGCCAAGGTGGCTATACTGCTT
>JAFPME010000035.1 GCA_017402445.1 Prevotella sp. | reverse complement strand
GTCGAGCGACTGTCGGCGCAGTATTTCTTGTTCACTCAGTTCTAAAATATTCATGGAGTCATAAATTTTCTGCAAAGGTACGAATAAGCGAGCGAAATACAAAACAAAAACCATTTTTTGTTTTTATTTCCGAGCGGGAGTACCTTATTTAAAGGTACGAATAAGCGAGCGAAAAACAAAACAAAAACCATTTTTTGTTTTTATTTCCGAGCGGGAGTACCTTATTTAAAGGTACGAATAAGCGAGCGAAATACAAAACAAAAACCATTTTTTGTTTTTATTTCCGAGCGGAAGTACCTTATTTAAAGGTACGAATAAGCGAGCGAAATACAAAACAAAAACCATTTTTTGTTTTATTTCCGAGCGAAAGGACCTTAATAAAAATGCCAGTTCGGAAAAGGAATATGGTGTAACGACTTAGCCTTTCCCCACTGCAGGTGATGACTGTGCAGACGCTGAATTATGCTTACAAAATAACATTTATTATACGAAATTACGGTGGGTTTTCCAAAATAAAAGTCAGACGGACGCGTACGCGCGAAATATGAGAAAGTTATAAAGAGCTGGAAACAAACGACTTGTGTTTTCTTTACATTTTCCGGGCTTTCAAAATGATTCATTTTGCATTCTAAAATGGCCCATTTTGCTCGACAAAATGAATCATTCTGCGCGGCAGAACGGGCCATTTTGCGGCGCAAAATGGGTCATTTTGAAAAACGGAAAGAAAAAAGTTCACGATTTGTCCGATTCTTTTAACAAAATAAGCGCTTCCGTCTTCGTAGAATGAAAAAAAATATGTACCCGTTTTTTCGGTATGAAATGTTTACAAAACATCACTCAGATCTATACAAACTTATTCATATTTGTGAGATTTGAAAAAGGTTTGAAAGATCTCTTCGACGAGCGAAGCCTGTCGAACCCGGTTACATGCAGAGCAACGCTTTATACCGAACTCACGTTAATAAATAGGAACATTAGGCGCGCTTTCACTGAAAGAATCATCATTTTCTTTATCCGATTGTTGTACAATTCAATATTTTTATGTAAGTTTGCGGAAAAATCTAATATCGACATGCATTCCCTTGGTTAGTGTCCCGACCGAAGATGGCGTGCTGGCTAAAACAAAATGGCGAACAACTAACAACAATCCACTATGGAAAAGAGAATAAATATTGCAGAAGAGGCGGCACGCTGTTTGTTGTGCCATGATGCTCCGTGCAGCAAAGTGTGTAAGCAGGGTGCCCCCGCGCGAGCTGTCCGTGCCATTCGCTTTGGCAACGCGAAGCTGGCCCGACGCTGGGTTGAAGCATGTTCCGACGAAGAGCTGGAGGCGGCCGAGCGGGCATGCATCCACTACGACAGGCCGATACGCATCAAGGAGATGCTGCGCGCTGTCGGCAACGCTACCGCAGAGGCAGCCGAAGAGCAGAGCTTGGCAATCGACTTCTGCGGCATTCGCTGCGAGAATCCTTTCTTCCTGGCTTCGTCGGCAGTGTGCACCAACTACGAGATGGTGGCGCGCGCTTTCCAGGCTGGCTGGGCCGGTGTGTTCTACAAGACCATCTGCCTACAGGAAATACGTGAGGTGTCGCCACGCTTCGATGCCTGTCAGCAGGATGGCCAGTCTGACTTCTATGCCTTTCGCAACATGGAGCAGCTCAGCGAGAACCCTGCCGAAATGGACTTCGACATCCTGCGCCGCCTGAAACGCGACTTTCCCACGAAGGTGGTGGTGGCAAGCATCATGGGACAGACGGAGGAACAGTGGATTGTGCTGGCGAAGATGGCCGAGGCTGCCGGCGTGGATGCCGTAGAGCTGAACTTCTCCTGTCCGCAGATGCGACTGACGGGCATGGGCAGCGACGTCGGGCAGAACCCCGAGCTCGTTACGTTCTACACGGCATACGTGAAGCGTAACGTCTCTATTCCCGTCATCCCGAAGATGACTCCCAACATCACCCACATCACTGAACCTGCGATGGCCGTTTTCTTCGCGGGTGCCGATGCGGTGTCGGCCATCAACACCATCAAGAGCGTGACGATGGGTGAGCGCGCCGAGGTGAGCAGCCGGAAGACCGTCTCGGGACTGTCGGGACGGGCCGTGAAGCCTATTGCCCTGCGACACATACTGGAAATGGCACAGAGTCCGATGATCAACGGCGCGCACGGCAACAAGTTGGACATCAGCGGAATCGGAGGAATAGAGACGTGGCGCGACGCGCTGGAGTTCATTCAGCTGGGGTGTAGCAACGTGCAGGTCTGTACGGCCGTGATGCAGTATGGCTACCGCATCATCGACGACCTTACGCTCGGTCTTCGCACCTACCTCGCCGAGCGCGGGGTGCAGGAGCTGGCCGACATCGTGGGTGAGCAGCTGCCTGTCTTCACCACACCCACCGACCTCGACCGCGACACCATCGTTTATCCGAAGGTAGACCGTTCGCAGTGTATCGGCTGCGGACGCTGCTACACCTCGTGCATGGACGGAGGTCATCAGGCCATCGAGTTCGACGCCGCTACCCGACAGCCTCGCATCGTCGGCACCAAGTGTGTGGGATGCCATCTCTGTCGGCTGGTGTGTCCTACGGGAGCCATCGGCATCACCCGTCGCATCAATAAGAAATAAAAAGCCCCACCCCGGCCCTCACCGAAGGAGAGGGAGAAGGAAGAGGAAGGAAATAAGAGGTAAGAGGTAAGTGGTAAGTAGAAGCGGAGCTTCCGATATTCAACTGAAATAATGCAATACATCGGCGAATTGATATCGCTGGCCGTGGCCTGCCTGTGGACGGTGGCCGCCTTGGCCAGCGAGGTTGGGAGCCGCCATTTGGGCGTCTTCGTGATGAATGTGTGGCGCATGGCGCTGGCGCTGACCCTCTCGGCGGCGCTCATGTGGTTCATCTTCGGTGCCCCGTGGCCCGTCTATGCCGGCGTTGAGGCCTGGGGCTGGCTGCTGCTGTCGGGCGTGGTGGGCTATTTCTTCGGCGATTGGTGCCTCTTCAACAGCTATCTCACCATCGGCTCGCGCATGGGGCAGCTCTTCATGACGCTGGCCCCCATGTTCACCGCCATCTTCGCGTGGATGATGCTTGGGCAGACGCTCTCCTGGAGCGCCCTGCTGGCCATGGCTGTCACCCTGCTGGGCATCGCTATCTCCGTGCTCGGGCGCGGCGACCACCACCATTTTTCGCTCCAGCTGCCCACAAAGGGCATCCTCTTCGGCATCGGGGCCGGACTGGGACAGGGCGTCGGACTGGTGCTGAGCAAGCTCGGACTCGACGCCTACACGGCCGACGTGCCCGCCGAAGTGCTGCCGAGCGTGGAGACGCTGCTCCCCTTCGGCGCCAACATGGTGCGCTGCGTGGCGGGCCTGGTGTGCTTCTCGTCGTTCTACCTCTTCATGCAGCGGCTCCACGAGCGTCGGGGCTACGAGCCGACGAAGACCTTCCGCGCATCGTTCAGCGACCGCCGCGGACTGTTGGCCATGGTCGTCGCCGTCTTCTCAGGGCCTTTCGTCGGCGTGAGCCTCTCGCTCCTCGCCGTGCAGTACACCGCCGCCGGCATCGCCAGCACCATCATGGCCATGACACCTATTATTATATTGCTCCCCTCGCGCTACCTTTTCGGGCAGCCCATCACCGTGAAAAGCATTGTCGGAGCCATTGTCTCCTGTCTCGGTGTGTCGCTGTTCTTCCTTCTGTAGATCCTTTTTGCCGGCAGAATGAAGTCTGCAGCATATCTATCAGTTCATTAATATTTGAAGCTGCTGCCGCCGACGAACTCACGCATAATGCTGGTCGGCGGAATCTCCTTGTCGCTCACGGGGAGGAAGAAGTGGATAAACTTCAGCAGACGGTGAGCTTCCGAGTATTCAGGACAGTTCCTCGGCACGGAGGCAAGAATGATTTCAGCATGTGTGCGCAGCACGGCAAACTCGATGTTCAGCGCGGAGTTGAACATCACGTCGGCCGTTTCCTGGAAGGGGAATATCCATTGGTCCTCAGCCTTCAGAACATTTTTCCACTGAGCAATGGTCTGCTGCGCTGTAAACGCACCCTTGTTGTAGTCACGGATGATGCGTCTGAGCAGCCGGTTGTCGCGCGTCGGAATCCAGTTGTGGTCGTCGAGCGAAATGCTTGTGAGGGCAGAAATGTACACCTTGTACTTGGTCGAGTCGGGAATCTGCTGCGTGAGCAACGGATTCAGGGCGTGAATGCCTTCAATGATGAGCACGGTATCGGCCCCCAGCTTCAGCTTTTTCCCGTTGTATTCGCGCTTGCCGGTGACGAAATTGTACTCAGGAACTTCCACGCGCTCGCCCTTCATCAGCCGTGTCAGATGGTCTTCCAACAGATGATAGTCCACGGTTTCCACGTTGTCGAAGTCGTAGTCCCCGTTGGGCAGTTTGGGTGTGTCCACCCGATTGACGAAATAGTCGTCGGTCGAGAACGAGACAGGCCGCAGCCCACAGGCCAGCAGCTGCACGGAAAGGCGTTTGCAGAACGTCGTCTTCCCCGACGACGACGGTCCGGTGATCAGAACCAGCCGCACGGGGTCCTTTTCGCGATGGAAGCGGCGGTCGATTTCTTCGGCTATCTGCACAATTTTCTTCTCCTGCAGAGCCTCACTCACCTGTATCAGCTCCGAGGCATGGCCGCGCATGATGGCTTTGTTCACGTCGCCGGCGTTCGACAGCCGCATGATGATGTCCCAATGTGTCTTCTCGGCAAACATGCCGAACGTCTTGGGTTGGTCCACTTTCTCGGCCAGACGCGTGGGAACGTTCCAGTCGGGTACGCGCAACAGCAAGCCCTGTTCGTAGCGTTCCAGTCCCCACACCTTCAGGTACCCGGCTGAAGGAACTAGCGGTCCGTAGTAGTAGTCGACCGTATCACCCAGCATGTAGTAGTCGCTGTAGATCTGTCCGCTGGTCTCCAACAGCTTCACTTTGTCCGAAAAGCCACGGTCGGTAAACACGCGAATGGCCTCTTCGGTGGTCGACTCAGTGCGTCGGAAAGGCATGTCGAGGTCAATAATTTCCTGTATGCGACGGCACAAGCGAGCCACGTCGTCGTCGGTCAGCACGTCGTTGTTACGCTTCTTGAAGTTGCAGTAATAGCCCCGGCAAAGCGAATGCTCCACAAAAAGTTTCGACCCGGGGAAAACATCCTGTGTGGCCTTGTAGAGCACGAAGCACAGCGAGCGCACGTAACAGCGATGGCCCGACCCTTCGCGGGCATCCATGAACTCTACGTCGCGGTTTTGGAACAATCGGAACTTCAGTCCCTGCGAGGTATTGTTCACCTTGGCCGACACAACGGGATAGGGCATGCTCAGCTCATCGGCGAATTCTTGATAGACATCCAGGAGCGATGTCCCTTCGGGAAAGCTCTTGGTGATGTTGTTATTCTTACAGCGGATTTGTAACATAAGTGTAGTGGATTTATGGAATCAACGTTTCTGCAGGCTTTGACTACTTGACTGCAAAAATACGAAAAATATCCGAGACGGCCAAGAAGAGGGCCATTTTGTTACGAGAAAAACCGTCTTGGGGTCTTCTGTTCGCAATATTATTCGTATCTTTGCACGTGTCAAACAAACAAAAAACATCTTTCATGGAAACAAGAGAATGGAAAAAAATCAGGGATTTCGAAGAAATACTGTTCGAGGAATACCACCACATTGCTAAGATTACCATCAACCGGCCGCGCTACCGCAACGCCTTCACACCGAAGACGACGCTCGAACTGAGCCAGGCCTTCGCACTATGCCGCGAAATGACCGACATACGGGTGGTCATCCTGACGGGAGCCATGTCGGAAGTGCCTGAAGGCAAGCGGCCCGAAGAGGTGAAACACGCCTTCTGCTCGGGCGGCGACATGCACGTGAAGGGCCGCGGCGGCTACGTCGACGACGAAGGTGTGCCCCGTCTGAGCGTGCTCGACGTGCAGATGCAGATCCGTCGGTTGCCGAAACCCGTCATAGCGATGGTCAACGGCTATGCAATTGGCGGCGGCCACGTACTGCACGTGGTGTGCGACCTGACGATTGCCTCGGAGAACGCGCTGTTCGGACAGACAGGCCCCAAGGTCGGCAGCTTCGACGCGGGCTTTGGCAGCAGCTATCTGGCACGGATGGTGGGCCAGAAGAAAGCACGCGAAATCTGGTTCCTCTGCAAACAATACACGGCCAAGGAGGCTGAAGCCATGGGAATGGTGAACAAAGTGGTGCCGCTGAGCCAATTGGAGGATACGTGTGTGGAGTGGGCAGAGGTTATGATGGAACGTTCACCGCTGGCCTTGCGCATGATCAAGGCCGGACTGAACGCCGAACTCGACGGTCAGGCAGGCATCCAGCAGCTGGCAGGCGACGCCACCATGCTCTACTACTATTTGGACGAGGCGCAGGAGGGAGGCCGTGCTTTCCTGGAAAAGCGCAAACCTGACTTCGATCAGTACCCTATCCTCCCCTGAGATATTAAAGACAGAATAACAGAGGAACATACTTATGGACAGTATAACTAAAGATTTTTTAGACAGAATAACAAAAGGACAGATTTAAAGATGGGAGAAAGATAAAGATATGGAAGATATAGACAGCATCATCAAGAGGGTGTTGAGTTGTGCTGGGAACATCAGACGACAACTGGGACCGGGCTATTTGGAGTCAGTATACAGAAATGCTATGCTGATAGAACTGCAGAAACAAGGTCTCTCATACGAGAAGGAAAAGCCAATTTGCGTCTTTTTATGATGGTGTCTTGGTTGGTGACTTCAAGGCAGATATCGTTGTGGAGGGTGTGCCATCTTGGAACTGAAAGCCGTCTTGAACCTTCACGTAGCTCACGAAATACAGCTGGTCAATTACTTGACGGCAACAGGAACCGATGACGGATTACTCATCAATTTCGGATCTGAGCAGTTGCAAATAAAGCGTAAGTATCGTCTCTACCGCAAACGTCCCACGCTTTAACCGTCTCAATCCATCATACATAATGTTCAAAATCTGTTCTTATATTAAACAACATCTGTTTATATTAAAAATATGTCCTTCTGTTATTATGACTATAAAAAGCGAATATGTCCTTCTGTTATTATGTATAAGCTAATGATATTATGTATAGAATTGAGATAGAGGAGCGCCTGCTCCATTTCAAACAGCCTGCGGGCACCTCACGCGGCGTGTACACCACCCGACGGTCGTGGTTCCTGACCCTTACCGACGACACGGGACGGCGCGGTGTAGGCGAATGTGCACCGCTGCCCAACCTCAGTTGCGACGACATACCCGACTACGGGGACATGCTGCGGACCGTCTGCGACCAGTTCTGCTACACAGGAGTCATCGACTACGACCGTCTGCGCCCCTACCCTTCCATGCTTTTCGGGCTGGAAACGGCCCTACAGCATCTTCATGCCGGATCGGCCAAACTCTTCGAGACGCCCTTCGGACGGGGCGAAGAGGGCATACCTATCAACGGGCTCGTGTGGATGGGAACGTTTGAAGAAATGCTTTCGCGCATGGAAGAGAAGATGGAAGCCGGCTTCCGATGCATCAAGCTGAAGATCGGTGCCATCGACTTCGAACAGGAACTGAGTCTGATACGCCGCATCCGAGAGTGCTTCACGAAGGAACAGATCGAGCTCCGCGTGGATGCCAACGGCGCGTTCAGTCCCGACGAAGCGCTTGGAAAGCTGGAACAGCTCGCCAGCTACGACCTGCACTCCATCGAACAGCCCATCCGTCAGGGCCAGTGGGACGAGATGGCACGCCTGTGCCGCGAGTCACCGCTGCCTATCGCCTTGGACGAAGAGCTCATCGGCGTGAACACTCCGGCAAGGAAAGAAGCGCTCCTCGATGCCATTTCACCTGCGTACATTATATTAAAGCCCTCCCTTCACGGCGGCATGGCGGGAACGAAGGAATGGATTTCGCTCGCACAAGCGCGCGGCATCGGCTCGTGGATCACCAGCGCACTGGAGAGCAACGTCGGCCTGAACGCCATCGCACACCTGACAGCACTCGTCTACGGCTCCCATATCAGCATGCCGCAGGGTTTGGGAACGGGCCTCCTCTTCACCGACAACATCGACATGCCGATAGAGATTAGTGGCGACAGACTCTGGTTCCGGCCGTAGACGTCGGCCATTCCGATTCTCTGCATCAGCGTTCCAGCATACCGTCGCGCTCCATTTCGGCCAAGGCGCGCGAAAGCGAAGGACGGGCCACACCCAGATGACGCGACGCCTCGCTCTGGTTCTCTATCCTGCCGTTCTCTTTGATATATTTCATGATGCGTTGCTTCAGGCTGTTCACGGCGAAATCGTTGAGCCGTTTGCTGAGAAAAGAACAACGATTCGAAATGATCTGCACCAGATTCTGCATGAACTGCGGATGAACGCTCATGAAACTGACCAGATGGCTGCGCCCGACCATGATGATCTGGCAATCGGTTTCTGCCCACACATCCACCGGAAAATGGTTGTCCGTAGCGAAAATGAAAGCCGGAGCGAGCAGTCCTGGCGCCTGAATCAGCTCTACGGTCACCGTCTTCCCTTCCACGCTGCCCATTGAACAGCGCACCGTGCCTTCGGTCAGCACATAGAGTCCGCGGCATTCGTCGCCTTGCATCTTCACCAGGTCTCCTTTCTTGTAAGCTTTCACATTTCCGTTTCCGTGCTGGGAGAAAAGCAATTCCTCCAATTGAAGGTCGCTCATCTCCCTGAAAACGGGCAAACGTGACAATTTCTCCATTTTATTCATAGATTTAACATTATTTACAAACGCGTGTAACAGATGTTACAAGTGCTTTGTTGTTAATCGTTTATCTTTGTTGCGAAATTACGAAAAACGAATGTAAACTGCAAGAATTTCTGCGAAAAAACAGATTTTTTCGGACAAAAAAGGAAACGAAGGATTCATTTCGAGGTAAGAAGTACGAGGCGCAAAGAAAAAACCTGGCTTTGACCGGCAGGAAGATGTCTCCTCGATAAAGGACAGCACACGAGGCTCACTCCTTCACTTTTCAGTACCCAAACAGGAAATCATCCTCATAAATAAGGATAGGAAAACAGAAAGACTTGCTGTTTGTTCGACAGGAAAAAGAAGATCAACCTATGATAAAAAACAGTTTGAATGCCATCAAGGACGCATTCAGCTATCGGCAGAAAGTGCTAATGCTCATCATTGCCGGCGTGCTCGTCGGATTGGGTGCGCTCTTCGTCTATTTGCTGCGCGCGCACACCTATCTGGCCGACGACTCGTCGGCGTGCGTCAACTGCCACATCATGACACCTTACTACGCGTCGTGGTCCCACTCATCGCACGGACGCGATGCCACTTGCAACGACTGCCACGTTCCTCACTCCAGTCTTCTCGCCAAATATGGATTCAAGGCGATGGACGGAATGAAGCACGTGGCATATTTTGTGACCCATTCCGAACGTCAGGCCATCATGGCCGAGGACGCCTCGGCAGAGGTCATCATGGACAACTGCATCCGTTGCCACACGCAGCTCAACCAAGAATTTGTGAAGACGGGGCGCATCGACTACATGATGGCGAAGCGCGACGAGGGCAAAGCCTGCTGGGACTGCCACCGCAGTGTGCCCCATGGCGGCATGAACTCGCTGAGCAGCACGCCGAATGCCGAAGGCGTCACGCCTCTGCCGCCCAGTCCAGTGCCCCAGTGGCTGCAAAGCCTGATGGCCCGCTGAGCTGCCCGCTGCACGCTCCACCTGCAAAGACAGGTATGTCTGATTGATAAAAACAAGAAAAAACAACAACGAATATGGCAAAACAACTGAAAAAATGGCAAGGATGGCTGCTCTTTGGCGGAGCCATGGTCATCGTCTTCTTGCTCGGGCTGCTCGTGTCATCGCTCATGGAGCGCAGGGCCGAGGTGGCAAGTGTCTTCAACAACAAGCGCACCGAGTTCACCGACTCCATCATCGCGCAGAACGAGAAGTTCAAAGCCGACTATCCGCGCGAATACGAGACGTGGGCGATGACGGAAGACACATCTTTCGTGTCGAAGTACAACAGCTCGCAGGAGGTTGACGTGCTCGAGCAGCGGCCCGAAATGGTCGTGCTCTGGGCTGGCTACGCCTTCTCGCGACACTACAACACCCCGCGCGGTCACAAACACTGTCTCGATGATCTCCGCAAGATTCTCCGCACAGGAAATCCCGGCATCGACGGCGACGCCGACATGCAGCCGGCCACCTGCTGGACCTGCAAAGGCCCGGACGTGCCACGCATGATGCGCGAGATGAGCGACACGAAGTCGGTCTTCGATCCAGGCAACTACTATGCCGCGAAGTGGAGCGAGCTGGGCCACGAAATGATGAACACCGTGGGCTGCAGCGACTGTCACGACGCCCGCACGATGGACCTTCGTCCCGCCCGACCGGCTCTCTACGAAGCATGGCAGCGCGCCGGGAAAGACGTCAACAAGGCTTCGCATCAGGAAATGCGCTCGCTCGTCTGCGCACAGTGCCACACGGAGTATTACTTCATCAAACCTGACGACCCAAAGAACCCCGGCAAGGCCAACTACCTCATGTTCCCACAGGACAAGGGAATGACCTGCGAGGCGGCCGAAGAGTATTATGACAGCATCGGATTCTACGACTACATCCATCCGCTGTCGAAGACGCCCATCCTGAAAGCGCAGCATCCGGGCTACGAAATAGCCCTTCAGGGCATCCACGCACAGCGCGGCGTGTCGTGTGCCGACTGCCACATGCCTTACAAGAGCGAAGGCGGCGTGAAGTTCTCCGACCATCACATCATGTCGCCGCTGGCAAACATCGACCGAACCTGCCAGACCTGCCACCGTCAGGACGCAGAGGTGCTCCGGCAGAACGTCTACGAGCGCCAGGCCAAGTGCAATGAGGTGCGCGACCGTGCCGAGCAAGAACTGGCACGCGCCCACTTCGAGACGAAGTTCATCATCGAGAAGGGAGCCACCGACGCTGAGCTGAAGCCCATCCAGGACCTGCTCCGCAAGAGCCAGTGGCGCTGGGACTATGCCATCGCATCGCACGGAGCCACATTCCACGCCCCGCAGGAGGTCACCCGGCTGCTCTCACACTCCGTCGACTACGCCCAGCAGGCCCGCCTGCTCATTGCCAAGGTGGCAGCCAGACACGGTCATCTCGGCGACATTCCCGTGCCCGACTATTCGACAAAGGCCAAAGCCCAGCTGGCCATCGGTCTCGACATGCCGAAGCTGAAGGAGAAGAAGCAGAAGTTCCTCAACACTGTTGTTCCGAAATGGGTCGAGGATGCCAAGTCGAAAGGCAAGCTGATGTAGTCTGAAACGAAAAAAAACGACAATGATGTGCCAGGATACAGATAATATTTGTAATTTTGGCACATCTTTCATCAACAGACATTCACATGTGGAATCAACCTTGGAAACTGGCTGAAGGGTTCCTCATCGGAGCGGGACTCATCGTTACAGGACTGCTGTTGCAGTTCACCGTAGGCCCCATCGACTGGAACGTGTTCTCGTTCCCGGCCAACATCATTGTGCTGGCCGTCTTCCTGTTCCTCATCGGCATGGCCTTCGCTTTCCGTAAGAAGGTCTATGCCTTCCGCTTCCTCGCTTCCTATCTCTCCGCCATACCCGCGCTCTGCTATGCCGTGGTGCTCACCGCCGTGATGGGACTCACCAGACAGGTGCCCGGCACGCAGCCGCCGGCCGACGCACTGGGGCTCACGCGCATGCTTTCCTTCTGGCCCTTCGTGCTCATCTACGTCTGGATAGCCTTCATTCTCGGCATGGTCACACTGAAACGTCTCGCTTCCGTGGTCAGCGCGAAGCAGGAAAGGTCGTGGAAACGCGACGTTCCTTTCCTGCTCAACCACCTCGGACTGTTCATCACCATGCTCTCGGCCACGCTGGGCAACGCCGACATGCAGCGACTGAGAATGACCATCAACAGCGAAGGACCCGAATGGCGCGCCACCGACGACACCGGACGCATGCACGAGCTGCCCATTGCCATCCAGCTGGAGGACTTCCGCATCGACGAGTACCCGCCGAAGCTCACGCTCATCGACAACCATACGGGCCATCCCGTGGGCGGACAGCAGGCCGAGACACTCCTGCTCGACAGCACTTTCAGCGAAGGGCAGTTAGGCAACTGGCGCGTCCGGCTGAACAAACTGATGGACTATGCAGCGCCCGTGATGAAAGAAGACACAACCTACTACGATGCCTGGATGGCATCGGGAGCCGTGACAGCCGTCCATGTGGACGTGGACTGGCACCCGGTGGAGTTGGCAAAGCGCCGATACGTGAAGAAAAGCGGCTGGATCACCTGCGGCAGCTACCGCTTCCCCTACCAGTTGCTCACCATCGACGACCACCTGAGCCTGGCCATGCTGCCCCGCGAGCCGCAGCGCTACGTCTCGCGCGTGGAGATACTGACGCAGAGCGGCAAGGATGTCCGCACCGACATCCTTGTGAACAAGCCCTACAGCATCGACGGCTGGAAGATATACCAGCTGAACTACGACACGACGATGGGCCGCTGGAGCGAAATTTCCGTCCTCGAACTGGTGCGCGACCCGTGGCTCCCCGTCGTCTACACAGGCATTGCGATGATGCTTCTCGGTGCCCTGTGCATGTTTTTTATGGTTAACACGAAGAAATCATGAACTGGAATCATTTCGTCTACTTCGCCACGCCCGCCGTTCTCCTGTGGATGCTCGGTGCCTGGGCCGCCTGGAAGAGCAGGGGGCGCGCCGCTTTCGCGCTGACAGCCGCCGGTCTGCTGGTGTTCTTCAGCTTCATCCTCGCTATATGGATCAGCCTGGAACGGCCGCCCCTGCGCACCATGGGCGAGACTCGTCTGTGGTACAGCTTCTTCCTTCCGCTGGCAGGCATCATCGTCTACAGCCGTTGGCGCTACAAATGGATCCTCTCGTTCAGCACGCTGATGGCCATTGTCTTCATCTGCGTGAACCTCTTCAAGCCCGAAATTCACAACAAGACGCTCATGCCCGCGCTGCAGAGCCCCTGGTTCGCGCCCCACGTCATCGTCTACATGTTCTGCTACGCCATGTTCGGCGCCGCCACGCTCATGGCCCTCTACTTCCTGTTCAAGAGGCCGTCGAGCCCGAAAAGCCGGGAAGACGCAGCACGCCCTGCCCCTCGCTCTTCACTTTCTGCCCTCGACAACATGGTCTACGTGGGCTATTGCTTCATGACGCTCGGCATGCTCTTCGGAGCCCTCTGGGCCAAGGAGGCATGGGGACACTACTGGGCATGGGACCCGAAAGAGACATGGGCCGCCATCACCTGGTTCGCCTACCTTGTCTACATCCACCTGCGCATCGCACGCCCGCAGGCTGAAAAGCCCGCTCTCTGGACCCTTGTCGTGGCTTTCCTGCTGTTGCAGATGTGCTGGTGGGGCATCAATTACCTGCCCAGCGCGCAGGGTGTCAGCGTGCATACCTACAATACGTAGCCGCCGAAAGGCGCCCTGACCGTCTGCAAACGGTGTCTTGCAGACGGCCGTCTCTCTGCTTTCCTCGCCAGCTGACGGACCGCATACGTCGGCCGGACAATCGTTTTTCGATGGTCCGACGGTCGGATGTGGTTTGCCAAAAGAATTTGTTTGTTTTGCCATTTCACTGATTTTGCAGAGCAACTTCATTGAAATTGCAGACCAATATCACTGAAATTGCAGAGCAAAATCACTGGTTTTGCAACAAGAGAAGAGCCTGCTGGCACGCCTGAACGGGCGCGGCGGCAAGAGGAAAAGAACGGAATGGCAGTGGAGAGGAAACAGAACGACTGTCATTGAAGTCAGGAACAGCGTCGGGAGACGAGCTGAGCGGTTGCGGACAAGGGCAGGAACGACAGGACAGGAATAGCCGCACGGGCGCCTTACGACTGCGTGAGCAGCTGGTACATCAGCCGAGCGGCATTCAGAGAAGTATCTTCGTTGCCCAGCCGTCTGCGCACGTCCTCGTAGCCTTCGAGCATGCGTCGGCGGCCGTCACCGTCGAGAATCCTGTGCAGTTCCGCGCGGATGTTGTCGAGGGTGAACGAGTCGGCCACCAGCTCACGCACCACTTCGCGGCCGGCAATCAGGTTGACAAGCGAGACGAAAGGCACCTTCAGTATCTTCTTGCGCATGTATCCGATGAACCGGGGCAGCACGGTGCGGTAGCAAACCACTTGCGGAACGCCGAAGAGCGCGGTCTCCAGCGTGGCCGTTCCGCTGGTGACGAGGGCTGCATGCGCCCTTGCCAGCAGGGGGTAAGTCTGGTTTTCAATGAGCTGCACGTCCGTTCCCTGCAGGAATTGCCGGTAGTACTCCTCTTCGATGGACGGTGCACCGGCAAGCACCAGGCTGTAGCGGCCGACAAGGTCGCGCGTGGCTTCGATCATGGCAGGCAGGTTGTCCTTGATTTCCTGGCGTCGCGAGCCGGCCAACAGGGCTATGATGGGTTTTCCTTCGCCCCTTGGTGGCAGTCCGGTGGCGTCCGTCTGCTGTTTTGAAACGGGATTTTCTGCTACGAACTGACGCACTTCGTCGGCCGTAGGATTGCCCACGTAGTGGATAGGATAATGGTGTTTTTGTTCAAAAAATTCAATTTCAAACGGCAGGATAGAAAAGAGCTCGTCAACGTCGCGGCGGATGTTCTTGATGCGGTACTCCTTCCAGGCCCAGATCTTCGGCGAAATGTAGTAGTAGACGGGGATGTCGGTCTTGGCGTGAACGTACTTGGCGATGTCGAGATTAAAGCCCGGATAGTCCACTAAAATCAGCACATCCGGACGCCACGCACGTATGTCTTTCTTGCAAAAAGCCATGTTTCGGAAGATGGTGGGCAGGTGCAGCAAAACAGGTATGAAGCCCATGTAGGCCAACTCGCGGTAATGCTTCACGAGCGTGCCGCCTTCGGCCGCCATCAAGTCGCCGCCGAAGAACCGAAACGAAGCTGTTTTGTCAACTTTTTTCAGTGCGCGCATCAGCCTCGATGCGTGCAGGTCGCCACTGGGTTCGCCTACGATGAGATAGTATTTCATTTTTCTGTCAGAGATTCCATGACTTGAGACGGTCGAGCATATCGTAGTCGGTGACGTCGATACGCGTGGGGGTGATGGCCACATAGCCGTGGGTCAGCGCCCAGTTGTCGGTGTCTTCGGCCTCGGGCTCGTCGTTGAAGTACTGGCCGATCATCCAGAAATAGTCGTAGCCACGCGGATGGTGACGCTTCTCGCACTCGTTGCCCCATGTGCCGTGGGCCATGCGACACATGCGGACGCCCTTCCACGGCACGTCGAGCGGGAAGTTCACGTTCAGACAGACACCTTTCGGCAGACCTTCAGAGAGCAGACGCTGCGTGATCTGGCGCACCAAGGGCCTGAAAGCCTCCATTTCAGCGTCGGCACTGTGGTCGCTGACGGAGAAAGCCACGGAGGGAATGTATTTCATGCAGCCCTCCAACGTGACGCCCATCGTGCCGGAATAGTGCGTGTTGACGGAAGCGTTGTCGCCGTGGTTGATGCCGCCGATGACGAGACTGGGGCGCCGTTCGGTGCAGAACTGGTTGAGCGCCAGCTTCACACAGTCCACAGGCGTGCCGTTGGACGACCACACCTGAAGTCCGGGCTCGTCGTGGCGAAGCGTGAGCGTGAGCGGGTCGGCGGCTGTGAATGCGCACGAGTAGCCCGAACGCGGTCCTTCGGGCGCGCATACGAGCAAGTCGCCCAGGTCGCGCACCATGTCGATGAGACTGTTGATACCCTTTGCCTGATAACCGTCATCGTTGGCGATAAGTATCAGAGGTCTGTTATTTTTCATAAAATATGCTGTAATTTGGCTGCAAAATTACTAAAAATGGTTGGAATTCTAATGATTCTCACATAAAATATGTATCTTTGCAGTCAATTTCATGTTTTACCCAGTGTCTGGACATAGGCTGGGAAGACATCATTCACAACGACTTGAAGAAATATAATATATGGGAAAGATTATTGCATTAGCAAACCAAAAAGGCGGTGTGGGCAAGACAACGACGACCATCAATCTGGCCGCCTCGCTGGCTACGCTGGAAAAGACGGTGCTCGTCATCGATGCTGACCCACAGGCCAACGCGTCGAGCGGACTGGGAGTGGACATCAGTGCCATTGACTGCTCCATCTATGAATGCATCATAGACCACGCGGACATACGCGATGCTATGTACACCACCGACATTGAGGGCCTCGACATCATACCGAGCCACGTGAACCTGGTGGGAGCTGAAATTGAAATGCTGGAAATGGACAACCGCGAACAGGTGCTGAAAAACCTGCTCGAACCCATCAAGAAAGAATACGACTACATACTGATAGACTGTTCACCGTCGCTGGGACTCATTACGGTGAACGCACTGACGGCCGCCGACTCGGTCATCATACCCGTACAGTGCGAATACTTCGCCCTGGAAGGCATCAGCAAACTGCTGAACACCATCAAGATCATCAAGAGCCGACTGAACACAAGGCTCGAAATAGAAGGCTTCTTGCTGACCATGTACGACCAGCGCCTGCGCCTGGCAAACCAAATCTACGACGAAGTGAAGCGCCATTTCCAGGAGCTGGTCTTCAAGACGGTCATCCAGCGCAACGTGAAACTGTCGGAAAGCCCGAGCCACGGACTGCCCGTCATTCTCTACGACGCCGACTCAACGGGTGCCAAGAACCATCTGTCGCTGGCCAAGGAGATCATCAACAAGAACAAAAAGGGCTGAAACGGGGCAAAGACACCGCCAGGCACCGCACGGAACAAACGACCGCTGACGGGCCTGCAAGCCCTCAAAAGAACGAAAAGACATGGCAATCAAAAAGAAATACAATGCTTTGGGAAGAGGACTCGATGCGCTCATCTCCACCGAGGACGTGAAGACGCAGGGCTCCTCGACCATCAACGAAATACCCATTGACCAAATAGAGGCCAATCCGAACCAGCCCAGACGCGAATTCGACGAAACGGCCCTGCAGGAACTGGCACAGAGCATCCGCGAAATCGGCATCGTCGTGCCCATCACCCTGCGCCAGACGGGCGAGCATCGGTTCCAGATCATCGCCGGTGAGCGCCGCTGGCGCGCGTCATTGATGGCCGGACTGACATCGCTGCCAGCCTACATACGGACCATCAACGACGAGGAAGTGATGGAAATGGCGCTCGTGGAGAACATTCAGCGCGAAGACCTGAACTCCATCGAGATAGCCCTGGCCTACCAGCACCTCATCGAGACATCGAAAATGACGCAGGAGCGCGTGGCCGAGCGCGTCGGCAAGAGCCGGACGGCCGTCACCAACTACCTGCGGCTGCTGAAACTGCCGGCACAGGTGCAGATGGCGCTGCAGAACAAGGAGATAGACATGGGACATGCACGCGCGCTGTTGTCGCTCGACAGCCCCGCTCAGCAGATCTCAATCTTCAGGGAGATACAGAAAAACGGCTACTCCGTGCGGAAAGTGGAGGAGATTGTGAAACGCCTGAAGAACGGCGAGGAGGTGCAGATGGGGAAAAAGAAAATCGTGGGTAAGTCGCAGTTGCCCGAGAACTATGACTCCATGCGCAACCGACTGAGCGACGTCTTGCAGACTCGCGTGGAGATGAGCTGCACGGCAAAGGGCAACGGAAAGATCAGCATCCCCTTCGACAACGAAGCCGACTTGCAGCGCATCCTGAACACTCTGGACATGTTGAAAAACCATCAATAAGCAGTCGGCGTGAACAGGATACTTGCTATCATAATGACATTCGCGGTTTCGATGGCCGTCGCACTGCCTTTGCACGCTGCGGGGACCGATGTGCCCGACGATGACGACGCACTGATGGCGCACATCGCAGCGAACGACACGGTACCGCCTCCCGTCTACGAGGACTCACTTGCCCTGGACTCCATCGAAATGGAATCCATCCGCGACGAAATGAAGCTGATGGCAGACACCTTCACCATGGAGGTTGAAAAGAAACGCGACTGGGGTACCTGGCGACCAAGCCCCAAACGCGCCATGTGGCTGGCCATCATTATGCCGGGAGCAGGACAGATATACAACCGTAAATTCTGGAAACTGCCCATCGTCTACGGCGGTTTTGTAGGCAGTCTGTACGCACTGCGCTGGAACAACATGATGTACAAGGACTACAGTCAGGGCTATCTGGACCTGGCTGACGATAACCCCGAGACGCAGAGTTACAACCAATTCCTGCACCTGGGACAAACCATTACGGATGAAAACAGGCCCACTTACGAGAACTTATTCAAAAGACGTAAGGACTACTACCGACGCTATCGCGACCTGAGCTTGTTCGTACTCATCGGCGTCTACGCGCTCTCCGTCATCGACGCATACGTGGACGCATCGCTTTCTGAATTCGACATCAGCGACGACCTGAGCCTGAGAGTGGCTCCAGCCGTCATCAACAACGGCAACACGCCGTCCAAATCATGGCACTCGGCGGCCTTCGGACTGCAGTGCTCCCTGAATTTCTAAACTGAAAACAACTAATAACAATGAAGAGAATACAACTGTACATTCTTGGCTTCTTGCTCACATTCGGGTCGAACCAGGCACTTGCCCAAAATACTCAAGACGAAATCACCGTCATCACAGAAGACGGAACCGAGGACATCATCGATGTTCCGGAGGGCATGATGCTTGAAGCTGACAGCCTGCTGAACCTGTATAACTCGCAGACTTACCTGCGGGAAGAGGACTGCAACTACCGCGATGTGAACCCGGAGTTCCCACGTGAGGTCTATATCGAGCGCCTGCGACGCATTCCGTCACGCATGGAGCTCGCCTATAACGACGTGGTGCGGAAGTTCATCGACCGTTATACGAACAATCTGCGCCGTTCGGTCAGCTACATGCTCGGCGCTGCAAACTTCTACATGCCCATCTTCGAGGAAGCTCTTGAAGCTTACGGGCTGCCGCTTGAGCTGAAATACCTGCCCGTCATAGAGTCGGCACTTCATCCCTCGGTCACTTCGCGCGCCGGAGCGTCCGGTTTGTGGCAGTTCATGGTGCAGACGGGAAAGAACTACGGCCTGGAAGTGAACTCACTCGTCGACGAACGGCGCGATCCCATCAAGTCTTCCTACGCTGCAGCGCAATATCTGCGCGACCTTTACAAGATATTCGGAGACTGGAACCTCGTAATCGCCGCTTACAACTGCGGACCGGCCACCATCAACAAGGCCATGCACAGGGCCAACGGAGCGACGGACTACTGGCAGATATACCGCTATCTGCCGCGCGAAACACAAGGTTATGTACCAGCATTCATCGCGGCAAACTACGTCATGACGTACTACTGCGACCACAACATCTGCCCCATGCGCTCCGACTTGCCAGTGAAATCGGACACCATCATGGTCAGTCGCGACGTTCATTTCAAGCAGATTGCAGGGGTGACAGGCATCAGCATAGAGGAACTGCGGACACTGAACCCGCAATATCGGCGCGACTTGGTGAACGGTTACAGCAAACCGTCTGCCATCCGAATGCCTCAAAAGTACATTGCTGCATTCATTGACATGGAAGACTCGGTCTACGCTTTCGACTCAAACCGACTGCTGACCAAGCGGGCTGAAGTGGAAGTGGCACAGGTTCCGGCCGTACAACAGCCAGCTCCGCGCAACAGTTACGTACAGAACCAGCGCAGCACACAGCAGTACGGAATGAAGTCGAAGTACGGACGGGGCAGGCACGCCAACATTGCGAAACAGACAACCAAGAAAGAAAAGCATCAAGGCAGGAAAAAGAGAGGCAGAAAGAGAGAGGAACGCACCCAAAGCGTCACCATTCAGCAGGGCCAGACCCTCTCACAACTGGCACGCAAACATGGCACGACAGTTGACAAACTGCGCAAACTGAACGGAATCAAAGGTGACAATATCAGAGCAGGAAAGCCCATCCGCGTGAAATAGCGCTCAAAGGCCTCCTCTTCTCTTATATATAATACATATTATTATAAAGGGAAACGATTATGGACGAGCAAAGAAATGAAATATCGCGTGAGCGGACGGAAGAGAAAATGGTGAGCGATGCTTTCCAGCATCTGCTGGATAGCTATCTGGCTTCGCGACACCGCAAGAAGGTGGACATCATCACGAAAGCCTTCAACTTTGCCCGTCAAGCCCATAAAGGAGTCAAACGACTGTCAGGAGAGCCCTACATCATGCACCCGATAGCCGTCGCGCAGATTGCTTGTTCCGAGATAGGGCTGGGTTCTACCAGCATCAGCTCGGCCTTGTTGCACGACGTGGTGGAAGATACGGACTACACGGTGGAAGACATCGAGAACATCTTTGGACCGAAAATCGCACAAATCGTCGACGGTCTGACCAAAATTTCGGGAGGTATCTTCGGCGACAAAGCATCAGCTCAGGCCGAGAACTTCAAGAAACTGCTGCTCACCATGAGCGACGACATCCGCGTCATCCTCATCAAGATAGCCGACAGACTGCACAACATGCGCACCCTGGAAAGCCAACCTGCCAACAAGCAGTACAAGATTGCCGGTGAAACGCTCTATATCTACGCTCCGTTAGCTAACCGATTGGGACTGAACAAGATTAAGACAGAACTGGAAGACCTCAGCTTCCGATTCGAACACCCGGAAGAGTACGCGGCCATCACGAACAAACTGAAAATCACACAAGAACAACGTGACGACTTATTCTCCAAATTCACCGAACCCATCCGCGAAACTTTGGACAAGATGGGGGTTGACTACGAAATCAAAGCACGCGTGAAAAGCCCTTATTCCATTTGGAATAAGATGCAAAACAAGAATATCACCTTCAACGAAATCTATGACATCCTCGCAGTTCGCATCATTTTCAACCCGAAAGTGCGCAGCGAGGAAATCGACGAGTGCTTCCGCATCTACGTCGCCATCAGTAAAATATACAAAAGTCACCCCGACCGACTACGCGACTGGCTCAGTCACCCCAAGGCTAACGGCTATCAGGCTTTGCACGTCACGCTGATGTCGAAGCAGGGACGCTGGATTGAGGTGCAGATTCGCTCGAACCGCATGAACGAAATAGCCGAGCAGGGCTTCGCAGCGCACTGGAAATACAAAGACGGCAGCGAAACAGAAGAAGAATACAGCGAGGATGAAGGCGAACTGAACAACTGGCTGCGCACCATCAAGGAAATTCTTGACGACCCACAGCCCGACGCCATGGACTTTCTCGACGCCATCAAGCTGAACCTCTTCGCCTCGGAAATCTTCGTTTTCACACCGAAAGGTGAGATCAAGACAATGCCGGCAGGCTGCACGGCACTCGATTTCGCCTTCCAGATACACACGTTCCTCGGCAGCCACTGCATCGGAGCCAAGGTGAACCACAAGCTCGTGCCGCTGAGCCACAAGCTGCAGAGCGGCGATCAGGTGGAAATCCTGACCAGTAACTCGCAACACGTGCAGCCATCATGGATCAACTACGTGTCAACGGCGAAGGCAAAAGGCAAGATACAGGCCATTCTGCGCCGCGACAGCCGCGAAGTACAGAAGGCGGGAGAGAAGATTCTCATGAACTGGTTAGAGCGGAATTCGATGGAAATGACCTCATCTGTGCTCGACCGCCTCTGCGAATACCACGAAGTGAAGAAGCACGACCAGCTCTTCCAGGCTCTTGGAGAGAAGACAATCATCCTCAGCGAGAAGGATCTGGACGAATTGCTCGGCAAGAACAAGCCGAAAGAGACAAAAAGCGGGTGGCGGCGCTACGTGCCCTTCATCGGAAAGGAAAAGGCCAAGGCCGTGCAGGCACTCATCGAAAGCCACGACTACTTCATCGTGCCAAAGGACTTCAACCGCAAGAAGCCCGTCTACATCACCGAGAGCAACATCACTCAGTTCATCTTCCCCACCTGTTGCCACTCCATTCCGGGCGACGATGCCCTGGGATTCATCGACGGGAAGAACCGAATAGAGATTCACAAGCGCAACTGTCCCGTCGCCAACAAGCTGAAGTCCAGCTACGGCAACCGCATCCTGGACGTGAAATGGGACATGCACAAGCAGCTCTACTTCACTGCAACCATCAAGATGAGGGGCATCGACCGCATTGGTCTGGTCAACGAAGTGACGCAGGTCATCTCGCGCCAGCTGAACGTGAACATTCACAAACTGCTGTTCACCTGCGACGAGAGCATCTTCGACGGTCTGATAGAACTGCGCGTCCACGACCGCGACGACGTGAAAGTCATCATGGACCAGCTGAAAGCTGTCAGCGGCGTGCAGGAAATCCAGCAGATTGTCTGACTTCTTCCCCGCCCGACAGGGCGCAACCGCACGTTGTCCCGCCACATTCCGTCCATACAAAGAGAAAGATTCAAGAACAAACAACTACACCATGAACAAGAAACTACTGCTAATCTGCATGGCACTCAGCTCCTTTCTGGGCATGAGTGCAAAGAGTTATGACAACCCCGACACCCTTATTGTTGCGCGCGACGGCACCGGCGAGTTCCGGACCGTGGGCGAAGCCGTCGAAGTGTGCCGCGCCTTTATGGAGTACCACAAGGTAATCTTCGTCAAGAAAGGCGTGTACAAGGAAAAACTCATCATCCCTTCGTGGCTCACCAACATCGAAATATGTGGTGAAGATGCCGAGCAAACCATCATCACATACGACGACCACGCCAACATCCAGATTCCGAAAGTGGGCGCAGATCCATCAGACAACACCCTGAAACCGGAGCTGCGAACCCAGGGAATGGGTACCTTCCGCACCTACACAGTCAAAGTTGAGGGTACGGACATCACGTTCAAGAACATCACCATCGAGAACAACGCCGCCAAACTGGGCCAAGCCGTGGCGCTCCACACCGAAGGCGACCGCCTCATCTTCGTCGGATGCCGACTGTTGGGCAACCAAGACACCGTCTACACCGGCACGGGCGGCACCCGCATCTACTTCCTGAACTGCTACATCGAGGGCACCACCGACTTCATCTTCGGCCCTTCGACGGCCTGGTTCGAGAACTGCACCATCAAGAGCAAGGTGAACTCGTACGTCACCGCAGCCTCCACGCCGAAGGAAGTGAAGTACGGCTACGTCTTCAACCGCTGCCGCCTCATCGCCGATGCGCAAGCCGACAAGGTGTACCTCGGCCGTCCCTGGCGCCCCTACGCCCACACGCTGTTCATGAACTGCGAGCTCGGCAAGCATATTGTACCCGCAGGCTGGCACAACTGGGGCAAGGCAAGCAACGAGACGACCACACGTTACGAGGAATACAACAACTCCGGCGACGGAGCATCGCCCAAGACGCGCGTTGCCTGGAGTCGGCAGCTCTCAAAGAAAGAAGCAGCTGCCATCACGCCCGAGGCCGTCTTCAGCACAAACGACCACTGGAACCCCGTAACAGCCGCCGCAAAATGAAAAGACTCCTCCTCTCAATGGCCGCCATTCTGGTCGCTCTCAGCTCCCAGGCAGCCAACGTCGTCCCCCAATTGTTCCCGGCAAACGGCGCCAACGACGTGAATCCGGACACCCATCTCGTGCTGACGTTCGACAACGAGGTCTCCGTCGGACAGAAAGGATTCATCCGTATCTACAACAAAAGGACAGGACGGCTCGTCGACCAGCTCGACATGAGCATTCCGGCAGGGCCCACCAAGGGTCAGGTGGTGCCCAAGTCGGCCGACTATCTGCAGGCTCCCTACGTCTACGAACGGCGCAACATCACGAACCGCAACACCAAGCCCGGGACACCGTCCGTGCCCTACCCCGACACGACACAGTCCCCGACGGCCAACTATCAGCTGACCATCATCGGCGGATTCTCCGACGGTTTCCACTTCTATCCCGTCATCGTGCACGGCAACCGCGCCACCATCTACCTGCACCACAACCTGCTCGACTACGACACCGAGTACTACGTCACCATCGACCGGGGTGTCATCAACGGCTTCGAGGGCATCAAAGGAAAGAAGACATGGACCTTCCGGACCAAGGCAAAGGCCCCCGACCCGAACAGCCGCCACCTGACGGTGAACGCCGACGGCTCGGGCGACTTCTCCACGCTGCAGGGAGCCATGGACTACATACCCGACTTCTTGCAGAGCGAGGACGAACGCTGGACCGTTGACATAGCCGACGGCGACTACGAAGAACTGGTCTACTTCCGCAACAAGAACTACGTGACCATCGTAGGACAGTCGCGCGAGGGCGTGCGCATCCATTATCCAAACAACGAAGTATTCAATCCGCACCCACCTCTCATCAAGACGAACGAGCGACCGGGCACGTTCCCCTCACGCCGCGCTGCCGTCGCTGCCGACAACTGCACCCATCTCATCCTGAAAAACCTCACGCTGAAGACCGACTGCTACGGACAGGCCGAGGGATTCCTCATCAACGGCAACCACAACTATGCCGAGAACGTGCACATCATCGGTTCGGGCGACGCACTGCAAGCCAACGGAAGCGTGTATTGGCAGAATTGCATCATCGACGGACACGGTGACACCATCCTCGGACGGGGGCCGTCGTTCTTCAACCACTGCACCATCAACAGCCGCGGAGCCTTCATGTGGATACGCAACACGGCCGACAACCACGGGAACATCTTCATCGACTGCACCTTCAACGGCGAGGGAAAGGACGCCGTGCTGGCCCGACTGCCCGACAACAAGGGCCGCAACTACCCGCATGCGGAGTGCGTGCTCATCAACTGCACGCTGAACAACATACCAGCCGAGGCATGGGGCCCCATCGACGAGACGGCCCGCACAGCCCGCATGCTGGAGTTCAACAGCCACGACGCGCAGGGGAACCTCGTCGACACGAGCCGACGTCATCCGCTGTCGCGCCAGCTCCATCCGCTGACCGACGCCGAAGAGATTGCCCGCTACAGCGACTTCCGCTACGTGCTCAACTGGTAACGGACAGCCACGAGGATTCCGCTATTCCACGGAACACCATCCCACGACTCTGCTCCAAGCCTGCCCGAAACGCCACAGACGCTGTTCTGCCACGCACTTCCCGTCAGACACAAAGCAAAAACACGATGCTTCACATACCAGAAGCACCGTGTTTTTTGTTTCTTTACCACAACGGCTACCGACAAACCGCGCCGCTGACAAGCCCTACGTCAGGTAGTCGAGCTGCTTCTTCAGCTCTTTCAGCTCGTCGCGAACCTTGATGAGCCCCTCCATGACACGCGCGTTCTTGTCGACACCGTCCTTGTTCTCGCGCAGCATCTTCTTCGCGGCCGCCAATTTGAAGCCGCGCACTTTCACCAGATTGTACACCGCACGAATGTTCTCGATGTCTTTTTCCGTGTACTGTCGCACGTTGTTGCCCGTGGTCTTCGGCTTGATGAGCGGTATCTCCTTCTCCCAGAAACGCAGATTGCTCTCCGAGACGCCCACCATTTCGGACACCTCCTTGATGGAGTAGTACAGTTTGAGGTTCTTTTCCGTGTTCAGTGCCATAACGTTTGTATTTTTCTTTGCGACTGCAAATATAAGGATTTTCTGCGACATGGACGAACTTTTCAGCTTAAAAAAATTGCGTTCGCCCTTCAGAACCGCTGTTCCCGACACCGCCGACAGCCACCGACCAGGTCGGCAGTCCCCACGCAGCGCCATCGACAGTCCTGATCCGTGCCGTTATGGCAATGGGAAACGTACAGGCAGCAACGTCTCTTGTCAACAATATTTATCAAAAAAAACTGCAGGATTTTTTTTTATTACTGTCCGCTAAACCATAATCCGCATAGCCCAACTTCTTGACCGTCAGAAGTTGGGCGTTTTTACATTCATGTACAAGCCCCCTCAGTCTTTCCCTTCATCCTTTGGAGGTGCTTCAGATGCTTCGGCCAGCATGT
>JAFPME010000034.1 GCA_017402445.1 Prevotella sp. | reverse complement strand
TTGGAAACGCATGTGCCTGCAGGGGCCATCGGCGTGAACGGCGTGGGGCCTTGGTCAGAGTTCTACCAGAATGCGGAACACCTTGGCCGGAGCGGCAGCCCACTGCTTCATGGCGCTGTGCGCTTCTTCGGGTTTAGCCACGGCTGATATGAGCTCATCCTTCGGGTAGTTGCGGTTCTGTTGCATGTAGTGGATGACGGCGCGGAAGTCGGCAGGTTTGGCATTGCGCGAGCCGCGCACGTCGAGTTCCTTCTGTACGAACAGCTTGGTGACGAATTCTGTCGTTGCCTTGGCGTAGCCGATGAAGACGATGCGGCCGGTGAAAGCCACCTCGTTGACGGCTTCGTTCTGCGTGTACGGACTGCCCACGGCCTCGATGACGACATCGGGGCCCAGCCCGTCGGTGATTTCCTGCAGTCGGGCGTGCAGGTCCTCGGTGGCAGTGTTGACCACGTGGTGGGCTCCCATGCGCTTTGCCAAGGCCAGTTTCTCGTCGTCCAGGTCGACGGCAGTGACGGTAGCCCCTCTGAGACTGGCTCTGACAATGGCTCCGATGCCTATCATTCCGCATCCGATGACCAGCACATGGTCGATGTCTGTCACCTCAGCGCGGTTGACGGCGTGGAAACCGACGCTCATCGGCTCTATGAGTGCAATCTCTTTCTTCGTGAGTCCCTCGGCCGGGATGATTTTTTGCCACGGCATGGTGAGGTATTCTCGCATGGCTCCGTTGCGCTGCACGCCCAGTGTCTGGTTGTGCTCACAGGCGTTGGCGCGTTCGTGGCGGCATGCTGCGCAGTGTCCGCAGTTGCTGTAGGGGTCGACGGTGACGTCCATGCCCACGCGGAGCGTCTGCGGAACGTCTGCTCCTACGGCTGCTATGGTTGCGCTGACCTCATGTCCGGGTATGACGGGCATGTTGACCATTGGGTTTCTGCCGAGGAAGGTGTTCAGGTCGCTTCCGCAGAAGCCTACATAGTTCATTTTCAGAAGCACTTCTCCGCTTTTGGGCTCGGGCTTCTCCATTTCGATGACGGCCATTTCTTCGAGGCCGGTTATTTGTAATGCTTTCATTTTTTTCTTGGTTTTTGGGTGTTTTGGGGTGGTGATGGTTGCGGTGGTACCGCAACATACTGGACTTTGGGTGGTGGTGATGGTTGCGGTGATACCGCAACATACTGGACTTTGGGTGTGGGGACGGTTGCGGTGGTACCGCAACAGACGGGACTTTGGGTGGGGACGACGGTGCTGGGGCTGCTATTCCGACATGTTCTTGATGTAGGGGAGGGTGGGGAGGTGCTGGAAACCGTAGAAACGGCGGGCGTTCTCTCCGAGGAACAGCTGCTTCTCGTGGTCGGTGAGCTCGCTGCTCTTCAGCACGAAGTCGTAGGACATGCGGTAGGTGATGGCGGTGATGGTGCGGGGATAGTCCGATCCCCACATCAGTTTTTCGATGCCGCAGATGTCGATGGCCTCTCGTATGGCGCGTATGGCCCCTTTGAAGGGGTAGAACTCGCTGTTGAAGAGCCAGGTGATGCCCCCCGACTCTATGAAGACGTTGTCGTTCTGCGCCAGACGGATCTGTTCGTGCCAGTGTTCGGTCGTGGGCATGCCGAAGTGCCCGATGGCTATCTTCAGCCGAGGGCATTCCTGGATGATTTCCTTCATTTCCGCCACGTTCGTATCGCCGTCGGCGAGGTCAACGGAGAAGATGCAGCCGCGGTCTTCCATCATGTGGAACATGCGCATCATCTCGTCCGAGGTCATCCAGACGCGGCGGTCGTCGAGCATCAGGCGGTGTGCCGGGATCTTGATGGCACGGAATCCGCGTTCGTCCATCAGCCGTTGCGCTTCTTCGGCGAAACCGTCGTTGAAGTAGTCGGCCATGCCGCAGACCAGGAAGCGGTCAGGATAGCGCGCCTGTACCTCTTGCAGGTAGTCGTTCTGAATGCCGTCGATGAACTCTTGGGTGACGACGGCTGCCGACACCTGCGCATAGTTCATGTTGGAGAGGAACACCTCGGCCGAGTTCTTGCCGTCGATCATGAATGGCGGCACCATCTGCACCTCCTCGCCGAGGAACATCGATCGTCCGTTTTCCATTGAACGGATGACCTTCCCGTTCCATGTCGTGTCCTGTTTCAGCCACAGATGGCTGTGCGCGTCGATTATTTTCAGTTCATGGTTCATAGTTCACAGTTCATAGTTAGGTGTTCTTCCACCTGACGCGCATCTGGTCGCCGATGATTTGCTGCACTTCGTTGACCAGTTGTTCGTCGATGGGCTCGTTCACGTAGGCGATGTTCTTCAGCACGTTCTTCGGATTGGCCGAGCTGAAGAGCGTCGTGGCGATGCGCGGGTTGAGGTTGGTGCTGTATTGCACGGCCAGCTTCTCGATGGGATAGCCCTTGGCGGCACAGTGCTCGGCAGCCTTGCGGCACGCATCCTTCAGCGCTTCGGGGGCGGGATGCCAGCCGGGAGCGCCTCGGCTTGAGAGCAGTCCCATGGAGAATGGCGACGCGTTGACCACGCCGATGCCTCGTTCCTCGAAGAACGGCAGGTAGTCGAGCAGCAGTTCGTCGTTCAGGCTGTAGTGGCAGAAGCAGAGCACGGACTCCACGGTGCCCTCGGGCGAGTGCTCGATGACCCATCGCAGGTTCTCGGGCTGCAGGTCTGTGATCCCCACATGCCTGACGATGCCCTCGTCGCGCAGCTTTGTCAGTGCGGGGAGCGTCTCGTCGACAATCTTCTGCAGGCCCCCCTCGCGGTCAGCCTGGAACTCCACGTCGTGGACGTTGATAAGGTCGATGTAGTCGATGTGGAGCCGTTCCATGCTCTCGTAGACGCTTCGTGTGACGCGTTCGGCCGAGTAGTCCCACAGGTTGACGCCGTCCTTGCCGTAGCGTCCCACCTTGGTGGAGAGATAGTACTTGTCGCGCGGAATGTCTTTGAGTGCCTTTCCGAGCACGGTCTCCGCCTTCAGGTGTCCGTAGTAGGGCGACACGTCGATGAAGTTGATGCCGTTGTCGACGGCTACATGCACGGCTTCGATGCCCTCCTGCTCGCGTATGTCGTGGAAGACGCCGCCGAGCGATGAGGCCCCGAATCCCAGGTTTGACAGTCGCATGCCTGTTTTTCCTAATTCGTTGTATACCATATTGTTTCTTCAGGTTGATTCTTCCGACTGCAAATGTACACAAAAAACTCGAAATAAAGCATCTGTCGTAAAAAGAATTTGTGACAACCATGTTGACAGAACGAGTCGTCGACATGTCCGTCGGGTGCGGTCTGACGGCCGGAAGGTCGGCTGTTTGCAGGCTGGCAGGCAGTAAAAATGCAGTTTTTTGGCGGAAAAGAAGAGAATGTAACATTTAAATTGTAATTTTGCAGTTGAATTGGTCCGTGACCGAAAAACAGTCATTAACGAAAGAAAAAACGAAGAACAACAATGCAAGCAATCATCTTGGCCGCAGGTATGGGCCGCAGACTGGGAGAATACACCAAGGAGAACACCAAGTGCATGGTGCCCGTGAACGGCATCAGGCTCATCGACCGGCTGTTGGGACAGCTGTCGCAGCTCGGCCTCGCCCGCGTGGTCATCGTCGTGGGCTACAAAGGCCAGGAACTGAAGGACTACATCGGGCACCGCTACGACGACGTGCTGAAGATAGACTACGTGGATAACCCCGTCTACGACAAGACGAACAACATCTATTCGCTGTCGCTGGCCAAGGAACAGCTGCAGGAGGACGACACGCTTCTGATTGAAAGCGACCTCATCTTCGCCGACCGGCTGTTCCGTATGGTGCTCGACGACAAAGAACCCAACGTGGCCCTCGTGGCAAAGTACGAGTCGTGGATGGACGGCACGATGGTGCGCATCGACCAGGACCGCAACATCGTGAACTTCATTCCGAAGAAAGCCTTCCGCTACGAGGACGCTGACCAGTACTACAAGACGGTAAACATCTACAAGTTCTCGCGCGAGTTCTCGCGCGATGTCTACGTGCCTTTCCTCGAAGCCTACTGCCACGCACTGGGCAACAACGAGTACTACGAGCAGGTGCTGCGCGTCATCACGCTGCTCGACCGCTCGGACCTGAAGGCACTCGACATCGGACAGGAGAAGTGGTACGAAATAGACGACGTGCAGGACCTGGACATCGCAGAGACCATCTTCACCTCGGGCGAAGACCTCTGGCGCAACTATTCGCGGCGCTACGGCGGCTTCTGGCGCTTCCCGCAGCTGCTCGACTTCAACTATCTGGTGAACCCCTACTTCCCGTCGCACCGCATGTTGCAGGAACTGAAGGCCAGCTTCGACGTGCTGCTGACCAGTTATCCCTCGGGCATGGGCGTGAACTCGCTGCTGGCAGGCAAGTACTTCGGCATCCGCCAGCAATATGTCGTCCCGGGCAACGGCGCCGCAGAGCTCATCAAGGCTGTCATGGAGCACCAAACGGGCAAGGTGGGCGTCGTCTATCCCACGTTCGAGGAGTATCCCAACCGCAAACCCGACGAAGTGGAAATCATGGTGCCGCAGAACGCTGACTTCAGCTACAGCGTGGACGACGTGATGGACTATTTCGGAGCGCATCCTGTCAGGACACTGCTCATCATCAACCCCGACAATCCGTCGGGAAACTTCATCGCCGTGGACAAACTGAAGGAGCTGGCAGCATGGTGCCGCGGGCGGGACATGATGCTCATCGTGGACGAGAGCTTCGTCGACTTCGCCGAAGGCTACCCGATGAACACGCTCCTGCGCAACGACATACTGGAGGCGAACCCCAACATGATGGTGATGAAGAGCATCTCGAAATCCTACGGTGTGCCTGGTCTGCGACTCGGTGTGCTGGCATCGGCCAACGAAGAGCTGATACGCTCGGTCAGACGCGACGTGTCCATCTGGAACCTGAACTCGTTCGCCGAATACTACATGCAGATTTTCGGCAAGTACACCGCCGACTACGACGTGGCCTGCCGCAAGTTTATGGAGGAGCGCAGACGCTTCGGGCAGGAGCTGCGGACGGTTTCCTTCCTCAGGGTCATCCCTTCGCAGGCCAACTACTTCCTCTGTGAAGTGGACAAGCGCATCTCGTCGTCGCAACTGGCCATCCGGTTGCTGCGCGACGCGAACATCCTCGTCAAGGACTGCGCCTACAAGAAAGCCTTCGAGGGCAAGAACTATGTGCGCATAGCCGTTAGGAACCGTCAGGAGAACGACCGTCTTGTGGCTGCCCTGAGGGCGTTGGATACAAAATAGAGTCAAGAAAAAACGGAAATACATGGTGAATAATCCGATAAGAATCATCAGCACGGAACAGATACGGCAGGCTGCTGTCACACCGGCAACGTGCATCGAGTGGGTGGAGGAGTCGTTCCGGATGAAATACGACGCGCAGCTGCCTGCCAAGGTCAGCGTGCATCCGCAGAGCGAGGACTTCTTCACGTCCATGCCGGCGCTGCTGCCTGAGCGTTTCGGCCGCTTCGGCATCAAAATAGTGAGCCGTATCGACAGCGACGTGCCCGCCCTGAAGAGCGACATCATGCTCTACGACAGTCACAACGGTCATCTGCTGGCCATTTTCGATGGCGGGTGGATCACGGCCATGCGCACGGGAGCCGTGGCGGCACTGGCTGTCAGGACGCTGAAACGTAGCGATGCCGACACCTATTCTATCATGGGACTCGGCAATACGGCCCGGGCAACGGCCCTTTGTCTGTTGGCTGACCATCCCGAGAAGCCCGTACGGTTCCGCCTGCTGCGCTACAAGGACCAGGCAGAGCTGTTCATCGAGCGCTTCAGCGACTATGCCAATGCGTCGTTCGAGATCATTGACAGCATCGACGAGTTCATCGGTGGGGCGCAGGTCGTCATCTCCTGCGTGACAGCTGCTTTCGGAAAGATATTCTGTCCGGACGACAGTCTGTTCCAGGAAGGCGTGCTCGTGGTGCCAGTCCATACGCGCGGGTTCCAGAACTGCGACCTGTTCTTCGACAAGGTCTACGGCGACGACACCGGCCACGTGTGCGACTTCAAGTATTTCAAGCAGTTCCGTCAGTTCGACGAGTTCAGCCGCGTGTTGCTCGGCGACAATCCCGGACGCGAGAACGACCGCGAGCGCATCCTGAGCTACAACATCGGCCTCGGACTTCACGACGTTCTCTTCGCCAGCAAGCTCTACGACATGATGGACGACGACCGCGTCGGTGTGTTTACAAGACAAACAGAGGACCAAAAATACTGGGTATGAACAACGACGAACTGCGACAGCGCTTCAATCCCGACGGATCGCTGCTGCGGAAACAACAGATGCGCATGCTGGAACTGCTGCAGGTGGTGGACGACATCTGCCGCCGGCACGACATCCGCTACTGGCTCAGCAGCGGAACCCTGCTCGGTGCCGTGCGTCACGGGGGCTTCATACCCTGGGACGACGATCTCGACATCGAGATGATGCGCAGCGACTACCTGCGGCTGCTTGACATCCTGCCGCGCGAACTGCCCGACACAATGGCGCTGCAGACGCATGAGACGGATCCTTCCTACTTCTTCTGCTACGCGAAGGTGCGCGACCGCCGCTCCCGTCTCAACGAAGGCAACAACTACGACCGTGCATGGAAGGAGAAAGGCATCTACATCGACATCCTTCCCTTGGAGCGTCAGCGCATGTGGCTGCACCTGATTGGCGAGAAAACCATCGGGCACATGTACAAAGTGTGGCGCACCAGCACGGACGACACGAAGGCGTTGCGCAGCGTGCGGCGTATCTTTAGGCTCAACGACCGCTTCATTTACCCGCTGTTGCGTGGCCTGAACAAGTTGCTCGGTGCCCATGTCATCACCAGCGGACTGGGTCTTCCCTTCCATAAGCCGCGTTACGAAGAGGACATTTTCCCCCTCGCAACACTGCCTTTCGAGGGCATTCCCTTCCCTGTACCTCACGACTACGACCACCACCTGCGCCTGCTCTTCGGCGACTACATGCGGTTGCCCGACCTCGACAAGCTGCAGCCGCATGTGGGGAAACTGGAGATTTGGTGACAGTGAATGCCTTGTGGAATAGCGGAAACGCGGCTCACGGCTGACGACCGGGACCGAATAACAGAACAGTGACTTGCCATCGCCGACCTTTCTACTTTTCTTAGCAGGAAGGAACAAGTGTTTTCGGAATCTCTGTTTGGTTTGTTTCGTGGAAAAAGACTATCTTTGCAGGCAATGACCGAAAGCATCATTTCACAATATATAATAGTGGCCGTCATCGTGGTGACTGCTGTTGGCTATGCCGTCTTTCGCTTCTACCGCGCAGTCAAGGAAGCGAAAGAGATGTCGGCTGGCTGTGCCGGCTGCCCTTTTGCCGGGAAGTGCAATTCGACGAAGAATGCTGATTGTCAGGAAAAACAAACGATAGATTGCAATCAGAACAAAGCAACCGTGTCTTCGCAAAGACAAACAGGTAAAAGAAACGTGTAATCAGAATACAGAACCAACATAACAGAGGTAAAGAACTGTTTGATAACCCTGTAGAATCTGTCACATTGAAAAACCGATACCTACTTTTTGTTAATCAGTTTTTGTGGGTCAGTGCAAAATGGCAATGCTTAAAAACACTAAAACTTAGGTATTGCACAAATTACTTTTTTCCTTTATCTTTGCAACCGTAATCAAGACTTATTGAGATGAGGACAACGATGACGATACCCGCCGAGATGAAGGTTCTGATGAACCACATCTACGAGTTGCAAAAGGGTGTGCGCCGCATGGTGCTGTTCACCTGCAACAAGAAGTATGGAGAGCAGGCAGTGTCACGACTGGAGAGCCAGGGCATTCCGTACATACTGCAGCCAGCCGGTCTGCAAAACCTAAACGTGTATTTCGGTCGCCGTGAATGTATGGAGGCAATACAATTCATCGTCACACGACCGCTGAACCAGCTCACGCCTGAAGAGGACTTCATTCTCGGCGCAATGCTCGGGTACGACATCTGCGTGCAGTGTGAGCGCTATTGTAAGCGTAAGAGTAAGCGGGATTCTTCGAAAGCAGAAAGACCGAAGGTGGGAGCAAGTGTGTAAGCAGGTATTAACCTTATAAACAATTATTACTGTCCGCTAAACATTGAACCATCAGACAAGAATTAGGGCTGTCACCACTCAAAAGTGTCAGCCCTTTTGGTTATCTTTGCAGTCGCCAAACATAAACAAACCTCACCATGGGCAAAAGTACACATTTTTTCGGACAGCCGGTGTATGGTCAGCTGATAAAATCACTTGACCGTGATAAAATTGTTGAAATGAGCCGCAAAAACGGCGGTGAGAAATATGTGAAGAGCTTTGACGGGTATACTCAC
>JAFPME010000033.1 GCA_017402445.1 Prevotella sp. | reverse complement strand
TTTATCAAAGTCAGGCAGAAAGCCAGAAGAAGAAACTGGATACCATTCATGAATACCTTCTATACATCATGTCCCCTTTTGTCTATGAGGAAGACATGGACGAGTTCTGTACAGACCTTTTGAGATTTGCGATGGACCACAACTACCGCCCTGAAGTCGAGTGGAAGAGATACAAGACAAAGCTGAGCAGCTTCGATGTCCGTCATCTGGTATGGAGCATTGCCATCAGATTGGGACTTGGCAAAGGCAAGGTTTACAGCAACGATGATTGCGCCTGCTATATCGAGCGTCGTTTTGCTTCATTGTGCGTAACAGCCAGTGGAGAGTCATTGTCACATAGCACACTCAGGAACTTGACAGTCACATCCAACAGCGACCAGATACATTGTGACATCCAGGGTGCAGACGGACTGTTATTCCATATTCCATCACAACTGGGCGTGGAGAAAGACTGAAGATAATCTTTCTCACCTCTCCTATATCAATACTTAGACATCACATATTGGAGCCACATCAGAAGCCAAACTTTGGTGTGGTCCTGATGTGCCTATGCTCTTTTACGCTGAAATCTTACCCCCCAAAAACAGCCGAAATCCCAATTGTCATTCATTATACTTACATGTTCAATGTTGTCAAAATGACGCTTCAAAATCTCGTTTTATCCACGAATAACAGCCAAAAATGAGGCTCTACTGCGTGATTGTTTCGTGACGCACCAGTTATAAAACAGTGGCTTGCCCTCCGATTCGTAACGGGGTTCCTTTGCAGCACGATTCCACTAAAGGGTCGTGTTGTAAAATGTCAAAAGATCAAATCACGTTCAATGACCTTCCGCAGGTCATCGCCGAACTTCGGGATGAAGTATCGGGCATGAAGGCGTTACTGCTGAACCTTCAGAACAGACCAACTCAGCAGAGAGAGAACAGACACCGCCCTGTCACGCCAGAGCAGGTTGCCGAGTACACCAACATTCCCCTTGCGACCATCTATCAGAAACTCGCAAACAGGGAAATCCCCGGCTCCAAGCCAGGCAAGCGATGGGTCATCTACCTTGATGAGATTGACAAGTGGCTGGAGGCAAACCGCAAGAATCCCATTCCTTTGACTGATGAGGAGCAGAACGCTGCCATCCTTGCATCGCACAAGCGCAAGCCAAACAAGTCCAGCTGGCAAACTGACCCTATTGTTGAACCATCAAAAAAGTGAATGTAGCAATTACAGAATCGTTCATATTTTTTTTTACGTTCAATAATCCCTGTATTCCGACCGAGCCTGTGACATAGCAACTCATTTAGATGATAAGCTTAACTCCTGCACACATAAAAATCTTTTTCTTCTGAAAAGCTCCTCCTTGTAGAAACACGCACGCGCTGAGATTGAAATCCGGCGCGCGTTTTTTCCTGCAAAATGATGGTGGAATGAATATAAATTCTTATATTTGCAGCCGAATGATGGCACGAGGCATAAAGGAAATTACGTAGAACATAGAATCATGAACACATTCAATGCAAAAGAAGTGAAGGACCAGGTCGTACAGTGGATCCGCGACTGGTTCGAGGAGAACGGGCCCGGTTGCAATGCCGTTTTAGGCGTTTCGGGCGGTAAGGACAGCAGCGTGGTGGCTGCGCTGTGTGTCGAGGCGCTGGGCAAGGACCGCGTCATCGGCGTGACGATGCCTAATGGCGTTCAACCCGACATCGACGATAGCATGCGGCTGATCAATCATCTTGGCATCAGGTACTGCTGCGTGAACATCGGCGAGACCTATAACGCGCTGATGACTGCCGTTGAGGAGCAGCTGGCCACCCTCGGCAAGGAGGTGAGCCGACAGACGGTGATCAACATGCCGCCGCGTCTGCGCATGACGGCTGTCTACGCCGTGTCGCAGTCGATGAACGGCCGCGTGGCGAACACCTGCAATCTGTCGGAAGACTGGGTGGGCTACTCCACGCGCTACGGCGATGCTGCCGGCGACTTCGCACCCTTGGGCGGACTGACCGTGGCCGAGGTCGTTGCCATCGGTAAGGAAATGGGGCTGCCCGTCTGTCTTGTCGAGAAGACACCTTCCGACGGTCTGACAGGCAAATCGGACGAAGACAACCTCGGTTTCACGTATGCCGTGCTCGACCGCTATATCCGTACCGGCGAGTGTGACGACCCGCAGGTGAAGGCACTCATCGACGACAAGCACCGCAAGAACCTCTTCAAGCTGAAGCCGATACCGCATTTCGAGTATCGGTGAGGCCTGTTTCCGTTCAGAGCCGCACGTGTTTTGCTGAATGAGTCCTTCCTGTGCTGTGCCATCGGAGCCCTTTCGGTTGGCAGGCACGGTTGCAGTTGTCAACAAAAAATACCAAAAAAAACGGCAAGATTTTTTTGTCGTTTTAGAAGAGCGAAAGCTTCAGATTCGGTAAAAAGACTGAACAAAATCGGAAGAAAAGCCATCGCTTTTTTCAAAACGAGCCATTTTACATCGCAAAACGGTCCATTCTGCTCGCCAAAACGATTCATTTTGAGCGACAGAAAGGGCCGTTTTGATGTGTAAAATGGGCCATTTTGAAAGCCTTTAAAATGTAAAGAAAATACAAGCGCTTTGTTTTCAGTCACTTGCGACTTCCTCATATTTCGCGCGTACGCGTCCGTCGGATTTTTATTTTAGAATGATGGCCTTCACAGACGGCTTTTTTGAGGTTTTTGTCAGTTTTTTTTCAGCAAGAGATGTGGAGGAAGTGAAAAAACGATGCTTTTTCGTTTTGTATTGTGTTCGATTTGCACTATCTTTGCATGCGGAAAACTTGGTCGCTGATGAAGAAAATACTCAAGTGGACAGGATGGGCACTGCTGACGGTGGTGCTGTTGGTCGGCTTGTTGGCCGTGCTGCTCTACGTGCCTCCGGTTCAGAACTGGGCCGTGAAGCAGGTGGCTCGTGTGGCTTCTGAAAAGACGGGAATGGACATCAGCGTGGAACGCGTCCGGCTGGAGTTCCCCCTGCGCTTGGGGATGGAAGGAGTGAAAGTGCTGAAGTCCGATTCGCTGACGCTTCATCGGGACACGGTGGCCATGGTGACGAAAGCCGTCGTGGACGTTCAGCTGAAACCGCTGTTCAGCAACCGGGTGGAAGTGGACCAACTGGACCTTCAGGGCGTGACATTCAACACGAGCGACTTCGTGGCCGACGCATGGGTGAAGGGAACGGTGGGCCGACTGAGCCTGCAGAGTCACGGCATCGACCTGAAGGGCGAGACGCTTCGGCTGGACGATGCCCTGCTTTCCGACGCGAACGTGCGCGTCGTCCTGCCCGATTCGGTGCCGCCGGACACAACGGAGAGCACGAACAAATGGAAAATCATGGTCGACAAGCTGAAAGTGGAGCGCAGCCACGTGACCGTTCACCTGCCAGGCGACACGCTTCAGGTGGCAGCCTATTTGGGGAACACGGTTGCCCAGGGCGGTACGTTCGACCTCGGAAAGGGCGACTACAAGATACGAAAGCTGGACTGGAACAACGGAGCGCTGTCGTACAACGACCGATATGAAAAAAAAGTTGAAGGACTTGACTATAACCACCTGGCGCTGAGCGACATTCACCTCGGCGTAGATTCCCTGTGCTATAACGCTTCCAAGCTGGAGCTGCAGGTGCGTTCGGCTTCGCTCAAGGAGAAGAGCGGCCTGCAGGTGGACAGCCTGAGCGGTCGCATCGCCATGGACAGCACGCGGCTCTACCTGCCCGACATCAGGCTTCGGACGCCTGAAAGCTCGTTGGACGCGCACTTCGTGATGGACCAGGACGCGTTCAGCGACAGCGTACCGGGCAAGGTGCACCTGCGTGCCGACGGCACATTCGGCAAACAGGACATCATGCGCTTCCTCGGCGGAATGCCTTCCGACTTCATCCGCCGTTGGCCCAACCAGCCGCTGACGGTGAAAACCGTGCTGTCGGGAAACTTGGAGCGCATGGAGTTCGCCGGCCTGAATGCGCGTCTGCCCGGTGCCTTCAACGTGAACGCTAAGGGTTCGCTGGCGAATCTGAGCGACACGGAGCGGCTGCGCGCCAACATCGACGTCGATGCGAAGGCGCAGGACATTGACTTCCTGTCGGCCCTGGTGCCGCCGAAGACGCTCGACGGCATCCGCATTCCAAAGGGAATCGGACTGAAGGGCAACCTCGTGATGGACGGTGAGCAGTACAAGGCCGACATGGTGGCAACCGAAGGGCAGGGCCGCGTGAAGCTGAAAGCAGACCTCGACACGCGCGGCGGCATGCGCTACGACGCCGACGTAGAGGCCCGCAACATGCAGTTGCAACACTTCCTGCCCGGCTCGGACCTCGGAACGTTCACGGGAAGCGTGCGCTTGAAGGGGGCAGGCACGGACCTGTTCTCGTCCAAGACAAGGGTGGAAGCGCAGGCGGACATCTCGCAGTTCAGCTACGGACAGTATCGACTGGACAACATGTCGGGCAAGGCTACGGTCAGCAACGGCCGCGTGGCTGCCGACATCGTGGCCGACAACGCACTGCTGAAGGGCGACATCAGCGTGGACGCACTGATGGACACGAAAAACATAGAGGCCACGGTGAGTACTCGTCTGGGCCATGCCGACCTCTTCAACCTGCATCTGACGGACGAACCCATGACCGTCTCGCTGAACGGACACGTGGACGTGCAGACCGACATGAAGGACTTCTACCAGGTGAAGGGCCTGGCCAGCAGCATACGGCTCGCCGGAACGAAGGAAAGCTACATCCCCGACGACATCGTGCTCGACGTGCTGACGCGCCGCGACACCACGCACGCCGTGGTCTCCACGGGCGACTTCAAGCTGGACATGGATGCCTCGGGCGGCTATAAGGATCTGATGAAGCTGGGCAACAGGCTGGGGGCCGAGGTGAAGACGCAGTTGGAGGAGAAGCGGATTGACCAGATGGCCCTGCGACGCCTGTTCCCCTACGCGCGCATCCGGCTCCAGAGCGGCGACGACAATGTCTTCAGCCGTATGTTGCAGCGCGAAGGCTTCACCTTCGACGCTGCCGACGTGGACCTGTCGGCGTCGCCCGTCGACGGTCTGAACGGCCGCACTGAGCTGCTCAGCCTGATGAAGGACAGCATGCTCATCGACACGCTGCGTCTGAACTTTGTGTCGGACAGCACGAACATCACCTTCAACGGGCAAGTGCGCAACAACAAGAAGAATCCGCAGTTCGTCTTCAACACGCTCTTCGACGGCTATCTGCTCGAACGCGGTGCCGGTTTGAAGCTGAGCTACTACGACGAACAGGAGAAGCTGGGTCTGCGGCTCGGCGCCGAGGCTGCGATGGAAGCCAACGGCATCCGCCTGCACATGCTCTCCGACGATGCCGTCATAGCCTACCGCAAGGCGCACATCAACGAGGACAACTACGTGTTCCTGGCCGACAACAAGCGCATTTCGGCGCAGCTGCACATCCTGGCCGACGACGGAACGGGTCTGAAAGTGTTCTCGGACGACGACAACGAGGACGCGTTGCAGGACCTGACGCTGTCGCTGAACAAGTTCAACCTGGCAGAAATCAGCTCGGTCATTCCCTATTTCCCGCGCATCGAAGGACTGGTCGACGGTGACTACCACTTCGTGAAGGAGGAAGGACGGACCACCGTGTCGTCGTCGATGGAAGTGAACGGACTGGTCTATGAGGGCACGCAGATGGGGAACGTCGGCACCGACTTCGTCTACATGCCTGAAGAGGACGGTTCGCACTACGTTGACGGCATTCTGACCGTGGCCGGCGACGAAGTGGGCTCGGTGGTAGGAACCTACAACGGCAAGGGTGAAGGCAATCTGGATGCGAAGCTGAAGCTGACACACCTGCCCATGGGGCTCGTCAACGGCTTCATTCCCGACCAGCTGATGGGCCTGCAGGGCTACGGCGAGGGCGAGCTCGACGTGAAGGGCCCGCTGGGGAAGCCGCGTGTGAACGGCGACTTGGTGCTCGATTCGTGCTACATGGTCAGCGTTCCCTACGGTCTGAACCTCCGTTTCAGCGACCAGCCGATCCGCATTGTGGGCAGCAACCTGCTGCTGGAGGATTTCAACATGTACTCTACGGGCAAGAATCCGCTGGTACTCAACGGCAATGTGAACTTCTCGGACTTGGACCGCATCAGGATGGAAGTGAGACTTCGCGCCGACAACTATGAGCTCATCAACGCGAAGGAAAATGCGCGCAGCGTGGCTTTCGGAAAAGCTTTCGTCAATTTCTTCGGGCTTCTGTCGGGACAGCTGGAGAACCTCAGCCTGAGGGGACGCCTCGATGTGCTCGGAACGACGGACATGTCGTACGTGTTGCGCGACTCTCCGCTGACCACCGACAACCAGTTGGACGAACTGGTGAAGTTCACCGACTTCAGCGACACGACGCAGATGGTCGTAGAGCGGCCGCCGCTGAACGGTTTCAACATGAACCTGACCGTGGACGTGGCGAAAGGTGCGCACGTAATGGCCTATCTGAACAGCGACCACACGAACTACATCGACCTGATGGGCGGTGGTACGCTGCGCATGCAATATAATAATGTGACCGATCTGCGCCTGACCGGACGCTATACGCTGGCCAACGGCGAGATGAAATACTCGCTGCCCATCATACCGCTGAAGACGTTCACCATTCAGGACGGTAGCTACATTGAGTTCACGGGCGACGTCATGAACCCGCGCCTGAACATCACGGCCACCGAACAAAAGAAAGCCACGGTGTCGAACAGCAGTGGAGTGGGGCGCGGCGTAGACTTCGAGTGCGGCGTCATCATCACGAAAACGCTGAACGACATGGGACTGGAGTTCACGCTCGATGCGCCGCAGGACATGCAGCTGCACAGCGAGCTGCAGAGCATGTCGAAGGAACAGCGCGGAAAACTGGCCGTGACGATGCTCACCACGGGCATGTATCTGGCCGACGGAAACACGAACGGCTTCTCCATGAATGGTGCGCTGAGCTCGTTCTTGGAGAACGAAATCAACAACATCACGGGAAATGCGCTGCGGACGCTCGACCTCAGCATCGGACTTGACAATGCCACCGACGCTTCCGGCGTCATGCACACAGACTATTCGTTCAAGTTCGCCAAGCGTTTCTGGAACAACCGCGTGAAGTTCTCCATCGGAGGAAAGGTGTCCACGGGAACGGAGGTGTACGGCAAACAGTCGTTCTTCGACAATGTGTCGCTGGAATACCGTCTTGACGACACGGCCAACAAGTACGTGAAGCTGTTCTTCGACAACAATGCCTATGATTGGCTGGAGGGATATACGCAGCTGTACGGCGGCGGCTTCATCTGGCGCCGCACGCTGCAGCACTTCAAGGACATCTTCACTTTCAGGACTGACGACGACAGACTGCCGCTGCCGAGAGCTGCCACAGCCGATTCTGTGCGTGTCCGGCCGAAAGAGGGCGATGAGGGTGACGACGCCAATAAACAATAATGAGAGAAATCATGATGACGAAGGGTGACAATACGAACAGAATGATGTCGCACATCGGAACTGGTACGACACGAAACCGACATGCCTGCATCGCAGGACTGAGGCGGTGTCTGCCCGTCTGGCTGGTCGTGTGCCTTCTGCTGCAGTCTTCTTGTTCGACAACGAAGCATATTCCTGACGACGACCAGCTGTTTGTGGGTCTGACCGAGATTGAATACAAGGACTATGAGCGCAACCAGAACTTCATTACGACGCAGGAAGAAATAGAAGCGGCACTCGCAACGGCTCCGAACGGCGCGCTGTTTGGCAGCAGTTACTACCGGACCCCGTTTCCTTACGGACTGTGGATATGGAATGCTTTTCAGGGAAAAGAGACGAAGTTTGCGAAATGGATGACCAAGGCTTTCGGGAAAAAGCCTGTGCTGATGAGCTGGGTGAATCCTGAATTGCGTGCGTCTGTCGCACAGTCGGTACTGCGCAATCATGGCTACTTCCATGGGAAAGTGAACTACGAAACCGTTCCTCAGAAGAATCCAAAGAAGAGCAAGATAGGATATACGGTCTCGATGGGACATCTCTTCACCGTTGACTCCATGAAATATGTAGGGTTCCCGCAGGAAGCCGACAGTCTGCTGCGCGAGAACGAAGACCTGGCCGAACTGCGGCCGGGTGATCCCTTCACCGTGGCCGCGCTCGATGCCGAGCGTAGCCGAATCACTACGCTCTTCCGAAATAACGGTTACTACTACTATCAGAAAGGCTATGCGTCGTACTTGGCGGACACCGTGGCCGTGCCGGGGAAAGCAAACTTGCGTCTGCAGCTGGCCGACCAGCTGCCCGAGTCAGCCCTTCGGAAATGGTGCATCGGCAATGTGGACATCGATTTGCGGAAGACGTTCATGCAAACACCGACCGACACGCTCGGACGACGCTTCTTCCACGTGAGGTTCAGCGGACGGCGTCCTCCCGTCAGACTGAGCGTCATCACGAATGGCATGCGGCTGCGTCACGGCCAACCTTATAGCTATGACAACTATCTGGAAACGATTTCAAATCTGAACAGCACAGGTATCTTCTCGATGGTGGACTTCACGTTCACGCCTCGAAAGCGACTGAACGATACCATCGCTACGGCATCGAGGCAGAATGTGGCCCCCTTGGTGCCCGACACGCTGGACCTGGTGATGAACTGCGTGTTGGAAAAGCCTTATGACACTTACATCGAAGCCAACGTGCAGGGACGTACTTCGGGGCGAATCGGTCCGGAGCTGCGCGTCGGTATGACCAAACGCAATGCCTTCAGGGGCGGTGAATTGCTGGACATCAATCTGCATGGTTCGTACGAATGGCAGCGAAGCACGAATTCCTCGGGCCAGACGGAACGGCTGAACAGCTACGAATACGGAGTCGATGCCTCGTTGGAGTTCCCGCGAATACTGCTGCCGTGGCGCGAATGGGCTTATCAGCGGCGAATGGCCAGAGGCAGACGGGCGTCGACCGAACCGCTTGACAGTGCCGCATTGGCCCGCAGGCGTCAGCGTCTGCGCCGGCAGCGTTTCTTCACTACGCCCTCGACGCTTGCCAAGCTGTCGCGCAACGCACTGAACCGTCCCAGCTTTTTCAAGATGGTAACGTTCTCAGGAGAATGGACTTACCGCTGGCAACGGACCGAAACAAGCCGTCATGAGATGTCACCTCTCACCATTACATACCAGCATCTGGCGCATACGACCGAACAGTTCGACTCTATATGGGTCAACAGTGAGTATCTGTTGGCTACCATGCACGATGTCTTCATTCCGAAGATGCGCTATACTTATTCATACGTCAGCCCTTCATCGATGCCAAACCCCATTTCATGGGAACTGACACTCTCTGAATCGGGGAACCTGACGGCCCTGGCCTACATGGCGGCTGGCAAAAAATGGAACGAAGAGGACAAGACGCTGTTCAAGAATCCGTTCTCGCAGTTCATCAAGGTGGAAACAGATTTCACCAAACGGTGGCGCCTGAGCAATACGTCGCAGCTGGTGGCCCATGCCAGTGCGGGCTTGATCTACAGTTACGGAAACAGTTCGTCGGCGCCGTTCAGCGAGCGTTTCTACGTGGGCGGAGCCAACAGCATCCGTGCTTTCACCGTCAGAAGCCTCGGACCGGGCGTTTTCCCCGGCTATGAAGACGGAAAGTACTCTTATCTGATGCAGAATGGTGACATGAAGTTGCAGGGTAATCTTGAATATCGGACGCGTCTGACGGGTAATTTGGAAGGTGCCATCTTCTTGGACGTGGGCAATGTCTGGGATGTTTACCGCGATTTCGGCAACGAGGAAGTCAATAAAGAGCTTGATTATTCTTATTTCAAATTCTGGAGCTCGTTCAAAGACCTTGCTGTGGGAACAGGTGTCGGGTTGCGCTACGACTTGGACTTCCTCGTCATCCGGCTCGACTGGGGCATCGGTCTGCATGTTCCTTACGACACGGGCAAGAGCGGATTCTACAACATCAGGCGTTTCAAGGATGGACAGGCTTTGCATCTTGCCGTTGGCTATCCGTTCTGACAAGCGGTACGCAGACGGTTGAGCGCCTGCCTTTCCACGTTCTGGTGTTCGGAGCGGATTCTTCGGCGTTTCTCTTTTTCTCGTCTTGACCGTCAGCATGCTGGCAGTCACCTTTCTCCTTTCCTCTGTTGCTTTTTCAGGATAGCAAGAGCAGATTTTCTGTCAGAAGCATTGTTTTTCTCGGAAAAATGATTATCTTTGCACTTTGAAAACAAGTCTGTACGTGACTGCGCCTGACGGTTCGCAGAGACGTCTTACATTTACGACGCATCAAGTTGGCTGTGAAAACTAATTCGTATTAAACATCAAAATAATGAAACCGACTTTATTTCTCTTGGCTGCTGGTATGGGAAGCCGTTATGGCGGACTGAAGCAGCTCGATGGTCTGGGACCTAACGGCGAGACCATCATGGACTACAGTATCTACGATGCCATCGAGGCTGGATTCGGCAAGGTGGTTTGGGTCATTCGCAAGGATTTCGAGGAGCAGTTCCGCACTCAGATCCTGTCGAAGTATGAGGACAAGATTCCTTGCGAGCTGTGTTTCCAGGGTTTAGATGCGCTGCCCGAGGGCTTTTCCGTTCCCGAAGGCCGCGTGAAGCCATGGGGAACGAACCATGCCGTGCTGATGGGCAAGGATGTTATCAAGGAACCGTTCTGTGTCATCAACTGCGATGACTTCTACAACCGCGACGCTTTCAAGGTCATCGGCAAGTTCCTGGCCGAGCTTCCGGAAGGAGCTACGAACCAATACGCCATGGTTGGCTTCCGTGTTGGCAATACACTGAGTGAGAATGGCACCGTGGCGCGTGGCATTTGCTCGAAAGACGCCGACGGAAACCTCACGACAGTGGTTGAACGCACCGAAATCGTCCGTTGTGCTGAAGATGGAAGCAACGCTGGTGCCGCTTCTGAGCCCATCCGCTACAAGGATGAGAACGGAGAATGGGTAGTTGTTGAGGACAACACACCCGTGTCCATGAATATGTGGGGCTTCACACCCGACTATTTCGAGCACTCTGAGGCTTATTTCAAGGAGTTCCTCTCTGATCCGAAGAACATGGAGAACCTGAAAGCAGAGTTCTTCATCCCGCTGATGGTGAACAAGCTCATCAACGAAAAGACAGCTACGGTGAAAGTGCTCGACACGACGAGCAAGTGGTTCGGCGTGACCTATGCTGCCGACCGCGAAGGCACTGTTGCCCGCATCAAGCAGTTGGTGGACGAAGGCGTGTATCCTGAGAAATTGTTCTGAATCGTATTGTGAGACAGAAGTGAAGGCGTTTCCTGCGGGAATCCCTTTCTTCTGTCTTTTGTTTTTTTCTTTTTACGTGACACCCAGAGTGATTTTCGCTTTTTTCGACGTGAGATTTCCACTTATTGTCACACTTGTTTCTTTTAATTCATGAACATAAATCTTCTGAACGAAAGCGATCTGGACCGTTTGCGCCAGTTGATTTCCGAAGCTAAGAAAGTTGTTGTCTGCTGTCACCAAAATCCTGACGGCGACGCTATCGGGGCCGTACTCGCCTGGTCGGAGTACCTGCGTGAACAAGGGAAAGAGCTGTTTATGGCTGTGCCTGACATGTTTCCCGATTTCCTTCAGTGGCTGCCCAACACCGAGAAACTGGTGCGCTACGACAAGCATACGGACCGTGTTGAGGCTGCATTCCGCGAGGCTGACCTCGTGTTCTGCTTAGACTTCAACCGTCCTGAGCGGATGGACCGTCTGGGCGAAGTGCTGAGAGCTTGTCCTGCACCGAAAGTTATGATTGACCACCACCCTGATCCGGCCATCGACTGTGCTGTTACTATCTCTCATCCGGCGCTGAGCAGCACCTGTGAGATTGTCTTCCGTGTCATCTGGCAGTTGGACGGATTTGCAACCATGACCAAAAAGACCGCCGTCCCCATTTATTGTGGAATGATGACAGACACGGGGGGCTTCACTTACAACAGCTCTTCTCCTGAAGTCTATTTCATCATCAGCCAATTGTTGACCAAGGGAATCAATAAGGACAAGATATACAGGAATGTCTATAATAACTACAGCGAATGGCGAATGCGCCTGATTGGCTACGTTCTTTACCAGAAACTGCAGGTCTTCACAGACAAACGAGCCAGCTATTTTGCGCTGACACGTCAGGATCTGAAGCGGTTCCACTACATGAAAGGCGATGCTGAAGGCCTGGTGAACATGCCGTTGCAGATTAAGAACCTCCAGCTGAGCATCTCCTTGCGCGAAGACACCGAGCGCGACAATCTGATTTGGGTCAGCCTGCGGAGTGTTGATGATTTTTCTTGCACCAAGGTGGCCGAGCGATGGTTCAACGGCGGTGGCCATCTCAACGCATCCGGCGGTCGGCTCAATTGTTCTATGGAGGAAGCAGAGCGAATCGTCCGTCAGGCCATCAGCGAATTATAGTCGCATTCGTTGCTTCTATCCATGCAGATGGTTGCTATCGGAAATGACCTGCAGCCAATCTGCAGATTGTTCCCATCCAATCATCGTCAGTCAAAGCCATCTTCCATGTCGCAAAAGTTGCCGATTCGCTTCTTTATTTGCGGCAGCAGAAGATGGCTTTTTTCGTTTCCTGTTCCCCAAACGCCACATTCTGCGGCAGCTCTTTTGCTCATAAAAAGCTTTCGCGCTGTTAATTTTTCCATAGAGAAAGGCAAAAACTCACCACACGGCACTGTTAACTCCTAACTTTTTTGTAACTTTGCACGCAATTAATCAATAGAAACAGGAAAATGAAAAGAATACTCTTCGCGTTCATAGCCCTTGCCGGCCTGATGGCAATTGCCAGTTGCAGCAAGTATGAGACCTATGCTGAGCAGAAAGAGAAAGAGAACAATACCATCAGAGCGTATATTAGCAAGAACGGTATCAATGTTATCACCGAGGAAGAATTCCGTAATCGCAACTATACAACCGACGTGAGCCGCAACGAGTACGTGCTCATCAACAGCAGTGGCGTCTATATGCAAATCATCCAGAAAGGATGTGGCAATCCGCTGGCTAAGGGCGAGACGGCAACGGTGCTCTGTCGCTTTAAAGAATACAATCTATTCACTGATTCTCTGCGACTTACCAATACCGACCGACAGAGCGCTATGCTCGTTGACAAGATGAGCGTCACCCGTACAAGCGACAGCTATACGGCCTCCTACATAGCCGGAAGCAGCATCATGTACAGCGCTTACGGCAGCACGTCCGTTCCTGCCGGATGGCTGACCCCGTTCTATTACATCAATATCGGTCGTCCTGCGAACGAGGGCGAGCAGATAGCAAAGGTTCGTGTCATCGTTCCCAGCGCTCAGGGAACGCAGTATGCCACCACGAACGTGATACCATTTCTTTACGAAATCACTTACCAGAGAGGAATATGACACTCATTAAATCAATATCAGGCATCCGCGGTACCATCGGCGGAGCACCAGGGGACACCTTGAACCCTTTGGACATTGTGAAGTTTACAACAGCCTATGCCACGTTCATCAGACGGAACGGCAAAGGAAAATCTAATAAAATCGTTGTCGGACGAGACGGACGTATCTCCGGACCCATGGTTCGTCAGGTCGTCTGCGGTACGCTGATGGGCATGGGTTACGATGTTCTCGACATCGGCTATGCCACAACTCCCACCACCGAGCTGGCCGTCCGGATGAGCGGTGCCGACGGCGGCATCATCATCACAGCCTCGCACAACCCCAGACAATGGAATGCGCTGAAGCTGCTCAATGCCGAAGGAGAGTTCCTGACAGCTGCCGACGGCAACGAAGTGCTCTCCATTGCCGACCGTGAAGACTTCGAATATGCCGACGTCGAGCATCTGGGCAGCTACGTTGAAGACCATTCTTTCGACCAGCGGCACATTGACAGCGTCCTGCAACTGAAGCTTGTTGACCTGGCAGCCATCAAACAGGCCCATTTCCGTGTCTGTGTGGACTCCATCAACAGCGTGGGCGGCATCATCCTGCCTTCGCTCTTCGAGCAGCTCGGCGTGGAAGCCACTTTCCTGAACAAGGATGTGACGGGCGACTTCGCCCACAATCCCGAACCTTTGGAGAAGAACTTGCAGGGAATCATGTCCGAGATGCGTACCGGCAAATACGATTTGGGCGTCGTCGTTGACCCTGATGTTGACCGTCTGGCGTTCATCTGCGAAGACGGCCGCATGTTCGGCGAGGAATATACGCTGGTCAGCGTGGCCGATTATGTGCTCAGCCACACCGTTGGCAACACCGTGAGCAACCTGAGTTCGACGCGGGCTCTTCGCGATGTCACGCAGAAACACGGTGGCGTCTACACCGCTGCTGCTGTCGGCGAGGTGAATGTCACGACGAAGATGAAGGAGGTCGGAGCCGTCATCGGCGGCGAAGGCAATGGCGGTGTTATCTATCCCGAAAGCCATTACGGCCGCGACGCCCTCGTGGGCATTGCCCTGTTCCTCTCTTCCCTGGCGCAGAAAGGCTGCAAGGTGAGCGAACTGCGCGCCACATTCCCCGACTATAGCATTGCCAAGAACCGTATCGACCTGACGGCCGACACCGATGTGGATGCCATCCTGAAGAAAGTGAAGGAACTGTATGGCTGCCAAGACCAAGTCACGGTGAACGACATCGACGGCGTAAAGATTGATTTCCCAGACAAATGGGTGCATCTGCGCAAGTCGAACACCGAGCCCATCATCCGTGTCTACAGCGAAGCTTCGTCGATGGACGAGGCTGACGAGCTGGGAAAGCAGATCATGCAGGTCGTTTACGATATGCAAAAATAGAAGCAAGGGCGAATGAAGAATCAGTGGAAAAGCCTGCTCTTGCTTGTCTCGGCCCTTTGCATTGTGCTCGTCTATGCGCTTTGCAGTAAAGACATACAGCTCGATTTGCGCCTGAAGAAGGCCGACATTGCCAAAGCTTTCGAACCCCGTCCCGCAGACTCTCTGTCCGCGGAGACGGGGTTCGCTGCGTCTGCCAAGGCGCGGGAAGACAGCATCCGGGCTGCCCGCGAGCATCCCGACACGACACGTCAGCGCATACTGTTCTTCGGCGACTCCATGCTGGAAGGACTGACGCGCCGTCTGGTCGACTACACCGAGCACAACGGTCACGAACTGCACACCGTGGTGTGGTACAGCTCCACGTCACAAATCTGGGCACAAACGGACACTTTGCAGCATTTCATGCGCGAAGTCGATCCCACTTACGTCATTGTCTGTCTCTGTGCCAACGAGCTCTTCGTGAAGGATCTCGACCAGCGCGAACAGTATGTCAAGACCATTCTCAAACGAATCGGGAACATTCCGTACGTCTGGGTGAGCCCTCCCAACTGGAAAGAAGACACGGGCATCAACGATGTCATTATCCGGAACGTGGGGCGCGACCGCTATTTCGACAGCCGTCACCTCAATCTCGACCGAGGCAAGGACCATGCCCACCCGACATTCTCAGCCGCTGCCGTCTGGGCTGACACCATTGCGTCGTGGCTGCGCAGCCCGAACACCGAGCACCCCATCCGTATGGACGTACCAACGGAGAAAGCCAAGAACAAGCACATCACCCTGCTGATGCCCTACAACCCCTAATACCCGAAAGCACTCATGCCAGACCTAAACACCATCCTGCGTTCGCTCGGCGAGTTCATCCTCTATCCCGATGGCTCGCTGCAGTTCTGCACGCTCCAGTTTCTGGCACTCTTCGTCGTCTTCTTCGGCGGATACCTGCTCATCGGGCGGAAGCGGCGCACGCTGATGATTGCCTACGTGGTGCTGTTCAACCTCTTCTTTGCCTACAAGGTGAACGGCGTACTGATGCTGCTGATGCCCGTTTCCACCGTTCTGTCGTGGATGCTCACGCGCAGCATACGTCAGGCTGAGACCAAACGTTGGCGCAACATCTGGCTGACGGTGGTCATCCTGGCCGACCTGCTGCCCCTGCTTTACTTCAAGTACACCAATTTCTTCGTCCAGACGTTCGCCACTCTGCTGCAGAACAACTTCGCTCCCCTGGACATCATGCTCCCCGTGGGCATTTCGTTCTTCACCTTCCAGGCCATCAGCTACTCTGTTGATGTCTACCGGAACCGGTTCCGCGAAGAGCCCACCCTGATGGAGTATGCTTTCTACATGACTTTCTTCCCACTGCTGTTTGCGGGCCCCATCACCCGGGCAGGCACCTTGCTCACACAGCTGCGCGACAAGCATCACCTTGTCCTGCAGCGCTCTGTCTATGCCGGCATGTGGCTCATCATCATCGGAATGCTGAAGAAAGGGTTGGTGGCCGACTATATTTCCGAATACAACAACTGGATCTTCGGCGACCCGACGGCCTACAGCGGCTTCGAGAACCTTGTGGCCGTCTTCAGCTACACCATGCAAATCTATCTCGACTTCTCGGGCTACAGCGACATCAGCATCGGTCTGGCCTCGCTCATGGGCTTCCGTCTGGTCGATAACTTCCGCTATCCCTACCAGTCGCTCAACGTCACCGAGTTCTGGCACCGCTGGCACATATCGCTTTCCACCTGGATACGCGACTATCTGTACATTCCGCTGGGCGGCAGCCGTGTGAGCCGCGTGCGCCGCGACTTCAATCTCTTCGTGACCATGGTCATTGCCGGATTCTGGCACGGCGCTTCGTGGATGTTTGTCGTATGGGGAGCCGTCCATGGCGTGGCGCTCGTCGTGCACAAGCTGCTGCATCCCTTGCTCGACCGCATCCCCAACAACCGTCCGGTGCGCATCCTGAGCTGCGGACTGACGTTCGTCTTCGTGGCCGCGGCGTGGGTCATCTTCCGCGCCGACAGTCTCACCACGGTCGCAAACATTTTCGGACGCATCGTCGCCGACTGCGACTGGCGCTATGCCCTGCCGTTCTTCGAGGCGCGGCCCACGTTTTCGCTCCTCTTGCTGATCAGCTACGGTCTGCTGTTCATGCACGACCGTTCCTACCGCCTGCTCGAACGCATGTTCATCGAGTCCCCTTGGCTGCTGAAGCTCATCCTTCTTGTCTGCACCATTCAGCTGCTGATCAACTTCAGCACGGGCAGCATACAGCCCTTCATCTACTCTCAGTTCTGACCCTGTCAGCCCGAATCGCCGTCTCCTCACAAACTAACGGAGCATGAAACCACACCTTCTGAAACTCAACAGCGCACTCGCAGGCCTGCTCGTCTGCCTTCTGTCCTGCATGTGCCTCAGCGCGTCGGCACAGTCTTTTGTTCCTGCCAGCGACCCGCGTCTGGCCTATGTCGGGCGCGTCAGCTTTGCCCATCGTGGCTATGCAGCCTTCACCTATCCCGGTGTGCAGGTGCATGCCGTGTTCCACGGCACGTCCGTCAGCATGAAGACAAAGCCGGGCAGCGGTTTCTTCATGGTTGAAATCGACGACCGGATGCCCTTCAAGGTGGAGTCGACGCGCAAGGACAGCATCGTGCGTCTGGCATACGGGCTGAACGACAAGGCCCACCGGCTGACCATCACCTACGCCAACGAGGGCCTGGTGCTGCGGCCTCGCTTCTACGGACTGTGCCTCGACCGTGGCAAGACGCTGGGCGCACGGCTCGAGCTGCCCGTCCGCAGTGTAGAGTTCGTCGGCAACAGCATCACGTGCGGTTACGGCAACGAAGGCGACGGCACCGAAAAGAAGCACACCTACAGCAAGCAAAACCAGTTCTACACGTACGCCGCCATTGCATGCCGCGAGCTGAAGGCACAGTGTTGGGTGGTGGCCCGCAGCGGAATCGGCATCTATCGCAACACCAACGGCAACCCGAACGGCGACGAAAAGAACATGCAGGCCTACTATCCCTTCACGCTCTTCGCCACGGAAGGCGAGCGGTGGGACTTCAGACGGCATCAGCCCGACGTGGTGTGTGTCAACCTCGGCACGAACGACACCACTTTGCCTTCCTACAGCACGCAGCTGCTGGCCGAGGCCTACAAGCGTTTCCTGCACACCCTGCGCAGCCACTATCCCAAGGCCCGCATCGTCCTGCTGACGGGAACCATGGTGAACGGCCGCCGCCTGGCCGACATTCAGCAGGCGCAGCAGTCTGCTCTCAATGATGCGCGGAAGCGAGGCGACCGCAACGTGTTCCGTTTCGACTTCACGCCGGCCGACGGGTCACTCGGCTACGGCATCCACAAGCATCCGTCGCTCAGGCAACACGAGCAGATGGCGCGCGAACTGGTGCCTTTCCTCCGTCGTATCACGGGCTGGAACTGAACGGCCCGGCCCACCCCTGACGGTACTCTTCCGTTGTGAAAAAAGCGGACAAAAAGCCCGAAAAAGCCGTCTGTGAAGGCCATCGTTCTGAAATAAAAATCCGACGGGCGCGTACACGCGAAATATGAGAGTGCCATAAGACGTTGAGAACAAACGACTTGTGTTTTCTTTACATTTTTTGCGCTTTCAAAATGGCTCATTTTGCACGCTGAAATGGCCCGTTTTGCTTTTCAGAATGAATCATTTTGGAGCCCGAAATGGCCCGTTTTGCGAAGTAAAACGGCTCATTTTGAAAAACTGCTTGAATTTTTTCCTGTCTTTGTTCGGTTTTTTTACCTCAAAAGAATGAATCTGGCTTCTAAAACGAAAAAAAATCCGTGCACTTTTTTTTGGTAATTTTACTCAACATTCTTGCCTCTCGTTCATTCGTTCTAAGGGCAGTCTGTGGAGAGAATACAAAAAAGACCAAAAGTGTTTCTCAACGCCTTTGGTCAAATGTTCTTCCTAACTAACTTATTATCAACTATTCATTACTCTTCTGTTTCCGTATCGTCTCAGGACTTTCAAACGAGGTTGTTTCCTTTTGACAGTGCAAAGGTACGACGAAATGATGCAAACTAAGCGTATTTATATAAAAAAAGTAACGTAAACGTTTGCAATTAGCGATATTTTTATTACTTTTGCATCGTTTATAGCCTCGCTCTTTTTCGTAAGGTCGGGGCAGGCAAACATGATGCTTACATTATCCTATTGACTATTAATTATGAAACCTCGTAGGACATCGCTGAAAGATCTTGCCGAACGACTGGGCGTGAGCATCGCCACTGTGTCGCGTGCACTCCGTAATTCGCACGAGGTCGGTGACGAAATGAAGGAGCGTGTGCAGAAGTTAGCCAAGGAACTGAACTACCGCCCCAATCCTTTCGCGCAGAGCCTACGCAAGGAAGCACCGCGCATCATAGGCGTTGTGGTGCCCAATCTGGTCACTCACTACTATGCTGCCGTGCTCGACGGCATCGAGGAGTATGCCACGGCGCAGGGCTATTCGGTCATCAGTGCCAACTCGCACGAAGATTTTGAGCGCGAGGCGAAGGCTCTTGACAACTTTGTCAGCCTGCATGTCGAGGGAATCATAGCCTGCCTGACACAGACAACGGAAAACTATCAGCCCTTCTTGGACATTGAGCGCATAGGCATCCCGCTCGTATTCTTCGCCCGCACGTGCCTGCCCGAGCTGTTCTCAAGTGTCACAGCCAACGGCGACGAAGCCGCCCAGGCCGCCACGCAGCACCTCATCGACACAGGCTCGCGCCGCATTGCCTTCATCGGCGGTCCCAACCATCTCGACATGGTGCGCCGACGCAAGCACGGTTACCTGGAAGCACTGCGCGAAAACCGCCTTCCCATCGACCGCACGCTCGTTGTCTGCGGCCGCATAGACTACGAGACGGCGCGTGAGGAAACCTTCAAACTTCTTCAGCGGGAAGACCGTCCCGATGCCATCCTGGCCTTCAACGACATCATTACCTATGCCGCCTTCGATGCCATCAAGTCGCTCGGGCTGAGCATACCGCAAGACGTGTCCATCATCGGATTCACCGATGGCGACACGTCGGCTTTCGTTACGCCCAAACTGACGGTCATCATGGACAAGGCGCACCAGCAAGGGCAGAAAGCCTGCGAGCTGTTGCTGAACCACATACGCGGCGACAGGGCGATTCGGCGCGTGGTTATTCCGATGATCCTGAAAATTCGTGAGAGCTCTGACAAGCAGCTGTGACAGCTGGTAGCGTTGCGGGCTCTCCCCTGTTTGATCACCTATGATAACATCCTGCGTCGTGGAATAAATGGAGACGCGGGACACTGACTGCAAATATAACAAACTAATAATTATTTAATAATGTGTATTTTATGAGAAAATCGTTTCTAAAGACATGCTTGGACAGTAGTCTGCGACGTCTTGCCGCAGTGCTGTTGTTCTTGCTTCCGCTTTCTGTGCTGGCACAGGAAGTGAAGGTGTCGGGTACGATTACCGATGCCACGACCGGCGACGAGATTATCGGTGCTACGGTGAAGGTTGAAGGCTCCACCTCGGGTGCTATCTCCGACGTTTCGGGAAACTATCAGGTGACGGCCCGTGTGGGCAAGAATCTGGAGTTCTCGTTCGTAGGTTACAAGACCCAGGTGGTGAAAGTGACGAAGGCCGGCGTCATCAACGTTCAGCTTTCCGAGGACTCGCAGGTGATGGACGAAGTCGTGGTGGTGGGTTACGGCGTCATGAAGCGCTCCGACCTGACCGGTTCGGTGTCGAGCATCGACGAGAAAGCCATCAAACAAGGTGTTAACACCTCCATCGAGCAGGCCATGCAGGGCCGTATCGCCGGTGTGCAGGTGATGCAGAACTCAGGTGCTCCGGGTGGAGGTATCTCCGTCCAGATTCGTGGTATCAACTCGCTCAACGGCAACGAGCCGCTCTATGTGGTCGACGGCATCGCCATGAGCGGACAGACTGGCGACAACACCAGCGTCATGAGCACGCTGAACCCCTCCGACATCACCTCCATCGAGGTGCTGAAGGACGCGTCGGCCACGGCCATCTACGGTTCGCGCGCCTCCAACGGTGTGGTTCTCATCACGACCAAGCGCGGACAGGAAGGCAAGTCCAAGCTCTCCTACGAGGGCTACATGGGTTGGCAGAGCCTGCCGAAGATGCTGGACGTGATGAACCTGAAGGAGTTTGCTAAGTTCTACAACGTGCGTGCCGAGATTTACGGATACGGCAAGCGCGAGGAACTGCTCGACCAGTCGCTGCTCACCGATGGTACCGACTGGCAGGACGAGCTCTTCAACACTGCTTTCATGCACAACCATCAGCTGAACGTGAGCGGCGGTACGAAGGACATGCACTATTCCATCTCTGGCGGTTACCTCGACCAGGACGGTGTGGGTGTCGGTTCTTCGTTCAAACGTACGTCGCTCCGTGCCAATTTCGACACGAACATCATGCCGTGGTTGCAGGTGGGTGTCAACGTTTACTATGCAGGAACCAGGCAAGTCATCACGTTCGACGAGAACAATGTCATTCAGACTGCACTCGTACAGTATCCTGACATGGCGGCACGTACGCCCGACGGCTCGTGGGACTTCGGTACGAACCTGGAGCACAACTACAACTCCAACCCGCTGTTCGAGGCTGAGGTGCGCGACAATACCCGCAAAGGACAGCAGTTCGACTACAATACTTACGCCAACATTACGCCGCTGAAGGGCTTGTCCATCCGTCTGGAGTACGGCGGAAGCCGCTCTTGGGGCCAGAGTCTCTTCTTCCAGCCGAACTATTCCACGGCACAGCAGAAGATTGAGTCGCAGCTCACTCGCGGGAACTCGCGCAACAAATACGAGTCGTTCAAGCAGTATCTGACCTACGATTTCGACATCGCCAAGGGCTATCACCTGCAGGTGATGGGCGGACATGAGTCGCAGGAAGGTGAGTGGTACAACGGTTCCATGGGCCGCAAGGGCTACATCACCGACGCTATCAAGAGTATCGCCGTGGGTGACGCTTCCACATCGACCAACGGTGAGCAAGGTGCCGACTGGGCCATCGAGTCATACTACGGCCGTCTGAACTACAACATGCTGGACCGTTACCTCGTTACGGCAACGCTCCGTGCCGACGGCTCGTCAAGCTTCGGACCGGACAACCGCTGGGGTTACTTCCCCTCGGTGGCACTTGCATGGCGACTGAGCAACGAACAGTTCATGCAGAAGAGCAGCAACTGGCTGAACAACGCCAAGTTGCGTCTCGGATGGGGTCTCGTAGGTAACCAGGGCGTGGGCAGCTTTGCCTACGGCGTGGCTATGAAGAATGCCGTCACCGCATGGGGTACGGGCTACTTCTCGGGAAACTACCCGAACCCGGAACTGAAGTGGGAGAGCACGAAGGCGTGGAACATCGGTCTGGACCTCTCGCTGCTGAACAACCGCATCGAGTTCATCGTGGATGCTTATCTGAAAAAGACCGACAATCTGCTGATGGACGCCGTGCTTCCGTTCTATATCCTGAACAATACCGGATGGATGGGTATCTCTGCTCCGAAGGTGAACACTGGTGCTATTGAGAACAAAGGTGTGGAGTTCACGCTGAACACGGTGAACATCCAGAAGAAGGACTTCCAGTGGCGCACGGGACTGACGCTCTCCATCAACCGCAACAAGCTGACAAAGCTGAACAGCGACGAAGGTTCCATTCCCGGAAACCTGAATTCACAGACTTACACTCTGTCTGAAATCGGCGGTCCCGTGGGACGTTTCTACGGCTACAACGTCATCGGAATGTTCACGAAGGAAAGCGATTTCTATCAGAAGAACCAGCTTGGCGAGTTCCTTCTCGACCAGAACGGCAACCGCATTCCCGTGGCTCGTCCGGCAGAGTCGCTCGACTCAGACATGTATCCCATCGCGCCGCGCGGCATTTGGGTGGGTGACTACATTTACGAAGACGTGAACGGTGACGGAAAAATCACCACTGCCGACCGCAAGTACATAGGCGACCCGAATCCGGACTTCACGTTCGGTATCAACAACGTGATTACATGGAAGGACTTCGAGCTTTCGTTCTTCTTCAATGGCTCTGTCGGCAATGACATCTTCAACGCCGTCAAGCAGAACCATTCGGACCCGACGGCTTGGGGTAACAAGCTGAAGCTCGTCAACGATTACGCACAGGTGGCTATGTTCGACCCCGAAGGATCGCTCAACGACATCTCGAACGTATACGTGGTGAACCCGCAGACGGCGCAGACTCAGCGTATCAGCGTCAGCGGAGAGAGCCAGAACGACAACAACCGCGTCAGCTCGCGCTTCATCGAAGACGGTTCGTTCCTTCGTCTGAAGACCCTGTCGCTGGCTTGGAATCTGCCGAAGAAGTGGATCAATCCTCTGAAGATTGACTGGGTGCAGGTCTATGCCAACGTTCAGAATGTGTTCACTATTACCGGTTACGACGGCTACGATCCTGAAATCGGTGCCAACGGACAGAGCGTGATTCTGCAAGGTATCGACTACTATCGTTATCCTTCTTCAAGAATCTTCAATTTCGGTCTCAAGGTTAGTTTCTAAATCATCTGTGTAATTCATAATATAAGGAGTAAAATGAAAACAAATAAGATACTAATGGTCTCGGCCGTTGCTTCTGTATTACTGACAATGAGCAGTTGCGGTGAGGATTTCCTCGACCGTTCGCCGTTGCACGGCTATACGGCACCGACCTATTATACCAGCGACGAGGCTGTCATCAAGGCCACTGAGCCGCTCTACAACTACGCATGGCACGGTTACAACGAGCGTGCCATCGTCGGCATGGGCTCGTTCCGTGCCAATGATGCATGGAGCCCGTACCTGCAAGGCGAGTTTGCCCGATTCACAATCACCGGCCTGAGCACTGAGGTTGTCAATGCGTGGTCGTCGCTCTACATGGTTGTTTCCATGTCGAACCAGCTCATCAACGATCTTGACACCTATGCGGGTGAGGAAGTGACCGAGGCTGTAAAGAACCAAGCCAAGGGTGAGGCCCTGCTGATGCGAAGCGCTGCTTACTTCTATCTGTTGCGCGGCTGGGGTGAAATCATCCTTTACGAAGACAACTTCGACGTGACGAAGATGCCTGTCAGGAAGCTTTCGACCGAAGGAAGTGTGCTGAAGTTCATCGTGCGCGATTTGGAACGTGCATCAGAACTGTTGCCTGAGAAGGGCAGCAACAACCATCCTTCGCGATACGTTGCAAAGGCTTTGCTGGCCAAGGTGCTGCTGGCGCAGAGCGGATGGCAAACCAGCAATCCGCGTGATCACCAGCGTGATCAGGCCACACTCGACCGTGTTGTCACCCTGTGCGACGAGGTCATCAACTGCGGACAGTACCATTTGCTCGACAACTACGAGGATCTTTTCCGTCCACAGTTCAACGATAACGAAGAAACACTGCTAGCCATGCGCTGGGCTGACCCACTGCTGGGAGAGTATGCGTCGAACAACAACCTGATTTCCGATCTCGCATGGAGCGACGTGACCGATGTGAACTGCTGGGGTGGATCGCTCCATGCTTCTGTCGACATGCTCGATTATTACAATGAGGAACCGGCCGACTCCTTCCGCCTGCGTGGAAACTTCTTCACTCCGGGGCGCTACTACAGCTACATCTGGAGCGAAAAGGGCGGTTACACCTACAACGTGAACTGGGCACAGGCCAAGAAGGGCGTCGTCGGAACAAAGGCTGACTGCGACGGTCATCTGGCTCAGCAGGCTTCACCGCTGAATACCTACATCCTCCGACTGGCAGATGTGTACCTCACCAAGGCTGAGGCTCTCCTCGGCAACAACGAATCGACTTCCGACGGACGGGCTCTGGCTGCTTTCAACGCCACACGTCTGCGTGCGAAGCTGCCTCCTAAGGACTCGTTCACCTTCGAGGACCTGATTCGTGAGCGTCGCATTGAGTTCTGTCTGGAGTACTGTAATTGGTACGACATGGTGTCATGGTATCGTTGGAAGCCTGACTACATGCTCGGCTTCTTCAACAACAAGCAGCATCGTGCTTTCATGCTCAACTCGGGCGACGTAGTATTGAACAAGGATAAGACTCTCTCTTATCGCTGCATCTTCCCTGGTTCCAACAACTGGTACTTCACAGACGATCAGGGACACTGCCTCTGGAACGACCGTTCTACCGTTTCGATCGACGACAAGACGACGGTGATGACAAAGGCTCAAGGCTACACTTTCAATCTTGATTCCTTGGCTCGCTCGAAGGGTGCTGACTTCCAGCCTATCGTTCTGAACGAGGCGAACATCTTCATGCCTTACCCGGAGGCCGATGTCATCCAGAACCGCTACTTCAATGAAGCAGCAGAGGAGTATAAGTTCGACGAAGAATAATCGTGGACATGTTTAATTATTTAAAGAACAGATTATTATGAACAACAGAATATTCAAGCACAGCATGAGAACAAGCCTTGCCATTCTCTTTGCAGCCCTCTTCGTGCTTCCCTCGCTGACCAGTTGTAAGGACAGCGAAGAAGGTGGAGGCGTGCCCGAAATCACAGGGGTACGCTCCTGCGACCCTGAACTGGCCGACAGTCTTTTCACCAAAGCTGGACCCGGTCAGGTCATTGCAGTTATCGGTAACAACCTCGACCATGCGATGAAAGTGTACATCAATGACCAAGAGGCTTACTTCAATCCTACCATGAATACGGCGCACAGTATCATCGTGAACGTTCCCACAGAGGATAAAGGCTTTGAACTGACAGCCTTCAACAGCAACCTGAAGGACGAAATCCGCGTGGAGACTTCGCATGGAACAGCGACCTATGCGTTCAAGATCACGGCACCTTATCCTTCCATCTCGCGCATTCAGGCCATGTATCCTCGTAACACAGGCGATGAAATCAACGTGTTCGGCCTCAATCTGGTGGATATAGAGAAGGCTTATTTCACCGATATCACTGCTGAGCATCTCGATACGACTGTTTGGAAGGAGATAGGCGGCAACCATGTCGATATTGCCAAGGTGGAAACCGTGCTGAAGGATCACCATCTGAATTCGATGACCAATGCTTACGAGACGACATCACAGCTCATGTTCAAGATGCCCGACGTTCCCTACGAGACGGGAACGCTCGTTCTCGAGTGCGCAGCAGGAACCACTTATATTCCTTATAATAAGGTTCCGGGCAAGCCGGCGCTCTTCTCTGTTTCCACAGATATGCCCCAAATCGGGGAGACGCTTGTCCTGACAGGGCGTGATTTCGTTCAGGTGGAGAGCGTGAAGTATGGTGACGTGACTTTGGAACCAAGCGAATTCAAGGTGTCAGAGTCCGAAGATACCATCTATGTGGACTTTGCCAAGAAACCGTCTGCTGGCAGCGGAACGACACTGACCATCACAACGCCTGGTGGAACGGCCAGCTCGGAGCGCTTCTACGACCATTCAACCATCCTGACCACCTTCGACGGCGACGCTGCCGATAACGGTTGGGGACCGAATGCAACCTTTGTGGACAGCGGAACTGCCGATGGCAAGTACGCATACATCAATGTTCCGGAGGAAGCTCAGCAGTGGTGGGGAACCATGATCTACTTCCGTAAGGACTGGAATGGCAATTCCTTCGCCTTCTCACCCAATATTCCGTCCACGGCTACAGCCAACGAATTGTATCTGGCGGTCAATGTCTACAATGACAACTCTGCTTATAACAACGGATCGTTCTGGGGTTATCTCCGTTATATGATCCAACCGTTGGGTGACGCGGAGAATACATACGACAATTTTGCTTGGGCTGATTATGATACACAGACTGGTTCGTTCCCAGGCGGACCCGTACTGAGCGACATCAACGGACAGGCTCCCACAGGAAAGTGGTATCGCCATGTGCTTCCGCTCAGCCGATTTGCTTGTTATGCCGGCAAGAGCTTGGCCGACGTCGTAGCAACTGGCCTGAACCAGTTCCGCATCCAGTCCATCAACCAGAGCACTTCACGCGGTAAGATTGACGTGAAATTCGACAATGTACGTGTCATCTACATTCCTTCTAAGTAAAATAATACCTAAATTTGAAGAAGATCATGAAACTGAGAAATATATTTGGCATGATAGTGTTGGCTGCAACCCTGGGATTCCAGGGCTGCACCGACGTAGAGAACGCGCCCAGCTACACCGGACGTTCCGAGGGACCGGCCAGCAAGCTGAACGTGATGAAAGACAGTGTGAAGGTGAGCGACGCCCTAACCTTCGGCATCGGTGCTACCAGTACGATTCTTGGTGTGGAGTGCGACGGCGACTGGACTGTTGAGAGCAGCGATACTACGTGGGTGAAGCTGTCGAACCATGCAGGTTACGGATTCTTTGACCGCTGGTCTTTCATGCGTGTTGACATCGTTAAGAACACCGGTGATGAGCGTTCGGCCACCCTGACCTTCAAGTCCGGCTCGCTGACGAAGGCCGTCACGCTGAACCAGCGTGGCACAGGAACCGATCCTAACGACCCGTTCATGAGTGCTTACAGCTTTGTTGAGAATCTGAAGATTGGCTACAACCTTGGTAATACGCTCGATTCCAATCCTATTGGCTCATGGTGGAATCCCGAAGGTAAGACTCCAATCGACTTTGAGACACAATGGGGACAGCCGCAGACGACGCCCGAAATCATCAATGCCATTGCAGAGAAGGGATTCAACGTGATTCGAGTTCCGGTTACTTGGGGTATACACATGGACAATAACAATGTCATCGATGCTGCCTGGATGGACCGTGTAGAGGAAGTGGTGAAGATGGTTCTCAATGCAGGTTGCTATTGTATCCTGAACGTCCAGCACGACACAGGAGCCGCCGACAATGTGTGGCTCGTTGCCGATATGGACAAGTACGCATCTATCAAGGACAAGTATAAGGCCATCTGGACGCAGGTAGCACAGCGTTTTGCCGACTATGATGACCATCTTGTCTTCGAAGCCTTCAACGAAATCCTCGATTCTTCGAAGAATTGGAACGACCCGTCCGATCCGCGTGCATACGAAGCCATCACGCGTCTGGAGCAGGATTTCGTCGATGCCGTACGTGCAACAGGCGGCAAGAACCTCTATCGCAATCTGATAGTGAACCCCTACAGTGCTGGAAGCACGCAGGCAAAGCTCGACGGAATGCAGATACCGAACGACGTTCATCCGAATCATATTCTTGCTTCCGTTCACAGTTACGATCCATACTGGTTCTGTAACGACACCGACGACAAGGATGCCGGTGAGAAGTACTACATCACAATGTTCGGTGCCGAGCAGCAGCAGGAAGTCCTTGATGTCATCAACCGCGTGTCGAAGCGCTTCGGCGACCTGGGTGTGCCCTGGATCTTCGGTGAGTTCGGTGCCATCGGCACCCATGCCGACATTTCCGAGCGTATCAAGTATGCCCGCTTCGTCACCACACAGCTGAAAGCCCGTGGTACAACAGGTCTCTGGTGGATGGGTCTGATCAACCGCAAGAACCTCAACTGGTACGAAGCTGAAATCGTAGATGCCCTCATGCAAGGTATTCAGTAATCAAAAAAATAAAGATGGTGATAAAAAAGTATTTTGTTTTGGCTGGTCTGCTTGCCGTGGCTTCAGTGGCTTCGGCAGCAGACTTTGTGAAGAGTGGTAACAGTGTTACCATCAATGTTGGAGCTCCGCAAGACGGTGGCGCCAAGATTGTGCGACTGCAAGTAGTCAACGGCAACATCATTCGCGTGCAGGCCACCAGCGAAGATGCGTTGCCTTCGAAGACGAGTCTGATGATTGTGCCTCAAAAGCAGGCCGCTGCGACATTCGACGTGACGGAAGATGGCACTGATGTCATCGTGAAAGCCCGCAACGTAAAGGCTGTCGTGAACAAACAGACGGGTGCCATCACCTTTTTCGACGGAGCCGGCAAACAGCTTCTGAAGGAAGCAAAAAATGGCAAGACCTTCAAGAACTTCACCGTTCCCGAGCGTGAATACGGACTGAAAGGAGGCCCCGCCATCACCGAGGATATGAAGCACGGCCTGCAGTGGCATGCGCTCTTCGACAGTCCCGCCGACGAAGCCTTCTACGGTCTGGGTCAGCATCAGTCGGAAGAGTTCAACATGAAGGGCAAGAACGAAGACCTTTTCCAGTACAACACGAAGGTCAGCATCCCCTTTGTCCTGTCAAACAAGAACTACGGCATCCTGTGGGACTCCTACAGCTACTGCCGTTTCGGCAATCCTAACGATTATCTGCAGCTGAACCGAGCCTTCAAACTCTACGACAAGCAGGGCCGTGAAGGCCACCTCACTGGCACCTACACCGACAAGGATGGCAAGCAACTTGTTCGCGACGAGGACAGCATCTATTATGAATATGGCTTCCCCGCAACGAGCGAAATTGCCGTGAAGACCGACAACGGCGGTATCAAGAACCTGCCGAAAGGCTTCAACCTCCAGGGTGCCAATGTCGTCTACGAGGGTTTCCTCGAGCCTGAGTGTTGCGGAAAGTGTAAGGGCAAAAAGCAGCTCTATCAGTTCATCCTCTATTATTCAGGCTACGTGAAGGTGTACATCGACGGACGTGAAGTGGTGCCCGAGCGCTGGCGTACCGCCTGGAACCCCAATGCCTACAAGTTTGCGACCGAGTTGCAGAAGGGAAAGAAGGCACAGCTGCGCATCGAGTGGCAACCCGACGGCGGCGAAGCCTATTGCGGACTGCGTGTAGCCGAGCCCCGTAGCGAAGCACAGCGCGGACAGTTGAGCATCTGGAGCGAGATGGCACGCGACATGGACTACTATTTCATTGCCGGCAAGAACTTCGACGAAGTCATTTCCGGCTACCGCACGCTGACGGGTAAAGCCTCGCTCTACCCGAAGTGGGTGCTCGGATTCTGGCAGAGCCGCGAACGTTACAAGTCTTCCGGCGAGATTGAGGAGACGCTGGCTGAGTTCCGCCGTCGCCATATCCCCATCGACAACATCGTTCAGGACTGGAACTACTGGCAGTTGGACTCTTGGGGCAGCCATGTCTTCGAGTCTTCGCGCTACGCCAACCCGCAGGCGATGCTCGACAGCGTTCATGCCATGCACGGACGCTTCATGATTTCCGTCTGGCCGAAGTTCTACGACACGGTCGACAACTACAAGGAACTCGACAAGAACGGCTGGATGTACCGCCAGGCTGTCAAGGACGACATCCACGACTGGTTAGGTTTCCGCGGCTCGTTCTACGATGCCTACGACGCTGGTGCACGCAAGATGTTCTGGCGCCAGATGGACGAGAATCTCTATTCCAAGTACAACCGCAAGGGCGTGGCTGGCATTGATGCCTGGTGGATGGATGCTTCCGAGCCCAACGTGCGCGACTGTACGCCCATGTGGTATCGCAAGGCCCTCAGCGGACCTACGGCTCTCGGAACCTCTACCGAGTATTTCAACGCTTACTCTACCGTGAATGCCGACGCTATCTACAACGGACAGCGTTCCGTATATAAAGGAAAGGCCAACGAACCACGTGTCTTCCTCCTCACACGCAGTGGTTTTGCCGGTGAACAGCGTTTCTCCACCGCTACGTGGAGCGGCGACATCGGTACACGATGGGAGGACATGCGCGCACAGATGACTGCCGGCCTGAACTACTCTATGTCCGGCATCCCCTTCTGGGGCATGGACCAGGGTGGCTTCTGCGTTGAAAACCGCTACGTGGCCGCTCAGCAGGCTTACGACAAGACCGGTGTGGAAACGGAAGACCTGAAGGAATGGCGCGAGTTGCAGACGCGCTGGAACCAGTTCGGAGCTTTCATTCCGCTCTTCCGTGCCCACGGACAGTGGCCGTTGCGCGAAATCTGGAACATTGCTCCCGAGAACCATCCGGCTTACAAGTCGTTCGTCTACTACGACAAACTGCGCTATCGACTGATGCCTTATCTGTATTCAATGGCTGGCTGGGCGCACTTCAAGGACTATACGCTCATGCGTGCACTCGTCATGGACTTCAACGGCGACCGTAACGTCGAGAACATCGGCAACCAGTGGATGTTCGGACCTGCACTCATGGCTTGTCCCGTCGCCTACTACAAGGCCCGCAACCGCGCCGTCTACTTCCCCGAGCAGTGCGGATGGTACGACCTGTACACCGGGCAGCACATTGATGGCGGTCAGACGCTCGTTGTCGACGCTCCCTACGAGTGCATTCCTGTTTTCGTTCGCGAAGGAGCCATCATCCCGTTCGGTCCCGAAATGGAGTGGAGCGACGAGAAACCGGCTGAGCTCATCAACCTTTACGTCTACACAGGCAAGGATGCCGAGTTCCAGCTCTACGAAGACGAGGGCACGAACTACAACTACGAGCGAGGCAAGTATGCCACCATCGACATTCGTTACGACGATGCCTCCAAGACGCTCACCATCGGTCAGCGCAAGGGGTCCTTCAACGGAATGCTGAAGAACCGCCGCTTCAACGTGGTCGTCGTGTCGAAAGACAAGCCGCAGCCGCTGAATCTGGACAATCCGCAGGGGAAGATGATTCAGTATAACGGCAAGGCCGTAAGCGTGAAGCTCTGAGACTGTCAACACGACAGGCTGAACACGTTCAACCCCGAGGCCGCATTTGGCCCCGGGGTTTTTGTGTCCTGCTTTCTGTCCTGACGTGAACCGAGGCGGAAACGATGTGTCTGATGTCGGTCCTCTGGCGGTTTGTACAGCTCACTTCGGGTTGCTGACGCCGTACGGCCATATCCTCTTGACACATTTTGAAGGCCGGAAATCGTTGATGTTTCAACCGCCATTGTAAACATTTCTAACCAAAAAAAAGTGTCGTTTCATTTTTGCATTCTACGTTGACGAATGCCTTTCAGTTGGTAAAAGAATCCAACAAAATTGCTACAGAAATCTGCTTGATTTTCAAAACGGGCCGTTTTGCGCAGCAAAATGGGCCATTTTGGGCTTCAGAATGATTCATTCTGGCGAGCAAAAAGGGCCATTTCAAAGTGCAAAATGAGCCATTCTGAAAGCGCAAAAAATGTAAAGAAAACACAAGTCGTTTGTTCTCAACGCCTTATGACACTCTCATATTTCGCGCGTACGCGCCCGTCGGATTTTTATTTCAGAACGATGGCCTTCACAGACGGCTTTTTCGGGCTTTTTGTCAACATAATTCAGAATGCTCTTGTTGCTGTAACCCATCTCGTCGCGGCGACTCCTGCACAGCTATGCGAACGGTTGCTTCTCTTCATTTCCGCTTTTTACGCAGCAGATGCCACAGTTCGCGAACCCACATCACGAGCGACGAAAGAACGATGATAGTTGCCCAGTCCTGCCACTTCATGGGGACAACGTTGAAGAATTCGTAGAACACTTCAACGATGAGAACCTGTCCGACGACGATGGCCACCACGATGCTCTCGAAGCCGTCGCAGCCTTTCAGGTCCAGTCCGCTGCCGCCGGTCTTGTAGGCACGGGCATTGAACATGTACCAGAAATGAGTCCACACGAAGATGGAGAACAACAGGGTCTGTTCGTACGGTGTGACGGAGTCCTTCACGCCGAGCGATGCGTGGGTCAGGTCGCTCATACTGTGGATGTCGGCGTGCTGGAAGACGTAGAGGAATCCGAGCAGCAGGATGAAGAAGAATCCGCCCACGCCCAGCATGTTGCTCATCATCGAGCGGTTCAGGATGAAGGCGTTGCGGTCGCGCGGCTTGTCCTTCATGACTTGCGCCGTCGGTGGCAGTGAAGACAGGGCCATGGCTCCGAAGGTATCCATGATGAGGTTCACCCAAAGCATCTGTGTCACTGTCAGCGGCGACTCCGTGCCCATGAATGCACCCGCCAGCACGATGAAACATGCGGCGACGTTCACCGTCAGTTGGAACAGAAGGAAGCGTTGGATGTTCTGATAGAGTGACCGTCCCCACATGACGGCGCGGCCGATGCTTGAGAACGAGTTGTCGATGATGGTTATGTCGGAGGCCTCTTTTGCCACGGAGGTGCCGTCGCCCATCGACAGTCCGACGTGGGCAGCGTGCAGAGCAGGTGCATCGTTGGTGCCGTCGCCGGTCACGGCCACCACCTGGTTGCGTGCCTGCAGTGCTTCGACGAGGCGTTTCTTGTCCATTGGGCGTGCGCGTGCTATGATTTTCAGGTCGAGAACACGTTGCTGCAGCTGTTCATCAGCGAGTTTGGCAAACTCGCTTCCCGTGATGATGTTCTTTTCGGTGTCCGTACTGTCGTTCCACAGACCTATCTGACGGCCTATTTCCTTGGCTGTTCCCACGGTGTCGCCCGTCACTATCTTGACGGAGATGCCTGCATCGACACACTCCTTGACGGCTGGCGGCACGTCGCTGCGCACAGGGTCGCTGATGGCGGCGATGCCGAGGAAGGTCAGACGGTTGGCTTTCAGCACTCCGTTTTGTATGACGTCGTCGGTCTGTTCGACGGTTTGGTAGGCAAAGCCCAGTGTTCGCATGGCTTTGTCCTGATAGTCTTTGAGTTGTTTGTCTACCTGCTCTTTCGTAACTTGGCCGCAAGTCTGCCGACAAAGGTCGAAGACAATCTCGGGGGCTCCTTTGACGTAGAGCACCGTTTGGCCCGTAGGGCGTTTAGCGAGTGTCGCCATGTACTTGCGTTCCGTCGAGAACGGAATTTCGGCTAACCGCTCCACGCGCTGCCTGACATCGAGATAGTCGGTGCCGTGCTCCTTGAGCCAGATGAGCAGGGCTCCTTCTGTCGGGTTGCCCAGCACTTCCGTTTTCCCAGAGTTGCTGTTGGCGAGCTGGGCCGTGGAGTTGACGGCGATGCCTTCGGTGATGATTTGGCTCATTTCGTCCCCTCCGAGCGTATTGTTTTCCAGTCCGTAGAATTGTGTCTCGCTCACCTGCATCAGGTTTTGCGTCAGCGTTCCCGTCTTGTCCGTGCAGATGACGGTCGTGGCTCCCATTGTTTCGCAGGCGTGCATCTTGCGGACAAGGTTGTTGGTCTTCAGCATCCGGCGCATGGAGTAGGCGAGGGAGAGCGTCACGGCCATCGGCAGTCCTTCGGGAACGGCCACGACAATCAGCGTGACGGCTATCATGATGGTCTGCAGTGCGTATGCCAGCAGGTGGGAAACATCTTGCCCGGGGCTGAGCGCTTCGTGAATGGCGAGCACCGACGCTATGAAGACGGCGAAGAACACCACGATCGTGGTGATGCAGGCGGTGGGACTCCAGTTCTTGAACTTGCGGATGACGAGATAGAAAAACAGGCTGACGGGGATGAGCAGCAGCCATGCGGCGGGTGCCCACTGGAAGAACACCAGCAGCTTGGCCACGATGATGGCTGCCGCAAAGCCATAGCTGAGGTGAGTAATCAGGTTGCCCAGTCCTTCGAGCTGTTCGTCTAATGGCGTCTTCACGCCGTCGTCGATTTGTGCCGCTTCGAACACCTTGCCGTTCTCGGTATTGTCGCCGACGGCAAAGACGCGGCAGACGCCGTGACCTTCCATCACCTTCGTGCCGCGCATGACGTGGTTGGTGGGGAATGTGGCTTCTTGGTCAAAGTCTTTCGCTTCGGCACTCTTGCTGCAAACAGGCTCCCCGGTGAGTGTCGACTCGTCGATTTGCAGTGCAACAGAGTCGAGCAACTCTGCGTCGGCGGGTATTTCCTGACCTGTCTCAATGATGAGTATGTCGCCTACGACAACGTCCTTCTTGGCTATCTTGACGGCGTTCCCGTTTCGTATGGCCTCCACAGGTTCGTCGTCGTTGACCTGATTGAGAATGGAAAACTCCTTGTCGGCTTTCTGTTCAAAAATGAATGCGAGTCCTGTAGCGAGCAGAATGGCGACGAAAATGCCTACGGGCTCGAAGAAAACGGTGGAGGACGCATGCAGTCCGAAGCATTCGTAGCACGAAATGCCGATCGACATCATGCCGGCTATTATCAAAATGACAATCAGCGGGTCCTTGAACTTCTCTAAGTATTGTTTCCACAGTGGGTCTTTTGCAGGTGGTGTGAGTATGTTCACGCCGTGCTTCGCGCGGCTTTGCAGCACTTGAGCGTCTGTCAAGCCCGAATAACGATGATTTGTTTCCATAAAGCGGATATTCTGAACCAATCTTTTGCCTATCAGAGAGAAGCAGATAAAAAATGACTGATGCGTGATAATTTGTTGCAAAGGTACGAAAAATAAACAATTCAGCAAAAGTTTTCACAACTTTAGCGGTGGTCGTACTCGTGTGCGTGCTACTTTCTGATTTCTCTGTCAAGCTTAACGGGCAGGTCGGCTGTGGGACGGTGGTTCAGAAACAGAACGTGGCTCTGCCTTTGTGTTAGTGGAATAAGACTGGCGACGAATCGTTCATTGAAGTCGTCGTGACAGGAAGAACGGCCTTGTTGACGTAAGGAAAAGCAGCATGCCGGCAGCCTGAGCAAAGGCTACAAGCCAGAAGGCAGGGACGTAGCCCATCTGTTCGGTGACAAAACCGCCGATGAGGACACCCAGACCCATGCCCACATCCCATGAAACGAGAATCGTGCTGTTGGCAGTCCCGCGCTGGTTGTGCTTGGCCACGGAGATGATCATGTTCTGGAAAGCGGGCCACATGTGACCGTTGCCCAAGCCGATGAAAATGGCCGAACCGTAGTAGCCGACGTCGTTGGGGCAGGCAACGAAGAGAACATAGCCGATGGTGCTGAGAATGGTGCCTTCGGCTGCGTTCAAGGTCAGCTTTCCTTCGCGCAGAGCCTTGCTGCCTTGCAGGCGCGAAAGGATGAGTCCGACGGAGAGAATGGCAAAATAGGCTCCTGTCTGCCCCGTTATGCCCATCACTTCCTTTCCGTAGATGGCCAGATAGTTGCTCAGCACGCCGAAACAAAAGCCAAAGAACACCATGTTGGCGGCCAGCAGCCACCCACGGGTGAGGAAAAAACGGTCGAGAGAGATCCATTTCGGGGCTGGGCGGGCTTTGTCCGACGTGCAGGAAGGTGCCTGGCGGTCTTTTCTTTTATCAGGGCAGCAGTCGGCTTTCGCTTGGCATGTGCCATTGTCGGTCTTGCTGATGTCTGGGGAGTTTGGGTCTTTGCAGCTCGTCTGAGTCTTGATGGTACAGTCGACGATGAACCCTGCAAGTGCAATGACAAAGGCCAGCCAGAAGAGAAGCTCGAAGCTGTGTGTGTAATGATAGATAAAGATGGCGATGGAGGGCGAAACGGCCATGGCGAGGTTGTTGCTCAGACCGTAGTAGCCGATGCCTTCGTTGCGTCGTGAGGACGGCAGCACGTCGATGGCCATCGTGGAGTTGGCCACGGTGACGGCTCCGAAGGGAGCGCCGTGAAGCGTTCGTACGATGGTGAATAATAATAAGGTGGAGGCAGCAAGATAGCCCGCAAAGAAAATAAAAAAGAAAAAGAAGCACCAAAGGAGCACGCTTTTCCTTGGGAAGGAGTCGACCAGGAAGCCGCTGAACGGACGGCTGAGCAGTGCGGTGAGCGTGTAGCCGGACAGCACGAGCCCGATGACGTCCTTGGTGGCGTTGAAATGCTCGCTGAGATAGAGTGGCAGCAATGGCGTCAGCAAGTAGAAAGCAAAGAACAGCGTGAAATTCGCTGCCATGACTTTGCAGTAGTTAGCGTTCCATAAGCGTTCTTTTTTCATCTTGCCAACTTCAATGAGCACGGAATAAGACTCTGCTTGAAACAGAGAAAGAGCGGTCGGCTCAGTCAGAGTCGTTCTTCAGATTGTCTATCTGCTGGTTTATCTGGGTGCTGAACGTCAGCGGCGACTTGATGTGGTGATAGCAGCTGGAGGCTTCACCTGTCGTGACGATCACTGTTCCGTAGTTCAGCAGACGCCCCATGATGGACTGTTCAATCTTGACACCTTCGCACTTGCGGAGCAGCAGCTCCATGGACTGCCGCTTGATGATGCCGTGTTTGAAGATGAGCCGGCGCGTCGTGATGACATACTGCTTGCCGTTGTTGATGGTCAGAGCCCATACAAAGGCGGCTGCCAGCAGCATGATTCCAACGATGAGCTTGATGACAAACTCCGTCTCGCTCATGGGTATGGACATGAACACGAGCGCTGCCAGACCTAAAAGGAAGGGCCATGTGTAGACAATCGGATGGAGGCTGGCCTCGTAGACAACCTTTTCGTTTTCCATCAGGTTTTTCTGGATGTATCCCATAAGCTTCGTTTTTTGTGGATTCGGGTTTGTCAGATTTTGTTGATGTCGACATAGCCGTGCATGACTGCGTAGATGGTGAGGGCCGAGACGCTCTTAGCTCCCAGTTTGTCCATGATGTTCTTGCGGTGGGTGATGACGGTGGTCAGTCCGATGCAGAGTTTATCGGCAATCTCCTTGTTGATGTAGCCCTGGACAATGAGCGACAGCACTTCCAGTTCGCGGTCGCTCAGAATCTTCTTTCGCAGGATTTGGGGTAGGGTAGGAAGATTCTTTCCCTGAGGATGGGCTTTCTGTTGCAGGGAAAGAATGGAATGGATGAGCTCTCGCTCGGTTACATTGGTACACAGGCAGTGGAAATCGCTCATCTGCGCATCTGTGGACGTGGTGAGTACGATAGTGTGTCTGCGACGGTCGAGGAAGAACTGTCGGTTCTCGATAACGATGTTTATGGCGACGAAGAAGTGAACATAACTGTCAGGATCGTTCGATTCCAGTTCGGAGAAGGTTCCGAAAGTGTCGACAGTGATGATGGGCATCACTTCCTGCAAAATGGTTTTGAGCCCCAACACGGCGAGCGTGTTGGGGTCTATGATTGCCATTTTGGGTCGTCCTTGCATCATCATACGCTATAGTTGGCTGGGGCAGGTTAGCTTAGGAAACCAAGCAGTGCACCGGCGGCAACTGCTGAACCGATCACACCGGCTACGTTCGGACCCATGGCGTGCATGAGCAGGAAGTTGTGGCGGTCGTATTCCAAGCCCATGTTGTTCGAAATGCGCGCAGCCATGGGGACGGCACTGACGCCGGCATTGCCGATGAGCGGGTTGATTTTCTTGTCTTTCGGCAGGAACAGGTTCATGATTTTCACAAAGCCCACGCCGCTGACGGTGGCTACTATGAAGGCGCAGGCACCGATTGCGAAGATGAAGATGGTGTTCATGGTCAGGAATTCGCTGGCCTGGGTGGAGCAACCGACGGTGAGACCGAGCAGCATGACGACAATGTCATTGAGCGCTGCGCCGGCAGTCTTGGCCAGACGGGTGGTCTTTCCGGACTCCTTCAGCAGGTTTCCGAAGAACAGCATGCCCAGCAATGGTAGGCCGGAAGGAACAATGAACGTGGTGAGCAACAGTCCGATGATCGGGAACAGGATGCGTTCGGTCTGGCTGACGTGGCGGACGGGCTTCATTCGGATGAGGCGTTCCTTCTTCGTGGTCATCAGACGCATGATGAACGGCTGGATAACAGGTACCAACGCCATGTAGGAATAGGCGCAGACGGCAATGGCTCCCATCAGATTGGGGGCTGTCTTCGATGAAAGGAAGATGGCCGTCGGACCGTCTGCTCCACCGATGATAGCTATACCGGCAGCCTGATTGGGCTCAAAACCGAGTCCCAAGGCTGTCATGTAGGCTCCGAAGATGCCGAACTGTGCGGCCGCTCCGATGAGAACGAGCTTCGGATTTGCTATGAGTGCTGAGAAGTCTGTCATGGCTCCGATGCCGAGGAACACGAGTGGCGGATACCAACCTTGGCGGACGCCCTGATAGAAGATGTTCAGCACGGAATTGTCCTCGTACAGACCGATTTCAAGACCAGCGTCAGCGCGGAAGGGAATGTTTCCGAGAATGATGCCAAGACCTATGGGAACGAGCAACAACGGCTCGAAGTCTTTCTTAATGGCGAGCCAGATGAAGAAGGCTCCGACAAGAATCATGATGAGGTTTGGCACCGTGGCATTGGCAAAGCCCGTATAGGTGAGGAACTCATTAAAGTTGCTGACAATGAATTCAGTAAAGCTCATGATGTATTTCGATTTTTCGATTGACGTTATTTACACTGTTGCGGCGAGCATGACGGGCCTATCCGATGGTCACAAGGGTGGTGCCTTCCATGACGGTGTCGCCTTGCTTGACCAGTACGGAAGTGACGGTTCCTGCATTGTCTGCCTCGATGTTGTTCTGCATCTTCATGGCTTCCAGGATGACAACGGTATCTCCGGCTTTGACAGTCTGTCCTACGGCTACCTTCACTTCGGTGATTGTGCCTGGAAGCGGGGCTGTTACCTTCTTGCCAGTGCCAACGGCTGCTTGAGGAGCTGCTGCTGCGGGCGCGGACGGTGCAGCGGCAACGGGGGCTGTTGCTACTGCTGGTTTCACCTTGGCAGGCTTGGGCGTGGCCTTGACGGGCTGTTTCATTTCTACTTCGAACGGTATCCCGTTTACGGAAACATTAGCGATGTTTCCCTCGATCTTTTCTATCTCAACGTCGTAGTCGACGCCCTTCACTGTATATTGATACTTTTCCATGTCTACTATAAATATGATTTGATTGTTGATACTGTTGAAATGATGATTGTTTTGCTTAGTTCACCTCGTTGTTCCACATTGTGTGGTGAGGCTTGATGGTGATGATTCCACTTTCTTCGTCGTGGATGTTGTCGGTATACTGCTTCAGAGCCATGGCGATAACGGCCATGTAGATTTCTTTGTCTGTCTCCTTCATGTCAGCACTTGCGGCCTTTGAGGCCCTGTAAGCAGCTGCCGCAGCGTTGAATTGCTCTTCGCGTGAGGCCTTTTTCTGTGCTTTCTGCTTGACAACAATCTTTCCGAACAAAGTGAAGAAAAGATAGAGAAGGGTGAGACAGAAGAACACGATACCCATGGAAAGCACGGTGATACCAAATCCATAAGGGTCGTCACGCTTCAGGCGGGCTATCTTCGATTCGTTGATTTCTATGTAATTGCCAATCGCCGGGGTTACGGCTTCTTCTGCTTTGACGTCCCATGATGCGCTTCCGTCCTTGATTCGGGCATACGACTTGTTGGCTGTCAGTGCAGGAACGCTCACTGAGTCGATGAGGTCGATGCCGTTACCGTCGTAGAGCGCAATCCATAACGGCTGATTGGGAGTCACTTTGGCATTCAGGTGAAGGGATCCTTTGGCAGGAATTGAGTTCAGGAAGAATACCAGATGGTCGCGTCCGCTCATGGATGTGCGCTTCTCCCCGTTGGGAATAGGGCTCATCATGGCGATACGTTGGGGCGCTGTCAGATTCGTGGAAAGCGCCCTTCTGTCTGTTGTGATGAACATACCGCGCACGTTGTAAGTTGAAAACGACGTGTTGGCAAGCTCTACCCAGGGCAGGTGCTGTCCGAATTCATCCTGCAGACTTGAAGTGTTGTTGGTCATCACCTCGTTGATTTTGATGTTCTTGGCCCCCTGGCCGAACACCATTGAGGTGCATGTCATCAGCAAACCACTGAGCAGTAATGCAAATTTGTTCATTTCCGTTTGTGTATTATTAGGTTTTTTGTTATTACGATTTCTTTTTTTTGTCCTTATGCTCGTTTATCAGGTTCCGCAGAAAAACAAAACAATGATCTGTGCAGTGAATATACGGAGAAACATCGATAGCGGATATACCGTGGAGTAGCCCACAGCAGGAGCTTCTTTGGAGCATACACTGTTAGCATAAGCGAGTGCCGGCGGGTCCGTATACGTTCCTGCAAGCATACCCATGATGGTGAAATAGTTGAAGTTGAAACGTTTCCGCGCTATCGGGCCTATTATTAAAATAGGTATAACGGTGATGAGGAAACCAGATAGAACGTAGAGCAGACCGTCGCCCTGTACAACTGTCTCCCAGAATCCTGCTCCTGCCTTGATACCCACGCTCGCCAAGAACAGCACAAGCCCTATTTCGCGAAGCATCATGTTAGCAGATGTCGTCGTATAGGTCACAAGATGGATCTTGTAGCCGTAGCGTCCTATCAGAATAGCTATAATCAGGGGACCGCCAGCGATGCCGAGCTTCATCGGTACGGGCATTCCGGGTATGGCAATTGGCAGCGATCCAAAGACGATGCCTAAGATGATTCCTATGAAAATGGTTGCTATGTTCGGTGCATTCAGTCGTCGAGCGGAGTTGCCCATGAGGTTTGTTACACGGTTGACAGAGTCTTCCGGACCGACTACCATGATGCGGTCGCCGACTTGAAGCGGCAGGCTGACACTGGCAAACAGCTCAATGCCGTGGCGCGTTACGCGTGTTACGTTCACTCCATGCACACTCGAGAAGTGCATCTTGCCCAGCGTCTTGCCGTTGATGGACGGGTTGGTCACGACAATGCGCTTGCTGACCATTGGCTGGTCTTGCTCTTCCCAGTCAATGTCCGTCTCTGGACCAATGAAAGCGACGATGGCTTCCTGGTCGGTCTCCGCACATACGATGTTGAGAATGTCGCCGATGTGAAAAATTGTGTCGCGATTCGGTATGCTGACATGTCCGTCATGAAGAATGCGGGAACACACAAAGTCGCGGTTCAGGAAGTTGTGAACCTGCAACATCGTCTTGCCTTCAAGGTACGAATTGGTAACTTTCAGACGCAGGCGGTGCGGATTGTTAGCACTGTTGGCGGCATCTTCTGCCTTGAGGCGTTCTTCTTCCTTGTCCAGGTTGATGCTGCACAGGTAGCGGATGAGTATTGTGGCACCAATAATGCCGAGGACACCGAGCGGATAAGCGCAGGCATAGCCCGATGCAATCTGCGGTATGTTGTTGCTGAAAACGCTGCTCAGTGCTTCGTTGGCAGCACCAAGACCTGGCGTATTGGTGACGGCGCCGTAGAGAGTGCCCACGAGCATGGGCAGATTCTGTGGGTCGCTGGTGTCGAAGAAGGTGTAGTAGCAACCGAACATGACGATTATGTTCAGAAAAATCAGTGCCGTGGAAAGACCGTTCATCTTGACGCCGACGGTCCCGAAGCTTTCAAAGAAACCGGGACCGACCTGCAGTCCTATCATGAAGACGAACAGAACGAGTCCGAATTCTTGTAAAAACGTAAGAATAGGCATAGGGCCTGTAAACCCGATGTGCCCGGCAACGATGCCTGCGAACAGCACAAATGTTACACCAAGCGATATTCCACCGAACTTAATCTTTCCCAAAAGTACTCCAATAGCAATCACTGTAGAATACAGCAATACAATGTGTGCTACCGATTCTGTGTTTGTAAATATGTCAATTAGCCAATCCATAACAATTTTAACGTCTTTTTTCAATGAAAACTAAACAAAACAAAAGCATTGTCTGCATTGTCTTGAAAAGCTCATTCTTCGGCGTTGCAGGATGAAAAACATGAAGTGTCTTTATGCAAAGCCGAATTTGGGTGCAAAGTTACGTAATAAAATGCGCATTCCGCAATTTTTGTGCATGAATTTTGTCGCGTTTTTTGAGTTTTTGAATTTTTAATGTTTAAATATAAAATTATCGTTTTAAAATCTTGCCATGTCGGAAAAAAAACTTATCTTTGCACCGTTATAGGGTATATTTTATCCTTATTGTATATGCTACAACTTAAATAACTTATTAATAATACACAATTAACGTTATGTCAAACAGTAAAGAAAAACTCTTTACCGAGTTCAAAGCGCCTACCACACAAGAGTGGTTGGACAAGATTGAAGTGGACCTGAAAGGTGCCGACTTCAACAAACGACTGGTATGGAGAACAAATGAAGGTTTTAATGTGCAACCCTTCTATCGCCGTGAGGACGTGTTAAAGCTGAAAACACCGGAATCCCTTCCTGGAGAATTCCCGTTCGTTCGCGGAAATAAAAAGGATGACAACACCTGGTACATCCGTCAGGACATTGTAGCTGACGATGCCGTGGAGGCTAACAAGAAGGCACTCGACATCCTGAATAAAGGTATCGACTCCCTGGGCTTCCGTATTCACGGTGACAAAGTGAACGCTGAGTTCATCGAGCAGCTGCTCGACGGCATCCTTTGCGATGTTGTGGAGGTGAACTTCCACACATGCCAGCGCCATGCGCTTGAGCTTGCACAGATCCTGACGGCCTATTTCGAGAAGAAAGGCTATGACAAGGAGAAGGTGGTTGGCTCCATCGATTTCGACCCGCTGCAGAAGATGGTCATGAAAGGAAAGGATGTCACAGCTGTCCTCGCTTTCGGTCCGCAGCTCGTTGAGGCTCTCAAGGATTATCCCAACTTCCGTTGCATCTGCGTGAACACCGTCTCGCTGAACAATGCCGGTGCTTACATCGTTCAGGAACTGGGTTATGCCCTTGCCTGGGGTAACGAATACCTGCAGCAACTGGTGGACGCAGGTGTCGATGTGGACCTTGCTGCAAAGAAGATTAAGTTCAACATGGGCGTCTCTGAGAACTATTTCATGGAACTGGCTAAGTTCCGTGCTGCACGCATGTTGTGGGCTCAGATAGTCAAACAGTATGAGCCGAAGTGCGACTGCGCATGCAAGATGTGTGTCAACGCCGTCACCTCCAAGTACAATCAGACCCTTTTCGACAGCTATGTCAACCTTCTCCGCTCGCAGACAGAAGCCATGAGCGCAGCTTTGGCTGGCGTACACTCGATGGTTGTCACTCCGTTTGATGTCACCTACGAGCAGCCGACCGATTTCTCAGAGCGCATCGCACGCAACCAGCAGTTGCTGTTGAAGGAAGAGTGTCATTTTAATAAGGTGGTCGATCCAGGTGCTGGCTCCTACTACATTGAGCATCTCACCGACAGCCTTGCCGTGGAGGGATGGAAAATCTTCCTCAAGGTGGAAGATGAGGGCGGCTTCCTTGCTGCCGTCAAGGCTGGAACCGTTCAGGACGACATCAACGCCACCAATGTGAAGCGTCATGGTGACGCCGCAAAGCGTAAGGAGTTCCTCCTCGGCACCAACCAGTTCCCCAACTTCACAGAGAAGAGTGAGGGCAAGCGTGCCATCGCTTGTTGCTGCGGATGCGGCCAGCAGGAAACAGAATCTGCCTTCAAGAAGATTGAAAGCACCCGTTTGGCTGCCGATTTCGAGAATCTGCGCATCCACACAGAGGAGACCAAGGTGCCCACAGCATTCATGCTGACCATCGGAAACCTTGCCATGCGTCAGGCTCGTGCTCAGTTCTCCTGCAACTTCCTTGCATGTGCCGGCTACAAAGTCATCGACAACCTCGGTTTCAAGACCGTGGAGGAAGGTGTCGATGCAGCTTTGGAGGCCAAGGCCGACATCGTGGTCATCTGCTCAAGCGATGATGAGTATGCAGAATATGCTATTCCCGCTTTCAAATATCTCAACGGGCGAGCCATGTTCGTCGTTGCCGGCGCTCCTGCCTGCATGGATGACCTGAAGGCAGCCGGTATCGAGAACTTTGTACACGTGAAGTGCAATGTGCTTGAGACGTTGAAGGAGTATAATCAGAAATTAGGCATTTAATGTTGGAGGAACAGAAAGATGAGAAAACAGTTTAAAGATATAGATATCTATGCCGGCATTCAGGCCAAAGACGGCAATGCTTGGCTGAAGGAGAACAACATTACGCCTAACTGGAAGACTCCAGAGCATATTGAAGTTCGCCCAGTTTATACAAAAGAAGACCTTGAAGGCATGGAGCACCTCGACTTCACAGCTGGTATTCCGCCCTTCCTGCGCGGTCCGTATTCCATGATGTATCCGTTCCGCCCGTGGACCATCCGTCAGTATGCAGGATTCTCCACCGCCGAGGAATCGAATGCCTTCTATCGCCGCAACCTGGCTTCTGGTCAGAAAGGTCTTTCTGTGGCCTTCGACCTGCCCACGCACCGCGGCTACGACCCCGACAACCCCCGTGTCGTAGGCGATGTGGGTAAGGCTGGTGTGAGCATCTGTAGCGAAGAGAACATGAAGGTGCTCTTCGCAGGCATCCCCCTCAACAAAATGTCGGTCTCTATGACCATGAATGGTGCCGTGCTGCCCATCCTGGCTTTCTATATCGTGGCCGGTCTGGAGCAGGGCGCCAAGCTGGAAGAAATGGCAGGAACCATTCAGAACGATATCCTGAAGGAGTTCATGGTGCGCAACACCTACATCTACCCGCCTGCATTCTCGATGAAAATCATTGCTGATATCTTCGAGTACACATCGCAGTTCATGCCGAAGTTCAACTCTATTTCCATCTCCGGATACCACATGCAGGAGGCAGGTGCTACGGCCGACATCGAGCTGGCTTACACTTTGGCCGACGGTATGGACTATCTCCGCACGGGTGTCAACGCCGGCATCCCCGTTGATAAGTTCGCTCCCCGTCTGTCGTTCTTCTGGGCCATTGGCATGAACCACTTCATGGAGATTGCCAAGATGCGTGCCGGACGTCTGCTTTGGGCGAAGATTGTGAAGTCGTTCGGTGCCGAGAATCCCAAGTCGTTGGCTCTGCGTACACACTCGCAGACTTCAGGTTGGTCGCTCACCGAGCAGGATCCGTTCAACAATGTGGGCCGTACCTGTATCGAAGCCATGGCTGCCGTGCTCGGACATACGCAGTCGCTGCATACCAATGCGCTCGATGAAGCCATCGCACTGCCGACCGACTTCTCAGCTCGTATCGCCCGTAACACACAGATTTACATCCAGAACGAGACCAAGGTCTGCAAGCAATCGACCCGTGGGCAGGTTCCTACTATGTAGAGACGCTCACTAACGAGCTCGTTCACAAAGCTTGGGAGCACATTCAGGAAATCGAGAAGCTCGGCGGCATGGCCAAGGCCATCGAGACCGGACTGCCAAAGATGCGCATCGAAGAGGCTGCTGCCCGTACGCAGGCACGCATCGACTCAGGCGTTCAGACCATCGTCGGTACCAACAAGTACCGTCTCGACCACGAAGACCCGATTGATATCCTCGAAGTAGACAACACAGCCGTGCGTCTGCAGCAGGAGGAAAGCCTCAAGCAGCTGCGCGCCAACCGCGACGAAGCAGCCTGCCAGGCAGCCCTGAAGGAAATCACCGAGTGTGTGCGCGAGTTCTCAGAGGGCAAGAAGTCGGAGAAAAACCTGCTCGATCTGGCCGTGAAAGCAGCCGGTCTGCGTTGTACGTTAGGAGAAATCAGCGATGCCTGCGAAGAAATCGTAGGCCGTTATAAAGCAGTAATCAGAACCATTTCAGGCGTGTATAGTTCAGAAAGTAAGAACGATTCAGACTTTGAGAAAGCCTGTGCGTTGACAGAAGAGTTTGCCAAGAAGGAAGGACGTCGGCCGCGTATCTTCGTTGCGAAGATGGGTCAGGACGGTCACGACCGTGGTGCCAAGGTCGTAGCAACGGGTTATGCCGACTGTGGCTTCGACGTAGACATGGGCCCGTTGTTCCAGACACCGGCCGAAGCTGCGCGCGAGGCTGTGGAGAACGACGTTCACATCGTCGGTGCTTCCTCACTTGCCGCAGGTCACAAGACGCTCATCCCGCAGCTTATTGAAGAGCTCAAGAAGCTTGGCCGCGAGGACATCATGGTCATTGCCGGTGGCGTCATCCCCGCTCAGGACTACGACTTCCTCTACAAGGCTGGCGTTGCTGCCATCTTCGGCCCTGGAACGTCAGTGGCCAAGGCTGCAGTAGAGATGATGAACATTTTGCTTGACAAGGAATAATCGGGCGAAAGCAGTATAGCAAAGAAAAATCCCAGCCGATTCGGTTGGGATTTTTTTTTCTTCAGTCGGAAAAGCTCAAGTACAGGATGACTTCCCGAACAGTCTGAAAGGAAAGAGGCACTTAATTTCAGGCTCCTTTTCAGCTGATTTACAGGAAGATGCTGCGCTTGTCAGGCGTGGAACGAGTCGCGTTCACCTGCCTTGTAAGCCTTTCCCTCTTCCTTCATGTAAACCATCAGGTCGCCGAAATAGCCCGTCTTCTGCAGTTCTTTCAGGTCGGTGCTGGCAGTTCCTTCGTTGTTATACTCCTTTGCACTTGCCAGATGGTTGGTAAACTCCAGTTTCTTTTTCTCCGTGTCAAGAACAGAAATCCATTCGTCTTTCACGCGATCACCGATTATAAATGTCTTTGCCATGATTAATTGTTTTTTAAAGTAGTTCGTAATAAATGTGCTGCAAAGGTACAACGATTTTCGTCTCGTTGTCATATCTGTACCGACATTTCTTATCGTTAACGTTTGCGCACTTCGAGCTGTTAACGTTTGCGTTCTACCAACCCTCCGGGAGGACGATGTTCTCAGCGTCGTGTGCGTTCTTGAACAGGGGCGCAATCTCGTCGTCGGTGAACCCTGCTATGCCGCAGCCTATCCTTGTAACGAGGAAAGTCAGCTCGGGATGCGACCGGGCAAAGTCGATGAACTCGTCCACGTAAGGCCGGATGGTCTCCACGCCGCCTTGCATGGTCGGTATGGCATAGCTCTTTCCCTGCAGTCCTACGCCCTGTCCCATGACGGCGCCAAACTTCCGGTAGGCAGCATAGGCGGCCCCGCCGGCGTGCCTGCCTTTCAGGTTGCTGCCGAAAACAAAAATTTCTCCCGGAGCCAATGCGTCGATGTATTCGGGTGTTGTTCTCTTCTTTTCCATATCTTTCTCTTTATTTGGGTGTTATGTTGATCACAAGGAGGCCGGAAATGGTATTCCGAAGGACCGGAATCGGCCTTCGCGCAGTCTCTGAGCGATGGTGTTGACAGTGTCCTTCATGCGTTTCGGATTTTTTTTCTTCATTATAACGAGTGCAAATGTATATGTTTTTCGTCAAACATACGACATTTCTATACTATAAAAAGCGAGAAGAGCTTTCAGCGTTATATTTTTTTGTCAATTCGTTATTGAGGATTGGTTTAAATCTAATTATTATGACACGAAAATTCCTGATGCTTTTCTGGCTTCTAATTACAGCTGTTTGGACAGTTCATAATGGCGGCTGTTGCATTCCATCCACACAATTCCTTAACCTGAAACAGCAATTTCTTGAGCAGGGAAGTAGTGGAATCAGGATTTTTTTGTATTTTTGCAGACATGAAACTGATTCATTGGGGATTTATCGGCTGCGGTGAAGTGGCCGAATTGAAGTCTGGACCGGCATTCAACGACGTAGCCGGGTCGGATGTTGTGGCCGTTATGAGCCGAACCGAGAAAAGAGCAAGGGGCTACGCCGAGCGTCATGGCGTGCCGAAGTGGTACACCGATGCGCAGGAACTGATTGACGACAGCGACGTGAATGCCATCTATGTGGCCACGCCGCCCGCCACGCACGCCACGTACGCCATCATGGCCTTGCGTGCAGGCAAGCCGGTCTATGTGGAGAAACCGCTGGCGGCGAGCTACGACGACTGCGCGCGCATCAACCGTGTCAGCCTTGAGACGGGTGTTCCGTGCTTTGTTGCCTACTATCGTCGCTACCTGCCTTACTTCCAGAGGGTGAAGAAAATCGTCAGGGACGGTACGCTCGGAAAGATTGTCAACGTGCAGATACGCTTCTCTACGCCTCCACGCGAGCAGGACTACGGACGCGACGGCACCCTTCCCTGGCGACTGCAACCCGAGATTTCGGGCGGTGGCTATTTCTACGATCTGGCTCCTCACCAGCTGGATTTGCTGCAGGACATTTTCGGCGTGATCACCGAAGCCGACGGCATCTGCGCCAACCGGGGCGGACTCTATGAAGCCGAGGACAGTGTCAGTGCCTGTTTCCGTTTCGAGAACGGACTGCCCGGCAGTGGTTCGTGGTGCTTCGTGGGGCATGAATCGGCGCGCGAGGACCGCATCAGCATTCTCGGCGAGCAGGGGACGCTGTCGTTCTCTGTGTTCAACTACGAGCCCATCCGCTTGCTGACCAGCGACGGCGAGCAGCGCATCACGGTCGCCAACCCCTCCTATGTGCAGCTTCCCATCATCCGAACGGTGATAGAAGACCTGCAAGGCTTCGGCCTCTGCACGGCGACAAGTGCCAGTGCAACGCCCGTCAACTGGGTGATGGACAGAATTTTAGGTAAGTTTTGAAAAGATTTTGTTCGATAGTGACCTTGCTGTTTGCGGCTCTTGTTGGCATTGTCGCACAGGATTTGTCGTCCGAAGGGAAAGATTCTTCCGGACCGTTTCTCTCGTCCGACACCGTGGCGAACCCTCGAACCGGATTCCCTGCCGCCGTTCAGCAGCGCACGGTGGAGTTCTTTCAGGGCGAGCTGCGCAAGTTCAACGACATCGACACGACTTACATCGAACCTCAGCACTATAATTTCGCGGTGATGTTGCAGAACACCAACACCTACGAAATCTACAGCCTGCGCTCCGAGGCGGGGCAATCCATCAGGTTTGCGCCAAGGCCGACGTATCGTGTGGGCCCTTATTTCGGCTGGCGTTGGCTTTTCCTGGGCTACACTTTCGACGTGAGGCACCTCTCGAACGAGAGCAAGAAGACAGAGTTCGACCTGAGCATTTACAGCAATCTGCTCAGCTTAGACTTGTATTACCGAAAGACGGGAAACGATTACTACATCCGAGAGATCGACCTGCGGGGCATCGGGCGTCGTCGTCTGGACCACGTCGCGTTCGACGGACTGAACGTCGGCATCACAGGTGTGAACATCCACTACATCTTCAATCATCAGAAATTTTCCTATCCGGCAGCATTCAGCCAAAGCACCGTACAGCGTAAGAGCTGCGGCTCGGCCTTGGCAGGCATCGGCTTCACCCGTCACAGCATCCATTTGGACTACAAACGCCTTGAACAAGTGGTGCGCGAGAACGTGCCTGAGCTGCACGGCGACGATGACGTGATTGTCGTGGACAGCAGTCTGAGCTTTGACAAGGTGAAGTACACCGACATCTCCCTGTCTGGCGGCTATGCCTACAACTGGGTTCCGGCGCGCAACTGGCTCGTGGCAGGCTCGCTCTCGCTGGCTTTGGGCTACAAGCGTTCGTCGGGAGCGCTCCGCAAGGACGAACGTACGCTGCTGACCGACTTCTCGTTCCGCAATCTGTCGGTCGACGGCATCGGCCGTTTTGCCATTGTGTGGAACGACACAAAGTGGTATGCGGGCATGAATGCCATCCTGCATGCGTACACCTACAAGAAGCGGCAACTCTCTGCTAACAACTTCTTCGGCACGCTGAATTTCTATGTTGGATTCAATTTCGGACGTAAAAAAGAATAAAGTATCAAGAATAATGAAGCTGAAAGAACTATTGTTCCTGTTCTTCGGAACCTTTCTGCTGGGCATTCCGGCCAATGCCCAGCGTGTGGAATACACTACAGAAGACAGTCTGCGGGTGGTGACACTGCTGCAGAAGGCGGCGCGCGAGACGGCGGGGAAGGCCAGCCGGGGCGACATGATGGTCTATTTCGCCCGCGAAATCAAGGATCTGAATATTCCCTACGTTGCCCATACGCTCGAGCCCTTCGACAAGGAGAGACTCATCGTGAACCTGCGGCAGATGGACTGCACCACGTACACAGAGACGGTGACGGCCCTGACGCTCTGCATGAAGGACAGCCTGTCCTCGTTCGAGGCCTACTGCCACATTCTTCAGAAGCTGCGCTACGAGCAAGGCCATTCGCCGGCGTACGTTCACCGTCTTCACTACTTCACGTCTTGGATTGAAGACAACACGGCCATGAGCTTTTGCGAAGAGGTGCAGGGCCCGAATCCGCCTTTTTCCGCCGTTCAGAACATCCATGTGAACTACATGACCCGCAACGTTTCCAAGTATCGTATGCTGGCTGCCAATCCGAAGGATGTGCCCGGCATCAGGCGTCAGGAGCAGGCCATCGAGGGCAGGAGCTACCGCTACATCCCTAAGAATGCGCTGACGAACACGCCCGAGGTGCGCGAAGCCGTGCACGACGGCGACATCATCGCCATCATCACCAACATCGACGGGCTCGATACACAGCATATCGGCATCGCCGTCTGGCACGACGACGGTGTGCACTTGCTGAACGCTTCGAGCATACACAAGCGTGTGGTGGAAGAGCCGATGACGCTTCAGGAGTATCTTTTCCGCCACAAAACAATGCCTGGCATACGCGTGGTGAGGCTGAAATGACAATCCTGAGGGTTGATTTAAATCAATTATCGGCCAAAACGGGGCCAAAAATGCGGTTTTGAAGAAAAAAAACGCAGAAAAGTTTGGCGGTTACGTGAAAAGTACGTACCTTTGCAACCGCAATTCGGGAACGATGCCTGATTGCAGAGAAAATGCGCTTGTAGCTCAGTTGGTAGAGCACCTGACTCTTAATCAGGGTGTCCAGGGTTCGAACCCCTGCAGGCGTACAGAAGAGAGAGAGCTGCAGCAGTGTAGTTCTCTCTTTTTTTTTGTTCGAGAAAATCACTGTCGTCCGACAATCAATCATACTTTTCACAGCCTATGGCAGAACAGTTACAGACCACAGGGAGAGGTCGTCTTGACGAACTGGATTACCTGAAGTGCGTCATGGTGGTGCTCATGGTCAGCTTCCATTTGGTACATATCAGTGACACCTATCCTTACGCCAAGCAGGTGGTCTATACGTTCCACATGCCTGTTTTCCTCATTCTTTCTGGCTTTCTGATGAAGGTGGAGAAGGATGTCCGTCCGTTTCTGCGCACCATCTTCTGGTTTCTCGTGCCCTATTTGGTCATGGAGAGCGGGTACACGCTGATGGCATCGGTGCTGCCCATACGCGAACACATTGACCAGCTGACGCCGCTGGTGTTTCTCGACAAGCTTTTTGTCAGTCCGTTGGGGCCCTATTGGTACTTGCATACGCTCATCCTGTGCGGTCTGACGTACTTTGGAGTGTTCCGGCTGAAGCGTCTGTCGTTACTGTCACGCTGGATTGTCATGGGGTTGGCCTTCGCTTTCTACGCCTATGTGGGGCTGGTCTCACTTGACCTGTCGCTCTATTTCCTGGCCGGGGCCGTCGTGCGCCACAGTGGGTTGCCTTTTCTCAGCGTCTTCCGGGCGTCGTGGTTGTCGTTGCCTGCTCTTTTGCTCCTTGTGGTACACCCGTCGAACGTACAGCCCTACACGGTGGGCAGCGTCTTGATAGTTTATCTTGTGATGAGTCTTCTGCTGGCTGTCTATCCTTTTGTGCCTGGGGCGGTGCGCCGGGGCATGTTGTTTCTCGGCAGGAACACTCTGATTGTCTTCTTGTTTTCTCCCATTTTCACCATTCTGTGCAAGCCGCTGGTGCCCCTGTTGTCCTTCGATGCGTCGGCAATGCTTTTCCTTGTCGTCTCGCTCGCTGTCTGCCTGACAGGTAGCATCGCTGTCGGCTGGCTGCTCGACCGTTGCCGTGTCTCCCCGTTGATGTTCGGTCGGCAGCGGGTGGTAGTCCCGTTTGCCTGACCGTCCAGCCTGCTCCTTGCGTGGAACAGCAGCAGAACGCCGGTTCGGAATAAGAAAGTGGTGTAAAAACTTGGCTTTCCCACTCTCTGTAGATGATGGTAGTGTAAGCGCTGAATTATGCTTACAAAATAACATTTATTATACGAAATGCAGGCCATCTTTCCAAAATAAAAAGCCGACGGACGCGTACGCGCGAAATATGAGATAGTTATAAGACGCTGGGAGCAAGCGACTTGTGTTTTCTTTACATTTTCCGAGCTTTCAGAATGATTCATTTTGCATTTGAAAATGGCCCGTTTTGCTCGACAGAATGAATCATTTCGCGCGACAGAACGAGCCGTTTTGCATCGTAAAAAGGCTCATTTTGAAAAACGAAAAGAAAAATCTTCATGTTTTGTCCGATTCTTTCATCAAAACGACCGCTTCCGTCTTCGTAGAATGAAAAAAATGTGTACCCGTTTTTTCGGTATGAAATATTTACAATCACGGCATTGTTTCCTGTTGCTGCGCCAGTTTCCCCCAAAAAGTAATATTTGTATCTATTAGATGATTGCCTATATAGGCACAAGTAAAGAGTTTCACTCCGACATCTGTTCTGTTACTTTTCTTACGTCGAACTCACGTTCACAGAAAAATACAGATGCTCTTGAGGGCCTAAGCGAGGTGTTGTGAGATGTGCAACAGGTCCTTGGTGGACTCCGTGATGCGAAAGCGGTGGTCGATGCGTTCGCCCACGACCCAGATGACGGCGCCCGTGGCGTCTTTCATGATGAGCTGGCGACGTTTCTCCAACAGCGATAGCTTACGGTCGGTGAGGAAGTCGCTGACCAGCCGCGAGCCGTTCATGCCGAGCGGATGGAAGCGGTCGCCGGTGGCGTAGGGCGTAATGGTGATGGGGAAGCAGACTTTTTGCGCGTCAAGCCAGGCGGTGGCGCGATTGTCGGGAATGGAAAAATCGGGTGTTCGTACGGACTTTTTGAAGGCGAACTTCCGCGAGTCGTCGTAGACGTAGATTCCTTCTTCGGGGACCCGCAGCCTCCGGAGAGGGGTGGGGGAGATCGGTTCAATCAGTAGGTGGTTGCGGTCGAAGACGAGAATGTGTGTCGCCGACGTGAACGTGGTGCCTGTTTCCGCATCCAGTCTCGCAGCGATGCTGTCCACTTGTGTGGATGAGAAGCCGAAGTCTCTTAATATATAATATAAGGTGTAAGGCGGAGACGGTTGTCTGAGCAATTGTCCGATGCTGATGTCCGTGCAGTCGCCCCGTTGTTCGGACACCGTCTGTACGGCATCGCGCATGGCAGCGTCGACGACAGCGGCAGCCTGACGCAGGTGAAGCGCCGTCCGGAGGATGTTATGTCCGGCGGCAGGGTTGATCTGCAGTAGTCTGGGCATCACCTCAAGCCGTATCATGTTGCGTGTCGCCTCGGTGGCAACCAGATTTGTGCTGTCGGTGACAAACGGCTGTTTCCGTTCGTTGAGGAAGTCGAGGATGTCCTGTCGTGTCAGGCAGAGCAGGGGTCTGACGATACCGTCTCTCTCAGGGTCTATGCCTGTGAGCCCCTGTAGTCCTGTTCCTCTGACGAGGTTGATCAGAATGGTCTCTACCGAGTCGTCCTGATGGTGTCCCACGCAAACGGCTTCGGCGTGGATGTCCTCCTTCAGCTTGGCAAAGAAAGTGTAGCGAAGTTCGCGCGCTGCCATTTCGATGCTCATCTTGTGCAGCGAAGCGTATGCTTGTGTGTCGAAATGGATGCGGTGCAGTTTGACGCCCAGGCTTTGGCAGAGTTCCACGCAGAACTGTTCGTCTCTTTCAGCTTCGTCTCCTCGGAGCTGAAAGTTACAGTGAACAGCTTCAACACGATAGCCTAACTGCTTCAGTATGAGTAACAATGCGACGCTGTCAGCTCCACCCGACAAGGCCGAAAGACAGAGGGCGCCGTCTTTCAGCAGGTGGTATCGGTCGATGAATGCCCCGACGCGTCGTACGATGTCTCTATTCGACATAAAGAACCAGTCCTTTCAGGTATTCTCCTTCGGGGTGATAGATGTTGATGGGGTGATCTGCGGGCTGGTGAAGCTGATGAAGTATGCGTACGTTGCGCCCGCTCTGTGCGGCTGCCGTGAAGACGGCGTTGCGGAAATTGTCCTTCGTCACCACCTGCGAACAACTGAAGGTGAAGAGGATGCCGCCGTGGCGTATGCGCTCGAAGGCTTTCACGTTGAGCCGCGTGTAGCCCTTCAGTGCGTTGTGCAGTGCCGATCGGTGCTTGGCGAAGGCCGGTGGGTCGAGGATGATGAGGTCATACTTGTCGTCGGCCGCATCGAGAAACTTGAATGCGTCTTCGCAGAATGCTTCGTGTCGCGTATCGTTCGGGAAATTGAGCGCCACGTTGGCGTTGGTCAGTTCGATGGCTTTTGCGCTGCTGTCGACGGAGTGTACGAGCTTTGCCCCTCCGCGCATGGCATAGAAGGAGAATCCCCCCGTGTAGCAGAACATGTTGAGCACGGTCTTGTCTTTCGCATACTTCTCTAACAGGGAGCGGTTTTCACGCTGGTCGACAAAGAAGCCCGTCTTCTGTCCCCGAAGCCAGTCCACGTGGAAGCGGAGTCCGTTTTCCACGGCTGTGTTGTCTTCGCATCCACCGCAGATGAATCCGTTCTCCTGTCCTAACGACGCCTTGAAGGGGAGTGTGGTTTCGCTTTTGTAGTAGATGTTCTCTATGCGTGCGCCCATGACACGGATGAGCTGGCGGGCTATCTGTTCGCGGTTCACGTGCATACCCACGCTGTGTGCCTGCATGACGGCCGTCTTGCCATAGCAGTCGACGACCAGTCCGGGCAGGTTGTCGCCTTCTCCGTGTACGAGTCGGTAGGTGTTGTTGTCGGGATTGTCGGCAATGCCGATGCGGATGCGCATGTCGAGAGCGGCCTGCAGGCGTTCGTACCAGAACGCTTCGTCGATGGGCCGTTCGTCGAACGAGAGCACGCGCACGGCGATGCTTCCGATCTGGTAGTGTCCCGTGGCGATGTGTTCTCCGCCTGCGGTTATCACGCGTACGGTCTCACCTTCCTGAATGCCGTCGTCGCAGCGGGCAATGGCACCCGAAAACACCCATGGATGAAAGCGTCTGAGGCTTTCTTCCTTCCCCTTTTTCAGCTGAATGGATTTGTAGCTCATGTCGTTTTGTCTTCTTGATGCTCCGATTCGGTTGTTCTCAGCTCGTAGTCTCCGCTCTGTTGCAGTCGGAGCAGCTCCTGGTAGAGCATGATGCAGGCCCACGCATCGGTGGCAGCGTAGCTCTTTTGCTTCTCGGTCAGGACGTCGTTTTCCCAGTTGCTGAGTTGTTCCCGTTTCATGATTCTCTGTCCGAACAGGTTCGCATAGAGTTTCTGCAGGCTCTGGTCCTCGATGCCCAGCTCGCCGACGTGTTTCTGAAGGTCTATGAACAATCCGGGCTTAAAGTCGGTCCGCTTCTTGAGCGAGAGGATGTCATCGTGCCATGAGAGCCCGATTTTCGGTACGGTGGTGTCCTCGAGGAACCTGATGATGGCAGGCGTCATTCCTGTGTAGTTCAGTCGGAACAGGAAACAGGTGTCGAGCGTCGATACCTGAAGCAGCGACACAATGTTCTGACGTCCCTTTTTGAACGATGGTCTCGTCTCGGTGTCAACGCCGAGCATGCGCTGCGACAGTAGGTATTCGACGGCTCTTTCCGTTTCGCCGGATGCGATGACGGTGATGATTCGTCCTGGGAATCGGGCAACGGGCAATGAGCCGATGGCTTTTTTGTCGAACTTGTTGTACAGTATTCTTGTCATTCTTTTTTCTAACAATCTGCAAAATTAGAAAAAAAATGCGATTTTATGGCGAAATGTGACAAAATTCAATTACTTTTGCAAATTATTAGCATACAAAAAGAGATAATCGGTTTTCACGATGGCAAAAAAGACGGTCAAGAAGAAACCTGCTTCCTTTAGCGAAGCAGTGGGTTTTCGTACTATTTTCGAGAACGATATCTTCAATTTCATATTCGGCTTCATTCTTTTGCTGCTGGCGGTCTACGTGCTCATAGCGTTCTTTTCCTATCTCAGCACGGGACAGGCTGATCAGAGTCTGGTGATGGACCTGAAGCCCAACGAATGGATGAACTCCACCCGCGAGTTCAAGAACAGCTGCGGCTCCATGGGTGCGCTGCTGGCAGACTTCTTCGTGTCCAAGTGTTTCGGCCTTTCGGCGTTCATCATCCCTGTGCTGATGGGACTGTTCGGTCTGCGCTTGATGCACGTTTACAACGGTTTGAACATGTTCAAGTGGTTTTTCGGATTGGTCGTTTTAATGATCTGGTGCTCAGTGGCTTTTGCAAAGTTCCTTACTCCGATTTTGGGCGATCAGGTCTACAACCCTGGCGGCGGTCACGGACTTATGGCATGCCAGTTCCTTGAGAACGTTATCGGAGCTCCGGGACTGACGGCCGTGCTTGCGTTGGTAGCCATCATGCTTCTCACCTACATCAGTTCTGAGACCATCACGGTCATCCGTAAATTGCTGAACCCCGTGGGATACATCAACCGAAAGGTGAAGTTCGTCATCACTAACGACCAGAAGAAAGAGGCAAAGACTACCGACGAGGTCCCCGCCAACGTCGGTTACGCTCCCGTGATGACGGTCAGCAGCGACGACGAAGCCGACGACGGCGACGGTTCGTCCACCATTAGCGAGCATAAACCCGACATCGTCGTCGAATTGGACGAAAAACAGCAGCAGACACACCGCCCAGCTGCAAAGGCCACACAGTCGCCCGGCAGCATCGAAACGTCGATGGAGGTGGGCAAAGCAGAGGAAAAGGCGCAGGGAACGACCATGGCCACGCCCACGGAGCCGGACCTCAACACGCCCATCAATCCCAAGGAGCCGTGGCTGAAATACAAATACCCCACGCTCGACCTGCTGAAGCGTTACGACGAAGGCGACAAACCCACTATCGACAAAGACGAGCAGCAGTCGAACATGAACCGCATCGTGAAGGTGCTCAACGACTTCGGCGTGCAAATTCGTTCCATCCATGCCACCATTGGACCCACCATCACGCTCTACGAGATTACGCCGGCCGAGGGTGTGCGCATCTCGAAGATCAGAAACCTTGAGGACGACATTGCCCTGAGCCTCTCAGCCCTCGGCATCCGCATCATTGCCCCCATTCCGGGAAAGGGAACCATCGGTATCGAAGTGCCCAATGCGAAGCCACAGATTGTCTCCATGGAGACCGTACTCAACTCGAAGCGTTTCAAGGAAACGTCCATGGAGCTCCCCTTGGCCTTGGGAAAGACCATCACCAACGACGTCTTCATGGTCGATCTGGCCAAGATTCCACACCTGCTTGTGGCCGGTGCCACCGGACAGGGTAAGTCCGTTGGACTGAATGCCATCATCACATCGCTGCTCTACAAGAAGCATCCCAACGAGCTGAAGTTCGTGCTGATTGACCCGAAGAAAGTGGAGTTCTCCATCTATACCCCCATCGTCAACCACTTCATGGCTCAGGTGCCGACAGAAAACGACGACGAGGAAGCCATCATCACCGACGTCACGAAGGTCATCAAGACCCTCAACTCCCTCTGCAAGCTCATGGACCATCGCTACGACCTGCTGAAAGCTGCCGGAGCCCGCAACATCAAGGAGTACAACAAGAAGTTCGTTGAGCGCAAGCTGCGCCTCACCGACGGTCACGACTACATGCCCTACATTGTCGTCATCATCGACGAGTTCGGCGACCTCATCATGACTGCGGGCAAGGAGATAGAGCTTCCCATTGCCCGTATCGCTCAGCTGGCCCGCGCCGTCGGCATACACATGGTGATAGCCACGCAGCGACCCACCACCCGCATCATCACCGGCAACATCAAGGCCAACTTCCCCGGGCGCATCGCCTTCAAGACCAGTGCACGCATCGACTCCATGACCATTCTCGACCAGACAGGAGCCAACCAGCTCATCGGCCGCGGTGACATGCTGTACGTCAACGGCGGCGAGCCGACGCGCGTGCAGTGCGCATTCGTCGACACGCCTGAAGTGGAGAAGATCAACCACTTCATCGAGGAACAGCCCGGCCCCGTGGAACCCATGGAACTGCCGGAACCCACCTCCGACGAAGGCGGCGGCGATGGCGGTACCGTCGACGTTCAGAACCTCGACCCCCTGTTCGAGGAAGCTGCGCGCCACATCGTCCTCACCCAGCAGGGCTCCACCAGCATGATACAGCGACGCTTCTCCATCGGCTACAACCGTGCCGGCCGTCTGATGGACCAGTTGCAGGAAGCAGGCATCGTGGGCGAGGCCATGGGCAGCAAGCCGCGCGAAGTGCTCATCACCGACCCCGCGAGTCTCGATAACCTCTTTGCTGCCATGCACCGTTAGTCTGCAAAGACACCTGTCGTTTTAAACCTTTCACGCTCTTTCCTGTCAAAAAAGGAAAAAGAGAACCGGGATAACAGAGAACATCAACCATTTAAAAAAACAGAACAACAATGAAAAGGACATTCACAATACTTTTAGCTGCGCTTTTCGCAACGGTTGTCCTCGCGAAGGGAACAGCTCAGCAGGCAAGGACGATACTCGACAAAGCCGCTGCCGCAGTAACCGGTAACGGAGGGGCCACCGCTTTTTTCAGCATGACTGGGAAATACGGCAACGCTTCGGGTACCATAGCGGTGAAAGGAAACAAGTTTTGCGCCCAAACCGCGCAGGCCATCATCTGGAACGACGGCAAGACGCAGTGGACCTACAATCGCGGAGCCGAGGAGGTGAACGTCAGCCATGCCGACGAAGGCGGGCAGACCCTTAACCCCTATGCCTTTGTCTCCGTTTACAAGCAGGGCTACACGATGACGTCGAAGACCGTCGGTGCGAAGTATGAAGTCCACCTTACGGCGCAGAACAAGAGCCGCACCATTCAGGAAATGTACATCACGGTCAACAAGAAGTACCAGCCCACGCAGATCAAGGTCCGCACGGCCAAAGGATGGTCGACCATCAGCGTCAGCAACTTCCGTAAGAAGTCGCTGCCCGACAGTGCTTTCCGATTCCGTTCCGCCGATTACCCACGAGCCGAAGTGATTGACCTCCGATGAACAGACTGCAGCTTTACAGAGAACTCCGCCGCCACGTCAGCCTCAGCGAGAAGCGAAGCCCCGTCATGGAGCAGAACCGCACGGCCAAGGTCATCGTCTACATCATGAGCGGCTTCATGGTCGTCTACCTCATGTTCCTCGGCATCATCCTGGCCGTGGCAGCCAACGGCACGCGCATGGCCACCCCGGCCGAGTTCCTCTTCATGCTGATGCCCTTCATCCTCACGCTCGACTTCCTGCTGCGTTTCATCGGACAGCAGACGCCTGCCCAGCTCGTCAAACCCTATCTGCTGCTCCCCATTGCCAAGTACGCATGTGTGGAAGCCTTCCTCCTGCGGAGCGTCTTCTCTGTTAACAACCTGCTGTGGATGTTCGTCACCGTGCCTTACGCCATCATCTGCGTGCTCTTCAGCTACGGCTTCGGCGGCACTGTCGGCTTCCTGCTCGGCTTCCAGGGCCTCATCGCCGCCAACAGCCTGCACTACATGCTTTGGCGGACCATGATTGCCCGCTCCGTGTTCTGGTGGGCCGCTCCGCTGCTGCTCTACAGCGCACTCTTCCTGCCGTGGATCGTGGGCGATTTCGAGGACATGCTCCTCTGCTATGCACCCATCGGCGAGGCCCTCACTACCTGGCAACCGCTTTCTTGGCTCGCCGTTGTTGCGCTCATTGCCCTGCTCTTCTTCGTGAACAGGGCCGTGCAGTACCGGCACACCACCGTCGAGGCCGTGCAGACCGGCGAGCGTCAGCTGCGCACCGTCTCGCAGTTCAGCTTCCTCGACCGCTACGGTGAAGTAGGCGAATACGTCAAGCTTGAGCTCAAGAGCGTCATCCGCAACAAGAACATCCGCACATCCTTCATCTACAGCATCGCCTTCACACTCTTCCTCGCCGTCATCATCTCCTATACCGACATTTACGACGGAGCCTTCACCTCGAAGTTCTTCATCGTCTATGCCTTCATCATCAACGGCGGCATGCTCCTCGTCAAGGTCATGGCTGCCGAAGGGAACTACATCGACTGCCTCATGGTCCACCATGAGAACATACTGCAACTGCTCACGGCAAAGTACTACTTCTACTGCGCGCTGCTCCTGCTGCCGCTGCTCATCATGCTCCCGACAGTCTTTGCCGGAAAGTACTCACTGCTGCTCCTGCTCGCCATCATGGCATTTACTGCGGGGCCGCTCTTCTGCCTGCTCATGCAGCTCGCTGTCTACAACAGACAGACCATTCCGCTCAACGCCAAGCTCGTCAGCAAAGGGTCCGTGGAAACCAACTGGTTCGCATTCGCTGCTGAGATGATTGCCATGTTCGCACCCGTAGCCATCATTGCCGTGCTCAACCTGCTCTGCACGCCCACCTGTGCCAACATCATCATGCTCCTCATCGGCCTCTCGTTCGTCGTCACACACAAGCTCTGGATCAGAAACATCTATGACAGATTCATGAAAAGAAGATACCAGAACATTGAGAGCTTCAGAAATACCAGGTGAGTGACTTCTTTTTGTGCTTTTTATTAGGCTCCACGCTGGGAGAGATTCTTGTCCTTTCGTTTTGAACTGTGTTTCTTTCAGAGTGTGCATGGTTTGTGTAAATTTGCGTTTATATTTTTGCATTGTGTCGTTTCGGACAAGTTTTGTGTCGTCTTGTCTTTTCTGATTTGGCAAAATCGTCGTATTTTTGCATCAATAATAAATGATTTTGGACGACTACTTTCATACTTCATCCGGTTGGTGGTTTGGCTCGCGCGGTAGGCTAAGCCATTGTCGCGTTTACATATTTGCAACTACGGTGAACATCAGGACGGTGGAAAACTGAAGATTCTGCTTGTTGGTTACAATGGGGCAAGAAACACAGGAGCTGATGCGCGTGTGGTGGCACTGGTAAAGCAGTTGGAGGAGGCCTTAGGCACGGATGGTGTGGAACTGACAGTGATGACGCTCGACCGAACGAATGTCAGAGGCTATTTTGCTGAGCATGTTCGTCTGTGGCCCTTCACGACGATGTTCGTTTTCTCGTTGCTGAAAGCCTGTTCGGAGCACCATGTGGCGATTCTATGTGAGGGGTCAACGCTGATGCCAACGTTTGCTGAAGCTCTTTGCGTGTTTTATTGTGAGGCGGCAGGCATCATGCGGCAGCAGGGGAAGCCATGTGTTGCGTACGGTTCGGAAGTGGGTCGGCTGGACGGTTGGCTGGCGCAACTGAGCCGCGACCTTTGCCGCGATGTCTTTTTCATTGTTCACACAGAGGAGTCACTTCAAAACCTGCGTGCTCTTGGACAGCATGGTCGTCTTGGAACAGACACAGCTTGGACTTTCCAGAGCAAGTGAAACGTTGGCGGATCATTGATACTCCGCTCAGCATCGACCGCGGTGAGCTGACGCCTAATCTGAAGGTGAAGCGCAGCGTTGTCATTTCGAATTACCAGAAAGAAATCGAAAAGATGTATGCTGACTGACAGTTCCTTTTTTCGTCGTGCAGAGATTCAGTTGCTGATGTACGTTACAGCAAGGGCGCTCGGGCAGCCTTGCTGTCGCACTTGGACGCTGCGCAACGACAAAGCCCTGCAAGCCTATGCTGATTTTACCAGTCGGCATTTGGTGAATCAGAGCGAAGATGTTCTCCGGCAATTGAACGATGAAGCATTCAGAATGGGAACAAAACTCCGGCGCCTGTTTTTCTTGAAGAAAAAGTCCTCTGCCGTTCGTCTGATCGTCTCACTCTATCGCAACATCGGAATAGATCTTGAGATGATGGAAAACGGAACGCTTTGTTTCCGATATTGCTTCTTCAGCAGTTGCTATACTCCTGCTGTGTGCGTTGCCGCGTCGGCTCTTGACGAGGGCTTCATCCGTGGGCTTGCAGGCCTGCCGAGTTCCCGTCTGTGTTTCAGTCAACGTATCACGGAGGGATTCTCTTGTTGCTTGGCGACAATGAATAAACGCAATATTCAAAGGAACTCAAATTGTCAGGATGTGAGACATCATACGGTTCCCTCACCCGACGACTTCAGGGGTGAGGTGACCTGATTATCTCAACACCTTGAAGAAACTGATGTGTAGGGGAGTGAGAAAAATATTTAGGGCTGACTCAGCCTTCAGCGATGCAGATAAGGTCGCTCATGACGTCGTCGGAGACGAAAAGTCCCTGTCGGGTCAGGTGCAGGCGTCCGTGCTCGGCAGCGAGCAGTCCCCGGCTGATGCTTCGCCGGGCGCAGCTGAGTAGGTGGTCGGTGTAGAAGGGACGGAAGTCGTGTGCGAGCCGTTGCAGGCTGATGCCCTCGCGCGTGCGCAGTGCCGTGGTGATGAGGTCGTTGTAGCGCGTCGTCTCGTCGAGCCGTTCTTCTCCCTCCGTGGGACGTGTCCCCCGCAGCAGGCATTCGGTGTAGCGCGTCAGGTCAGCATAGTTCCAGCTGCGCGTCTGTCGGTCGTAACTGTGTGCGGCGGCCCCGATGCCGATGTAGGGGACGTCATGCCAGTAGCTGCTGTTGTGGCGCGAGCGGAAGGCGGACGGGCTGTTGCCGTGTGGGGCAGGGGGGCTCAGTCGGGCGAAATTGCTGATTTCGTAGTGTTCAAATGCCGCGTCCTCCAGACGGTCGATGAGCGTCTCGTACATTTGCCGTTCTGTTTCCTCGTCGTCAGGCGGAAGGCTGTTACCGTCGAGTCTCATTCGGTAGAGAGGTGTCCCTTCCTCGTAGGTGAGCAAGTAGGCGGAGATGTGCTCCACGTTGAGCTTCAGCGCAGCGTCAATGTCTGCATTCCAGGCGCTGAGCGTCTGTTCCGGGAAACCGTACATGAGGTCGACGCTGATGTTGTGCAGACCGTTACGACGCAGCTGGCCGACGGCTTCTTCCACCTGCCGTGCGGTGTGCCTGCGGCGCAAGAAGCGCAGTCGTTCGTCGGAGAAAGTCTGTGCCCCCATGCTGACGCGGTTCACGGGCAGGGTCGCCAGCTCGGCGGCGTAGTCGGCGCTCACGTCGTCGGGGTTGCATTCGATGGTTATTTCAGCGCTGTCGCTGACATTGTATACCTTATATATATGTTGGAAGAGCTTGCGCAGCAGACCTGTGGGAAGCTGCGACGGGGTTCCTCCGCCGAGGTAGACGGTGTCGATGAGCGGTGACTCCTGTTGGGCGCGCATTGTCATCTCCAGTAAGAGAGCGTCGACGTAAGGCTCCATGCGCTCGTGGCACGTGGTGGAGTAGAAGCTGCAATAGATGCAGCGGCTTTTGCAGAAGGGAATATGTATGTACAGACCTGCCATTTTGATATTATTTCGGCACAAAATTACTAATAAGTTTAAAAAAAAGCCACCTTTTTGTCGTTTTCTTTTGCTGTTCAGCCAAAAAGTCGTAACTTAGTCCCCAATAAAGTCTAAAGTAACTTAATCTTAAAGATATGAAAGTATATCAAACGAACGAAATCAAGAACATTGCATTGCTTGGCAGTGCGGGTAGCGGCAAGACCACTCTTGCCGAGAGTATGCTATTTGAAAGTGGCGTCATCAAGCGTCGCGGTTCAGTGGAGGCAAAGAACACGGTGAGCGACTACTTCCCCGTGGAGCAGGAGTACGGCTACAGTGTATTCTCAACGGTGTTCCATGTGGAGTGGAACGGGAAGAAGCTCAACATCATCGACTGCCCGGGCAGTGATGACTTTGTGGGCGGTGCCATCACGGCCTTGAACGTCACTGACCAGGCGATCATCCTCATCAACGGACAGTATGGTCCCGAGGTGGGCACGATGAATGCCTTCCGCAACACCGAGAAGCTGGGCAAGCCGGTGATCTTCCTCGTGAATCAGCTGGATCGTGACAACTGCGACTTTGACCAGATTCTGCATAACCTGCGCGAAGTGTACGGACCGAACTGCGTTCCCGTGCAGTACCCCATTGCTACGGGAGCTGGCTTCAACTCGGTGATCGACGTACTGCTGATGAAGAAGTATTCGTGGAAGCCCGAAGGCGGTGCTCCCATCATTGAAGATATTCCTGCCGACCAGCTCGACAAGGCTAAGGAGATGAAGGCAGCCCTCGTGGAGGCTGCTGCTGCCGGCGACGATGCGCTGATGGAGAAGTTCTTCGAGACCGAGGACCTCAGCGAGGACGAGATGCGCGAGGGCATCCGTAAGGGTCTCGTCACGCGCAGCATCTTCCCCGTCTTCTGCGTCTGCGGAGGCAAGGACATGGGTGTGCGCCGTCTGATGGAGTTCCTGGGCAATGTGGTGCCCTTCGTCAGCGAGATGCCGAAGGTGAAGAACACCGCTGGAGAAGAGATTGCTCCCGACACAAACGGTCCCACTTCGCTCTATTTCTTCAAGACGGGCGTAGAACCGCACATCGGTGAAGTGAGCTATTTCAAGGTGATGAGCGGCAGCGTGAAGAGCGGCGACGACCTGACCAATGCCGACCGTGGCTCGAAAGAGCGCATCGGAACACTATATGCCTGCGCCGGTGCCAACCGCGTGGTGGTGGATCAACTCAATGCTGGCGATATCGGCTGCACGGTGAAGCTGAAGGACGTGAAGACAGGCAACACGCTTAACGGCAAGGATGTTGACTGGAAGTTCGACTTCATCAAGTATCCCAACTCGAAATATTCGCGTGCCATCAAGGCCGTCAACGAGAGCGAGACGGAGAAGATGATGAACGCACTGAACAAGATGCGTCAGGAAGACCCGACGTGGGTGGTGGAGCAGTCGAAGGAGCTGCGTCAGATCATCGTTCACGGACAGGGCGAATTCCACCTGCGCACGCTGAAATGGCGCATGGAGAACAATGAAAAGATTCAGATTGAATATCTGGAGCCGAAGATTCCTTATCGCGAAACGATCACGAAGATGGCCTGCGCCGACTATCGTCACAAGAAGCAGTCGGGTGGTGCCGGACAGTTCGGCGAGGTTCACCTCATCATCGAGCCCTACACCGAGGGTATGGAGGATCCCACATCGTTCAATATCAACGGTCAGGAGTTCAAGATGAACATCAAGGGCAAGCAGGAAATCGACCTGGAGTGGGGCGGAAAGCTCGTCTTCATCAACTCTGTGGTCGGAGGCGCCATCGACGCACGTTTCATGCCCGCCATCCTCAAGGGTGTGCAGGAGCGCATGGAGCGCGGACCGCTCACAGGTTCCTACGCCCGCGACGTCCGCGTCATCGTCTACGATGGTAAGATGCACCCGGTTGACTCTAACGAACTTTCGTTCATGCTCGCAGCCCGCAACGCCTTCAGCGCAGCCTTCCGCGAGGCCGGACCGAAGATTCTGGAGCCTATCTACGACCTTGAAGTGCTGGTGCCTGCCGACTATATGGGCGACGTGATGAGCGATCTGCAGGGCCGCCGCGCTCTCATTATGGGTATGGACAGCGAGGCTGGCTATCAGAAACTCTCTGCCAAGATTCCTCTGAAGGAGCTTGCCAGCTACTCCATTGCACTGAGCTCGCTCACGGGCGGCCGTGCTTCGTTCTCGACGAAGTTTGCCAGCTACGAGCTTGTGCCGACCGACATTCAGAACCAGCTCATCAAGGAGCACGAGGCCGAGTCGAAGGAAGAAGAATAATCCGAATCACTATCATAGCAGGGACGTATCATCAGATGCGTTCCTGCTTTTTCTTTATCAACCATGAACCAACAACAATCATCACCTTCGGCCACCAGCCCGTCAGGCGGGCGCTGTCTGCTCGTGTCGGGAATCCTGCTCACGGTGGCGGGAGCGGTGCTGGTGCTCTTCGGCCTGCTTGTCGTATGGATCTCAATGGATTCCCACGATGAGCACCTGAAAGAGAATGAAGCTAAACTGGAGGCTTACTATGCCGATTCGGCCGCCATCAACGCCCACCGCCGCGACTTGACAGTCAGGCAGGAAAAAGCTTGGGCGGAAGGCGATACGCTGATGTACAATGCCCTCACCGACAGTCTGCTGCAACAACCCGATTATCCTTCCGACCTCTACGTCGGCTTCCCCATCGGCGCTGCTTTCGGTATGGCCATTGCCGTCGTAGGCTCAGTGCCGCTGGTCGTCGGCGTCGTCCTCCTGTTTGTCTATCGCTCGAAACAGAAGAAAGCTCGTCTGCAGGCTGTCAGTAGTTACCCTGACGTTTGAGATGCCTCACGTACAGCAAAGTGCCCGAAAGAATCAACAGCAGTGATGCAATCAGCACCGCATTGAAACGCGACCAGCCCAACACCAGACTGGCGATGAGTAGTATAATGCCCAAGCCGAAGAGTAACCAATGTATGTTTCTTTTGATTTTTTTCATTCAAAAAGCTTTTTTCGTTGCAAATGTACAAAATAAAACTGGAAAACAACTCTTTTCGGTCGGCTTTTGATAAACAAATAAAAACGGTTGTCAGTATGGCCTTTCCTTTTATCCTCTTTTCAAGAGTCTTTTTGAGCTTTTTTTCTTTTCCTGACAGGATTCTCATAGCTTTTTAACGTGAGTTTGGTATAAAGAGTTGCTCTGCATGTAACCGAGTTCCACTCGCTTTGCTCGTCGTAAAATCTTTCAAATCTTACAAGTATGACTAAGATTTGAATAGGTATGATGATGTGTTGTAAATATTTCATACCGAAAAAACGGGTTCTCATTTTCTTTCATTCTACGAAGACGAAAGCGGTTGTTTTGTCAAAAGAATCGGACAAAATCGGGAGATTTTTCTTTCCGTTTTTCAAAAAGGCTCATTTTACGCTGCAAAATGGCCCGTTCTGCCGCGCAGAATGATTCATTCTGTCGAGCAAAAAGGGCCGTTTTCGAGAGCAAAATGAGTCATTTTGAAAGCCCGAAAAATGTAAAGAAAACACAAGTCGCTTGCTCCCAGCGTCTTATAACTTTCTCATATTTCGCGCGTACGCGTCCGTCGGCTTTTTATTTTGGAAAGATGGCCTGCATTTCGTATAATAAATGTTATTTTGTAAGCATAATTCAGCATTTACAAAGCCATCACCTGCAGAGGAAGAAAACCACGTTCTTACACCACTTTCTTATTCCGAACTGGCGCCTTTTTACTATTTTTGCAGATGAAATACACGATGAAGCGTTTTCAAATAATCATTGCCAAGAGTTCACAAACATCATCAAGAGATAAACTGCAATTTATTACTGGGGATACATGCCATTTGGTGCAACTCTTCCATAAAAAACGTGAATCGCGATGAACGTAGAATATCTGAAGAACGAATTATAACAGCTGACAAATGCTCTCAAAGGTGTTGAAGATACGTGATTCTACCTGCTTTTTTCATCCGAAAACATGTTTTTGGCAGAAAAGAATACAATTATTCTTAAAATTTCATTCGTAATTCATTAATATTTCGTACCTTTGCACCCGCTTTTCGAAGCAATAAGTTTATATATCAATTAATTATCAATCAAAACAAATGAATCAGTACGAAACCGTTTTCATCCTGACTCCCGTTTTGTCTGACGAACAGACAAAGGAAACGGTCGCTAAGTTCAAGAAGCTTCTCACCGACAATGGTGCAGAGATTGTGAACGAAGAGGCCTGGGGACTCAAGAAGATGGCTTATGCT
>JAFPME010000032.1 GCA_017402445.1 Prevotella sp. | reverse complement strand
GAAGTGCTTCGTGCAGGGGAAATCACATTCTCCCCCTCGGGGGAACAGGAGGGGGCCGGTGACATCAAACAATTACGATAAATAAAGTGAGCTCGAAGAATCATAACCGTCTTAGTCTTGAATTCGTCGAACTCACGTTAATATATAAAGACACAGTCTAATCGAAAAAAAAACGAGTTGCCCGGACTGTGGAACGGAGCCATGAGCAACTGGAACACCGACTTCGTGGAAGTGCCCATCAGCACATTCAACCCTGTGAAGACCGTCTACGACCTGCAGCGCGAACAGCAACAGTAAACACGCAGTGCCGATTGCACGACCGAACGAAACAGTAACAGCGAAAACGGCGTTCCGCCAAAACGGAAGCGAATACAGTAAGACCACAAACTGCACGAGTGTTACGAATCCAAGGCACGACCTGCTGTTTGACACTAAACGAAACATCTAATTGTCCGCATTTATCATTTTTTATTATTTTTTGTGAATTTAAAATAATTCTTATATCTTTGCGCCATAAATACCCTATCAAACAAATAACGGCAAAACAACAGTACGAATCGACTAACTTACAAATAACACCGATACGACAATAACAATCCCCAAAAAATGAAAAAGAGAAATGCTTTGGTTCGGGTAATAATGCTCAGCGCTGCCGCCAGCATGCTGGTTGCATGTGGGCTTGACATGCCCAAAGAGAAACAGACATCATTTGAGACACTGACCGTGAAGAAAGAAGACATCACGACGCTCCTGAAGTTCAGTGCGAAAATGAAAGGACAGTCCGATGTCACCATTACTCCACAGGTAAGCGGTCAGCTAATGAAGATTTGCGTTACGGAAGGCCAACAGGTGCACAGAGGACAGACCCTCTTCGTCATCGACTCGCGCAATGCCCAGCATGAAGTCGAAGCCGCCCGCGCCAACCTCCAGGCAGCACAGGCCAACCTCACGGCAGCACAGGCACAAGCCAACAGTGCAAAGCAGGAATACGAAAGCAACCAAAACTTGTTCGACAAGAAGATTGTGAGCAGCTACATGCTTGACAATTCCAGAAACAGCTACAACCAGGCACAAGCTGCCGTCAGCCAGGCCAAGGCATCCGTCGCCCAAGCACAATCTGCCCTGAACCGTGCAAAGGTGAACCTCGGGTTCTGCACCATCACGGCTCCTGTGACGGGCGTCATCGGCGAGATTTCCGTGCGAACCGGCGACCAGGTGTCGCCAGCCTCTTATCTCACCGTTCTCAGCGGCAATACGAAGATGGATGCCGAATTCTCCGTGACAGAAGCCATTATCGAGGCTCAGGTGAGTTCGGGCATCTCGGGCAGCGACAAGGCCAAATACATTGCCAACCTGCCCGACGTGACATTTGTGATGAAGAACGGCACGGAATATCCCCACAAGGGACGCATCACCAGTCTGACAGGCGTGGTGGATGCCTCCACGGGGTCACTGTCCTGCAAGGCTTCGTTCCCCAATCCTGACGGTCACCTCTATTCGGGAGTCCAGGGCACGGTTGTCCTTCCTTATTCACAAAAAGATGTGATGGTGATTCCGCAGACTGCGGTGGTGCGCCTGCAAGACAAGAGCTTGGTTTATAAAGTGAAGCCCGATAGCACCGCAACGGCTATTGCTGTGACATATACAGATGCAGGCAACGGAAAGGACTTCATTGTGACAAGCGGTCTGAATGTTGGAGAAAAGATAGTGACAGTCGGTGCGAACAACCTTCAGGAAGGACAGAAGGTGCTGTTTCCTGCCGAAGAAGAATAAATTGTGATTTCGTTATAACGTTCAATCGTAAAAACGAAAAATCTTTAGTATCGAGAATCCGGGAATGAAGAATAACATTTTCATCAACAAATATGTGATGGCATGCGCGATTGCGATTGTCATCACGCTCGTGGGCTTCATCTGCATGAGCACGCTGCCCATCGAGCAATATCCGAACATCGCACCGCCTACGGTACGTGTCTCCACGTCCTACACCGGAGCAGACGCCAACACCATCATGAAGTCGGTGGTGCAGCCGCTGGAAGAGAACATCAACGGTGTTCCGGGCATGACCTACATCACCAGTTCAGCCTCGGCTTCGGGCGACGTTAGCATCCAAGTGTATTTCGAACAAGGCACCGACCCCGACATTGCTGCTGTCAACGTGCAGAACCGTGTCAGCCGAGCCACGGCACTGCTGCCTGCTGAGGTGACCAAGGTGGGTGTGCAGGTGATGAAGCAGCAGAGCAACATCCTGCACATCGGCGCGCTGAAAAGCGTGGATGGCAAGTACGATGCCGACTTCATAGCCAACTACATCGACATCAACGTGCGTCCCCGACTGATGCGCATCACCGGTGTAGGCGACGTGATGGCACTCGGCAACACCTACGCCCTGCGCATCTGGCTGAAGCCCGACGTGATGGCTCAGTACGGACTGGAGCCCAACGACGTGTTCGCAGCCATCGGCGGTCAGAGTTTCGTAGCAGCTACGGGTTCCCTGGGCGAGCAGTCGGAGAATGCCTACCAGTATTCGATGGAATACAAGGGTACGCTAAAACGGTTGAGGAGTTCAACGACATCGTGCTGCGTACAAGCGACGGCGGTCACCTGTTGCGCCTGAGCGACGTGGCCGAGGTGGAAATCGGCGCCGTCAGCTATAACTTCACGTCGAACATCGACGGCAAGCCCGGCACCATCTACATGGTGTTCCAGGCCCCTGGTGCCAACGCTACCGAGGTGAACGCCCGCATCAACAAACTCTACGAAGAGCTGAAGCCGACGATGCCCGCCGGACTGGAGTTCGAGATACTGGAGACTTCCGACGACTTCCTCTTCGCTGCCATCCATAATGTTGTGGAAACGCTCGTCATTGCCATCATCCTTGTCATCCTCGTGGTTTACTTCTTCCTCCAGAGCTTCAAGGCAACGGTCATTCCCTCGCTGTCAATCATCGTTTCGCTACTGGGTACCTTCGCTATTGTTTCGCTGGCAGGCTTCTCGCTCAACATACTGACGCTCTTCGCCCTCGTGCTGGCCATCGGTACGGTGGTCGATGATGCCATTGTGGTGGTCGAGGCTGTGATGGCGAAACTGGAGGGCGGCATCAGCGACCCGAAGACAGCCACGCGCGAAGCCATGAGCGATGTATCGGTAGCCGTCATATCGTGTACACTCGTTTTCATGGCCGTGTTCATTCCCGTGGCCTTCATGCCCGGTACGTCAGGCTCGTTCTTCACTCAGTTTGGTGTCACCCTGGCCTCGGCCGTCGGTCTGTCGTGCATTTCTGCCCTGACGCTGTGTCCTGCCCTCTGCGCCATCATGATGCGCTTCTCGAAGGACAACAAGGCAAAGAAGAACCTGAACTACTACGTCACCAAAGCATACACAGCCAGCTATAACGCCATCCTAAAGAAATACAGCAAGAGCGTGCAGAAGTTCATCAAGCGTCCGGTCATTTCGGGAATATTGCTTGCCATTGCCACCGTGCTGCTGATCATCTTCATGCGCGGTCTGCCATCGGGTCTCGTACCGCAGGAAGACCAGGGCGTGTTCTTCGCCGAGGTGCGTGCCCCTGAAGGCTGCACCCTACACGAGACGCAGGATATGCCACGCTCATCATCCGACTGAAGAACTGGGACGACCGTCCGGGCATGAACCACAACATCATGCTCGTCTATGGCCGTTTCGCCATGGACTGCAAGGACATTAAGAATGCCAAGGTCATCCCCTTCCAGATGCCGCAGGTGCCGGGCTACGGATCCAACAGCAGCGTTTCCCGACCTGTATTTGATTAAATCCGTATCGGACAATAAGCATTTTGAATATGAAAAGACTAAGTGTTTTCTTTGCGACTGCAGCGGCAAGCCTCCTGCTCACTGGCTGCGGTCTCTATAATAAGTATGAACATGACAGCGAGGTACCTGACGAAGCCTTCGGCACATCGCAGGATGTACTGGATGCCGGCGGCGACACGTCGATAGCACAGATGTCGTGGCGGGAATTCTTCACAGACCCTGTGCTGCAGAGTCTCATAGAGATGGTGCTGACGCACAACACCGACCTGAATTCCGCGCGCATCGCGGTAGAGAAGAGCGAGGCCGCGCTGAAAATGGCCCGTATGGCTTACCTGCCATCGCTTTATTTCTCGCCGCAGGGAACGCTCGCCAGGTTCGACGACAACCCATGGTCGAAGACTTACAACCTGCCGCTACAGCTGTCCTTGGATGCTGACGTCTTCGGCAGCATCACCAACAAGAAGCGCGCCGCTCAGGCAGTGCTCCGCCAGGCACAGATGCGCGAGGAGGCTGTCCGCGCCGACCTCATTTCGACCACAGCACAACAGTACTACATGCTGCAGGTGCTCGACCGACAGCTGGAAATACTCACCATGACTGACAGCCTGTGGAACGCTTCACTGGAAACACAGAAGACGCTTTGGGAGAACGGAAAGTCCTACAGCACTGCCGTCAACCAAATGGAGTCGTCCTACCTGAACGTGAAAGCGCAGATCGTAGACACGCGCCGCAACATACGAGCCACCGAGAATGCCATCTGCCGACTGCTGACCGTCACGCCGCAGCACGTCAACCGTAACAAGTGGGGCAGCTCGGCTCTTCATCACCCCGACGCTCGAATGAGCCTACCGAGTGGCGACGGAACATCGGAAGACACTGGCCAGCGTATGTTCGACACGAAGTTCCTGAAGATCGGCATACCTGCAACGATGCTGGAGATGCGGCCCGACATCCGTATGGCCAACGCCGCCATGGAAGAGGCCTTCTACAACACGCAGGCAGCACGCGCAGCCTTCTTCCCTGGCATCACGCTCAATGGCACAGCAGGATGGACCAACTCGGCCGGCAGCGCCGTCGTCAATCCCGGCAAACTGCTCCTCAGCTTCGTGGGCTCACTCACACAGCCCATCTTCGCACGTGGCAAAATCAAGGGGAACTACAGAATATCGCAGCTGACCGAGGAAGACCTGAAGCAGAAATACGCACAGACTGTCATTGATGCCGGCAACCAAGTGAACGAAGCTTTGGCCGACTGCGAGGCAGCTCGCGAGAAGCACCACTTCTACCATCGGCAGGTGGACGTACTGCGTGAGGCCTATACGGGAACACACGAACTGATGGACAACGGAAAGGCTAACTATCTCGAAGTACTTACCGCTCAAGAAAGCCTGCTCAACGCGCAGCTCAGCGAAGCCATGAACATGTACAAGGGTGCACAAGCCGTCATCGCCCTCTACATTGCATTGGGGGGAGCAACGAAGTAAGGAAAATCTGGAGAGATTCTGCCGAGCAATCTGTTGACTTCTGGCTGTTGGCCGTTGGCGGCAGAAGAAACATTCTTCACGCCGCCATTAAAAAACTGCGACAGAAGAAAAGTGAGGAATCATCGTTTTTTGCATCGCATTATTTGTCAATTTCAGTTTTTTTATGTATGTTTGCAGTCGAATTGGCATAATGTTTGCAACGAAAAACATAGCCGAACTGAAGTCGGCAGAACCATTTTATAAACAAAGAAAGAAGAATATGGATTTAGAGCAATTTCAGAAACAAGTAGTAAACGGCACAGTAGAACAAAGCCGCTGGCAGACCGGCCTTGCACTTCCCGCGCTGATGCGCAAAGTATACACATGGATGGCTTTGGCACTGACCATCACAGGAGTAACAGCCCTCGGAGTGGCCAACAGCCCAGGCATTCTCACTGCCATCATGACAAACAAGATCCTGTTCTGGGCCCTCCTCATCGGCGAATTGGCCCTTGTATGGGGCGTGACAGCATCTATCAACCGCATATCATTGACGACGGCCACGCTGCTGTTCGTTCTCTATTCGGTCATCAACGGTGTGACGATGTCGTTCATTTTCCTTGCCTACACGTACGAGTCCATCGCTTCGGTGTTCTTCATCACGGCAGGAACGTTCGGAGCCATGGCCCTTTACGGCTACTTCACGAAGAGTGACCTCTCAAGTTGGGGCAAGATTCTGTTCATGGCGGTCATCGGTCTCATCATCGCTTCCGTGGTCAACATTTTCATCGGCAGCAGCATGCTCTCCATGATTTTGAGCTATGTGGGCGTCCTGGTTTTCGTAGGGCTGACAGCCTACGACACACAGAAGATCAAAGAAATGCTCTCGCACGCCGAACAGGCTGACGAGTCGGCACAAAAAGTAGCGCTGATAGGAGCCCTGAGCCTCTACCTTGACTTCATCAACCTCTTCCTTTACCTGCTTCGCATCTTCGGCAACAGCAGGGACTAATTCGCAGGATTGCGCAGAACAAGAAAACCGTTCCGGACATCTATTGCCTGGAACGGTTTTCTTATTCTGCCTTCCGGGAAGCAGGAGCTTCGCAACACTCTCAGTCCAAGAGAGCTCAAACAGCAATTTATCTATTACATCTACCGTGAAAAGGGACTCAAGTTAACGTGAGTTCGACGTAAGCCTTACGCAATAAGTCTACTTTTATCGATGATTTCTATATTCATTTCGGACTTCTTAGGTAGCAGGTTGTAGGCAATAAGTCCAGCGAACAGGTTGGTGGCAAAGTTGTCGATGGAACGGTGTCTGGTATGTTCAATCTGGCATACATTCTTCAGTTCGTCATTCACAGTCTCAATAACAGAGCGTTTCCT
>JAFPME010000031.1 GCA_017402445.1 Prevotella sp. | reverse complement strand
GACGACGCCGTGCGCCGCATCCTCCGCGCCAAATACCGCCTCGGACTGTTCGAGGAGCCGAACACCGGCGGCAAGGGCTACGAGAAATTCGGTTCCGACGAGTTCGCTCAGGCTGCCCTGCAGGCTGCCGAGGAGTCGGAAGTGCTGCTGAAGAACGAGGGCATCCTGCCGTTGGCCCGTGGAAAGAAGATTCTGCTGACGGGCCCGAACGCCAACCAGATGCGCTGTCTGAACGGCGGATGGAGCTACACGTGGCAGGGCTCGAAGGCCGAAGACTTGTCAGAGAAATACAATACGATCTATGAAGCGCTCTGCAATAAGTATGGCAAGGAGAATATCATCCTTGAACAGGGCGTAACATACGATGAAGACAAGGCTTACTACGACGAGCACGAGCCGCAGATTGACAAGGCTGTCGCTGCTGCTGCCAATGCTGACGTCATCATTGCCTGCATCGGCGAGAACTCGTACACCGAGACGCCCGGCAACCTGACCGACCTGTGGCTGTCGGAGAACCAGCGCAACCTGGTGAAGGCGATGGCCAAGACGGGCAAGCCCATCATCCTCGTGCTGAACGAGGGACGGCCGCGACTCATTGCCGACATCGAACCGCTGGCCAAAGCCGTCGTGGACATCCTGCTTCCGGGCAACTACGGAGGCGATGCCCTGGCCAATCTGCTGGCTGGCGATGCCAATTTCTCGGCCAAGATGCCGTATACCTATCCGCGTGAAATCAACTCGCTGAACACCTACGACTACAAAGTGAGTGAGGAGGTGGGCACCATGGCCGGCGCATACAATTACGATGCGAAGGTGTCGTTGCAGTGGCCGTTCGGCTACGGCATGTCGTACACCACGTTTGAATACTCGAACCTGCGCGTGGACCGGACGTCGTTCACCGCCGCCGACGTGCTGACGGTCTCCGTGGACGTGAAAAACACGGGTAAAGTGGACGGTAAGGAGGCAGTGCTGCTCTACACGAGCGACCTCATCGCTTCCATCGTGCCCGACAACAAGCGTCTGCGCGACTTCCAGAAGGTGAGCCTCAAGCCTGGCGAACAGCAGACGGTCACGTTCCGTCTGCCCGCCAAGAGCATGGCTTTCGTCGGGGCCGACGGTCGCTGGACGCTCGAAGAGGGTGACTTCACGCTGAAGGTCGGTCGACTGACACAGGATGTGAAGTGCACGACAACGAAGGTCTGGGACACGCCGAACATCTGACGACGTTTCTTTTCATCCCCTTTCAGCCTATGGACTCTGCGGAATCCATAGGCTTTTTGTTTCTGCTACGTCGTAGGCTTGAAGTTGGCAGAGCTGTCGTGAAGAAGGAATAAGAGGTGTTTCCTGCGCGCTGAGGAAATAGGAAAAGGAGGTTTGTCCTGACACCCTGTGGGTGGCGTTGCTGAAGAATGGGGAGTCAGCCGGGCGTGTATGCATGAAGTTTGGAAGCTGTTTGAAAGAGTCTTCAAACCTGTTTGTGGGCCGTCATGCTTCTGCAAATTCTAACGAGAAGGTGGTGTGGTAGCCTGGGCGCGGTTGATCGGAGAGGGTCAGGTTGCCTCCTTGCTGAAGCATCATCTTCCGGGAGAGCGACAGGCCGATGCCATTGCCTGTTCGTTTGGTCGTGAAGAAGGGCACGAAGATGCTCTTCTGTGCCTCTGCGGGGATGGGTTGGCCGTCGTTGCTGACGAGGAGAATGATGGTTGCCGCATGGTCGGGACTGGGCATGGCCTCTATGCAGATGTTTCGGGCCTTGGCTTCAGCGGCGTTCTTCACAAGGTTGAGCAGAATCTGGAGAAGCATGTGGCGGTCGGCACTGACAGCGATGTCGTCGGCGACGGAGCAATGCCACGTGAGCGAGGCGTTCAGCTGGCGGATGTCAGCGATGATGGGCGACAGACGTACGGCCTCGACCGTGGGTTGCTGCCATTGCGACAGCTTGCGATAGGCATCTACGAAGGTGTTCAGATGCTGTGATGTGGAGTGAATGGCTCTGATACCATCTTCGAGCTCCGTTCCTTTCACGTTGTCGCGTGTGAGCAGCGACTGCGTGATGCTGGAGATGGGAGCTGTTGCGTTCATGATTTCGTGTGTGAGAACGCGCGTCAGCCTTTCCCACGACTCCACTTCGCTCTGGTTGATCTGCTGGCGCACCGTATCGCCCAACTGGTTCAGCGCTTCCTGCATGGCCCGCTCTCCGAAGAACATGCCATTCGTAGGCATCCGAAAGGTGAAATCACGATTGCGGATAGCCTCCTGCATGAGGTGGGCCCTCAGTCGCAGTTTCTGCTGATGGCGTATGAACCATGCGACCAATGCCGCCAGCGCCACACCAATGATGATATATAGAAGTGCGCTCATTAGAACAATAGCAGTTTGACTTTATCTTCGGGAAACCAATCTCACGTTAACGGCCGACAGTGGATATTTACTCTTTCAAAACTCTCGTCCATTCCTCTGCTTCTCAGAGTTTCTTCATCTTGTTGTAGAGTGTCTGCCGCGTGATGCCCAGCAGTTCGGCGGCGTGCGAGAGATTGCCGTGACAGCGGTCGAGGGTGCGGCGTATGTGCTCTTTCTCCATCTCGTCGAGACTGACAATCTCGTTCTGCATGTCGAGCACATCCTTCAGCTTGCGCACCAGGTCGTCGTTGTCCCACGGCTTCGTGATGAAGTCGGCGGCACCGTTCTTCAGTCCCTTCACGGCCAGCGTGACGTCGGCGTAGGCCGTCAGCAGCACGACGGGTGTCTGCGGATGCTTCTTCCGGATGGTGCGCAGCCAGAACAGACCTTCGCTCCCGCTGTTGACGCCGAGCGTGAAGTTCATGTCGAGCACGATGATGTCGATGGGTTGCAGCGCCATCGTCTTGAGAATCTCTTCCGGATTGGCCGTTGTCAGCACTTGTTCGAACATGTCGTTGAGCAGATAGCGCATGGCAGTGAGGATGGCTTCGTTGTCATCTACAATCAAGATGGTTCCATACTTCTTCATGTCTGCAAAGTTATGAATAAGGATTGAAACGGCCAAAGCGTTGTGCTTTTTTTTCGCTCTGATGAAACAGTAAAGAAGCAGAATGTCAAGAAATCATACAGTGGAGTGTCTAATTTTTAGACAATCTGAGCGCGACGGTGCCAGCTTTCTTGTGAGAAAAAAGAAAAGAAACTAACTTTGCCTTTGAAACCAGGCACTGACAGGAACAGAGTCAGGACGTGACGTGAAAAGACCATGAACAAGATACAAACATTGACTGCATTGGTCGCCTTGCTTGCCAACATGGAGCAGACGGCAGCTCAGCAGACATGGAACATGCAACAGTGCATGCAATACGCCGTGGAACACAACCACGGGGTGAGGCAGGCACGACTGGATCTCGACAACGACGAGGCGAACAAGGTTGCAGCAGCAGGACGTTTCCTCCCCCATGTCGATGCTGCGGTGGCGGCACAGTATAATTTCGGACGAGCCATCGACCCGAAGACCAACACCTATACCGATGTGAGCACCTTCTACAACGTCTATTCGCTGCAGGCCTCGCTGCCGGTTTTCGACGGATTCAGCCGGCTGCATGCGCTGAAAGCAGCGAAAGCCAGCGAACTGATGGGCCGTCAGGCACTGCGTTGCCAGCAGGACGAGACGGCCATTGCCGTGCTGCAGTCGTACGTTCAGGTAGCCTACTGCGAAGGAATGGTCCGTATGGCCGAGGAGAAACAGCGCGAGACGGAGCTACTCCTGCGCCAGACGGCTCTGATGGAAGATGTGGGACGCAAGAGCGCGGCCGATGTGGCCATGGTGGCCTCGCAGAAAGCGGAGGCCGACTACGAGCTGACGCGGCAGCACAACCTTTTCGACTCAGCCCTGTTGCAGCTGAAGATGGACATGGCCTATCCTTTGGGTGAAGAGCTGGGCGTGGAGAGCGAGCTGGATGAAGTCGCATTGTCGGTATGCGACGATGCGACAGCCGTACAGGCAGACCCGTTTCCATCGCCCTTCCATCCGGCCTTGCAGCAGGCTTACAGTCGAATGCAGGCGTCGAAACACGAGTGGTATCAGGCCCGCGCATCTTTTTTCCCTACTCTCTCGTTAAGCGCGGGTCTGAATACCACTTACTACCACACGCTGCACGCGCACGACCTATCGTCGTTCGGAAACCAGTTCCGCAACAACATGGGTGAATATGTGGGTGCCACGCTGAGCATACCGCTGTTCAACCGCCTGCAGACGCTCACTTCCGTGCGCCGTGCCAGGAACAACTACAGGAAAGCCTGTGAGGCTTACGAACAGAAACAACTGGAACTGGAGAAGCTCTGCCGCGAGGCATTGCACGACTGGCAAGGCTACGTGCAGCAGGCCGGGCAGATGGAGAAGAAGGTGGAGGCTGACAGTCTGGCCCACAGGCTCACGCAGCGGCAGTTTGAGGAAGGTCTGAGCACGGCCATCGACCTGCGCACCACGTCGGCCCAGCTGTTGCAGTCGAAGGCCATGCTGTTGCAGTGCAGGCTGATGGCGGTTGTGAAAGAGCTGCTTGTGAGATATTATCATGGTGAAACAATATGGAGCAGCGAGCGGGGTGCGAGTCTTGCTCCGGCTATTCCAAATTGAAGATGAGTTCGATGCAAACAGACAAAATGGACAGGATAATTGAAAAGAAGCATGGCTTCTGGCTGAAAAAGTACGGACTTTACGCAGCCATGGGCGCGTTGCTGTTGGCGATGATCTGCTGGATACTGTTCGGCAACCACGCTTCGACGGTAAGGGTTGAGAAAGACCAACTGACCGTCAGCGAGGTGCAGAAGGCGGAATTCAAGGACTATGTGCGCACCAGCGGCAGAGTGATTCCTATACAGGTGGTGCAGGTGTCGCCTGAAGAAGGGGGCATCGTCGTGGAAAAAGTGGTTGAGGAAGGTTCGATGGTCAGGAAAGGTGACATCATCGTGCGTCTGTCGAACTCCAATCTTGACCTGCAGATACTGAATGCTGAGGCAGAGCTGGCAGAGAAGCAAAATCTGCTGCGCAACACGCAGGTGGCCATGCAGCAAGACCGGCTGAATAACCAGACGGAACAGGCTCAGCTCGACATGGACACGCAGCGCAAGCAGCGCACCTTCGAGCAGAACCGCCGCCTCTATCAGGAGAAACTCATCAGCCGCGAGAGCTATCTTCAGTCGCAGGAGGACTGGCAGCTGGCGTCGAAGAAACGCTCGTTGGTGACAAAACGGCTGAAACAAGACTCGCTCTACCGCACAGTGCAGATGGACCAGATGGAGGACAACCTCGGAGCCATGCGCCGCAATGTGCTGCTCGTGCGCCAGCGGAAGGACAAACTCTGCGTGCGCTCGGCCATCGACGGCGAACTGGGGCTGCTCGACGTGGAGTTGGGACAGAGCGTGCAGCCGGGTCAGAAGATAGGACAGATCAACGATCTCTCCGACTACAAGGTGCAGGCGGAGATTGATGAACACTACATCGACCGCGTGCGACAGGGACTCAACGCTACCTTTACGCGTGGCGAAAGACTACGGGATGGCGACGGAACGTCGGGAATCAAACAGTATCAGCTGCAAGTGCGCAAGGTCTATCCCGAGGTGCGTCAAGGTAAGTTCCGTTGTGACTTTGTCTTTCGCGGCAATCGCCCGGAACAGCTGCGCAGCGGGCAGACTTTCTACATCGATCTTGAACTGGGACTGCCCGAACAGGCCGTGTTGATTCCTCGCGGCACATTCTTCCAGACTACGGGAGGACAGTGGATCTTCGTCTTATCTGCCGACGGACAGAAAGCCTATCGGCGTAACATACGCATCGGACGACAGAATCCGCAGTACTATGAGGTGCTCGAAGGGTTGGAACCCGGCGAACGAGTCGTCACCAGCGGCTACGAAGCCTTCAAGGACAACGAGGTGCTGGTTATCAAGTAAGAAATAGATCGTACAATAAATACGGATGTGGGTCGTTATTTTAAGGTGTGATATAGTCTTTTCATACTGATGGACAAAGAGACCTATGAGAAACAGAAAGCCTTCGCAGGCGAGAAGATTCCCTCGATGAGCCGCCGCTGCGTTGGGCACGACTATCAGGGGCGCCAAATATACATGATCACGATGGTGACCGAGGGGCGCCGTCCGCTCTTCGGACGGGTGGCAGGGCGAAGCGATGGCTCATCTGGCACGCCCGATGAGCCGCAGGTGGTGCTGACGGAGTTGGGGCGAGCTGTTGCAGAACGCTGGTGGGCCACTCATGAACTGTACCCAGAAATAGAAGTGCTCGCACTGCAGATGATGCCCGACCACCTGCATGGCATACTCTTCGTAAAGGAAAAAATGGACCAGCACCTGGGCCAGGCTATCAAGGGCTTCAAGACAGGCTGCAACAAAGCCTACCGCCGCCTCGTGCTTGGCCAGGTTCAGTCTGTTGCGACCTGGTCGCAACAAACGGGACAAACGCAACAAATGGGACAAACACAACAAACGGAACAAACACAACAAACGTGCCAGGCAGAACAACGACCAAAGGACGACCGCCGCCACGGCCTGCTCTTTGCCCGCGGCTATAACGACCGCCTGCTCCTGCGCGAAGGCCAGCTTGACACGTGGATCCGCTACCTCGCCGACAACCCGCGCCGCCTGCTGATGAAGCGCGAACATCCCGACCTCTTCCGCGTACAGCGCAACCTGATGGTTGGCAACCAGCAGTTCTCGGCCATTGGCAACCGTTTCCTGCTTCAGCGCCCCGTCAAGCTGCAGGTGCAGTGCTCGCGCCGCTTGACAGAAACGGAGATACAGCAGCGAGTGAACTTTTTCCTCTCTGCTGCCGCACTGGGAGCCGTGCTGGTGTCGCCCTCCATATCGCCATGCGAGAAAACGGTCATGCGGACTGCTTTCGAGCGAGGATTCCCGCTCATCTACCTGCAAGAAAACGGCTTTACCGACCTGGCAAAGCCTGATGGGCGGCGCATGGAGGCTTGTGCTCGGGGCCAACTGCTCATCCTTGCTCCATGGGAGCATCACAACGAGCGCATCGCCATCAGCCGCAACCAATGTCTCTCTCTGAACGACATGGCACGCATGATTTGCGAATAGACCGTCTAAAAATCATACGTTCTACTGTCTAATTTTTAGACAATCCGCTCCCGTCAGGGCCTCGGGCCTTGGCGGATTCTTTTTATTGTCTTAACTTTGCATCATCAGAAAGTTATAAAACGTATGCAGAGTTATTTCAGATTCCTGAGTCGTCACAAGCTGTTTACCTTTATCAATATCGTGGGACTGTGCCTCTCGATGGCGTTCTTGCTGCTGTTGGGCGACCTGATCTATCGTCAGACGACGGTGGAGAACTACCAGACACGCGCCGACCGGACGTTCGTCGTAGGCAACGAGATGTGCATGATGTCGAACTTCCGTGTGGGCGAGCGGCTGAAAGAGCGTTTCCCAGAGGTGGAAGACTGGTGCTCGATGGCTGGCTACGGCATGACATTTAACATAGGCGCGCAGAAGGCCGACACCAAAGTGCTCGTGACGGGAAAGAACTTCTTCACGTTCTTCGACTACCGCCTGCTGACGGGCGACCGGCGGAAGGTGCTCAGCGCGCCCAACCAGATTGTGGTGAGCAAGTCTTTTGCTCAGCGCTATTGGCCCGACGAGAGTCCTATCGGCAAGGAGATGGTGCTGGGCGATGACGAAATGGAGTTAGGCGATGCGAACGACGGGAAAGGTCATATCACTTACACCGTCAGCGGCATCATGGACGACTTCGACCGTTCCATCGTTCCCGACGGCTACGAATGTGTGTTCAACGTAGAGAACCTGCGCCACTTCCACTATTCGGCATGGAGCGAAGAGATGAACAACGCGTCGTGCTGCGTGCTCTTCCTGATGCAGCGCGAGGACTGCGACCTGCGAAGCAAAACTGGCGATATGATCGACTATCTGAAGACGTTTTTTTGGATTTATCAGATGGAGGCGGCAAAGGAACTGACGCTCACGCCGTTCTCCACCATTTACTATGACGCGATGGAGTGTTCGTTAGGGCAGGAAGACATCAATCACGGCAGTCGGGAGATGGCACACCTCTATGTAGTTGTTGCCCTGTTGGTACTGGTGTTCGCCATCTTCAACTACGTGAACCTGAGCGTGTCGCTTACCTCCGAGCGATCGAAGGAGATGGCTACCCGTCGGCTGTTGGGCCTGTCGCGCCTGCAGGTCTTTGGAAAGCTGATAGGCGAGAGCATCCTCTTTACTGCCATTGCCTTCGTTGTTGGCTATGTGATAGCACTCGCCCTGCAGGACAAGGCGATGGAGATGGCCAACTGTCCGCTGG